>DATMTS010000088.1:0-8793 GCA_035564555.1 Humibacter sp.
CTGCTGGCGATCAAGCAGTCGAACTCGTCGTGACATGCGTGCACCACGACGCACCGCGCCGCGCGTGTACGAAGACCCGCGATATGTGGCGAACCGTGAGCGACTGCGGAAGATCGACGACGTCTGCCACTGGTGCGGACGCACGATCGACATGCGCCTCGCCTACCCGCACCCGGCGTCATGGTCCTGCGACCACATCATCCCGAAGGCGCACCTGCAACCGGACGACCCGCGCAACTGGCACATCAGCAACCTGTGCGCTGCACACCTGAGGTGCAACCAGGCACGCGGAGACAAGCCGATGAGCCAGGCACCAGCGCAGCGAGGCCGCCGCGTCGCGCCGCTCGCGTGGTGAGGTACGACCACTGTCCGCCCAGTCCGCCAGTGGCACCCCAGGGCCGTCCTCGATGCCGCTCAGAAGGTAGGGGGCGGGGGGTTCTGATCCGCGGAGCCGACCTCTCGTCCGACCCGCCAGTGATTTAAATCGCGCAGACCTGGTTCGAAGTCACGGACATTGTCACGCTCGCGTGGACGGGAGGGCCGATGGATGGTCCGCTCATGCGACGCGTGCGGGGGCGCGTTTGACGCGAAATCATCGCGTGCGAAGTACTGTTCGGACCGGTGCCGGAAGCGTTCGCAGCGCGGCGTGAAGTCGTGCGCGGCGTGTCACGGTCCGCTCGACTCGAAGTCGCCGCGTGCGAAGTACTGTTCGGCGCGTTGCCGGCAGCGAGCGAAACGCGGGACGGCCCTGGCGCCGATCGTTCAGATCGTCGCGCCGACGCCCGAGCCTGAGCCCGCGGGAATGGTCGCGGTCACGACCGCGGCGCTCGAGCAGGCAGGGATGCTGGCGAGTCCAGAAGGTCAGCGCGCTCTATTCGTGGCGCGTCGGCTCGAGGCGGCCGGGATGGACACGGGGTCGTCGATCGCGGCGCTTATCCGCGAGCACGCGGCCCAGCTGGATGCGGCGATCGCCAAGGCGAAGATCGTCGCCGACCCGCTCGATGAGCTGCTCGAGAAGCGGAGGGCGCGGCTTGGTCAGTGAGGGCAATCAGACGCCCCGCTACGAGTTCGCACCCGATGAATCGTCGAACGCGGCCGACGAGGCCGTCGATCTGATGGCCCAGGTCGGCAAGCCGATGTACCCGTGGCAGGCGCGGAGCCTGCAGCTTATGCTCGGATGCCGGCGCGACGGTCTGTGGGCGGCGTTCGAATTCGGCCTGATCGTGGCCAGGCAGAACGGCAAGGGTGGCGTGCTCGAGGGCCGCGAGCTCGCAGGGCTGTTCCTGTTCGGTGAGCGCCGCATCATCCACTCGGCGCACGAGGCGGATACGGCGGCCGAGGCGTTCGAGCGCATGCGCGAGATCATCGACGGCACATCGTGGCTGTCGAAGCGCGTCAAGAAGATGAACTCGGCGCCGGGCAAGCAGCGCATCGAGCTGATGAACGGCCAGAAGCTCTCCTACCGGACCCGCACGGCATCCGGCGGCCGCGGCTTCTCCGCGCCGGTGGTGATCCTGGACGAAGCACAGGCGCTGAAGGCTCGGCAGCTCGCGGCGATCATGCCGGTCGTGTCGAAGCAGCCGAACCCGCAGCTGATCTACGCAGGGACGGTCGACGACGGGGCCGCGGTGCTGCGAGGTGTTGTCGAGCGCGGCCGGGGCAAGGTCGGCACGCGTCTCGGCTACGCGGAATGGTCGTCGGATCCCGAATCGGACCCCGCCGACCGCGCATCGTGGCTCGACGCGAACCCGTCATCGGGGCTCGACGGCGGCCTGACGCTCGAGTACATCCAGGCGGAGTACGACGCGTTCATGTCGGCCGGAGCGCTCGCGCAGTTCAACCAGGAACGCCGGTCGATCTGGCCGGAGGCGGGCGCGCTCGGAACCCTGATCGGGGTCGCCGAGTGGGAAGCCGGGATGGCGAACATCGTCCTGCCGAAGCCCGAGGAGCCGCTCGCGGTCGGTGTCGCGGTGACCCCGGACCGGAAGTGGGCATCGGTCGGCTTCGCGTGGAAGGTCGACGGGAAGATCCGGCTCGACCTGGCCTCGCACCAGGAGGGCACCGACTGGGTGATCCCGTTCCTGACCGAGATCGCGTCTCGTCGGAAGATCGTCACCGTCGCGGTGGACCAGATGGGCCCGGCCGGCACGCTGCTGGTCGCGATGGGCGCGGCACGGCTCCCGGTGACGGCGGCGAACACGGCGGCGTACAAGACGGCCGTGGCGGAGTTCGTCGACGGCGTTCGTCAGGGCCGCATCCAGCATCGCGGACAGCCGGAGCTCACCGTCGCGGTGAACGGGGCACGCGAGCACAAGCTGCGCGACGGGTTCGTGTACGCGCGACGCGATTCGGTGGTCAGTCCGCTCGAGGCTGTGACGCTCGCCGCGTGGGCCCTCACGCAATCCGCCCCATCCGAACCGTCGATCGTCTTCCTGTGAGGGGGTGGCCGTGCGCTGGTCGTGGATCTCTCTCGTCCTCCTCATCCTGTCGGCGGTAGGTCTCGGCGCCGGCGTCGGCTGGTGGGTCCATCCGGGCGCCGGCATCGCTGTGGGCTCGATCATGGTCGGCCTCATCGCTCTGTTCTATGACGACGGGAAGGGCCGATGAGACTGATCGACAGGCTGCGCGGGGTGATCGTCCCGTACCCGACGGACCCGAACTTCACCGGCGCAGGGAACAACAAGCTCCTGCAGACCTACTTCCAGAACGGCAACTACGGCGGCGAGGGCATCGGGAACGACTTCGCCGGATATGCGTCGGTCGGCTACCAGGGCAACGGTCCGATCTTCTCGGTGCTGAACGCGCGAGCTCGACTGTTCAGCGAGGCGACGTTCAAGTACCGCGACCAGGCGACGAAGGCGCTGTTCGGCGACCAGTCGCTGCTGCTGCTTGAGAACCCATGGCCCGGTGGTTCGACGTCCGAGCTGCTGGTGCGGATGATCCAGGATGCCGACCTCGCCGGCAACGCATTCATCCACAGCCTCAACGGCGGCGAGAGGCTCGAGCGCCTGCGTCCCGACTGGGTGAAGATCCTGTCGAAGCAGAACATCGACGAGATGACGGGCCATGTGTACCGCGAGGTCGTCGGCTACGCGTACACCGACAGCGGCCAGGGCAACCCGGTGTTCCTGCCCGTGGATGAGGTGGCGCACTGGTCGCCGATCCCGGACCCGCTGGCGCCGTGGCGTGGGATGTCGTGGCTCACTCCGGTGGTGCGCGAGATCAACGCCGACCTGGCGATGTCGACGCACAAGCAGAAGTTCTTCGACAACGCGGCAACACCGAACATGGTCGTCAAGTACCCGCAGAAGATCGACGGTGACTGGCTGAAGAAGCTCAGCGACCAGCTCGAGGCGAAATTCGGCGGGGTCGAGAACGCGCACAAGACGATGCTGATCGACGAGGGCGCAGACGTGACGCTCGTCGGCCAGAAGTTCACCGACATGACCTTCACCGACTTGGTGAACGCCGGTGAGGTGCGGATCGCGTCTGCGGCCGGCGTGCCGCCGATCGTGGCGGGCCTGCAGGGCGGCTTGGACGCGTCGACGATGGCGAACTACGCCGCCGCGTACCGCAACTTCGCCGACTCGACGATGCATCCGCTGTGGCGTGGCGCGTGCGCGGCGCTCGGGAAGTTCGTCACGCCGCGTGTCGGTGCCGAGTTGTGGTTCGACACCCGCGACATTCCGGCGCTGCGGGACGCGGAAATGGACCGGCAGAAGGGCAATGCCCAGATGTCGATCGCCGTGATGAACCTCGTCAATGCCGGATATGACCCCGAGACCGTCGTCTCAGCCGTCGTGAGCGGCGACATGACGCTCCTGAAGCACACCGGGCTGGTCTCGGTGCAGCTGCTCCCCGCCGGCGAAACGCCCGACACTACCGGAGGCACACCGTGAACGAATTCACGCGATCCTTCCCGCTCGAGGATATCCAGATCCGTGCGGGCGGCGACGGCCGCACCGTCGAGGCGTATGCGGCCGTGTTCGGCCAGGAGGTCCCGATCTCCGACGCCGACGGCCGCTATATGGAGCGCGTCGATCCGGCCGCGTTCAACAAGACCCTGGCCGACAAGGGCACCCGGTTCTCGGTGCTCTACAACCACGGCATGACGATCTACGGCACGCCGTCGGATGCGGGGACGATGCCGATCGGGACGCCGCTCGAGGTGCGCGCCGACGGCCGCGGCCTCCTGACGGTGACCAGGTACAACAAGACGCCGCTGGGTGAGGCGACGCTCGAGGCGATCAAGGACGGGTCGCTGCGGTCGCAGTCCTTCGCGGGTTCGTTCGTCCGCTCTGACAAGGTGAAGCCGCGCGGCGGGTTCCGCGCGGACGCGAACGGTGTGCTTCCGACGGTGACGCGTCAGGAGATCAACCTGCGCGAGTACGGCCCCACGCCGTTCCCGGCCTATTCGGAGGCGGCGATCGTGGGCGTGCGCGCCGCGGCGACGCTGTCGGACACCGACTCGCTGCTGCTCGCGCTCATCCTCGAGAACCTCGCCGAAGGCGACCGGGCACTCGACCCGATCGTCGACGCCCTGTCGAAGACGGATGCCGCGCTCGACCAGGCGCAGCTGGTCATCTCCCAGATTCTCGGCGTGCCGAACCCGGACGACGTGGACGCTGACGCGCCCGAACGCTCCGTGTTCCTGTCCCGCCTCGAAGCCATCGCCACGCGTCTCGCGACCGCGCCGGCGAGATCCGCCACACCTTCCGGTGCCGGCGCCGACGAGCCGCCCTCGGGGCACTCGGGTCGGTTGTCCCTGTCCCAGCGGACGAGGCAGATCCTCGCCGCAACCAGCCTGGAAGGCAACCAGAAATGAAGCGACTCAACGAGGTGCTGACGCGCATGGGCGCGATCCGCACCGAACTTCTGAGCCTGGCCGAGATCGAGGAGCCCACCGACGAGCAGTCGGCGCGCTTCGTCGAGCTCGAGACCGAGTTCGACACCCTCGAGGCCGAGCGCGCGCCGCTCGCCGCCCGTGCCGAGAAGATCGAGGCCGTTCGTTCGGCCGCGCTCGACCCGGCCAACGTGCACCCGGTCGGCCCGGAGGTAATCGTGCGCACACAGCGCGACCCCTTCGATTCGCTGGGCGCCGTGCGCACCCGGTCGATGGAGTTCGACGACATGCAGGGCCGCGCGTTCGACGCGGTCGAGGCGTGGGCCAAGGGCAGCGCGCGGCACCAGCTGTCGCACGACGCCGCCGAGAAGGTCACTCGCCTGATCGAGGCGGACGAGAACAAGGGGGACGACGGCGGCATCTCGCGCCACCTGCTCATCGCCGGCTCGGACGAGTACCACCGCGCGTTCAAGAGCATCATCAAGAACCAGGGTGAGATCAACGCTCTCGACCCGGAGGACCAGTCGGCCGTGCGTGCCGCGCTGTCTCTGACGGGCGCGAACGGTGGCTACCTCATCCCGGTCACCCTCGACCCGACCATCATCCTGACGAACTCGGGTTCGGCGAACCCGTACCGCCGGATCTCGCGGATCAAGACGATCACGACCAACTTCTGGGAGGGCGTGACGTCGGCGGGTGTCAATGCGGCGTGGATCGGTGAGGGCGGCGTTGTCGGCGACAACACCCCGACCTTCGGGGAGCCGGTCATCACCCCAGACAAGGCCTCGGCCTGGGTCTTCGGCTCGTACGAAGTCCTCTCGGACTCGGACTTCGCCCAGCAGTTCCCCGCACTCCTCACGGACGCGAAGGACCGCCTCGAGGAGAACGCGTTCGCCGTGGGTGCCGGGACGGGCGGTGTCCCGAAGGGCATCACCATCGCGGCCACCACGACCGTCACCACCGCGGCTGTGGCGACGTACGCGATCGCGGACATCTACGCGCTGCAGGCGGCGATCCCGCCCCGTTGGCGCCGGAACGGGAAGTCGCTGAACGTCGTGATGAACGTCGGCATCATCGACAAGACCCGCCAGTTCGACACCGCGGGCGGCGCGTCGTACTGGACCAACCTGGGCCAGGGCCAGCCGGAGACGGTGATCGGCATGCCGATCGAGGAGTCCTCGTCCATGGTCGCGACCACGACCACCGGCTCGAAGATCGCCGTCGCCGGCGACTTCGACCAGTTCGCGATCGTCGACCGCGTCGGCATGACGGTGATGTACGAGCCGATGGTGAAGGACTCCGCCACCGCGCGCCCGACCGGTCAGGCCGGCTGGTTCGCGTACTGGCGCGTCGGTTCCGACGCCCTGGTGCCCGCCGCATTCCGGACGCTCGTCGTCCAGTGAGTCACCCGGAGGGGCGGTCGCAAGGCCGCCCCTCCACAGGCCCCCAAGGAGAAATCATGCAGCAGGCAAACCAGCCGTTCCACTACACCTCCGCCGACGGAGTGAATCACTTCGTCGCGAAGGGCGACGTCGTCGGCGACAAGGACCCGGTCGTCAAGGGTCGCGAGGCCCTGTTCACGCAGGTGCCGAACCTCGACAAGAAGTAACCCGGGAGGCCGCAGATGAGCGTGCTGCAGAACGACGCTTACGCGGCGTCCTATGCGATCCCGGGCGGTGTGATCGCCGGTTCGGTGATCACACTCACCGTGACCGCACCGGATGGAACGACGTCCACGCCGACGGTGACGCCGGGTGTGACGTCGACCGCGTCGGTGGTGGCGTCGCAGCTGGGCAGCTACCTGCTGGTGTGGAGCTCCACGGGAGCGGTGACGGACGTCTACCAGGACCAGTTCACGGTCGTCGCGCCGGCGCTGTGGCTGCTGTCGCTCAGCGACCTGCGCGAGCAGCTGAACCTGACCGCAGATGCCTCGTACACGTCCCGGCTGGTCCGGTTCCTCGCGTCGTCGAAGGATGTCATCGAGTTCATCACGGGCCCGATCATCGCGCAGACGCGGGTGGAGATGTTCGACGGCGGCAGCACCGCCATCGTCCTCCCGTACCGCTGGGTGAGGTCGATCACCTCAATCACGGAGACCGTCGGGCCGATCACGTACACGCTCACAGAACAGCCGCTGACGTCGTCACCGGTGGACGCGTGGGGCTACACGTGGGACCGGATCACGCACAAGATCGTGCGCCGCTCGTCGGGCATCGACGTGCCGTTCATGAGCGGTCAGCAGAACATCATCGTGACGTACGTGCTCGGCATGGCCGTCGTTCCGCAGGTCATCCAGGATGCGTGCGGCGAGCTGATCCGGCACTGGTGGTCGCACGGCCAGGTCTCCTATACCTCGCCGTTCATGCCGGGTGACGACGGCGAGGTGCCGGTGACGAACATCATGGGCTATGCCATCCCGAACCGCGTGATCGAGATGTGCCAGCCGTACGCGCGACTGGCGAGCGTCTTCTGATGGGTACCTCGATCGGCGCGGCGACCGACTGGCTCGTCGTGAACTTCACGTCGGCGGTCGCGGCCGTGGACTCCGCTGCTGTGGTGGGCGACGGGATGCCGTCGCTGAGTGCGTCCAGCATGGTCGTGGTCGGCCGAACCCTGCCGACGGATGTCCAAGGCGTCCTGGGAACGCAGCAGCCGATGGTGCTGGGCCTCGGGAAGAACGAGGAAGACTACTCGATCCCGTGCTTCGCCATCGCGGATCGGGCCGGCACCGCGCAGAAGCCGTCGCGCGACGCGGCGATCGTCCTGTTTGACGCGTGCGCGCACGTCGTCGCGGGGGATCGCGAGCTCGGCGGCGCGCTGCTGGAGGGCCGTTACGCGTGGATCGACAACGTTCGGATCTCGCAGACCCAAGGGGCCGCAAAGGACGGCGGGGCGCTCTGCTCGACGCTGATCCAGTTCGACGTCCACTGCCGTAACCACTATCTCGCCTGAGGAGGCGCCATGACCAAGTACAAGAACGTCTCCGGAGGCGTGGTCGATATCCCGCAACTGGGCGTGCATGTCCTCGACGGCGACGTGATCGACACCGATGCGGACCTGTCGGCGAACGAGCTGTTCGCGTCATCCTCGGCGAAGTCCGCCGACGTGACGGCGAACCTGCCCGACGACATGACCGAGGGTGCGCCGGACTTGTCCGCACCCGACGCGACTGCAACGCCCGACGGAACCGCAACGCCCGACGGAACCGCAACGCCCGACGCGACCGCTACACCCGACGCGACTGACCCGGCCACCACGGCCACCACGGAAGGAACGAACTGATGGCTGTCGGCTCCGGCATCTCCGCAACCCTCGGCATCGCGACCGAGACCACCGTCGGCACGCCTGTCGCGGTGACCCGTTTCGTCGAGTTCGACTCCGAGTCGCTCGCGATGAAGAAGCACACCGTGCAGGGCACCGGCATGCGCGGCGGCGGTCTGGTGCAGCGCGGTTCGCGCCGTCAGATCGTGGCGCGCGAGGTGAACGGCGACATCAACTTCGACGTCCCCACCGCGGGCTTCGGGCTGTTCCTGCAGCACATGCTGGGCAGCTTCTCGACGACCCCGACCAGCATCGGCGGCGGCCTGTTCCGGCAGATCCACAACCTCGGATCGCTGCAGGGCAAGGCGTTCACCACGCAGGTACTGCGGCCCGACACGGGTGGTGTGCTGACTCAGGAGGCGTTCACCTACCCCGGGTGCAAGGTCACCGCGTGGGAGCTCGACGTCAAGCAGGCGTCGCAGCTGACCGCGAAGCTGACCCTGGATGCGCTCGACGAGGCGACCCCAGGAAACGCGGCGGCGAACACGACCCTGGCGTCGGCGGCTGTGGCGGCCGCATCCACGATCTCGACCGTCGCGACGATCCCGGTCGGCTCGTACATCACGCTCGACGTGGGTCTGGTGCGTGAGACGCTCCTGACCACGGCCGTGTCGGGCACCGGTCCATTC
>DATMTS010000089.1:0-5240 GCA_035564555.1 Humibacter sp.
CACACCGGCCAACGCGACGATGAACTCCGGATACACCGAGATGGGCCTCTTCGCGATAGGGAAGTTCTCCACCGCACGGGACGTGTGCACGCCCCAATATGCCTCTTCCGGAATCTCACGCGACCCGAGCGAGTCGGTCTCAATGCGCACAGACGAAAGCACGTCCGGATCGATGGGCTCGATCGTCGTTGGTACGACAAAGTCAGGGCAGTTCATTGCGGGGCTCCTCTGCTCGCTGAATCAGTCGGCTGTGACGAGAGACTCGATGATCGCGTCCGCCGCCTCTGTCGTGCTCGCGGTGCCGCCGAGGTCGGGCGTCCTGACGCCGGACGCCAACGACGCTTCGATGGCGCTGACGACGGCTGCCGCGGCGTCCGGGTGCCCGAGATGCTCGAGCATCATCGCGCCGGCCCAGATCTGGCCGATCGGGTCGGCGACACCTTTCCCGGCGATGTCGGGTGCCGACCCGTGAACGGGTTCGAACATGGACGGATGCTTGCGTTCCGGATTGAGGTTCGCGCTGGGAGCGATGCCGATCGATCCGACCATCGCGGCAGCGAGGTCGGAGAGGATGTCGCCGAAAAGGTTCGAGGCCACGATCACGTCGTGACGGGCGGGGTGCAGAACCAGGCTCGCCGCAAGCGCATCGATGAGCACACTGGTCAATCGGATCTCCGGGTAGTTCGAGAGGGTTTCGGAAACGACCTCGTCCCAGAACGGCATCGTGTGGATGATCCCGTTGGATTTCGTCGCCGACGTGACTTTGCCCGACCGGGTTCCGGCAAGGTCCGCCGCGAACCGTGCCACTCGCGCTATTCCCCGGCGGGTGAACAGGGATTGCTGATACGCGGCTTCTTCGGGCTGTCCCTGATAGCTTCGGCCGCCCACCGCGGAGTACTCCCCCTCGACGTTCTCCCGCACGATCACCAGGTCGACCTCGCCGGCGTTCTTCAGGGGCGATTCGATCCCGGGCAGCGACCTGACGGGCCGCAGGTTCACGTACTGGTCGAACACCCGGCGGATCGGTATCAGCATTCCCCAGAGCGTTTCCACATCTGAGATGTCCGGAGCGCCGACAGCACCGAGGAATATCGCGTCGAGGTCGCCGAGCGTGTCGAGCGCGTCGACGGACATCATCCGGCCGTGCCTGACGAAGTACTCCGCGCCCCAATCGAACTCGTGCCATTCGAGACGCACGCCGAACCGTTCACCAGCGACATCGAGCGCACGTTGCGCCGCCGGCAGCACCTCCCTGCCGATCCCGTCGCCCGGCAGAGCTGCCACTCGGTGTGTTCGTCTTGCCATGTTGCTTACCTCTTCTCGGTCGACGTGATAGGAATTGCGGCTTACAACGGGCTGACGTCGAGCAACACCTTGATCGCGCTCCTTCGATCCATCAGCCGGTAGGCCTCGGCGACGTCATCGAGCGGCAGTCGCTTGTCGAAGATCGCTCCAGGCAGGAGTTGACCGTCGAGCACATCCTTCAGGAGCTCCTCGATGTATCCACGCACCGGCGCCTCCCCTCCGGCCACAGCGATGTTGTTCGCGAAGAGGTGCCGGATGGGGAGTTCGGGACCGCCGTTGGGCACTCCCACCATGCCGATGCGTCCTCCCGGTCGGACCGCCCCGATCGCCTGCTCCATCGATTCCTTCGTGCCCACGCATTCCAGCGAGCAGTCGGCGCCGATTCCGCCGAATGCGGTCTTCACCGCTTCGACCCCTTCGGCGCCGCGCAGACTGACGACGTCCGTTGCGCCGAACTCGAGTGCCAGCTTCTGGCGCGCCGGGTTGCGCGACATGACCACAACCTGAGCCGCTCCGAGCTTGCGCGCCGCCAGAACTGCGCACAGTCCGACAGCACCGTCTCCGACGACGACAACTCGGCTCCCGTCACTCACCCCTGCCGAGATCGCGGCGTGGTAACCCGTGCCCATCACATCCGCAAGCGCGAGGAGGTCTGGAATCTGGTCGGCGCGTGGCAGGAACGGTGTCGGCACGAGCGTGCCATCGGCATGGGGGACGCGCACGAATTCGCCCTGAGCCCCGTCTGCGAAAGCCCCGTCCCGATCGGTGGTGCCCCACCAGGTGATATTGCTGCACGCGCTGCTCACGCCGTTGCGGCAGTTGGCGCAGGAGGCGTCGCAATCGTAGAACGACGCGATCACGAAGTCGCCGACGTTGACCTTGCGAACCTGTTCTCCGACTTCTGCAACGATCCCGACGAACTCGTGCCCGATGCGACGGGGGGCGTCGACCGGAGTGGCGCCGCGGTAAGGCCACAGGTCGGACCCACAGACGCACGCGGCAACGACCCGCACGACGGCGTCGCTTCCGGTGGAGAGCGACGGCTCTGCCACGGTGTCGAGTCGGATGTCTCCTTGCCCGTAGATGACCGTTGCACGCATAGCCACGCTCCTGTAGGTTGTATGTTGTTGACAATATACACGAAATAGTTGGAGAGTCCCATGACCGCACTGAGCCCGATCCTCAAGCAAGCGACGCCCGTCGTCGTCGAACGTGCATCCGGTAGTTGGATCTACGGGACGAACGGCACGCGTTACCTCGACTTCACGACCGGGATCGGAGTCACCAGCACGGGGCACTGCCACCCGCGCGTGGTGGAGGCCGCCAGGGCCCAGATCGGCCAGGTCATCCATGCTCAGTTCACGACGGTCATGCACAAGCCGTTGCTCGCCCTCACCCAAGCGCTGGGCGAGGTGCTGCCCGAAGGGCTGGACAGCGTCTTCTACGCGAATTCAGGATCCGAGGCCGTCGAAGCGTCCTTGCGTCTGGCGCGGATGGCGACCGGCCGGCCGAACATCATCGCGTTCCATGGCGGATTCCATGGCAGGACGGTAGGCGCGGCGTCGGTGACGAGCGCCGGTACGAAGTTCCGTTCGGGCTTCTCACCCTTGATGGGCGGGGTGCATGTCGCTCCGTTTCCGAACGCGTTCCGCTATGGATGGGATCTAGAGACCGCGGTCGATTTCGCACTGGATGAACTGGACTATCTGATGCAGACGCTGTCCTCCCCCGCTGACACGGCGGCATTCATCATCGAGCCGGTCCTCGGCGACGGCGGATACATTCCCACTCCCCCGCGGTTCCTGGAAGGGCTGCGCGATCGTGCGACCGCCATGGGCATCGTCCTCATCCTGGACGAAGTCCAGGCAGGGGTCGGCCGCACAGGCAAGTTCTGGGGCCACCAGCACAGCGCAATCAAGCCTGATGTGCTGATCACGGCGAAAGGATTGGCCAGCGGCTTCCCCATCTCGGCCATCGCCGCGTCGAATGAGTTGATGCAACTGGCCTGGCCGGGCTCGCAGGGCGGAACGTACGGTGGAAACGCCGTCGCCGCGGCCGCAGCCGTTGCGACGCTGCAGGTCGTCAAAGACGAGGGCCTGGTCGAGAACTCCCGACTGCGCGGCGAACAACTTCGTCGAGGACTGAACGACTTGCAGACAGCCGAACCGCTGATCGGCGACGTTCGCGGGCTGGGGCTCATGCAGGCGCTCGAGTTCGTGACCCCGAGCGGAGATCCGAACCCGGTGCTCGCGGCCGCCGTGCAGCAAGCGGCCATCGACGAGGAACTGCTGCTGCTCACGTGCGGACCGGCGGGAAATGTCGTCAGGATCGTTCCGCCGCTGACGGTGAGTGTGGATGAGATCGAATCGGGTCTCGGCAGGCTCGGCGCCGCGTTGCGTGTCGCGGCGGGTCAGCCTCTGCCTTCGGCACTTGTTCACTGAGATCGTTACCGAACCCCACATCATGCAAAGGACAGAACAATGACGACCGCGCAGGACGCACAGGTAATCATCGATTCGCTGGAACACCGGCTCTACATCGAGGGCGGGTGGCACGAGGCCGAAAGCGGCGCAACCTTCAGGGTGGAGAATCCCGCGACGAAACAGGTGATCGCCGAAGTCGCTGACGGATCCGTCGTCGACGCCGAACGTGCGATCAAGGCTGCCGGCGACGCCCAGGATGCCTGGGGCCGCACGCCGCCGAGGAAGCGCAGTGAGATCTTGCGCCGAGCATATGAACTCGTCATCGAGCGCACCGAGGACCTCGCCGCGATCATGACCGCGGAGATGGGCAAGCCCCTCGCAGAAGCGAGAGGCGAGGTCGCGTACGCCGCCGAGTTCTTCCGGTGGTTCTCCGAAGAAGCCGTGCGGATATCGGGCGACTACACGACCAGCGGTGACGGCCGGCACCGTTTGCTCGTCTCCCGTGCCCCGGTCGGACCCTGCGTGCTGGTGACCCCGTGGAACTTCCCACTCGCGATGGGCACCCGCAAGATGGGTCCGGCGATCGCCGCGGGATGCACCATGGTGTTCAAGCCCGCTGCGCAGACTCCGCTGTCGTCACTGGCGTTGGTGGGGATACTCGAGGAGGCGGGACTGCCGGCCGGCGTGCTGAACGTCGTGACGACCACGGATGCATCGGCCGTCGTCTCGACCTGGATGAAAAGCGGGATCGCGCGCAAGATCAGCTTCACCGGATCCACCGGTGTCGGGAAGATTCTGCTCGCCCAGGCGGCCGAGAACGTGATGCGCACGTCGATGGAACTCGGCGGAAACGCGCCCTTCATCGTCTGCGAGGACGCGGACATCAGCACGGCGGTCGAGGGCGCGATGGTCGCGAAACTGAGGAACATGGGCGAAGCCTGCACGGCAGCGAATCGGTTCCTCGTGCATCGCTCGATCGCACCCGAGTTCTCTCGTCGGCTGGCCGAGAAGATGGAAGCCCTGCGCGTCGGCGACGGCTTCGAAGACGGCACCCGGATCGGGCCGCTGATCGATCAGGCCGGACTGGGCAAGGTGCAACAACTCGTGGACGATGCCGTGTCGAAGGGAGCGCGGGTGATCGCGGGCGGAACCCCGCACAGTGACACCGGGTATTTCTACCCGCCGACGGTCCTGACCGAGGTCAGCGCTCAGTCGCAGCTCATGTCGACCGAGATATTCGGTCCCGTGGCCCCGATCATTCCCTTCGACGACGACGACGAAGCAATCTCGATCGCGAACGACACCGAATGGGGCCTCGTCGGCTATCTCTTCACCCAGGACATCGACCGGGCCTTCCGCCTCAGCGATCGACTCGAGGTGGGCATGGTAGGCCTCAACGAAGGGCTGGTATCCAACCCGGCAGCACCGTTCGGAGGCGTCAAGCAGTCCGGGCTCGGGCGCGAGGGCGGACGCATCGGCATCGATGAGTTCCTGGAGTACAAGTACCTCTCG
>DATMTS010000090.1:0-6958 GCA_035564555.1 Humibacter sp.
GGCGCGGGCGTTCACCGGGTCACGATCAGTGTGCGAAGGTGAACCAGTTGAGGTTGGTGAAGTCGTCGGACTGGCCGCTGGAGAAGGTCAGGAAGACGGTGTGGGTGCCGGTGACTCCGGAGATGGCGCCGGTCTTGGTGACCCAGGTCTGCCAGCCGCCCGTGTTGGATACCGGGATGCTGCCGACCGGTGCGTTGGAAGGCGAGTCGAGCCGCACCTCGATCAGGCCGCTGACGCCGTCGGCCGCACCCGAAGCGACCCGGGCTTCGAACTGGGTCGCACCCTGCGTGCCGAACATCACCTCGGGATATTCGGCCCAGTCACCGGGGGAGACGTAGCAGACATCCTGACCACCACCGGTGTCAGCGGTGGTCTCGATGACCAGGCCGGAGGCATTGAGGTAGTTCTCGGCCTGGATCGTGCCGTACGCGTCGGTACCGGTGTCATGGGTGAAGGTGAACCAGTTGACGTTAGTGAAGTCGTCGGACTGGTCGCTGGCGAAGGTCAGATAGACGGTGTGCGTGCCGGTGACCCCGGCGATGTCGATGAGCTTGGTGGTCCAGGTCTGCCAGCCGCCGGTGTTCGACACCGTGACGCTTCCGACCGGAGCGCTGGAGCGCGAGTCGAGGCGCACCTCGATGCGGCCACTGACGCCACTGGCGGCACCGGATGCCACCCTGACCTTGAACTGACTCGCCGCCTTGGCGCCGAACACCACGTTGGCGTATTCCACCCAGTCGCCGTTGCCGATGTAGGCGATGTCCTCCCCACCGCTGGTGTCGCCGGTGGCTTCGACGCCGACGCCGACGGCGCCGTCGTATGCCTCGGCCTGAATGGCCCCGTACGCATCGGTAGCAGCTGTTGCCGGGCCCGAGGGTGTCCAGACGTACGTGCCGGCCGTCTTCGCCGGGATGTCGTCGATGAGCTGCTGTTGCCCACTGCGCAGCGTGAATTCCTGCGCCGAGGAGGTCTGGTTGACCACGACGGTCACTATCGTGCCGTCGGGGTTGAGGAAGGCGACCGTGGTGAGAATGTCGGTGCTGCCGTAATCACTCCAGATCCGACGCGCACCGCGTTGGACGAACTTCGAGAACTGCGCGAACAGGTAGTACTCGGGCAGCGCCCAGTACTCGTTGCGATCGTCGGGGTTCTGGATGAGCGGCGTCGGGTCGGGGGAACCGTACTGCTGGGTGTCCCTGTTCTGGTCGAGCATGGTCACCCACGAGATGTAACCGATCGACGAACTGCGCATGTACCTGGCGATCCGGTCCGCACCGTTGGTGCCCCACCACATGCGTTCGGTCATGACCATATCCAGGTCGGGGTATTCGGTCTTCGCCAGGGACATCGTGCTCGGGTCGCCGGAGTAGTCGTGCCAGGCGATGCCCTTGGCGTTGCGGTAGGCGTCCGTGTAGCCGGATTCGCTGTCGCCGAGCATGTCGGAGATGTAGGTTCCGGTGTCGCCGAAGTTCCAGTCCCAGCCCCAGATCTCGGTGCTGATGCCGTGCGCATCGAACTCGGCGCGCATGGCATCGATGAGCTTCGCCGCCTGCTGCGCGGAAACGAGCATGCTGGGATAGTGTCCCGCGGGCCAGCCAGGCTCGTTCTGAGGCGTCACCGCGTGGATGGTGATGCCCTGCTTGGCGTAGGCCTGCATGATCATCCGGTAGTAGCGGGCGAGCGTGGGGATGTGCTCGTCGAGCAGGTGGCCGTCGATGAGGCTGTTGTTGTCCTTCATCCAGGCCGGGGCGCTCCACGCGGTGCCGCAGATGGCGAGGTTCGGATTGATCCGGAGCGCTTCCTGCAGCGTCGAGATGATGTGGTTGTCGATGTCCTTCTGGATGGAGAACCGGGACAGGGTGGGATCGGCGGTTCCGTCGTCGTAGGTGTAGAACGTCGAGTGGCTGAAGTCCGAAGAGCCGAAGCAGATTCGGGTGAGGTCGAATCCCGCGCCCTTGGCAGGGTCGAAGAACGAACGCAGGACCTGAGTCCGGACGCTCGGGCTCATCAGCGACAGGTTGTGGATGGTCGAGTCCTCCATCGAGCAGCCGATGCCGAGCATGCTCTGGTACGACTTGGCAGGATCGACCGTGATCACCTGCCCGAAGTCCCTGCCGGCGGCGGTCAGTGCGATGTCATCCTGCTGGCTGAGCTTGTAGGCGACGCCCGCCAGGCCGACCGCCGGGTCGGCGTACCAGTTACCGTTCTTGGGGTCGTAACCGCTGGCCGTGGACTCGGAGCTCCAGGTCACCTGCGCATTGGCGGTGGCGCTTCGACGGGTCGGCGCGGCCATCGCTCGTCCCGTGGCGGCGCTGGCCCGGCCCGGCAGCGCGAGCTCGCACCCGGCCGCGGCGGCCATGGCGGCGGCGCTGGTGATGAACGTGCGGCGGCTCAGCCGCGGGCGGCCCTGCGGAGGTGATGGTTGGGGTGGGGTGAAAGCGGACATGGACAGCTCCTTTGCGTCTCGGCTCACCTTGCGACGAGCACGTGTCTACCTGTTGCGGTGGCCAGCCCCGATGGGGCGGGTCGAGGGCTGCAGGCCCTGCGTAAGCCCCCACGTGAGGGACATCAACAGTTAACTTAAGACGTGAGGTAACTCGACGTCAAGGGCCGGGACGCAATCGTGTAGCAGCCGGCTCATTCGCGTTGCGGCGTCGGAGTCGGGTATGGAGCCCGCGCTTGCCGCCCCGTGCGAAGAAATCGCCGACGGGCAGGATTGCGGCACCGACGGTGACCGCCTCGGGTCCGAGCGCGCCGAGGTCGATCGAAACGCGTTCGGACGGATAGCGCAGCGCGTAAGAGACCGCGTAGCTGCGTAAAGCGGGCAGGAATCGGGTGCCGAACTGGAGCCCGGCCCAGCCGCCGATGATGATGCGATCGGGTTGGAAGAGATTGACGAGATCGGCCAGGGCCGCCCCCGCGTACTCGACGGCGTCCTCCAGGATGGTGAGCGCCACCTGGTCGGCATCGGTGCCCTCGGCCGGGTACGCCGCATCGACCATGGCGGCCAGCGCGGCCTCCTCGTCACTGTCCGCGGGTGGGTGTCCACCCTCTTCGCGCCAGCGCCCGAGGAGCGCTGCGGCACCGGCATACGCATCGAGGCAGCCCAGAGCGCCACAGCGACACCGGCGCCCTTTGATCTGCACGATCAAGTGCCCCCACTCAAGAGAACGACCCTCCTCCACCTGTTCCGTCACGAGGCCGGCGCCGACGCCGGAGCCGAAGAGGACGGCCACTGCAGTGCCGGCGCCCTGACCGGCACCGAACCACATCTCGGCCTGGCCGAGCATCCGGGCGCCGTTGTCGATGAAGTACTGGACGGAGTCGGGGAGCCCGCAGGTCGACCGCATCAGTGCCTCGAGCGGCACGGCATCCCAACCGATCGTCTGACCGTGGACCACTGCGAGCCCTTCGGCGGTTCGGGCCACGATACCGGGGACTCCGACGCCGACGCCCAGGAGCTGCTCAGGGGCGATGTCCGACTCCGCAAGGACCTCGGCGATGCCATCGCGGATGTGGCCGACGATGACTTCCACGTCGTAGCCCTGATCCGCCAAAGGACGTTCCGTACGCGCCAGTTCTGCGAAGCTGAGATCGAAAAGCTCGATGCGAACACGAGTTTCGCCGACATCGATGCCGATCATGTGGCCGCCGGAGGGGGCGATGCGCAACAGCACGCGCGGACGGCCCCCGTTCGACTCGACGGTACCGGCCTCCTCGACCAGGCCGTCGGCGATCAACTCCGCGACCACGTTGCTGATCGAACCGGAACTCATCCCGGTCGCCGGGGCCAGCTCGTATCGACTTGTCGGTCCGTCGGAATGCAGTCGTCGCAGTACGGCCGTGCGATTGGCGAGCCGCAGGTCGCGTGCCGTCCGTCCGATATCCCCCGCCATTCTTGGGCACCTTCCGCCTCGTCAGTCCCACTGAGCACTCGCTGAGCGATCACCCGCCGAGTGATCCCGCGGCCACTTTCTCCAGAGCCTCGATTCACATCGTAAATTAAGTCGCTTCAGTGCTGATCACCCGCGGGAAATTCAACGGTCGTCGTCAAGGACGCGGCGGTCACTGCGGAGCTGCGCTACAGGATGTGACGATGCCGAGAAGGCTCATCGCGAATGAGTAGTCGACCGTCTTCGAGACCCAGCCGGTGGCGGCGTCGACGACCGCGACGTGGATGACGACGGTGCCGCCGAGCAGGCTGCCCACCGCATTCAGAATGTTCACGGGAATGGTCGTGGTGTAGACACCTCCCGAGAGGGTGGATGTCTGCCCGGTGATCGTCTGCGTGGCGGTGCCCTGCTGCGCGGTGAAGCTCACGGAGCTGAGGGGGTAACCGGACGGGAGCACCCATTGCACCTTGAGACCGGTGGTCACCAATGCCGAGGCCCAGGAGCAGTACGGGGCCGTGCCGCCGAGGGTCACGGGTGGGATGGTCTTGGCTTGGAACGCCGCGCCGGTCAGCTCACGATCGGTCCAAGCTGCGTCGACCGGTGCCGTCGAGATGCCGAGCACCATCAGGACACAGAGGGCCGACGCCGCGGCGAGGCCCAACCGAAGCCGTTCACGCATCGTCGTGCCGATGCGCCCATCGTGCGCCGGCACGGGCGATGAGGATTCCGGCAAGTACCGCGATCAACGCCAGTGCGGCGAAGCCCGTGACGTCGAGGCCCGTGTCGGCCAGGCCCGTGCCCGCCGGAGCGGTGCCGGGAGGGCTGGAAGATCCGGCCTGCTCGTTCGACTGGCCCGAGGCATCCACTTGCAAGACGGCGGTCGCCGTGCGGGCGGCAATTGCGATGCCTGCCGACCGAGCCAACGTGACTCGCACTTGCACGTGGGTCACCCCGGGCAACGGACGCCGGCCGTTCTGCAGGTTCGCCCTGCCCTTCGGGATCTGCCCGAGCGCGGTCGGCTCGATGACGGTGCGTTCGTCTCCGGCGCAGACCGCGCCGGTCCATGGCACGGTGCACGTGACGACGGATGCCGTGGCCGCGCCCGTGTCGACGAGTGGTCCGCTGATCGAGAGCCGGCCCAGCAGCGAGTCGAGTTCGTCGACGTTCGCTGTCACGTCGATCGACCACGTGGAGGTCTCCCCGGGGCTCAGGACGTGCACCGTCCCCGGCGGATCCGTCGTCAGCCACATGGGTCCGGAGGGTGAGGGCACGCCGTCCGCGGCGAGCGCCGGAAGCGGCCCGGCGGCGATCGAGACGACAACCACCGACACCGCGACGGCCGCGCGGACCGAAGCCGAGAGGAGCTGCACGCGCCGAGTCACGGCGACGGGTCCTCGAGGCGTGATGGCGCGGCGCGAGAACGACGGCGCCCGTGCTGCGCCGGAGCGGGCCAGAACACCCAGACGACGAGCGCCGTGACGCCCACGGTGATCGAGCCGATCACGACCGGGTTGCTCAGCCAGACCACGACATACGCAAGCGACGGAGCCGACCAGATCACCAGTCTCACGTGACTGACGTCGTACGTCCTCGGGTCCGGGGTGGCGTTCGCGTCGCCCTTCAGCACGAGCCGGGCGCGATCGCCGCCGAGCACGTGCACCGAGACCACGCGGTGCGTCACCGGCAGCAGGCCAGGCCTGTCGACGGTCACGACCTGCCCCTGCACGGCGTCCACCGCAGGAATCTCGCGCACCACCGCGAGGGAGCCCGCGGGAATCGTCGGTGCCATCGATCCGGTCTTGAACATGATCAACGTCACGTGGAAGAACAGCGCGGCGACGACGCAGGCAATGCAGATGACACCGCCCGTGGCAGCGATGTTCAGCACCCAGTTGCGGACCGCATCGACGCGTGCTCTCGGCGTGCGTCGGCCGGCGGGTGCGGCAGCGCTCACCGCGGTTAGTTCGACAGCGCCTGGAACTGCCATGTCGCAGTGCCGGCCTGCGATTGCGTCAGTCCCGTTCCGGCTGTCACCTTGAAGCAGAGGTTCACCGGCGCGCCCGCGTTGGTGACCGGAGAGCCCTGAGCCAAATCGAAGGTCACGGTCCCGGGCACCGTGCCCACTGCGGTCGCAGCTGCGACCAAGGCCGTGCCGGTTGTGGCGGAAGTGCAGCCGAACGAGGTCGGCTGGATCAGCGTGTAAGTGAGATTCGCAACGTCGCCGGTGGTCGACGGCGCGGTCAGCGTCACCGTCGCCGGGCCGGTGGTGTTCGCCGCAAGCCGTACTGCGAACGGCGCGTAGACCACGTCTCCGGGGCTCAGGGTCGTCGGATTGACGGTGAAGCCGAGCGCCGCGCCAGGAGCCGACGCGTGGTCGCTGAAGGTCGTGCCATCCGTCGAACCCTGCAGGTCGAACGTGCCGGCCTGGAAGGTTCCCGTCGCGAACTCCGAGTCGTTCCAGGCCGCCAAGGTCACAGTCGCGCCGACCCCGAGGATCAGCCCGCCCGCGAGAATTGCGCGCACCCGCCCGGTGAAGCGCCGATTCCGCCGTCCACGGCCGGATTCTGCGGCATCCGAAGGTTGGTCCGAGGCGGTGGCGGCGCCAGGTGATCTGCGTGACATTCGGGTCTCGTCTCATTCGGGGCGCAACGCTACGCCGTCGGTGCTCGACGGTGATCGGGTCATCCGCCCCCACCCCCGCGGAGGGATACATCGCGCTCGGCCGCCGGATGGCGGCGAGCACACTCGCAACACTAGGGTGCTCTGAGCCCGAAACAACCTGCGACGAGGGTGAAAAGCACGGGTGAAAAATCCTTCAGGCCACCGCTGGGCGGCTGCGGTGTTCCGCAACACGATGCGCCAGCAGCGCGTGGCTGATCCGATCGACGAATTCCTCGTTCGGTCTGATGCCTGCGCGCCGGTGCGCCGCGGCAACCTCCAACGCCGCAGAGCGCGCTTCGGCGCGCCAGGCAGGGAACTCAGCTGGAGATGGTCGGTCGTTCACGAAATCGTCCATACCGAGGAGAGCACGAAAACGAGTGGCTATGACGCCGATTCGGAGGGCG
>DATMTS010000091.1:0-34958 GCA_035564555.1 Humibacter sp.
ATCGCCCTGACCGATAAGCCCTCACTGACGTGAAGATGCCGAATTTCCGCCCAATCCTGCAAGCTGATCACCCAACCAATCGTGTCTGGGTGGCGTACTTTTCAAAAGCGCTACCCGCCTAGTTTTCGAAGAGCGCTGACAACCCTTCTCGCCTTCAAGCGGCAGCCGAATACGCACACGTTCGGACAAACCACGGCCGTCGGAAAGACGATGCCCGATGGTGCCACGATCACACTGACCGACTCATGGGACTCCGATCGCACCGGCGCTACATACCCAAACGGGATCAGCCCAGAAACAAGCACCACCTCTGATACCAGCACTAAGAGCACCGCCACTGCGTGACTCCAGCAGCAATGCCGCAAGTAGGACGAGCACGAACGACACATCATCGATGGCGAAGCACCCTCCACAGAACGCAATCGCAGTGCCCTTAAGTCGATGGGCCTACGGACACCGTGCCGTCAGAGTGTCCAAAAGACTTCGGGCTTAGATCCTGCATGAAAGCCGAAGGCCTCGGCCATCATCATGGCTTCGGGGAAGTTCGCGGCGAGGGTGTATGGGCCGTGTGCGTCGCTGCCGAACGACACGGCTCTGCCGCCTTCCTCGACCCACCATTGCGGGATCCAGGGCCACAGACGCCTGGTGTTCATTTCTAGTGCTCGGCCGGAAGCCGCGATTGCGTGCATCGCTGCACGGAACCCGTCCTCGAACTTGCGGGGGTTGAATTGCCCGGCACTCCAGACGGGCCACGACCGCACCGCGTAATCGATGTGGGTGAACACCTCAAACAAGTCCGACCCAGCGACCATCCGTGGAATCTCTTCGAGGTAGGCCCACATGACCTCATCGGCTGGCCAGTATTTGTAGAGCGTTGTCGGTTCGGTTCGGTCACCGCCATCGAATGGAAGCATGTGAAGCGAACCGTTGACCCGGTCGATCGCTCCGCTCAAAAGTAGTGCGGACGCCTCCGTTTCCCACAGGTGCGGTTGACCGAACTCGACGCCGGTCAGGATGCGCAAGTCGGTGAAGTCGTGGCGGCACCGCTCGATCGCGGCGAGATAGCCCTCCGAGTCGAAGGGTGGAAGCGTCACGTACCCGTCCGCACCTACGTACTTCTGTCCGGTGATACCGATATCACCGCCATCGACCCGCCACGGCGTATCGAAGTCAAGATGCTCGGTAAAACAACGGCCGGTAGCCCGATCTGAACCGCTCGTTCACAAACACGAATCATGGATCCAATAGATTCGGGGTCCGACCCGTAATCCCATGACCACTCACTGTGAACATGGGCATCAGCGGTCAAGGGCATCATGTCGCAAAATATAGCCTGGGGCGGCCGCCCATCGACGAGGGTGGCAGACTCCCTCTCGCAAACCATCGACATCCGTGCACGGGAATCGATCCCTAAACGTTCGCGTCGTGCAGTATCTGATTACCTTTTAGCTATGGACAGGAAAAATTAGCTATGGGCAGGAAAAACTTTCTCATTGAGGGAGGTTCCGCAACCGGGAAGACCTCCGTGGGCGAGGAGTTGTCACGGCGCGGTTACCGCGTCATTCACGGCGACCGGGAACTCGCATATCAGGGTGATCCGGAGACCGGAGAAGCGATCCACGGCGTCACTGGTCCCGCAGTCCACGACCACCATCTTTGGCGGGTCGAGAAGGTGACGGCGCTGGTCGCAGATCAGAGCGATGCGGTGACGTTCTTCTGCGGGGGATCCCGAAACTTCAGCGAATTCATAGACTTGTTCACCGGCGTCTTCGTGCTCGAGGTCGACGACGAAACCTTGATTCGCCGGCTAGATGACAGGGCGGACGACGAGTGGGGAGGACAAGGTCGGCAAGCGGAACGGGAGCTCGTACTTCGACTGCACCGCACGAAGGCGGATGTTCCGAGGGGTGGCCTCGCCCTCGACGCCACCGCTCCGCTCGAGCGTGTCGTCGACGAGATCCTGAAGTTGAGCGGGTCACTAGAAGACGCCGCCCGTTAGCGGATCGGCTACTGGGCGCTCTGATCCTGCATACCTAGACTTCCCCAATGTGTGGGACGATGGCGCGCGTGTTCGGAGCTATTGCGGCGTTCAATGACGCCGCGATGTGACGCCGTCTGTCGAGTTCAGTCGTCGAGGCGCTGGTCTATATTCCGCTGGTACCACACTCGCACGACGATCGTGAGAACAAGTAAAGAGCCGGTGAGCACGGGTGCACTCATGGCCATCAACCACGTCAGTAGGTCGAACGGGTGGAAAGACGGTCGGGTCGAATCCACCTGCCGCTTCCGAGCGGGTCCCCAGATAGTCGCTCTGAACCTCCGCCAGGAGGGCGTAGACGACTGCCCAGACGAACACGACCGCGGCGACAACTACGGTTACCGTTACGAGCCTGCGCATCACGACACCTCCAAGAACTTCGCTGGGGGTCGCAACCCACTCGTTGGTCGATTTTGGCTTCATGGTTAGAACTGACTCCCTGCGGCCGGGTAGTTGCAGCCGTGCTTGATTTCGTTGTAAAGCGAGGTGTACGGCAGCTTGGTGTCGAGGTCCCAGCTGGGCTTGTTCGGAGCCTTCAGCCGTACCGCGTCCCGGTGGCACAAGAACTGCGTGTACATGGTGCCAGTATTTGGGTTTGGATGACCGGACCGGGCCGTTTTCGCGAGTGTTTCCTGCCACGCAGCGCTACCGGCCATGCTCGCTGCGTATCGCCCGAACCGCGTCGGGAAGACTTTTGGCGTGGGGCTCCACTTCCAGAGGTTTGCCGAACGCGTGTGATCGATCAGCGCAATGGCCCACCAGGGATCTGCGACGACTGGGAATGCGATGCCTGGCGTAGCGAGATCTACGACCTGGGAGAGCCTGTTTCGTGTAGCGGGTCGGAACGGCCGTGCCGTTGGCGTCGATCGCCCAGACCGGCGCGAGACCGGCGACCCAATTCCCGGCGCTGTCCAGCACCGATACGCCTCCGTGATCATCCAAGTTCAACATGTCTCTGGCGGTCAGGGTGACGTTGAACGCATAGGTGGTGGGCGATGTCGGGTTGGCGGTCACAATGTTGTTGACTACGGACGTGTCCTGTTTGACAACCGACACTGTGGTCGATCCGTTGTGATTGTGAAACGAGACGATCCCAGGATCTTCGACGTGTGCATCACCTGCGGTGGAGGCGTCAGGAAGCTGAATACCAACGCTCGCCGCGGGCACGGTGTCTGTGGAGCCGTCATCCCGATCGGCCGAAGAAACCGAGCCGGTTGCTAGCGTCAGTCCCACGGCGGGATCTGTGGCAACCGTCAACGAGCTGTTGTCGTCTGCGCTTGTGGCATCCACCGCTACCGGCTCCGCCGAACTTGTCGAGGTTGTAGTCAGATTCTCGAATTCGGCCGCGTTGGCTTGTTGAATTGCGCCAAGCGTTGCGCTCGCAGCACCGTTCCAGATGCCGAAGGAGTAGCGTAGCTCCGTTTCGATTCCGTTGCTGAAGTTCGCGGTCGCTGTGATGTCGTACCAGCCTTCAACAGCGGGAATTTCAATCGGGTATACGCCAGCTGACGTATCCGGAAGGGGCTCGAACAGTTCAGAGCCGCCATTGACGCTGAGGTCGAGCTCACCGGCTGGGTCCCCGGTAGCCGACACGTGGACGGTGCAGTCGATGGGCTGGGTGGGCAATGTCATGGTCCACGATCCGGCCATGTAGGGGCCTGGGCACGAGATGGTCGGCGTCTGGAAGTTCTGGTACCAGCCCTCGAGGTCGAGGATGTAGTCGACCGTGTCGGCGGACACGTTGTGGATCTTGATCGCGTTGTCTGTGCCAACGGGATGGTGGCCAGGTCCGTGGTCATAGTCCGGCGGCGTTCTTGTCGAGGGTAAGGGTCCCGACATTGGTCGGGACGGTTATGAGGGCGGACCAGTGCGGCATGTGCCGGTGTGATGCTCAGCCGGCGTCGTTGAGTACGGTGTCGATCCATTCGTGTCGGACTAGACGGTCGACGTCACTGCGTGTGAACCAGCCGGTCTCCAGCAGCTCTTCGGTCTCCAGCCTGAGTGCGCTGCCTGGTAGGCGGCATTCGAAGGCAGTCGTGACGTAGGCCACGCGATCCCCATTGGGATATGTCGTCTCCAAGGTCGCTCCGCCGTAGGCGCCGATGATCGTGCCGAGTTTCGGCGTCACGCCGAGTTCTTCGAGGACTTCTCGGGCGACGGCCTCTTGCGGCGTCTCCTCTGGCTCGATACCGCCGCCGATGAGGCTCCATCGCTCGGTGTCGCGCTGTCGGGCAAGGAGGAAACGATCACCGTCGCGGATCACGGCCGTCACGCCGGGCAGGAGCAGCAGATCGTGTCCGATGCGTTCGCGCAGAGATCGAACATAGGGCGACATCGGCATGGTTCGACCCTAGCTTCAGCAGCAGGATTCGTAGGTGGATCGGCTTGCGGGCCACCGGGTATGGGCAGGGGAGTGAGTGAATCGCGACTATTCAGTGGGCGCTTCTAGGCGGAAGCGAACGATGTCGACGCGAGAATCAGATTGGATATCGGGATAGTGGCTGCGCAGTCCATTGCGGAGATCGTCGGCGACTTCGCTTCCCTCGAGCAGAGCGTCTTCGTCGGTGATCTCGTCGAATCGCTTGGACTCAACCGACTCCACGACTCCAGGCAGTCTCTTGTACTGGTCGTCGAACTCGAACACCAGCCACGCCGGCCCGACGACGCACGGGTCGTCAAAGCGCGTCGTGGCGGTCTTGCGGCCAGCCAGGACGGCATCGTAGTAACGCGGGTTGAAACGGATAAATCGTCGCGGGTTCGCGTCGGGGAAGTTGTATGTGTATGGCAACAATTGCCGCACCGGCACCAGGTCGTAACCCTCGGGGGCAGGCACGATGACGTTGCAGCCCGGCTGCTGGTCGAGCAATACTTGGCGGCAACGACCGCAAGGAGCAATCACGCCTCGACCGCCGTCGCCGACCGCGACCATTGTGGTCAACGGCCCGGCGCCGGCCGTTGCCGCAAGTCCAAGCACAACGAGCTCGGCGCAGGGACCCCCGGTGAAGTGATAGTCGTTGACGGCCGCGTAGATCCGCCCGGTGGTGTCCATTGCCGCGGCCGCAACCGTGTGATTGGGGTCACCGGCTAGTAACTCGGCTTGGCGTAGCGCTGCGTCCAGGACGCGATCCTCTAGCGGGAATAGCATGACCCAACTCTGCCAGTTCGGCTGGTCTATCGCCTGCGACGGGCGATGACGACTACCACGATCGCGACCACGAACAGGGTGGCGAACACGGCGACCAAGCTTCCGATACTGGTTCCCATACTTCGGCCTCCCGGTTACTCGTGGTGGGAGATTATCAGTGAAGACTTGCACTGCTCTCCGAGCTGTCCGCAAGCGGATCCCTCATCGAGCCTCGGTGGCAGGTTTGCTGGCGAGCTGACCGACGACGGCGGAAAGCAGGAGGGCGCAGCGTTGGATTGTTGACGGGCTGTCGTTCAGATGATCACGGTCGAGGACTTCAGAGGATGTGATTATGGACCCGTGGGGGAATTGTTGCCAGGTCAGATCGACGGCCACCTGCGAGTCTGCGGTCACAAGTGTGTTCCAGAAGTGCTTCTCTTCGACGGAGCCTGTCCACACTGTTCCGCGGACTATGTCAAAGGCGGGGAAGAAGTGCTGAATAACGCGGGCGGTTGGGTAGCACTGACCGAGTGCGGGATTATTCCCGTCCCAGACGCTCCTGTACGAGGTAGCCGACGTCCAGCTTGCTTCGAGTGCTTCGCGTAGCCGAACGAGATCAACGCCCGGATGAGCCGAAGTTCCCATTGCTCGAGCCTAACTCCGCTGTGACCGCCTGAGTGTCACGGACTGCGCGCGAGCCCGTCCTGGCCATGAGCGCGATCTTGAGTGGCGCACTGGATCCCGTGCGGCCGCGGCGATGCTGCGGGCGCCACATGCCGGCGGAGTGTCCCGTAAGAGGATCCCGCACGTGCACGGTCGCGCTGGCTCGATGTCCCTGCGCTCGCTCATCCAGTTGAACGATGATCTGCTCGCCGAGCGAGGGCTTGTCCGAGGTGTGCTGGGTCTGGCCGAGCCGGAGACGACCGCGGATCCCGTATGGGATGCAGCGCTTGCGGCTCTGGTGGCGTGGAGGCTTGGCGAGGAGAACCTGCCTTCGCCTGATTGGGTCAATGCGCCGACCCGGTTCGTGCGGGAGCCTCATGGCCTTCAGGTTGATCCTGCCGACCCGGTTCCGCCGAGCTCTGAGGTGCCCGCAGAGTTCGCGAAGCGCGGCGTACTCGTTTGGCGCGACACGTTCGAGAGTGTTTGAGAATGGCAACGGCGCTCGACGGGGATGACATCATCGCGGGCCTTCGCGACCTCATTTCCGAATTGCGCAGCGCTGGCTAGATCGCGGGAATCCGGCTGGTCGGTGGTGCAGCTCTCGCCCTGCGATATTTCGATCGCGGAACCACGAGGGATCTCGACACCTTGCATGTTCGGCCGCGTCCAAGGAAGCACTCCTCGCGATGAAGCTGCGCGCCAACCGTCCAGGACGGGACACCCGGGACATCCGGCTGCTCATGGGCCTGTGCGGAACGACCACGCGCGAGGAGGCCGAGACGCTCTACGAAGAGTTCTATCCCGGCGACTACCTCAGTGACAGAGCCATGCACATGGTCGACGCAATCCTCGCCGACGGCCCGCCTCCAGAACCCGACGCGCTGCCGCCCCTCGAGGTCTGAAACGAGCTGGGACAACCTTCTAACTTTCTCAGACCCCGAACTTACCCCGAACATTCAAGTGCATTCCATGTGATCCAGCCAGAACGAGGGTTAGTTGAAATGCCTGATCAGAACAGCTATTCAAATTCATCGTGAGTGAGCAAAATCGTCCAACTTCTATCTCTTGGTCGCAGGTTCGATTCCTTCCGGGGGCACCTGGGTCGGTGCCTGGCGCACTCGCGCCGCCGGGTGAATGATGGCGGAAATCAAGCGGCGGTATCGTGCTGGTATGCGTGAACTACAGCAGCGGATCATCCGCGAACTCGGAGTGCGTGCCGACATCGATGCCGCCGAGGAGGTCGAGCGCCGGGTCGGATTCCTCGTCGAGTACGCCCGCGCCGCGGGATCGGCGGGCTTCGTGCTCGGCATCAGCGGGGGTCAGGACTCGTCGCTGGCCGGCCGTCTGTGCCAGTTGGCCGTCGAACGGTTGACCGCAGAGGGCGAGGCCGCTGAGTTCGTCGCCGTGCGGCTGCCCTACGCTGTGCAACACGACGAGGATGACGCGCGCACCGCGCTGGATTTCATTCAGCCGCACCGAGTGGTGACGTTCAACATCCAACGTGGGGTCGACGGTTTCCAAGCGGAATTCCGTGACGCGCTGGGCGAAGACCTGCTTGATTTCACCAAGGGCAATGTCAAGGCGCGCGCGCGCATGATCGCGCAGTACGCGATCGCCGGTCAGCGCCGGTTGTTGGTGGTCGGCACTGATCACGCCGCGGAGGCGGTCACCGGATTCTTCACCAAGTTCGGTGACGGAGGAGTCGACATCACACCCCTGACCGGGCTGACAAAGCGCCAAGGTCGGGTCCTGCTGGAACAGCTGGATGCCCCCGAGCGCCTGTACACCAAGACGCCGACCGCCGATCTGCTCGACGAGAACCCCGGGCAGACCGACGAGGCGAATCTCGGCATCAGCTATCAGAACATCGACGACTATCTCGAGGGCCGGGATGTCGAGGCATCCGTCGCCGAGGCGATCGAATTTCGTTACCTCACGACCGAGCACAAACGCCGCACCCCGGCGACGCCGTTCGACACGTGGTGGCGCGATGTTCGAACGGTATCTCTCGACG
This sequence comes from Humibacter sp., assembly GCA_035564555.1. Lineage (GTDB taxonomy): Bacteria > Actinomycetota > Actinomycetes > Actinomycetales > Microbacteriaceae > DATMTS01. The sequence goes on from DATMTS010000091.1 coordinate 7,840, forward strand.
TTGTCGAGTGACGGTCAGCGGCCGGCGCGGCGTGGTGTCGCGTCGGGCATGCGTTCAGCGTGCGTGCGTCACGTCAACGGCTATTCACTCGGCCTGAGTCGAGTCGGCGTCGATCATGCCGGCGCGGGCGCGGTAGGCGGCGACCGGAGGCGTAATCGCCGCAGTCTGAGCGGTGTCTGCGGCCGCAGTGCCGTCGGCGACCGATGAACCGGAGGTGGCTGAGCCGACCAAGGCGGGTTCCACCCGTCGGCCGTTGGCCGCGTACTTCTCGTGGTGCTGTTGCGCGACCCACGAGTCCTGCTCCTGTACGAGCGACTGCTCGGGGGCAGCGGATTCGTAACGCCACCGCTCGAGGTCGTTCTGGAAGATGCGGCGGGCGCGGCCGGGCTTGTTCTGCCACTCGATCAGCCGGTCGCGGAACTCCGCGATCGCCGGATCGAGTTGATAGCCGAACGTCGCCGAGCTGCGCTTCAGTTCGGCGAGTTGGTGGCTCGCCCAGTTCGCGGCGGCTCCGGCTCCGCGAATCGGCAGCAGACGCACCATGATGTCGGCCTGGCCGACGGCCCTGTCTGAGAGCACCTGCTCCTGAGGCGTGAGCGAGTTCCACACCGATGCCTCGGTCGCCGCATCCACCAGGGCGGCGATGGCTGAGGCCTTCTGCTGCCGGTCGGTGCGGGAGAGCAGACCGTGGATGGCTCCACGAGCGATCCAGGCCGCGAGCAAGCCCGCGACGATGACGGCGACGAACAGCACGCCCGCGCTGAAGAGCACCGGGCCGGCCTCGGTCGAAGTGAGCCAGTCTACGAAGTCGTTCCACCACTGCATGCGCCGCACGCTACCGGCTGACGGCGGATTCACGGCTGAGGCGTGCCGCTGATCGGGAACAAAAGGCGTGTGATTCGCGTAGACAATGGTGACATCGAACCGAAAGGGGTTCTCATGCACACCTTCGTTCTCGCCGGCGGATGCTTCTGGTGCCTCGACGCCGTGTACCGCACCTTGAGAGGTGTCTCCGACGTCGTTTCCGGTTACACCGGCGGTACCGTCGCCGACCCGAGCTACGAGTTGGTCTGCACCGGCAGCACGGGCCACGCCGAGGCGGTGGCCGTGACCTTCGACCCCGAGGTGATCCCGGCGTCGGTCATCCTCGATGTCTTCTTCACCTTGCACGACCCGCGCCAGTTGAACCGTCAGGGCAACGATGTCGGTACCCAGTACCGCTCGGCCATGTTCTATGCCGACGACGAGCAGAAGGCGTTGTTCGAAGCCGCTGCCGTCCGCGCCGCCGAGGTGTGGGACGGCGAGATCGTGACCACGCTCGATCACCTGGGCGACTTCTACCCTGCGGAGGACTACCACCAGGACTTCTTCGCGAAGAACCCGGGTCAGGGCTACTGCATGGCAGTAGCGCTGCCCAAGGTGAACAAGGTCCGAAAATCGTTCGCTGATTACGTGATCGCGGCCTGAGGCGCCGGTTCCCGTCTCTTCGGCGTCTTTGACCCAACAGGGACGCCGTCGCTCAGTTGTGCCAGTTTCGGCTTCCCGCCTCCCTCGCTGTCGCGCTTCCCGCCGAGACTCGTCTGCACGGGGTCCGCGTACGTGAAAACTGGCACGAGTGACGGCGCGGACCCCGGTCGGCTATCGCATCGTGCGTCAGCCGCACCAGGTGAGGAGAGGGAATGATGGCAGACAACGACAGCATCACGGTCGTCGGCACGGTGGGTCTCGACCCGGATTACAAGGTCGACGGCAACGGGCTGCCGAGGGTGAGTCTTCGGATCGCATCCGATCAATGGCAGAAGAACCGCGAGTCCGGCCTCTGGGAGCGGGGTGAGCCGAACTGGTACTCGGTCGTTGCATTTCGATTCTTGGCGACCAATGTTGCGGCCTCGGTGCACAAGGGCGAGCGGGTGATCGTCACAGGTAACCTCAAACTGCACGAGTGGGTCGACGGCGGCGTGAAGCGTGTACGCCCCGAGATAGTGGCGAATTCCGTCGGCCACGACCTGAACTGGGGAACGAGTTCGTACACCCGACCCGTGAAATCTGCGCGCCTGAACGAGGAGGACCGGCCGGCGGCTGACGGGCCGAGCGCGGGAGAGGCCACCGCATCCGTCGACGGTGACGCCGACGTCTTCCCGTCGATGGCTCTGGACTCGGCTGAAACCGAGGGCGAACCGATGGGGTCGACCAAGGAGCCGGCGCTTCCGTTCTGAACACGTCAATCGTCTCGGGATGCCGCGTTCGACCGATGTATCGCGTCGTAGACTGATCGGCGGTCGCCTCCCGCCGGAGGGCCCGAGGAGCGAAGGAGCGTGCGCGTGGCGTCACTTCGGATGCGATACCTCACGGGAGCGCTCGCCTTCTCTACCGCGCTGTGGTTGAGCGCCTGCACCGACGGGACACCGGGGTCGGTCCGCCCGTCGAGCGCCGCTGAGGGGTCGACTTCGGCGACATCGAAGGCAACCGCCGGAAGCAGCGTACCGAGCGCCGCGTCGAGCGCCGCCCCGACTCTGATCATCGGAGGTTCGGCAGCCCAGAACAAGGTGTTGTTCGATCGAGTGAACCAGCGCACGGTCCACGCGCACCGTGACCCGCTCGGTGCCGACTTCGTGCGGGGGCTGACCTCCGCCGGCTTCGCCAAGAAGGACATGCAGGTCACCGCCGACAGGACGTCGGTCGGGCTCCCGCCGGGCTCGTTGCAGTTCTCGGTGCGTTGGCACGGCCAATGCCTGATCGGGCAGTACGGCAAAGACATCGGCGGCTACCACAGCGAGGTCGTCGGGCTGTTGCAGACCGGTGATTGCCTGATCGGCCACACGGTTCCGATCCGTTGAACCGAGCGGTCGCCGGAGCGTCGTCTGTGGCCGGGCGCGCATCGGGCCGCCCGTAGACTTGAGTTCATGGCCGAATACATTTACTCGATGGTGCGCGCCCGCAAGGCGGTGGGTGACAAGCTCATCCTCGATGACGTCACGATGGCGTTCCTGCCCGGAGCGAAAATCGGCGTGGTCGGGCCCAACGGGGCCGGTAAGTCCACGATCCTGAAGATCATGGCGGGCCTGGACACCCCGAGCAACGGCGATGCCAAGCTCTCGCCCGGCTATTCGGTCGGCATCCTGATGCAGGAGCCCGAACTGGACGAGTCGAAGACCGTGCTTGAGAACGTGCAGGAGGGTCTGGGCGAGATCAAGCAGAAGGTCGACCGGTTCAACGAGATATCGAACGCGATGGCCGAGCCCGACGCCGATTTCGACACCCTGCTGTCCGAGATGGGCGTGCTGCAGGAGCAGATCGACGCGGCCGACGCGTGGGATCTCGACTCGCAGCTGGAGCAGGCGATGGACGCCCTGCGGTGCCCGCCGTCCGACGCCGAGGTTTCGGTGTTGTCCGGCGGCGAGAAGCGCCGTGTCGCGCTGTGCAAGCTGCTCCTGCAGAAACCCGACCTGCTGTTGCTCGACGAGCCCACCAACCACTTGGACGCCGAGAGCGTGCTCTGGCTCGAGCAGCACCTGGCCCAGTATCACGGCGCCGTGCTCGCCGTGACGCACGACCGGTACTTCCTCGACCACGTTGCGGAGTGGATCGCTGAGGTCGACCGGGGCCACCTGTACCCCTACGAGGGCAACTACTCGACCTACCTGGAGAAGAAACAGGAGCGTCTGCAGGTCCAGGGCAAGAAGGACGTGAAGCTGGCCAAGCGCCTCGCCGATGAACTCGACTGGGTGCGCAGCGGCGTCAAGGGACGCCAGGCCAAGTCGAAGGCGCGCCTGGCGCGGTACGAAGAGATGGCGGCGGAGGCAGAGCGAACCCGCAAACTCGACTTCGAAGACATCCAGATCCCGCCGGGACCGCGCCTGGGTCAGGTCGTGCTCGAAGCCAAGAACCTCAAGAAGGGCTTCGGCGACCGCGTTCTCATCGACAACCTGAGCTTCACGCTGCCGCGCAACGGCATCGTCGGCATCATCGGACCGAACGGCGTGGGCAAGACCACGCTGTTCAAGACGATGGTCGGTCTCGAGCCGCTCGACGACGGCGACTTGAAGATCGGCGAGACCGTCGAGATCTCCTATGTCGATCAGAGCCGCGGCGGAATCGACCCGAACAAGACGTTGTGGGAGGTCGTCTCCGACGGGCTCGACTATATCCAGGTCGGCAAGACCGAGGTGCCGTCCCGTGCCTACGTCTCGACGTTCGGCTTCAAGGGACCGGATCAGCAGAAGCGGGCCGGTGTGCTCTCCGGAGGCGAGCGCAACCGGCTGAACCTCGCGCTCACGCTCAAGCAGGGTGGCAACCTGCTGCTGCTCGACGAGCCGACCAACGACCTCGATGTCGAGACGCTCTCCAGCTTGGAGAACGCCTTACTCGAGTTCCCCGGATGCGCTGTGGTGATCACCCACGACCGGTGGTTCCTCGACCGGATCGCGACGCACATCCTGGCCTACGAGGGCACCGACGACAATCCGACGAACTGGTACTGGTTCGAGGGGAACTTCGAAGGCTACGAACAGAACAAGATCGAACGTCTCGGCCCCGAGGCGGCGCGCCCGCATCGCTCCACGTACCGCAAGCTCACCAGAGGCTGAGAGCCGGCATGCGGCTGCACGTTCCGATCGGTCTGCGTTGGAGCGACCTGGATGCCTACGGTCATGTCAACAACGCGTCGATGCTGCGCCTCCTGGAGGAGGCGCGCATCCAGGCGTTCTGGGTCGCGGACCACGCGGAGGAAGCGGTCGGCGGCACAACGGCTGTGCTCGATGGACGACCCGGCGCGGACACGCTCACGCTGATCGCGCGCCAGGAGGTCGAATACCTGGCGCCGATCCCGTATCAGCGCCAGCCGCTCGACGTGCAGCTCTGGCTCGCACGATTGGGCGGGGCCAGCATGGAGGTCGACTACGAGGTGCATGCGCCTCAGGGCGCAGAACCGGACGTGCTCTACACGCTCGCTTCGACGACCATCGTGCTGGTGGATGCGACGACGGGGCGTCCGCGCCGGATGAGCGACCGAGAGCGGTCGGCCTGGGAACCGTACGTGGACGAACCGGTGAGATTTCGCCGACACGCCTGAGTCGGCATCGCCCACGCCTAAGGCGGCATCGCCCGGGCTGGGTCGGCATCGCCCGGCTACGGGCGGGGAACGCGGATCATGCCCTCCTGGGCGACGGTGGCGACCAGCAGTCCGTCGCGGGTGAAGATGCGCGCCAATGACAGCGCCCGCCCGCCGGTGGCGCTCGGTGACTCCTGTGCGTACAACAGCCAATCGTCGACCCGTGCGAACCGGTGCCACCACATCGCGTGGTCCAGACTCGCGATCTTCAGTCCCGGAGTGGCCCACGGCACGCCGTGCCGACGCATCGCGGGCTCCAGGATCGTGTAGTCGCTCGCATACGCCAAAGCCGCCCGGTGCACGTTCTCGTCGTCGGGCAGCGCACCGAGTGCCTTGAACCAGACCGACTGGTGCGGCCTGCGATCGCCGTCGACCGAGAGATAGATCGGAGCCGGCGTGTGTCTCATGTCGAACGGCCGGTCATTCGCCCAATGCCGTCCGATCGGATGATCGAAGGTCGAGAGCAGGTCGGAGTCGCTGTCGAGGTCTTCGGGCGCTGGCAGGTCGGGCGGCATCGCCACCTGATGCTCCAGACCCTCGTCGTGGTCTTGGAACGACGCGATCATCGACAGGATGGGAAGCCCGTCCTGGTATGCCTGCGTGCGACGCGTGGAGAATGAGCGCCCATCGTGGATGCGATCCACCGAGAATGTGATCTTCTGATCGACGTCGCCGGGGCGCAGAAAGTAGCCGTGCATCGAATGCACCGAGCGGTCGACGGCCGTCGTCCGCATCGCCGCGACGAGCGATTGAGCTAGAACCTGGCCACCGAAGACGCGACCGTGCGGCATCCACTGACTGGGTCCGGTGAAGATGTCTTCGTCGGTGCGGGCTCCGGTATCGGAGAGGTCGAGCACGGCGAGCATTCCCTGCAGCGGATCCATCGCGCCTTCCGTCATCTCGGACGATGTGCACGGAGTCGAGTTAGCCTGCGTGCCTCAGCTAGTTTAGACAGCAGATGAGCCAGTCATTCTCCCTCCAAGACCCCCTCGCCGTATCCGATCTGCAGGTCTACCTGTCGCGCGCCGGACGCGTAGAGGACGGCTCCGTGCGCCTGATCGCCGGCTCCGGAGTGCTCGCCGTGTATACGGCGATCCTGTACCCGCACGGCCTGCTCGACCGCACGCCCACCGTGCTCGGTCTGCGCACCTTCGTCACCGACTCCGAGGTCGCCTTCGACGCGGTCGTGCCGATGCGGTCGCTGCTCGACCGGCTCGCCCGGTTGCAGGATGCCGCTCTTCCCGAGGGCGAACCGATCGGCGTGCGCCTTCCGTTGGAGGTCAGCACGGTCACCTGGGCCGGCATCTCACCGCCGCGCGGTGGATGGCTGCGGGTCGGGGAGACGGATGCCGCGGTTCTGCAGCGCAACGCTGACGCCGGCATCGCGGAGGTCGCCGAGGTGATCCCGGAGGGAACAGGGGAACAACTCGTGCAGCGGGTCCGGGCCGAGGTCTGGGGCCGTCCGATCGACACCCTCGACTACGTTCCCGCCGGCGCCGCGTTCGCTGCCGCGAGCCTCGGCTTCCTCGGCCGGCCCGACGACGAGGAGAGCATCACGGTGCTCGAGACGGGACCGTGGACGCGGTTGAGCATGCGACGCGGACACGTTCTGGTGCGGCGCCCGGCGTGGTCGCTCAAGGGTTGACGGGTTCCCCAGCGACGCGACCAGCGGAGATGCTCAGCGATAGTCGGCGTGGATGCGCCGGGTGATGCCGTCGACGGTGATCTCGCCGCCGTAGGGCACGATCCACTGCGGCCGCGTGTGGCCGAACGGCACGCCGACGCAGACGACCGCGTCCGGGTTGTACCGGCCGATCACCTCGAACGCCATGTCGCGTTGCTCGGCACGAAGCCGTTCCCGATCACCGACGGAGGGTCGCCGTTCGAAGTCCGAGACCGGCGGGCGGGCGACGAGCACAGCGCCGGCGGCGGCGAGCATCCCCCGTTCTCCGAGCGAACGCAGGATCCAGCCGAATTCTCGAGCCGGGATGAGCTCCTCACTCGTCTCCAGCAGCAGCACGGCCCCGTGCAGCACCGCCGGATCGGCCGGGAACCGCCCAGCCGTCAGAATCCACTGCAGCACCTCAATGCAGCCGCCCCAGGTGCGTCCCGTCACGTTACGTGCCGGTCCGGCCCAGCTCCACGGCTGCGTGGGCTCCCGAACGCCGTACTCGGCGAGCGCAGCGGGGTCGGTCCACCGCCTGCCGACGTCTTCGGACTCGCCCGGCTCGGTGATCTCCAGCCGCTCTCCCGTGAGCAGCGCGGCGCGCAACGAAGCGCGGTGGCAGGAGTCGATCGCCGGGCCCGGGCCCAGATGCACCTGGGTTGAACCGCCGTAGAATCCGGCCACTCCGTGCATCCACAGCCAGGAGAGGATGTTGGTGTTGTCGCTGTAGCCGAGGAACGGCTTCGGGTCGGCGCGCACCGCCGCGGGGTCCAGGTGGGGCACCACCGCGATCTGGTCCTCACCGCCGATCGTGGCGAGCACGGCGCGGATCTCGGGATCCGCGAACGCGGCGTTCAGGTCGGCGGCACGATCCGCAGCGCTCGCTCCGAGCCGGCGGGTCGTCGGGTATTCGACGGGCACCAGGCCGGTCGCCTCGCGCAGCCGTCGCATGGCCTGCTCGTGCAGCTCAGGTGCGACACCCGGCGCGGCGAACGACGGTGACACGATCGCCACCTTGTCACCCGGCTGCGCCTTTGCCGGCCGCAGCAGACCCGCCGCCGCGATCACGAGACCTGCGCCGCGCCGCGCCCCGCCTGCCGGCCGGAGAACAGGCATCCGCCGAGGAAGGTGCCTTCCAACGACCGGTAGCCGTGCACACCGCCGCCGCCGAAGCCGCTGGCTTCCCCGGCGGCGTAGAGTCCCGAGACCGGTCGCCCGTCTGATCCGAGCGCGCGACCGTCGAGGTCGGTCTCGATGCCACCGAGCGTCTTGCGGGTGAGGATGTGCAGCTTCACTGCGATCAGCGGTCCGGCTTTGGGGTCGAGCAGCTTGTGCAGGGGAGCGACGCGGATCAGCTTGTCGCCACGGTACCGGCGCGCTGCGCGCACCGCGGTGAGCTGAGCGTCCTTGCCGAAGTCGTTGTCCAGTTCGCGGTCGCGTTCCCGGATGTGCTTTTCGACGCGTTCGGCGTTGAACGGTACGTCGGCAATGCGTTCCATGCCCCGCAGCAGTTCCGCGAGCGTGTCGGCGACGACGAAGTCGGCGCCCTTCTGCTTGAACGCCTCGACCGGGCCCGGTGCGCCGGGTGCCACCCGGCGGGCGAGTAACGACAGGTCCTTGTTCGTCAGATCGGGGTTCTGCTCGCTGCCCGAGAGCGCGAACTCCTTCTCGATGATCTTCTGCGTCAGGATGAACCAGGTGTATTCGTGCCCGGTGCGCTGGATGTGCTCCAGCGTGCCGAGAGTGTCGAAGCCCGGAAAGAGCGGTACAGGCAGCCGTTCGCCCGTGGCATCCAGCCAGAGCGAAGAGGGTCCGGGAAGGATCCGGATGCCGTGCTGCGCCCATACCGGATCCCAGTTCCGGATGCCTTCGGTGTAGTGCCACATCCTGTCCCGGTTGATCAGACGGGCGCCGGCGCGCTCGGTGACGGCGAGCATCCTGCCGTCCACGTGTGCGGGGACGCCGGAGAGCAGGTGACGAGGCGGCGTTCCGAGACGTTCCGGCCAGTTCTCTCTCACCAGGTCGTGGTTGCCGCCGATGCCCCCGGATGCGACGATCGTGGCGGCCGCCCGCACCTCAAAGGCGCCGGCCTCCTCGCGGTTGCTCGCGACGCCGCGCGCAGCGGAGTCGGGCGCGAGAACGCCGCCGCGTGCGCCCACCACGGCTCCGGCCTCAACGATCAGTTCGTCGACGCGGTGTCGGTACAGCACGGTGACCCTGCCGGCCATGACCCCGTCACGCACGCGTTCGATGAAAGGCGCGAGAACTCCGGGGCCGGTGCCCCAGGTGATGTGGAACCGGGGCACCGAGTTGCCGTGCCCGCCTGCGGTGTAGCCGCCGCGCTCGGCCCAGCCGACCACCGGGAAGAACCGAACGCCGCGCTCGTGCAGCCAGGCGCGCTTCTCGCCGGCGGCGAACTGCAGGTATGCCTCCGCCCATTTGCGCGGCCAGTGATCTTCGTCCCGGTCGAATCCGGCGCTGCCGAACCAGTCCTGTCTAGCCAGCTCGAGCGAGTCGTGCACGCCCATTCGACGCTGTTCCGGGGAGTCGATCAAGAACAGCCCACCGAACGACCACCACGCCTGACCGCCGAGGGATGCTTCCGGTTCCTGCTCCAGGATCGTGACCCGTTTTCCGGCGTCGAGCAGTTCGGATGCGGCCACCAGGCCGGCGAGCCCGGCCCCGACGATGATCGCGTCTGAGACGTTCGGGGCGGGCGGTAGTGGATCGGGCATACGTTCTCCTTCGAATCGCGTGCGTGCCGGCCGATCTCAGTATGCCCGAGTCGGCATGCCGGAGAAGTCAGTCCTCGAAGGTGTTGACCATCGCGTGTGCCGCCCGTTGAAGGTAATCCCAGAGCACTTCGCGATGAAGCTCTGACAGGTCGACGGAGTCGACGGCTGTGCGCATGTGGGCCAGCCAACGGTCCCGTGCCGCCGGGTTGACCTTGAACGGGTGATGACGCATCCGCAGCCGGGGATGGCCGCGTTGGCTGCTGTAGGTGGTGGGACCGCCCCAGTACTGCTCCAGGAACATCCGCAGCCGGTCCTCGGCCGGCCCGAGGTCGTCTTCCGGGTACATCGGTCGCAGTTCGTCGTCCTTCGCCACTTCGACGTAGAACGCGTGCACGATGCGGCGGAACGTCTCGTGGCCGCCGACCTGGTCGTAAAACGTGTCGGTCATCGGGGCTCGGGCCCCCGTGGCGGCAGCTGGGTGGAGGTCGGATGCTGCAACGTCTGTTCACCCGCTGCGACCCGTCGCGTCTTGCGTCGCGGCTTGACCGGCTCGGGCGGCAACGTCACGGGCTTCGTGCGCGGCGGGCGTGCACCGGTGATGCTCGCGGCGCCGTCGAAGCCCGTCAGCACGACGCTGTTCAGACTCGGAAGTTTCACGTCCATCTCGTCGAGAGCCTGCTTGAGCCGCAGACGCAGTTCTCGGGCCACGTCGTCTTTCGCGGTCGTGCGCGTCTTCATCACGACCCGCAGCACGATCGCGTCATCGGAGACCGACTCCAAGCCCCACAGTTCGGGCTTCTCCATGACGCGGGAACGCCATTTCGGAGTCGCCGCGAGCTCCTGCGCAACCGCGAGCATCCTGTCTTGCACCGCGTTCACGTCGGTGTTGTAGGGCACGGCGAGGTCGACGATGACCCGAGCCCAGCCCTGCGACATGTTGCCCACCCGCAGGATCTCGCCGTTGCGCACGAACCACAGGGTGCCGTTGACGTCGCGGATCTGGGTGACCCGGATGCCGACGACCTCGACGACGCCGGTCGCGAAGTTGAGGTCGACGACGTCGCCGACCCCCAGTTGGTCCTCCGCGACCATGAACAGACCGTTCAGCACGTCTTTGACGATGTTCTGGGCGCCGAAGCCGAGGCCGGCCCCCAAGGCTGCGGTGAGCAGCGCGAACGAGCCGAGGATCGTGGTGTCGATCGTCGTGACGACCATGATGATCGCGATGATCGCGATCATCACATTGACGACGTTGCTCAGCACGCTGCCCAGGGTTCGGGTGCGCTGCACGACCCGCACGGCGGCGAGTGGGGATGCGACGAGGGCCTGCGTGTCGTCGACGTTCTGCCCCTTCTTCACGCCGTTGACGATGCGGCGCACGACCTTGCGGATGACCACCCGCAGGATCCAGCTGAGCACGAACGCGCCGGCGATGATCGCGGCGATCGCGAGCAGGCGCCAGCCGGCGACGGTCAGGAAGCCGAGCATCTGGTCCCAGAAGGTTTGCGCCTGCTTCGCGGCGGCGAGGGGGAGAAGCGTTGTCGAAAGCATCGGTGTCGAGTCTATCCAGGAGGCGCTGTGCGGCCGCCGAAGGGCGTACCGGCCCACAGGGCTACCGAAGCGCGTGCCGGTCGAGAGCCGGAACGCACGAGTGTCAGGAGCCGTTCAACCCGTGCTCGTAGGCGAAGATCACCGCATGCACCCGGTCGCGCAGTTGCAGCTTTGCGAGAACCCGGCCGACATGCGTCTTGACCGTCGACTCGGTGAGGAAGAAGCGTTGCGCGATCTCGCCGTTCGACAGCCCTTGCGCCATCGCGAGCAGGATCTCCCGCTCGCGTGGCGTGAGCGGTGCGATCGGGTCATCGACGGCGCTCGGGGCGGGCAGCCGATCGCCGAAGAGTTCGAGCATCCGCCGCGTCACGCGGGAGGAGACGACCGCGTCGCCGGCTGAAACGGAGCGGATCGCCGCAAGCAGTTCGGCGGGCCGGGCATCCTTCAGTAGAAAGCCGCTCGCCCCGGCGCGCAGTCCGCCGAATGCGTACTCGTCGAGGTCGAACGTGGTCAGCACGATCACCCGCGCCTCGGGTTGTGCCGCGACGATGGCGTGGGTTGCCTCGATGCCGTCCACTCCGGGCATCCGAACGTCCATCAGAACGACATCGGGGCGAAGCCGCGCCGCCGCCTCGATCGCCTGCGTCCCGTCGGGTGCCTCACCGACGACCGTGATGTCGTCTTCGGCGTCGAGCACCATGCGGAACCCCATCCGCACGAGCGACTGATCATCGACCAGCAGCACGCGGATCGGCGACTTGTTCTCGGTCATCCTTGGCCTTCCTCTTCGTGGGCAGTCATGATCGCCAGCACCCGCCAGCCGTCGTTCGTCTGCCCGGCCTCGAGGCTGCCGCCGTACAGGGCGATGCGCTCGCGCAGGCCGATGAGTCCGCGTCCGGCTCCGTGGATCGCGGCCGATCCCGCCGAGGCGGGCGGTGGCTGCGAGTTGCGCACCTCCACGCTCACCGTCGCGCCGTAGCGGATCCGCGCGTCGACGCGCGCGGCGGCCGGGGCATGCCGCAGCACGTTGGTGAGCGACTCCTGCACGATCCGGTACACCGTGAGCTGCAGGGCGGCATCTGCGGGCGCACGTCCCGTCACGGTGTAGCGCACCGGAAGCCCGGCCGCCCGGAACCGGTCGATCAGCACGCCGAGATCGGATGCCGCCGGCTGCGGAGCGAGCTCGAGCCCGGGCTCATCGACGGCGGGACCGCTGGAGGCCTCACCCAGCACCCCGAGCATGCGGCGCATGTCGGTCAAGGCATGCCGGCCCGTCTCGGCGACATGAAGCATCGCCTCTCGCGACAGGTCGGGAGCGGAATCCAGCTGTGCGGCAGAGCCGTCGGCGAGCGTGATCATCACCGTGAGGCTGTGCGAGACGATGTCGTGCATCTCACGGGCGATGCGCGCTCGTTCGGCCGCGGTCGCGAGCCGCGCCTGCTGGTCGCGCTCGGCGGCCAACTGCGCGGCCCGATCGATCAGCGCCTGCAGGTACCGTTTGCGGTTGCCCACCGTGACCCCGATCAGCACGGCGAGCAACTGCAGTACCGAGTACGAGACGACTTCCCCGAGCCCGGGGTGGGGGTAGGTGGTCTGAGGCCACGGGATCACGGCCGCGGCGGCGATCACGGCGACCGAGCAGCCCAGCGCGATCCACGCGTTGCGGTTCGAGTCGTAGACCGGAATCGAGTAGAGCACGGCGCAGAGGCCCAGCGCCAGGGGAACGTCGCTGAACGAGAACACCAGAGCTGTCGCAGCGAGCGCCACGGCGAAGGTGACCAGCGGCGCGCGCCGACGGAACAGCACGGCGGCGATCGACGCGAGCGCGCACAGCGCGATGAGCACATCGGCGGGCAGATCGCCCGAGCGCCTCGCCAGGAACGCCGTTGCGAGCAACGCAGGCAGTGCGTACGCGGCGGCGATCAGCGAGTCGGTCAGCCAGGGATGCCGCTGCCAGAACTGCCGGATCACTCCGGGTGGTCTCGGCAGACGCAGATCTCCCTCGATCGCGGGTGGATCGCGATCGAGGGAGGGCTGCGGATCGGAGTGCCGTGGATCGCTCACGCAGGCAGCCTAGGTGTCGCGTCGCTTCGTCAGCACGAGCCCGGCGGCGAGGGTGACGACGACCCACGCGGCGAGAACCAGTGCGCCCTGCCAGGAGTCCAGGTAGACGAGGCCGGCTTTCGCCGCCTGATCGGCTGCCTGCGTCGCGGTCGTGCCGTCGACGTACTCGAACATCTTTCCCCCGGCGGAGGACGGCAGGAAGTCGGCCACGTTGGTGGTCCAGGTCGCCTGCGTCAAGCCGAAGAGGATGCGGAACACGGTCGGAACGACGAGCACCAGTCCGAGGATGGTGGCGATGCCGCCGGCGCTGTTGCGCAGGATCGAGCCGAACCCGAAGGCGAGCACCGCGATCAGGGTGAGGTAGCCGGCGCCGCCGAGCATCGGCAGCAGAACCGACGACTCCAGCGGAGAGGCGGTGATGCCCTTGCCCGACAGGATGGGCCAGGCGACGGCCGCGGCCAACGCGATCGACACGGCCCCCACGACGAACGTGGTGACGGCGAGCACGATGACCTTCGCGAAGACGGCGCCGAGCCGGCCGGGAACGGCGACGAATGTCGATCGGATCATGCCGGTTCCGTATTCTCCGCTGATGACCAGGACGCCGAGCACCGCGACGATCAACTGGGTGAAGTTCACGCCGAGTGTCGCGGCCTCCACCTGAAGCTGATACTGGTTCGCGGCGGAAGGGGTGGCGCCTGCCGGCAGGTTGACCGTCAAGGCGAGGAGCAGTCCGATGCCGACGGTCAACACGATGACGAGCCCGTAGCACCACACCGTCGAACGCAGCGAGCGAAGTTTGATCCACTCGGAGCGGATCACGCCGCGGAAGTTGAGGCGGATGCCGTCGAGCGGGCTGGGGGCAAGAGTCGCGGTCGTCATCGTGCGACCTCCGATCGGTATTCGACGTCGTCCTGGGTCAATTCGAGGTAGGCCTCCTCGAGCGAAGCGCCGACCGGTGTGAGCTCATGCAGCGTGATCCCCGCCTGCGCTGCGAGTTCTCCGATCTGCGGTGCGCCGATACCGGAGACTTCGAGCAGTCCGGCATCCGTCGTCGTGACGGTGACGTCAGGACCGGCGATGCGTTCGATCAGCGTCTGCGCCTGCGGCGTGCGCACGTGGACGAGCTGCCGGGTCGCACCGGCGATGATGTCGCCGATCGGGGCGTCCGCGAGAATCCGGCCCCGGCCGAGCACGACGACGTGATCCGCGGTCTGCGCCATCTCGCTCATCAGGTGCGAGGAGAGGAAGACCGTTCTGCCCTGTCCGGCCAGATAGCGGGTGAACTCGCGCACCCAACGCACCCCTTCGGGGTCGAGGCCGTTGACCGGCTCGTCCAGAATCAGGGTCTGCGGGTCGCCGAGCAGTGCCGCTGCGATCCCCAGGCGCTGCCCCATGCCGAGGGAGAAACCCCCGACGCGTTTGCCTGCGACGGCGCCGAGCCCGGTCATCTCGATCACCTCGTGCACGCGTGTCTTCGGAATCGAATGCGTCGCGGCAAGGGCGAGCAGGTGGTTGTATGCCGTGCGGCCGGTGTGCACGGCCTTCGCCTCCAGCAGTGCGCCGACTCGGTGCAGGGGAGCGGCGTGCTCGGCATACGGCTTGCCGTCGATGTGCGCACGTCCGGTGGTCGGCCTGTCGAGGCCGACGATCATCCGCATGGTGGTGGACTTGCCGGCGCCGTTCGGGCCGAGGAAGCCCGTCACGATGCCCGGGCGCACGGTGAAGCTCACGTCGTCGACGGCGAGCTTGGAACCGTACCTCTTCGAGAGGTGTTCGATTTCGATCATGGCTCAACCGTACGGGCCGGACGGGGCGCCGCACATCAGCCGCGCGCGCCACGCGATCACCGGCCGGAGTGGCACCGCGGTACCACGCCCGCCGGCGCCGGAGTCGCTGCCGGAGTCGGCTTACTCGGCGTCGCGTGCCTGGGCGGCCAACGCACGCTGAACGCCGGCCAGGTTCTCCGAGACGAGCCGGCGCAACGCTGCGGGTTCCGGATTGGCCCGCAGCCAGGCTTCGGTCGCCTCGGCGAGCTCGCGGCTCGCCAGCGGGGCGGGGTACATCCCGGCGACGAGGTACTCGGCGATCTTGTAGGTGCGCGAGCTCCACACCCCTTGCAGCGCTTGGAAGTACGGCTCCACGAACGGCTCCAGGATGCTCGTGTCGGCGGCACGCTGGAACCCGAGTGCGGTCGTACGCACGATCGTGTTGGGCAGCTTGTCCGAATCGAAGACGCTCGCCCAGGCGGCGGCCTTTCCCTCTGCCGTGGGGATCGCGGATCGTGCATGCGCCGCCGACTGCTGGCCGGTTGCTGTGTTGTCGCTTGCGAGCTCCTCGTCGATCTCGGCGTTCCCTGCCTTGCCGCCGGCGACCAGGGCGATGAGCAGCTCCCAGCCGAGGTCGGTGTCGATGTCGAGGCCGTCCAGGGTCGCAGTGCCGTCGCGCAGCGCCGCGACCACCCGCATGTGCTCCTCCGTGGCGGCGAGCGCCGCGAAGAACTTCACGAACTGGAACTGAGCGTCGCTGCCGGGCGCGGCATCCTGAGCGAGCGCCCACAGGGCGCTTGCGGCCTCTTCGGCCGCTGCTGTCTGCCGATCCGGAGCGACATACGCCGTGACTGTCAGCAACAACTGGTTCAGGGTGGTGCGAATGGTCGTCGACTCGGTTTCGCTGGCGATGTTGTTCAGCACCAGGCGAACGTAGTCGCTCGGCCGTGTCTCGGCGTCGCGGGTGGCATCCCACACCGAACCCCAGACCAGCGACCGCGCGAGCGGGCTCTGAATGGTCGAAAGATGTTCGATCGCGACCTTCAGCGATACCTCGTCGAGACGGATCTTGGCGTAGGCGAGATCGTCGTCGTTGATCAGCACCAGGTCGGGGCGCTTCAGCCCGACGAGCTCCGGCACCTCGGTGCGCTCACCGTCCACGTCGAGTTCGATGCGGTGCTCGCGCACCAGGCTGCGCTTGCCGCCGTCCGGGGCCGTCAGATTGTAGAACCCGATCGCCATGCGGTGCGGGCGGATCGTGGGGTGATCGGATGCCGCCGTCTGCAGCACCGCAAACGAGGTGATGGTGCCGCCTTCGTCGGTCTGCAACTGCGGTCGCAGCGTGTTGACCCCTGCGGTCTCCAGCCACAGCTTCGACCAGGATGTGAGGTCGCGGCCGCTGGTGGTTTCGAGTTCGACAAGCAGGTCTTTCAGTTCGGTGTTGCCGAATCGGTGCTTCTTGAAGTACGAGGCGACACCGGCGAGGAAGTCGTCTTGACCGACCCAGGCGACGAGCTGCTTGAGCACGGACGCGCCCTTCGCGTAGGTGATGCCGTCGAAATTGACCTGCACGTCTTCCAGGTCGTTGATCGTCGCCACGATCGGATGAGTCGAGGGCAGTTGGTCTTGCCGATAAGCCCAGCTCTTCTCCATTGCCGCGAACGTGGTCCAGGCCTCAGTCCACTCCGTCGCCTCGGCGGTGGCGAGAGTCGAGGCGTATTCCGCGAAGGATTCGTTCAACCACAGGTCGTTCCACCACTTCATCGTCACGAGATCGCCGAACCACATGTGCGCGAGTTCGTGCAAGACCGTGACGACGCGTCGTTCCTTGATCGCGTCGGTGACCTTGGATCTGAACACGTAGGTCTCGGTGAAGGTGATCGCGCCCGCGTTCTCCATGGCCCCTGCGTTGAATTCGGGCACGAACAGTTGGTCGTACTTGGCGAACGGGTACGGGTAATCGAAGCGTTCCTCGTAGAACGCGAAGCCCTGCCGGGTCTTCTCGAAGATGTAGTCGGCGTCGAGATACTCGGCGAGGCTCTTGCGTGCGTAGACGCCGAGCGGGATGACGCGCCCGTCGCTCGAGGTCAACTCGCTGTGCTCGCTGACGTACGGTCCGGCGATGATCGCGGTGAGGTAGGAGGAGAGGATCGTCGTCGGCTCGAAGACCCACGTCGTCGTCTCATCCCCTGAGCCCGAGCCCGAGCCCGAGTCGCTCGAGCCCGCGGCCGGGCCGTTGTGCGCCTTGGAGGCGACCGGCGAGTTGCTCACCACGACCCAGTTCGACGGTGCGATGACGGTGAAGGTGAAGACGGCTTTCAAGTCGGGCTGCTCGAACACCGCGAACACCCTGCGGGAGTCCGGCACTTCGAATTGGCTGTACAGGTACACCTCGTCGTCGACGGGATCGACGAATCGATGAAGGCCTTCGCCCGTGTTCGTGTACGCCGCGTCTGCGACGACGGTCAGTTCGTTGTGCTCGGCGAGCTCATCGAGTTGGATGCGTAGGCCGTCACTGACCAGTGCGGGATCGAGCTCACGTCCGTTCAGGGTCACCGCATGCACGGAGCGGGTTATCGCGTCGATGAAGGTGGATGATCCGGGAGCCGCGGTGAAGCGCACCGTGGTGGTGCTCAGGAACGTCTCATCGCCCTTCGTCAGATCGAGCGTGGCGTCGTAGCTCTCGGTGCTCACGACGGCTGCGCGTTCGGCGGCCTCGACTCTGGTGAGGTTCTCTCCTGGCAACGGTGCCTCCTTGTGCATGCGGGATTGTGTCCGAAGATCCACCCTATCGGCCGTGCCAACGGCGCGGGCCGCCTGCTCGAGCCGGGCCCGTCGTCGCCTCCTTCAGCGCCTTCGTCGGCGCTTCGGTCAGCGGCGCCGACCGCGAGCGCGGGACAATGGGCCGATGGAGCCCATCGGGGATTCGCCCGTCGGATCGGTTCGCCCGACGTTCGAGCGGTACCGTGCCTTCGCCGATGCCGAGGCGGACTCCTCGCCCCGGTACCGTGAGCTCGCGCTCGGCGTCGCCGGCGATGCGGAGGTCACCGCGCTGATCGACCGCCTGCCCGCACCGCGCCGGCAGGTGAATCTCGTTTTCGCGTCCGCTCGGTTCTGCGGCGCCCCGATGGAGGGCTACCAAGCATTCCGCGATTGGCTCGTCGCCAACTGGGGCGCCGTGGAGAAGATCGCGCTCGCGCACACGACTCAGACGAACGAGGCCGGCAGGTGTGCGGTGCTGCTGCCGGTGATGGCGAGGATCGCAGCTGAGCGGCCGGGGAGTCCGCTCGCCCTGATCGAGGTGGGAGCCAGTGCCGGGCTGTGCCTGTATCCCGATCGTTACTCATATCGATACCGAGGTGCGCAGGGTGTGCGTGCGCTCGACCCTGTCAGCGGTCCGAGCCGGGTCGTGTTGGAGTGCGCGACGAGCGGTCCCGTGCCGGTGCCCGCCGCCATCCCCGAGGTCGTGTGGCGGGCCGGCGTCGACCTGAATCCCCTGGATGTGAACGACGCTGACGACATCGCCTGGCTCGACGCCCTGATCTGGCCCGAACACGACGACCGGCGGGCGCGGCTGCGCGAAGCGGTGCGCATCGTCCGAGCCGATCCGCCGCGCATCGTCGCCGGAGACCTGAACGAGACACTGCCGTCGCTGGCGGCATCCGCGCCCCGGGAGGCGACCCTGATCGTGTTCCACACCGCGGTGCTCGCCTATCTGAAGCGCGACGACCGGGCGCGGTTCCGGCAGACGATCTCAGCACTCGGATGCCATTGGCTGTCCAACGAGGGAATGCGGGTGACGCCGGGGGTGGGCGAACGGCTGCCGCGAACGGCGCGGCCCGATCCGGGCGACTTCATCGTGGCTCTCGACGGCCGGCCGGTGGCGTTCGCCCAGCCGCACGGCCGCTACCTGCACTGGCTCTGAGCGGCCCCGGCGCAATCGCGGTTAGATGGAGATATGACCTCTGCAAACGAAGACACCACCGCCGTCGACTTCTGGTTCGATCCGTCGTGCCCCTGGGCATGGATGACATCGCGCTGGGTCGATGAGGTGGCCGAGCACCGCCGCCTCGACGTCACCTGGCACATCATGAGCCTCGCCGTCTTGAACGAGGACAAGGACGTGTCGGAGGACTACCGCTCGTTCTTCCCGCGGGCGCTGCGCTACACGCGCCTGGTCACCGCCGTGCAGCAGCGGCACGGCCAGCAGTTCGTGAAACCGCTCTACGACGCGCTCGGCGCACGCATCCATCCCGGCGGGAGCAAGATTCCCGACGAGGTCATTCCCGCGGCGCTCGCCGAGGTCGGGCTGCCGGCCGCGCTCGGGCGCTATGCCGACAGCGACGAGTACGACGAGCAGATGCGTGCGAGCCACTTCGACGGCATCAACCGAGTCGGGCAGGAGGTGGGAACACCGGTGATAGCGGTGAACGGAGTGGCGTTCTTCGGCCCGGTGATCTCACCGACGCCCCGGGGCGAGCAGGCACTGACCCTGTGGGACGGAGTCGTCGCCGCGGCATCGTATGACGGCTTCTTCGAGTTGAAGCGCACCCGCACCCGCGCTCCGATCTTCGACTGACGCGGTCGCCGTCGCCGCGCCAATAAACTGGGTCCATGCGCATCCACATCGCGACCGATCACGCCGGCCTCGACTTCAGCACGCACCTGCAGCAGCACCTGCGCGCGGCCGGCCACGACGTGATCGACCACGGTCCGCCCGGCTACGACCCGCTGGATGACTACCCGGCTTTCTGCATCAACGCGGCGAAGGCGGTCGCGGCCGATCAGCAGGCGGGCGTTCAGGCACTCGGCATCGTCTTCGGCGGTTCCGGCAACGGCGAGCAGATCGCGGCGAACAAGGTCAAGGGCATCCGGGCAGCCTTGGTCTGGAACCTCAGCACCGCGCAACTCGCCCGCCAGCACAACGACGCCAACGTGGTGGCCATCGGGGCGCGTCAGCACACGGTCGATGAAGCGACCTCGCTGATCGACGCGTTCATCGCCGAGCCGTTCTCGTTCGAGGAGCGCCATGTGCGCCGCATCGCCCAGCTCGCCGAATTCGAAGCGACCGGAGACATCGCCGGCAAGAACGTCGACCACTGACGTGACGGCGCGTTCGTCTCGATCCGGAGCGTCGGATGCCTGAGGGCCACACCGTCCACCGCATCGCCCGGCAGTTCTCCCGCAACTTCGCCGGTCATGAGATCGCCGCATCGAGTCCGCAGGGTCGATTCGCCGAGGGGGCGTCGCTGATCGATGGGCATGTGATGACCGAGGCGCGCGCGGTCGGCAAGCAGCTGTTCCTCGGTTTCGACGGCGGACTCTGGCTGCGTGTGCACCTCGGCCTCTACGGTGCGTGGGATTTCGCAGGCGAGATCACCACGGATGCCACCATCCGGTCGGCGTCAGGACGAATGGGGCAGACGAACCAGCACGGCACGGTCCTCGACGACAGCGCACTCGACGACGGCGCACTCGATGACAGCGCCGGCGAGGACTCGATCCGCAGCCTGGGCGCGCCGCGCAAGGCGCGCCTGCGCATGTCGGAGGGCGAACAGGAGAACGACGATCCGGACTTCGTCTTCCCTCCCGAGCCGGTCGGCGCGGTGCGGGTTCGGCTGCTCACCGACAGCGCCGTCGCCGATCTGCGCGGACCGACCGCGTGCGAGGTGCTGAGCGCCGAGCAGGTGCAGCAGGTGATCGACAGGTTGGGTCCGGACCCGATTCTCGACGACTCCGCTGCGGCGGAGGAGCGCTTCGTCGCCGCTGTGCGTGCGAAGCCGACGCCCATCGGGCAACTGCTGATGGACCAGTCGGTGGTGAGTGGAATCGGCAACGTCTATCGTGCCGAGTTGCTCTTCCGCGCCCGGCTCAACCCGCATACACCGGGCAAGTCGGTGCCCGAAGACGTGGTGCGCGCTCTGTGGCACGACTGGGTGCACCTGCTGAAGCTCGGCGTACGCACCGGTCAGATGATGACCATGGACGATCTAGCGCCGGACGACTATGCGAAGGCCATGGCATCCCGCGACGACCGCCACTGGGTCTACAAGCGGGAGGGGCTGCCATGCCGAGTGTGCGCAACCCATATCGTGATGGAACCGATGGCCGCGCGCAAACTGTACCGGTGCCCGAGCTGCCAGGCCTGAGTGTGCCGGCCTGACCCTTCCGCCCGGAATACACTGGCCCGATGCGGCAGAATCCGAGCTTCACCCTGGCCGAGTCCGGCGAAATCAAACGACTGATCCGTGAGAACCCGTGGGTCACGATGGTCAGTGCGACCGGCGACGGACTCGTCGCATCCCACTATCCCGTGCTGCTGGATGAGAGCCGCGACGACCTCTCGATCCTCAGCCATGTCGGCCGGCCCGACGAGCAACTGCACGAACTGGGCCGGCACGAACTGTTGGTGATCATCCAAGGCCCGCACGGTTATGTCTCACCAGGATGGTACGACGCGAACCCGGCGGTGCCGACCTGGAACTTCGTCGCGGTACATCTCAGCGGTGTTCCCGAGATCCTCACCGACGAGGAGAACTGGCGGGTGCTGGGCGCTCTCGTCGACCACTTCGAAGACCGGATGCCGTCGCCGCGGCGGATGACCGGCACTCCCGAGAACGCGGACTACGCGAGCCGGATCATGTCGGGCACGGTCGGCTTCCGGCTCACCCCGACGAAGATCGTTGCCAAGAACAAGATGAGCCAGAACAAGTCTCAGCAGACCGTCGACCGCATCATCGGCGAACTTTCCGGCCCCGGTCCGTACGCGAACGCGGCGCTGGCCGCCGAGATGCGCCGCACGCACGAGCGCATGCGGCGCATCTCGGAGACGACGCGCTGAGCGCGTGCGGACGCTTGAAACCGACCGCTACTTGCTGATGTGTGCGAAGAGGAACCAGCGGTCCTTGTCGAGCCCGCGTGCGATCTCGATCGCGACATCCTGGCTGGTCTGGTCGAGTTCGGCCAGTTCGGACACCGCGATGTTCACCGCTTTCAACGCCGCATCGATCTGACCGATCACCTCGGTGATCGTCTCGTTCGACTGCCGGAACCCTGCGGTCAACGGCTTGGTGGTGGTCTTCTCCGCGACGGTCTGCAGACGCGCGTCGACCGGCAGGCCGAGCGCGACGATCCGCTCGGCGGCGAGGTCGGCCCACTCCTGGGCATGGGCGACAACGGTGTCGAGCAGTTCGTGCACGCCGATGAAGTTGTCGCCTCGCACATGCCAGTGCGCCTGCTTGCCGTTGACGACCAATGCCTCGAGGTCGATCACGACCGGAGTCAGGAATTGGGCGGCCCCTGCGGCGACGTCGGGATTGGATGCTGTCTGGGGAACGGTCTCGGTGGTGCTCATAGCGTGGCCCTTTCATTCAAACGTGTATGCATTCAACGCTACGCGCGCAGGAACATTCCGCAACCAAGCCGAGGCTGGGCTCAGCGCAGCGTCGCGCTCATCGAAGGGCTGAGATGCGCAGCACCGCGGCCTTCACATCGCGTACCCGGCGTTCATACCGCGCAGCAAGGGCGATGAGGATCAGGCCACCGGCACCGATCCACAGCCACCAGGGCGTCGACTGGTAGGCCGCGGCGATCCAGGGCCACAATTGCACACCCGCGTGAATGAGAACGACGATGCCGCCGAGAAGGAAGGGCGCCTGCAACCGCAGCACGAGGCCGATGACGAGAGTGGCGGTGGCAACCAGGCCGAGTGCCACGATCCGCCACAGCGGAGCGTCCCAGAATCCGATCAGCAATGACGGAAAGAGCAGGGCACCGAGACCTGCCCAGAGCCGGGGCCAACTGCGTGTCAGCGGGTCACGCATCAGCCGCAGCGCTCCGGAGACCAGGAGCGCCCCGCCGATCGGCAGAGTGGCCGATTCGAAGGGCACCGGATCCAGCCGATCCACGCCGGCCACCGCCGCGACGCCCGCGGCCGCGATCGCCAGCCAGCCGACCAGCGGAGTCAGCGGGAGCCGCCGGAACATGAAGGCCACGGCGTGCATCGCGCTGAACCCCCAGGTCAGCAGCAGGATACGAGAAACGCTGAGTGGCGCGTAATCGAGCGCAGGCAACTCCACGATCAGCACGAAAGCCATCGCCGCGATCACCAGAACCGGGCCGACCACCTGGGCGATCGGTGACGGCGAAATCAGCGCCCGCCCCGCCGCCGACGTCGAGGGTTGGACGGGAACGGAGAGGACCACCGCGACGGCGACAAGTGCCGCCGCCGACGGGACCAGCCAGCCCTCCAGGCGCCCGTCAGCGGGACCGTCGTCTCCCAACAGACCGAGAAGACGCCCGCTCGCGCTCATGCACAACGCGACCGCGCCCACGACGGTGCCCATCCACGCGATCGTCCGCCAACGCTGCCGCGCGACCACCGACGCGCAGCCGATCGCGACGGCTGACGCGAACCCGAGAACGAGCACGGCACGAATCGGCGAACCCGTTGCCGCGACCGCCGCGCCGGGCAGTAGTCCGACCGCGAGCCCGATCCCTGTCAGCACCGTCGAGCAGGGTCGTGCGAGCCCGGTTTCGGCGTCCTCGTCCAGCGCTGACTGCCAGCGCAGCGCGACGAGCACGCCGGCGAGGCACAGCACGGCGGAGGCGCACCCCAGCCAGACGTCGAAGGTGAACGGGATCGAGGGGTACCGGCCCGCGATGCCGACGGCGCGCCCGACTGCGACCAGCAGCACGGCGACCGCGGAAGGAACGCCGACGGCGATCGCGAGTCGGCTGTCGGCTCCACGTCGCAGTCGTAGCGCCACGATCAGGAGAAGCGCCGCTCCCGCCGCTCCGACGACCACAGGGCGCAGCAGCGTCCCCGTGGAGCCGGCGAACGACAACGGCACCGCCGCCAGCAACAGACCCGCGAACACCAGCACGGCCGGGCCGCCCGGGTCGGCATGCCGGTCCGGTGCGCGACCCGAGAGCGCGGCAGACCCGGAACGCCGGTCGCGCCCGGAAAGCGCGGCAGGCCCGGAAGCTGGAGCGGGTTCGGCGTGCGCCGACCGGTCCCGGCCATAGCGATGGAGCAGGCCGGCGAGCAGCAACAGCGCCGCCACCACCGGAAGAACGTACGCTTCGGGTACCTCCACGTGCGACGCGGAGAGTCGCATCCAGAGCGCCGCGACGCCGAAGGCGAGCGCTGCCCACCCAAGGCGCTGACGCCACGAAAGGGCGGCGAAGAGCCCCTCGGCGGAGATGGCTGCCAGCAGCAACCCGACACCGATGATCAGGACCACGAACCAGGCGATGTCGGCAACTGAAACCGACGCCCACGCCAGTGCGGTCAGCCCGACCACAGCGGCACCCGTTTCGAGCGGGCCGCGGATGCCCAGCCATGTGTTTCGCGGCTCCTGCGCGACTGTGCTGCCCTGTTCTGGCGTCCCCCACCGGCTCGGCGGTCCGGTGGGCAGGCCGGGCGGCAGGCGGTGCGCCGATGCGGACGCCAGGCCGATCGTCAAGGCGATCCCGGCGCACACCAGACCGGCGCCCGCGGCGGCGGCCACAACCGCGTGCGCATCCGCATCCGCGGCCACAGCAGCGTCGACAGCCACAAGGGCGAGCACAGGCGCGAGCAGTCCGGCCGCCGCGCGACGTACCCCGCGGAATCCGCGGTTGCCCGGAATCAACAGCCAGAGCGTCACGGCGAGGAGCAGTAGTGCCGCCCGCGCGGCGCTCGCCCACGGCTCAGGCTGCAATACGTCGGGCAACTCACTTGCAGGCAGGGCTGCCACCGCTGAGCCGATGGGGTAGAGGAACAGCATCGTGAACGGTGCGAGGGCGAGCAGCGCGGCTGTTCGTTCGGCCGGCAGGAGGAACCGGCGCCAGGGAACGGCGAGGATCGTGAGCAGCACTGCGGTGCCCAGGGTGAGTCCGCCGATCACATTCACCAGCGTGGTCTGGGCGCCGGGTGCGGAGCCGAGGGTCAAGGCCCATGGGGCGACCCCGGCCACAACGAGTGCGAGCACCGTGGCGGCGCTCGTCAGAATCGGCCGGGTGAACCCGCGTGCCGCGCCGTGCGGTAGATACCGTGCCAGGTAAAGGATGCCGACGGCGCCGACGGTACCGATCCACCACGTTCCAGAAGACGCCCAGCCCGTCACGAAGGCGACGCATTGGCTGGCGCTCAGCAACGCGATCAGCTGCGGCCGGAACGCGAGCGACCGTCGACGCTGCGATGCCGCGATGGCCGTGACGGTCGAGGCGGCCGCCAGGATGACGTATCCGCACACGACGGAGGCCAGACCGGAAAGGAAGGGCACCGCGAGCATCAGCAGCGCGCCCGCCACCCACGCCAGCAGGCGCACCCGAGCACGCACCACCCGGGCGGCAGCCCAGAATGCGGCGATGAGCACGGCGCAGGCGACGAGCGTCGCCAGCGCCCAACCACTGGCGGCGGGCAACTCGAGCCGCGCAGGGTGGCCCGCGGTTACGCCTCGCCAAAGCGACTGGCCCGCGGGCCATGCCGACCAGAGCGTCGTGGGAACGAGCAGGCAGGCCGCGACGAGACGTGCCGTGATCATCGTCGCTCGCGCCGCCGGTCGGGCTCGATCGCGAGAGCCTCGCGACGCCCATTCGAATGCCAGTGCGAGTATCACGGCCACCAGGGCGGGCAGCGTCACGAGACCCGTCGTGCTGCCGGATCGGGCGGCGACCAGCGGAGCGATGAGCGAGAGCGCCACCACACCGATCGAGCCGAGGGCAGAGGCTACGACAATCGCACGCCCACGGTGCAGCGCGAGCCGGCAGTGCGACGCAGCGACGACCGCGATCGCGCCGAACCACCCCACCGGCGCCCAATCCGAGTCGGGCGACGCCGCTATGGCAGACAGCGACGCGACTCCCAGCGCCGCGAACAAGACGATGTACAAAACAATGCGCTCGACCCCATGGTCGCGCGCTCGCCACCGTATCGACGGCGATGGAAGCGTCGCCGTCCAAGCGGCCGAGGCCCCGGCAGCAGCAAGGGCGCCCACCGTGATCCGGGCACCGAGGTCGAGCGGCTCCGCCAGACCGGCCGCAAGCATGCCGACGGCGACCGGGGCGAGGGCGAATCCGGCGATGCTGCCGATGCGCAGCCCCGACACCACATGCAGAACGAGGAACGCGCCGGCGCAGGCCAGCATCCCGATACCCCAATACATCGGTGCGTCCATGGCTGCACTGCCGAACAGGTCATTGCCACGCACCGCCCACAGATCGACGAGCACCAGCACGACACCGAGTGTGCCGATACCTTCGGCCGTCGCGGTCAGACGCCTGCGGCGCAAAATCGCCGCGACGGTCAAGGCGGCGACGGTGGCGCCTCCTGCGATCAGGGACCGTACCCCGAGCCCGGTCACGACCCACGCGACGGTCACGAAGAAGATCGCCGCGACCGACACCAGGGAAACGCCGACGACGAGAAGCGCGACCTGCACGCTGGAGTACCTGCGTGCAGCGGATCGGCTGGGGACCGGCGGATGCCACGGGCCGGGCACTTCCGCCGACTCTGCAGTCGGAGTCGGTTCGGTCGCGAACGCCGATGCGTGGGCGGGGGCGGAGCTTACGACCGGGTGCACTGCCGGAGCGTGCTGCGCCGGGGGAGTGTGCTGTGGCGCCGGAGCATCTCGCGCGGGCGGCGCTTGATGCGCGACCGCGGTGCGTTCGTGCTGTTCGGCCCGCATCAAATCGAGCAACGCCTGTCGGGCGTTCTCCCACTCCAGCATCCGTCGTCCGGCCTCGAGCACCTCACCGGCGCGTGGAACGTTCAGATCGAGCCCGCACACGAAGCACACCGCGCCGGCCAACGGCGTGAAACACGACGGACAAAGCGTCGTGTCGACGAGTTGACCGGGTAGGGCAGGCCACGCGCGCCTCGTGTTCGGCCCGCCACCGTGCGGGATGTGCGTCATGGCATCCACCCTGGCAGAGGCGCGGCCGAATCCCGTCACGTGGGAGCGATCTCTGCAAAACCCGTCGTTCGCCCGCTTGTGAGGTCGAAGTCAGCGGCTCATGGCGCCGAGCGCGGCCTCAGTGTCGTAAGAGGTTGAGAATGAACCCGACGACTGCGAGGGCGCTGACCACGATGCCGATGATGGAAAGAACGCGGGTCAGCCTGCCTGCGCCGCCTTCGCTGTCGCGCGACCGGACGCGGCCCCAGATCGAGAAGACGAGTCCGGCCACGCCGGGGATCGCCAAGGGGTTGATCAGGAAGAGTCCCAGCAGGCCGAAACACA
>DATMTS010000092.1:0-8897 GCA_035564555.1 Humibacter sp.
CGATGCGCATCGAGGCCGGGCTGTTCGCCGAGGACAAGCTGGCCAACACCCCGAACCTGAGCAAGGAGCTGGAGCGCGAGCTGAAGTGGGTCGCCCGCGACGGGCAGCGCGCGAAGAGCCACCTGCTCGGCGCGAACCTGCGCCTCGTGGTGTCGCTCGCGAAGCGCTACACCGGTCGCGGCATGCAGTTCCTGGACCTGATCCAGGAGGGCAACCTCGGCCTCATCCGTGCCGTCGAGAAGTTCGACTACACGAAGGGCTTCAAGTTCTCCACCTACGCCACCTGGTGGATCCGGCAGGCGATCACCCGCGCCATGGCCGACCAGGCCCGCACGATCCGCATCCCAGTGCACATGGTCGAGGTGATCAACAAGCTGGCCAGGGTGCAGCGCCAGATGCTGCAGGATCTCGGCCGCGAACCCACGCCGGAAGAACTCAGCCGCGAACTCGACATGACGCCCGAGAAGGTCGTCGAGGTGCAGAAGTACGGCCGCGAGCCGATCTCGCTGCACACCCCGCTCGGCGAGGACGGCGACAGCGAATTCGGCGACCTGATCGAAGACACCGAGGCCGTCGTGCCGGCGGACGCCGTGGGCTTCACGATGTTGCAGAAGCAGCTCGAGAGCCTGCTCGATTCGCTTTCCGAGCGTGAGGCCGGCGTGATCCGGATGCGGTTCGGGCTGGGCGACGGGATGCCCAAGACCCTCGACCAGATCGGCGACACGTTCGGCGTGACCCGCGAGCGCATTCGCCAGATCGAGTCGAAGACGATGGCGAAGCTGCGCCACCCCTCCCGCTCCCAGTCGCTGCGTGACTACCTCGAGTAGGCCCGCTTGATGCTGCGTTACGCACCGGCGATCATCATCGGTCGTCTGGTGCGTTTCGCCGCACGAGTGCGCAAGCCCGGCGGCGGATCGGCGATCCCGGGACTCATCGTGAACAGGATCGCCCCCGGCTACCTCGCCAAGGCTCTTGCCTCGTTCCCCGGCGGCCTGCTCGTCGTCTCGGGGTCGAACGGCAAGTCGACGACGACCAAGATGCTGGTGGCCATCATGCGCGCACACGGCGCTTCGGTGTTCACGAATCCGTCGACCGCGAACATCGCGCAGGGGCTCACCTCCGCGTTGCTGGAAGAGGCGGACCTCGGCGGCCGCATCCACCGAGATCTGGCGGTGCTCGAGATGGACGAGGCGCACGGGGCGCTCTTGGCTCCGCAGTTGGCTGCCCGCGTCGTCGTGCTCACCAACGTGCAGGTCGACCAGATCGTCCGGTTCCACGATCCCGCGATGGTGCGCGACATGCTCGGCCGCATCGCGGCCCGCGCCAGCGACGGCGTGGTGATCAACGCCGACGATGCGAATCTCCTCGAGATCGTGGAGGACGTGTCGGCGCCTGTCATCAGGTACGGCGTATCCGAGCAGGTGGCAGCGGCTTCCAAGCACGGATTCGGATACGCCCGCGCATCGGACGAGCGACTTGCTGCCGACGACGGCCTGCTGGTGCACAGTGTCGATGATCGCGAAGCCGTGCTGCTGGTCGACGGTGAACCGCAGCGACTCCGGCTGCCCAGTCGAGGCGTGCACTACGCGCTCGACGCGGCGGCCGCCATCGGGGGAGCGCGCGCACTGCTTCAGGAACGGTTCGAACTGGATGCCGCGTTGGCCGCGATCGCCACCCTGCCGCCGGTGTTCGCCCGCGGCGAGAAGGTATCGATCCGCGGACAGCGGATCGAGTTCGTCCTGGTGAAGAACCCCGCAAGCTTCCAACTCAACATCGACGCGCTCGACCCCGTGGGCCCGAAACTCGTCGCGTACGGATCCGACCTGCGCGACCCGTCGTTCTTCTGGACCGCGGGCGCTACCGCGCTCGGTCTCGTCGACATCGTCAGCGGCTCGAAGGCGGCCGAACTCGCGCTGCAACTGACGTATGACGGTGTTGCGATCGACCGGGTCGAAGGCGACCTCCCCTCCGCGCTCGAGGCCTTCCTCGCGCTGCCCACGCCGGAGGACGGCCACAAGACCGTGGTGTTCTCCGCTGACGCGATGCGACGCACCCGCGCCTATCTCGGACTGACTTCGGAGGACGACGACGCGTGACCGTGCAACTGACCATCGCGACGGTGGCACCGAAGCTGTTCAACCCGAACGGCGACTCGGAGAACGCCCGGGTGCTGGCCCGCCGGTGCGAATGGTCCGGCATCGCCGCGCGTGTCGTCGAGGTCGCCTCCGTCGGCGACCTGCCCGGTCGAGTGGATGCCTTTGTGATCGGCTCCTGTTCCGATTCCGACATCTCCGCTGCCCTTGCCGTACTGCACGCGCTCCGATCCCCGCTGAGCGATGCCGTCGATGCGGGTGTTCCCGTTTTGGCGGTGGGCACCGGGCTGGAACTGCTCACCGACGAGGTCACGACACCAACGGCGACCCACGACGGGCTCGCGCTCGTGTCGGGATCGGCGAGTGCCAGGGTGACCCGGGCCACCGGCGATCTGGTCGTCGACAGCGGCTTCGGCCGTCTGGTCGGGTATGAGAATCACGCGCGCGACCTCGACCTGCAGTCGGACCCCCTCGGTCGTGTCGTGGCGGGCAGCGGCAACGGCGACGGCCGCGAGGGCGTTGCCGCAGGTTCTCTGTTCGGCACGCATCTGCACGGCCCGGTCCTGGCCAAGAACCCCGCTCTCGCCGATCACCTGCTCGGGCTCGCGGCGCGCCGCGCCGACATCGAATACCACCCGTCGGGGGTGGCCGGCGTCGCCGACCGTTACGCCGCAGACGCTCGACGGGCGATCCTCGATTCCCTCAAACTCGGCGAATGAGCCGCGTCAGAACCCGATGATCTCGCGATACCGCGGGCGGCTGCCGGTGCGTACACCGGTCACGCTCGGCTTGTTCTCGTAGACGCCCGCGCCCCAGTTGCCTTCGACGATGACCGCGTCGTCTTCACGCACCACGATGTCCCATCCGATGTACTGCATCTCGGGCACGACGCGAGCAGCGCGGTCGACGAGTTCGACCACCTTGTGCATGTTGGGCAGCCGGAAGTCGGGAATCGAAACTCCCGACTCCGGGTGCTTCTCCCATACGTTGTCGTGCGAGTCGTAGCCACGCCCCTTCGAGGCACCCGTCTCGTGGTCGAGCATCGTGTAGAAGCCGCCATAGGTCTGCTGGTCGCTGGCGGCGCCCCGCCCGAACTTCTGCGCCATCGAGAGGATGTGCACCTGAGTGCCATCGAAGAACGTGGTGACCCGAGTCGTGTTCGCGGTGGCCGGGCAGATCTCTGCCAGCACCGGGTGCTGGGTGATGTACTCCTCGAGCAGCAATTGGTCCTTTTGGATCAGCAGGCTTCGGAACGCATCCCAGTCGTCGATGTCGGCCGCTTCATAGCGGGTGACGCCATGCCCCGAGCTGCTGACCGGGACCTTGCCCATCACCTTGCCTTTGCGGCCGACGAACTCGCGGATCTGATCCACGGTCGACTCGCGCACGTCGAGCCACTCCCTGCCGAGGTACTCGCTGAAGGTGCGATTGAACGTGATCTTGTTCTGCATCAGCGGGCGCTTCTGAGGCGGATCGTACTTCTCGGCGATGAACCCCGAGATCGGATGCGTCATGAATGTCTTGCGCTCGGCGGCGGTGAGCATCGGGAAGTCCCAGTCGACGTAGTCCTGGAACGCCGTGTCGCGGAAGGCCGCCCACCACAACATGTCGGCCAGCACGAGCGCCGTGCTCTTGCCGTGCTTCGCTGCGGACGCCCGGGCGCGCTCGGTCAGAGCGGCAAGATCCAGGCCCCTGATCCTCTCGCCGAGGTACGTGAAACGGTCCGCGAGTCTGAAGTGCGAGGTAGCCAACGAGATCTTTCTTCCGGCGGTCAGGGATCACTGAAGTATACGGGGGCGGTCCTGGGCGACGCCGGAGCCGCGGGTCGTTGCGAACGGCCGGTTAGGCTGATCGGGTGGCATTCGATGAGGCGACCGACCGCAGGTGCGCGCAGATCGATCTCGGTGTCATCCGCGCCAACCTGATGGCTTACGCGGCCGCTGCCCGGGTGCCGGTGCTCGCCCGGGTCGACCACGACGCCTACGGCCACGGGCTGCTGCCGGTCGCAATGACGGCTCTCGACGCCGGCGCCGAATGGCTCGGCGTCGCCGATCTCGACGAGGCGGCGGCACTGCGGCAGGAGGGCATCGGGGCGCCCATCCTGGTGCTGGGCACCGCCTCTGTCACCGGCGACGCTCCGCATCGGACGCACGTCGCCGTCGGCTCGGCCGAAGCCGCCGTCCGGGCAGCGGATGCCGGTGCCGCCGGGCTGCACCTGGCACTGGACTGCGGAGGCGCGCCGCGCGCGATGCCGCTGGCCGAAGCAGCGGCGTTGCTCGACGAGAAGACCGATACGCCCGTTACCGGGCTGATGGGAGTGCACGGCGCGGACGTTTCGCCGTCCGTCGCCGAAGCGAGGTTCGCCGAGGCCAAACGCGCACTCGGCGACGACGGCAGGGTCACCCACCTGCACGGCACCCGCGGGGTCGACGCCGGGTTCGGGTCGAACGACGACCTGGTGCGGATCGGATCAGGCCTGTACGGTCTGCCGGACGAGCACGGCGCACGCCGGGGCCACCCGGCGTTGCGCGCAGCGGGCCGCGTCGTGACCGTCAAACGCGTCAGAGCAGGTGAAGGCGTCTCCTACGGCTACACCTACCGCGCGGCCGCCGACGGCCGTCTCGCCCTCGTAACCGGGGGATATGCGCAGGGCATCGTCCGATCGCTCGGCAATCGGGCATCCGTGTCGCTGAACGGTCGCAGATGCCCGATCGTGGGCCGGGTGGCGATGGATGTCTGCGTGGTCGACCTCGACGGCGCGTCCGCCGCTCCGGGCGACGAGGTCGTGTTCCTGGGCGACCCGGAGATGGGAGAACCCGACGTGTCCGAATGGGCGACGGCTACCGGCCTGACGGCCGCAGAGCTCATCGTGCGGCTGGCGAGCGGATTCCAGCGGAGCCACATCTCGTGACCGCGACCCTGCACATCGACCTGAGCGCGTTCGACCGGAACCTGTCAACCGTGCGCCGCACGGTCGCGCCCGCGCAGGTGATGATGGTCGTGAAGAACGACGCGTACGCGCACGGCACAGAGGTGCTGGTACGCCGGGCGCTGGACCAGGGCGTCCAATGGATCGGGTGCCTCGACCTGCCGACGGCGTTCCAGGTGCGTGCGAGAACCGTCGCCCCGCATGTATTCGCCTGGCTGCTCGCCACCGACGATGACCTTCAGCGAGCCGTCGCCGAGCGCATCGACCTGGGTATCGGCGACCCGAACCTGCTCGAGGCGGTGGCAGACGCGGCCGCTGCAGAAGGCACCACCGCCGACGTACACCTGAAGATCGACACCGGACTGAACCGCAACGGCGTGCGGGCCGAGGACTGGCCCGCTTTCGTGGCCCGGGCCCACGAACTGCAGAATGCCGGCCGACTACGGGTGGTGGGGATCTGGAGCCACATCTCCGAAGCATCCGACGATGACGACGACCTCGCGCGCGTCCGTTTCGACGAGGCCATCGGCGCTGCGCGCTCGGCAGGCCTCCAGCCCGAGTACCGGCATCTCGCCGCCAGTGCCGCCGGGTTCCAACGACGCGAGTTCGACTACGACCTCGTGCGCGTCGGCGCGTTTCTGTACGGCATCGCGCCCGCGGGCGGCCCGACCGCGGCTGAACTCGGCCTCACGCCCATCGCGTCGCTGCACGCACACGTGCAGTCGGTGCGCGATGGGATCGCCGTCGTGCCCATCGGTTCGTGGTGCGGCCTGCCGAGCAGCGCCGCGGGACGGGTCACCGTGTCGGTCGGTGGCAGGGCGTACCCGGTGCGCCGAATCGGGACGGACTGGATGGAACTCGCTGCGCCGCACGGTGGGTTGAGCGTCGGGGACGAGGCGATCGTGTTCGGCGCCGGCGATCGCGGCGACCTGACCTCGACGCAGTGGGCCGAAGCCGTCGACACGATCGGGGAGGAAGTCCAGGTGCGGCTAGACCCGCGCATCGCACGGGTCTACCTCTGACCCCGTCAGGCGGGGCTGCCGCAGCGCAGCGGACTAAGCGCGCTGCTCTTCGAAGAGCCGATCGGACTCGTCGTGCCAGCTGTGCGCGATGGCGGACAGCTTCTCTTGATGCTTCTTCGCGTGGTGCGCACAGAACAACAGTTCCCCGTTGTTCACCGTCACACGTACGTAGGCCTGAGCTCCGCATGCGTCGCAGCGGTCGGCCGCCGTCAGCTGCTGCTCGGTGGGGAGCTCGGCGGCGACACCGTTACCCGTGGTGGCTGTCGACATGATGTGCTCCTCTCGAACCGGTGACCGATGGCATTCCGTACGTCAATACAAGCACGTTCCGCGCGAATGCGGGGGTGCTTGACAGGGTATTTCGCTGCCCGCGTAGTCGGGAATGCCGCGGCTCGTGTCGATCACGGCCCGGTCCCGGCGCCTCGTTAAGCTTGGAGCGGTGCGACCGGTGCCGCAGCAGGCATCCCGGGCGAGCGCACCGGCAAGGAGATCACGTGGCGAGCTCGGACTATTCGGCGAGGCATCTGTCGGTTCTCGAGGGCCTCGAGGCGGTGCGCAAGCGCCCCGGAATGTACATCGGATCGACCGATGCCCGCGGTCTCATGCACTGCCTCTGGGAGATCATCGACAACGCCGTCGACGAGGCTCTGGACGGTCACGGCGACGACATCGAGGTTCTGCTGCACCCCGACGACAGCATCGAAGTCCGCGACACGGCCAGGGGCATCCCGGTCGACATCGAACCCAAGACCGGCCTGAGCGGTGTCGAGGTCGTTTTCACGAAGCTGCACGCGGGCGGCAAGTTCGGCAGCGGCTCGTACGCCGCATCCGGCGGTCTGCACGGTGTGGGGGCCTCCGTGGTCAACGCGCTCTCCGAGCGGCTCGACGTCGAGGTCGATCGAGACGGCAAGACCTGGGCGATGTCGTTCCACCGCGGCGAGCCGGGCATCTTCGCCGACAAGGGCGAACCAAGCCCGGATGCCCCGTTCTCGCCGTTCGAGTCAGGCAGCGAGCTGCGCGTGATCGGCAAGGTGCGCAAAGGCATCACGGGAACCCGGATCCGCTACTGGGCGGATCGTCAGATCTTCGGTCGCAACGTCGAGTTCAGCGTCGACGACCTGCTCGGGCGAGCGCGTCAGACCGCATTTCTGGTGCCCGGCCTGCGCTTGGCGATCACCGACGAGCGCGGCGACGCCGCGACGACGGAGGAGTTCGGCTTCGCCGGAGGAATCTCGGAGTTCGTGGAGTACCTCGCACCCGATTCACCGGTCACCGAGACCTGGCGCATCACCGGCACCGGAACCTTCGCTGAGACGGTCCCCGTGCTGACCGAGAAGGGCGCCATGGTGCCGACGGAGCTCGAGCGCACCTGCCAAGTCGACATCGCGCTGCGTTGGGGCACCGGGTACGACACGGTGATGCGCAGTTTCGTCAACATCATCGCGACGCCCAAGGGCGGCAGTCACCAGGCCGGGTTCGAGCAGGGGCTGATGAGGTTCTTCCGTACCCAGGTCGAGCAGAACGCGCGGCGGCTCAAGGTCGGCGCCTCCGAGAAGCTCGACAAAGACGACATCCTCGCCGGCCTCACCGCGGTGCTGACGGTGCGGTTGCCCGAGCCGCAGTTCGAGGGCCAGACCAAGGAGGTTCTGGGCACACCCGCGGTGCGGAACATCGTGACGAAGGTGCTCACCGACGGCCTTGCATCCCGGTTCGCCTCGCCCAAACGGGATGACAAGTCGCAGTCGGCGCTGCTGCTCGACAAGGTCGTCAGCGAGATGAAGTCGCGCATCTCGGCGCGCGCACACAAGGAGACGCAGCGTCGCAAGAACGCGCTGGAGACCTCGTCACTGCCGCCCAAGCTCGTCGACTGCCGGTCGAGCGACGTCGAGCACAGCGAGTTGTTCATCGTCGAGGGCGACTCGGCACTGGGTACGGCCCGGCGCGCCCGCGACAGCGAGTATCAGGCGCTGCTGCCTATTCGAGGCAAGATCCTGAACGTTCAGAAGGCATCCGTCTCGGACATGCTCTCGAACGCCGAGTGCGCATCCATCATTCAGGTCGTCGGCGCCGGTTCCGGTCGCAGCTTCGACATCGCGCAGGCCCGGTACGGCAAGGTCATCATCATGAGCGACGCCGACGTCGATGGCGCGCACATCCGCATCCTGCTGCTGACCCTGTTCTTCCGCTACATGCGGCCGATGATCGAGGACGGCCGGGTGTTCGCGGCCGTCCCTCCGCTGCACCGGGTGATCGTGATCAACCCTGGCTCGAAACCGAACGAGACGATCTACACCTATTCCGAGGCGGAGCTTCACGCGGTGCTCGCCTCGCTGAAGAAGACCGGCAAGAAGTATCAGGAACCCATTCAGCGCTACAAGGGTCTGGGCGAGATGGATGCCGATCAGCTGGCCACCACGACCATGGACCGCAGACACCGCATGCTGCGCAGGGTGAGAATCACCGACGCCGAGCAAGCGGCCGGGGTGTTCGAGCTCCTGATGGGCAACGACGTGCCGCCGCGCAAAGAATTCCTGGTGGCCAGCAGCGACGCGCTCTCGCGCGAGCGCATCGACGCCTGACCCACGCGGCCGCGCCCGGCTAGCATCCCGCGATCCGCGAGCGGAGGGCGCGGACCCGCGAGCGGGAGGGCGCGACCATCCGGCGACCCGAGACGGCGAGGGCGACCATCCGGCGACCCGAGGGCGACGGCGACGGCGACCGCGCGGGCGACCGCGACCGAACCACTTTCGTCAATCGGAACCTGGAATATTCCTGGTTCGATCAGATAAAGATGGTTCGGTTGTAGACGGCGCGGCCGGTCGGCAGCCGGGGTTCAGACCGGCACGGGTATCG
>DATMTS010000093.1:0-88346 GCA_035564555.1 Humibacter sp.
GTCGATCTCCTGGCCGAGCGCGATGTGCTCGGCCAGGATCGAGACCCGGTCGTTCGCGACCGAGATGAACCCGCCGTCCACCGAGGCGAAGACCTTCGCGCCGGCAGCGGGGGTGATCTCGACCAGACTGGGGCTCAGCAGCGACAGAAGCGGGGTGTGACCGCGCAGCACGCCGAGGTCGCCCTCGACCGTGCGCGCGCTCACCTGGCTCGCCTCGCCGGACCAGACGGTCCGGTCGGCGGCGACCAGCTCCACGTGCAGTGCGTCGGCCATCAGATCAGAGGCTCTTCTGGATCTCGGCCCACTTGCGCTCGACGTCGTCGAGGCCACCGCACATGAAGAACGCCTGCTCGGCCACGTGGTCGTAGTCACCGTCGGCGATCTTGTTGAAGGCCTCGATGGTCTCCGAGACGGGGACCGTCGAACCCTCGATGCCGGTGAACTGCTTGGCCACGTAGGTGTTCTGCGACAGGAACCGCTGGATCCGGCGCGCCCGGGACACGATGATCTTGTCCTCTTCGGAGAGCTCGTCGACACCGAGGATCGCGATGATGTCCTGGAGCTCCTTGTTGCGCTGCAGGATCTGCTTGATCCGGATCGCGCAGTCGTAGTGCGCCTGCCCGATGTACTGGGCGTCCAGGATCCGCGAGGTCGACGTCAGCGGGTCCACCGCCGGGTAGATGCCCAGCGAGGCGATCTCACGCGACAGCTCGGTCGTCGCGTCGAGGTGGGCGAAGGTCGTCGCCGGCGCCGGGTCGGTGTAGTCGTCGGCCGGCACGTAGATCGCCTGCATCGAGGTGATCGAGTGACCGCGCGTCGAGGTGATCCGCTCCTGGAGCGTGCCCATCTCGTCGGCCAGGTTCGGCTGGTACCCCACCGCGGAGGGCATCCGGCCCAGCAGCGTGGAGACCTCGGAGCCGGCCTGGGTGTAGCGGAAGATGTTGTCGATGAACAGCAGCACGTCCTGGCCCGCGACGTCGCGGAAGTACTCCGCCATCGTCAGGGCGGAGAGTGCGACCCGCAGACGCGTGCCCGGCGGCTCGTCCATCTGGCCGAACACCAGGGCGGTCTGCCCGATGACGCCGGCCTCCTCCATCTCGACGATCAGGTCGTTGCCCTCACGGGTGCGCTCACCGACGCCGGCGAACACGGACACACCACCGTGGTCCTTCGCGACGCGGGCGATCATCTCCTGGATCAGCACGGTCTTGCCGACACCGGCACCACCGAACAGACCGATCTTGCCGCCCTGGACGTAGGGGGTGAGCAGGTCGATGACCTTGATGCCGGTCTCGAACATCGTCGTCTTCGACTCGAGCTGGTCGAACGCGGGCGCGTTGCGGTGGATCGGCCACCGCTCGGTGATCTCGATCTTCTCGCCCGGCTCGGCGTTCAGCACATCGCCGATGACGTTGAAGACCTTGCCCTTGGTGACGTCGCCGACCGGAACAGAGATCGGCGCACCCGAGTCGCGGACCTCTTGGCCGCGCACCAGTCCGTCGGTCGGGTTGAGCGCGATGGCGCGCACCAGGTCGTCGCCGAGGTGCTGTGCGACCTCGAGGGTGATCTCGTGCGCCTCTTCCTCCTCACCGGAGAAGGCGATCGTCGTCTTGAGTGCGTTGTAGATTCCCGGGATCGCATCGTGCGGGAATTCGATGTCGACGACGGGACCGTTGATCCGCGCGATACGGCCGGTGCCGCCCGCGTTCTCGGAGGCCGTGCCCGGCGTTTCGGCTGTGGCGGTCGATGTCATTTCTCTTGTCTCTCTCGTAAAGGAAACGTTACTTCGCTGTTGCGAGCGCGTCTGCGCCGCCCACGATCTCGGAGATCTGCTGTGTGATCTCGGACTGGCGTGCGTTGTTGGCCAACCTGGTGTAGCTGGTGATCAGCTTGTCGGCGTTGTCGCTGGCCGACTTCATCGCCTTCTGCGTCGCCGCGTGCTTGGCTGCCGCGGACTGCAGCATGGCGTTGTAGATGCGGCTCTCGATGTAGACCGGCAACAGCGCGTCGAGCACGGTCTCCACGTCGGGCTCGAACTCGTACAGGGGCAGTGCGACGTCGTGCTCCGGCAATTCCATGCCCTCGACGACCTCGAGCGGCAGCAGCCGGACCACTTCGGGAAGCTGGGTCAGACGGGACACGAACCGGTTGTAGACGATGTGGATCTCGTCTACGCCGCCGTCTTGGGTGTCCCGCAGGAACGCCTCGACGACCGTGCGCGAGATCTCTTGCGCAAGTTCGAAACCCGGGTTGTCGGTGTCGCCGACCCAGTACTTCTCGATGGCCCGTTTACGGAAGTTGAAGTACGCCACCGACTTGCGGCCGACGAGGAAATAGACGATCTCCTTGCCCTCGGCACGCAGTCGGGAGGCGAGTTCTCCCGCCTCCTTCACCACGTTGGTGTTGAAGGCGCCCGCCAAGCCGCGGTCGGAGGAGAAGATGACGATCGCGGCGCGGTCGACCTTCTCGGGCTCGGTGGTCAGGAGGTGGTTGGCGTTCGAGTAGGTGGCGACGGCCGAGACCGCACGCGTGACGGCGCGCGTGTACGGCTCGGAGGCCGATACGCGCTGCAGCGCCTTCTGAATGCGCGAGGCAGAGATCAACTCCATGGCCCGAGTGATCTTCTTGGTCGTCTGGGCAGATCTGATCTTCTGCCGGTAGACCCGAAGCTGCGCTCCCATGTCTCTCCTGTCTTCCTAACTCGGTCTCGATACGCGTGCTCGCAAGCCCGCTCGCTACTCGACCAGCGATTCGCTACTCGATCAGCGGAAGCCGCCTAGCGGCGTCCCTTGATGATCTGCTCCTGCGCGATGTCTTCCGCCGCGATCTCCTCGAACTGCTCCGTGCCCGGAGCGATGAGCGGCTTGCCCTCGCCGGTCTGGAACTCGAGCTTGAACTTGTCCACTTCGGCGTCCAGGGTCGCGACCGTGTCGTCGTCCAGCACGTTGGTCTCCCGTAGCGTGTCGAGCACGTTCGTGTGACGTCGCAGGTGATCGAGGAACTCCGACTCGAACCGCAGGATGTCCTCCACGGGCACCTCATCGAGCTTGCCGTTGGTTCCCGCCCAGATGGACACGACCTGGTCCTCCACCGGGAACGGCGAGTACTGCGGCTGCTTCAACAGCTCGGTCAGGCGTGCGCCGCGCTCGAGCTGACGACGGCTCGCGGCATCCAGGTCGGAGGCGAACATCGCGAACGCCTCGAGGGCACGGTACTGAGCCAGCTCGAGCTTCAGCGTTCCGGAGACCTTCTTGATGCTCTTCACCTGCGCGTCGCCGCCGACGCGGGAGACCGAGATGCCGACGTCGACCGCCGGACGCTGGTTGGCGTTGAACAGGTCGGACTGCAGGAAGATCTGGCCGTCGGTGATCGAGATCACGTTGGTCGGGATATAGGCCGAGACGTCGTTGGCCTTCGTCTCGATGATCGGCAGACCGGTCATCGAACCGGCTCCGAGCTCGTCGGAGAGCTTCGCACAACGCTCCAGCAGGCGCGAGTGCAGGTAGAAGACGTCACCCGGGTAGGCCTCGCGTCCCGGCGGACGGCGAAGCAGCAACGACACGGCACGGTAGGCCTCGGCCTGCTTCGACAGGTCGTCGAAGATGATCAACACGTGCTTGCCGCCATACATCCAGTGCTGGCCGATGGCCGATCCGGTATACGGGGCGAGGTACTTGAAACCGGCGGGGTCGGAGGCCGGGGCGGCGACGATGGTGGTGTACTCCATGGCGCCGGCGTCTTCGAGCGCGCCTTTCACCGAGGCGATCGTCGAGCCCTTCTGACCGATCGCGACGTAGATGCAGCGCACCTGTTTGCTCGGGTCGCCGGTCTCCCAATTCGCCCTCTGGTTGATGATCGTGTCGATCGCGATGGCGGTCTTGCCGGTCTGGCGGTCGCCGATGATCAGCTGACGCTGCCCGCGGCCGATCGGGATCATGGCGTCGATCGCCTTGATGCCGGTCTGCAGAGGCTCGTGCACGCTCTTGCGCTGCATGACTCCGGGCGCCTGCAGTTCAAGCGCGCGGCGACCCTCCGCCGCGATGTCGCCGAGGCCGTCGATCGGGTTGCCGAGCGGGTCGACCACTCGGCCGAGGTAGTCGTCGCCGACTGCAACGGAGAGCACCTCTCCGGTGCGCGTGACCTGCTGGCCCTCTTCGATGCCGGTGAACTCGCCCAGCACGATGACACCGATCTGATTCTCATCGAGGTTCAGAGCGAGACCCAGGGTGCCGTCGGCGAAACGAAGCAGCTCGTTCGCCATCGCACCAGGAAGGCCTTCCACGTGCGCGATGCCATCGCCCGCGTCGACGACGACGCCGACCTCGGTGGTCGTCGTCGTGTCGGGCTGATAGCTCTCGACGAAGTTCTTCAGGGCCGCGCGAATCTCGTCCGGGCTGATGGTGATGTCTGCCATGTCGTTTTTCCTTGGGTTTCGTATGTCGTGTCCGGCGTCAGCCGACGAGTCTGAGGCGGAGATCGGCGAGTCGAGCGGCGATGCTGCCGTCGACGACCTGATCACCGACCTGAACGCGCAGTCCACCGACCAGCTCGGGGTCGACAATGAGGTTGAAGCGCGGGGTGCGACCGTATTGTGACGTGATCAGCGATTTGAGAGTGTCGAGCTGCGCCGCGCTCGGTTCGTCGGCCGCGGTGATCGTCGCCACCACGGCTCCTGCAGCATCGGCCACGATGTCGGCGGCCGTGGCCAGGAGCGCGCCGATACGGCGGCCGCGCGGGCTCTGCACCAGGTGATGCACGATGGCGACGGTCGCCGGGTCGGCCTCACCGGAAAGCAGCGCGTCGACGAGGGCGACCCGGCTCTCCGAATCGCCGAGCTTGCTGCCGATCGCCAGTTCGAGCGACGGGTTCTGTGAGACGACACGGGAGAACTCGAACAACTCCGATTCGATCCCCGCGTCACCGCCGGTGCTGCGGGCGATCGCACGGATGCCGATCTCCTCGATTCCGTCGATGAGTTGCGCCGGGTTGGACCAGCGCGACTCGGCGATTCCACGCAAAAGCGTCACGGCCGGTTCGCCGAGCGACCCGAAGATGCTCGCGATCAGCGTCGACTTGCGATCGAACTCCACGACGGGGTCGGCGAGCACTGCGCGCAAAGCCGGCGAGGCATTGATCGCCCTCGCCGCGACGAGCAACGCCTCACCGGTCGCCAGTGTCACTGCGTCGGTCGAATCCAGGGTTGCCCTGGCCTGCGCGAGCGCCTCACGTGTCGCGGATCCCACTAGTTTCCTACCTTGGCCTTCGCGTCGGCTTCCAGGTCGGCCTTGGCCTTCGTGTCCGCTTCCAGATCGGCGAGGAAACGATCGACGATCTCGGTCGACCGAGTGTCGTCGGTGAGCGCTTCGCCGATGATGCTCGAGGCGAGATCGAGCGCGAGCGAACCGACCTCGTCGTGCAGTGAGGCAAGGGCGGCCGCCCGCTCGACCTCGATC
The DNA here is from genome assembly GCA_035564555.1 of Humibacter sp. Classification (GTDB taxonomy): domain Bacteria; phylum Actinomycetota; class Actinomycetes; order Actinomycetales; family Microbacteriaceae; genus DATMTS01. The sequence goes on from DATMTS010000093.1 coordinate 5,454, forward strand.
TGCACCTGAGCGTTCGCGGTGATCCGCGCCGCTTCGGCGGAGGCCTGCTCCTTGAACTCGGCCACGATCGAAGCGCCCTCGGAGCGCGCCTGGTCGCGGATGCGCGCGGCCTCGGATCGTGCTTCGGTGAGTTGTGCGGTGTAGTGCTCGAGTGCGGCGTTGGCCTCGGCCTGTGCCTGCTCCGCTCGTTGGATTCCTCCGTCGATCGCGTCGCGACGCTCGTCCAAGACCTTGTTCAGACCCGGCAGCACCTTCCGGATGAAGAACACCAGCACGATGATGAACGCGAGAGTTCCCCAGACGAGATCCGGGATCGCCGGAAGGACTGGACTCTGAGTCTCTTCTGCTGCGGCAGTGACGAATGCGGTTAGCACTCAAACTCCTTGGCTGTATGGCCGGTTACGGCGAGCGGAAAAGGGAAGGACTACGGCTTCGGGAACGGGATGAAGGCGACCGCGATCGCGATGAAGCACAGAGCTTCCGTCAACGCGACACCGAGGAACATGAGGCTCGTGAGCCGTCCCTGCAGTTCGGGCTGACGAGCGACCGATTCGATCGTTTTGCCGATGACGTAACCCACGCCGATACCGGAGCCGATGACGGCGAGTCCGAAAGCGAGCGGGGCGAGTTGACCGACGATATTCACGGATTGTTCCTTTCACAGGTGGTGCGATGGTGTGCGGACGAGAGCAGGTCAGTGCTCTTCGGCGACCGCGAGCTGGATGTAGATGGCGGACAGGATCGCGAAGACATATGCCTGAAGAGCTGCGGTGAACAGTTCGAGGAGGAAGAAGGCGATGCCGAAGGCGAACGAGCCGATGCCCAGAAGGCCGACCGCATTGCCGCTGGCGAGCACCGAGAAGAAGAAGAACTGCGTCGCGGTGAAGCACAGCACGAGCAACATGTGCCCGGCGATCATGTTCATCGTGAGCCGCAGTGTCAGGGTGACCGGGCGAACGATGAAGGTGGAGAGGAACTCAAGAGGCGTGAGCAGGAAGTACAGGAACCACGGCACACCGGGAAGGAACAGCGAGTCCTTCCAGAATCGCGCGCCCTTCTCCCGCATACCGGCGTAGATGAACATCACCCAGGAGATCACGGCGAGGATGATCGGCAAGCCGATGGCCGCTGTGCCGGCGAGCTGGAGCCCGGGGACGATGCCGGTGATATTCATGCCGAGCACCAGGAAGAACATCGTCATCAGGATCGGCTCGTACCGGCGCCCGACACGCGTGCCGAGCGTGTCGTAGATGATGCTGTTGCGCACGAACCCGACGAGGTATTCGAATGCCACCTGTCCACGCGACGGCCGCACCTTCATGTTGCGGATCGCCAGCCAGAAGAGCACGACGATCGCCACGACCACGAGGATGCGGATGAGCATCAGGCGGTTGAGCGCGAACGGGGTACCCGCGAACAGAAGTTCCGGCGGGAAGAAGTCATTGATCGAGGGACCCTGAAAGCCGCCACCCGAACTGTCAGCTCTGACAGACAAGAACGTTGAAATGAGCATGGGCGATATCAGGGGATTCTCCGGCGTGAGTCGTCCTGTACGGAACGGGGTCGGGGGGCTGTCTCAGTGTAGCAAAGTCTCGGAGTCGCTTACGACGGGGAACCGCCGTCCGACGGGGCCGATCCCGCATCGTGGCGCGCCTCGTGGCGAGGCATGGCCACGTCGCTGACATAGGGCACTCGCGCGCGGATGAAGGCCACCGAATCGATCACCAGCGAACCGATGACCGCAGCGATCACGCTGAAGAAGAAGACGCGGCCGTCCAACCATGACTGCCTGCCCAGCCAGAGCATCAGCACGATGAAGAGCACGAGTTTCAGCACCCAGGTGCCGAAGACGACGCCGAAGAACACCGGTGTCGTCTGATCCCCGTGCGTCAACCGGCCGGCAACGAGCATGCTGATGGCGGTGAGCCCCAGAAAGGCGGCCGCGGTCGCTGCTCCGAGCAGTCCCCCGTACAGCCCGGGAGCACCGGAGGTCAGGACGCCGATGGCACCGCCGACGACGGCGACGGCCGCGGCGAAGAGCCCTCCGTCACGCAAGGCGCGCACCAGAACCGGCCGGGAACTCATCGGAGCGGTCGCGGAATCCTCGTCACGGTCAGGCAGGGGCCCCTTCGGATCCGTCATGGCGTGGTTTCCTTCCGTGGTTGCTCGGCACCCTCGGATGCTTTGTCGAGCGGGTCGAAGCGGGCGGTGTCCGCGGCCTGTCGGGTGCCGACCGGCGCGAGCTCGGCGACGGCCTCCCGTGCCTTGCGCCTGCTCAGCGGAGCGAGCGTGGCGATGGTGCACGCGACCACGCCCACCACGAAGAACGCGCCGGCGATCCAGATCGGCCAGCCGATCTGCGGCAGCAGGAACACCAGCAGGCATCCGATCGAGACGACCGCGGTCCAGGCGTAGAAGATCAGCACGGCGTGCACCTGGCTGTGTCCCATGTCGAGCAACCGGTGGTGCAGGTGTTTGCGATCGGCGCTGAAGGGCGTCTTGCCGGCGTTCAGCCTTCGCAGCACCGCGAGGGCGAAGTCGAGCAGCGGAACGATCAGCACGGCGAACGGCAGGATGATCGGGATGAAGGCCGGCAGCAGATCGGTGCGACCGAGTTGCTCGATCGCGGCGGGGTCGAGCTGCCCGGTGATCGCGATCGCGCTCGTCGACATCAGCAGCCCGACCAGCAGTGCCCCCGAGTCGCCCATGAACATCCGCGCGGGATGCCAGTTGATGGGCAGGAATCCGACGCACGCTCCGACCAGGATCGCGGCGATCACCGAGGCGAGGCTGAAGTAGTTCGACGGGTTCGTCTCGCGCGTCAGCGTGTAGCTGTAGATGAAGAAGACGCCGTTGGCGATCAGCGCCACGCCGGCCACGAGGCCGTCGAGGCCGTCGATGAAGTTGATCGCGTTCATCACCAGAACGATCGCGATGATCGTCATCGTGACGCTCATCCAGGCCGATCCGACGACCATCCCACCCAGCGGCAGCGAGAGGATCGTGACGCCCCCGAACCACGCGACGAGGCCCGCGGCGACGAATTGGCCGGCGAGCTTGGTCAGCCAGTCGAGGTCCCAGATGTCGTCGGCGACGCCGAGCACCACGATCAGCAAGGAGGCGCCGAGGATCGCGTAGACGGGTGCGGGGTCGGCGAAGATGACGGCGAGCACGGGGAAGTGCGAGGCGATCGCGAAGCTGACGGCGACCGCGATGACGAGCCCCAGGAACATAGCCACCCCGCCCAGTCGCGGAGTCGGACGCGTGTGCACGTCCCGTTCGCGGATCGAAGGGTAGAGCTTGAAGCGCAGCGCGACCCGGTACACGGCGATCGACAACAGGAACGTTACGACGGCCGTGATCAGCGCGAGGACGATGAGGAGGGTCACGTGAGGGTCGTCTCGGCGTCCCCGATCACCTCGCGCAAACGCTCATCGGAGATCACCCCGTGACGGAGGATGCGTAGACCGCCGATGCCGGAGGCGAGGCCCGTGGCATCCACGATGGTCGATGACGTCTCGGTCGCCGAGCCGCCGGTGTAACTCGTTCCGGCCGTTCCGCCGTCGAGGTAGACCGACACCGCGTCGCCGAGCATCTCGGCGGCGTCCGCGGCCGTGAGGGCGGCGGGCATGCCTGTCTTGTTCGCAGATGACACCGCCAGCGGCCCCGTCTCGCTGAGCAGTTCGAGCGCGATGGTGTGGTTGGGCATCCGCAAGGCGACTGTGCCACGCGTCTCGCCGAGATCCCACGCGAGCGAGGGCTGGGCGGGGAGCACGATCGTCAGTCCGCCGGGCCAGAAGACCCGCGCCAGCTCGCGCACCTCGTCGGGAACCGTCTCGGCGAGCGCATCGAGGGTCGCCAGGTCGGGGATCAGCACCGGCGGCGGAGACTGCCTGCCGCGTCCCTTGGCGTCCAGCAGACGCTGCACGGCCGGCGCGTTGAAGGCATCCGCCCCGACCCCGTAGACGGTATCGGTGGGCAAAACGATGAGTTCGCCGTGCGTGATCGCGGCCCGAGCAAGTCGGGTACCGGTGAGCAGCTCGGAGCTGACGGAGCAGTCGTAGATCGTGGGCATGTCGCGTCAATGATAGTGGTCACGACCCGGCACTTCCTGGAGGCGACGGCGGGCACGTCGCCCGCGATGGCGAACCGTCTCAGGGACGGATGGCGGTCGTCGCCCGGTCCCGGCTCGTGAGATCCTGGTGGGTCGCCGTCGCCCGCCAACCGTCGGCGCCGAGCAGGGTGCGGATCTCGTCGCCCTGGAGCTCGCCGTGCTCGATCACCAGCGTGCCGCCGCTGTGCAGCAGGCGCAGCCCGGTACGCGAGACGAGACGCACGACATCCAGCCCGTCCGGCCCTCCGTAGAGGGCCTGCGGCGGGTCGAACAGCCGCACCTCGGGATCGCGCGGCACGGCGTCGGCGGGAACGTACGGGGGATTCGAGATCACCACGGATGCGGTTCCGTCGAGTTCGGGCAGGGCGTCGGCGAGATCACCGACGACGACCGTCGCGTTCTCGGCGCCGATGCGCCGGAGATTGCGCCGGGTCCACACGACTGCATCGGCGGAGTTCTCCACCGCGAAGACCCGGGCGCGGGGCACCTCGACGGCCATGGCGAGCGCTATCGCTCCGCTGCCGGTGCCGAGATCGACCGCGATCGGCTGCGGCAACGCCGATGCCGCCAGCGCGTCGATCGCGAACTGCGCCACCACCTCGGTCTCCGGCCGTGGGACGAAGACACCGGGGCCGACCTCGAGTTCGATCGAGCGGAATGCCGCGGTGCCCGTGATGTGCTGCAGCGGCTCCCGCGCAGCGCGGCGGTCCGCGACCTCCCGAATGGATGCGTGCTGCACCGTAGAGAGCGGGGCATCCGACACGGCGAGCGCCTGCACTCGTCCTCGGCTGGCGCCGAGCACGTGGCCGATCAGCAGATCCGCGTCGACTTCGGCATCCGGAACACCGGCGGCGGAAAGCGCCAGGATCACCTCGGCGCGCACCTGGGACAGGGTGGGCTGGGGGCTGTCGGTCACGGTGCTTCCTCTGGTCCGTCGGCACGAGACGTCACACTTTTCGTGCTCGGCTCATCTCCAGAATAGGCTGACCACAATCGTCCCCTCTTTTTCGAAAGGCACGCCATGTCGTCGGGCACCATCTACCAGAACATCGCCGAGGCCGTCGGCCGCACCCCGCTCGTCCGCCTCAATCGGCTCACGGCAGGGCTCGATGCGACAGTGCTGGCGAAGCTCGAGTTCTACAACCCGGCGGCGAGTGTGAAAGACCGCATCGGCGTCGCGATCGTCGACGCGGCGGAGGCATCGGGAGCGCTGAAGCCCGGCGGCACCATCGTCGAGGGCACCAGCGGCAACACCGGAATCGCGCTGGCGCTGGTCGGTGCCGCACGCGGTTACAAGGTCATCCTCACGATGCCCGAGACGGCCAGTAAGGAGCGCCGCGTCGTGCTGCGGGCCTACGGGGCCGAGGTCGTGCTCACCCCGGGCGCTGAGGGCATGCGCGGCGCTGTCGAGAAGGCTCAGGAGATCGTGGCGAGCACCGACAATGCGATCTGGGCGCGTCAGTTCGAGAACGAAGCGAACCCTGCAATCCATCGCGCGACGACCGGTGAGGAGATCTGGGCCGACACCGATGGCACCGTCGACATCTTCGTCGCCGGGATCGGCACCGGTGGCACGATCACCGGTGCGGGCGGTCTGTTGAAGGAGCGCAAGCCCGAGGTGCGCATCGTCGCCGTCGAGCCCATCGACTCGCCCATCCTGACGGGAGGCAAGCCCGGCCCGCATAAGATCCAGGGACTGGGTGCGAACTTCGTTCCCGATGTGCTCGACACCAGCGTCTACGACGAGGTGATCGACGTGACCATCGACGACTCGCTGCGCGTCGCGCGGGCGCTGGCGACCGAGGAGGGCATCCTCGGCGGAATCTCGTCCGGTGCCGCCGTGCATGCCGCGCTCGAGGTCGCACGCCGACCGGAGAGCGCGGGCAAGACCATCGTCGTCATCGTTCCCGACTTCGGCGAACGCTACCTGTCGACGGTGCTCTACGAAGACCTGCTCGACTAGCGATGCGGATGTCGTCGGTCTGCCCCGTCGGCGCCGGCTCGAGCCCGCGTTCGGCGGTACGGTCGGCGTCGGTATCGTGTTCGGCGGTGTCGTGGTCGGCGCGGTCGGCGTCGGTGAGCCGATGAGCGTGCTCGCTCGGCTGCGCGAGGATGTCGCCAATGCCCGCCGGCACGACCCGGCCGCGCGCACCGCCGCTGAGATCGTGCTTTCATACTCCGGTCTGCATGCGATCTGGTTGCATCGGGTCGCGCACCGCTGGTGGCGCTCCCCCGGACTGAAACTGCCGGCGCGATTGCTCTCGCAGTTCGCCCGCTTCCTGACCGGCATCGAGATCCATCCCGGCGCGCGCATCGGACGGCGCTTCTTCATCGATCACGGCATGGGCGTCGTGATCGGCGAGACGGCGCAGATCGGCGACGACGTGATGCTGTACCACGGCGTCACGCTCGGCGGCAAGGCGCGCGGTCGCGGCAAGCGGCATCCGACCCTCGGCTCGGGCGTCATGGTCGGTGCCGGCGCCAAGGTGCTGGGCGACATCACGATCGGAGCAGGCAGCGTCATCGGGGCCAACGCCGTCGTCGTGCACGATGCCCCACCCGATTCGGCGATCGTCGGCATCCCGGGGGTTGCTCGTCCCCGTCGGCCCCGTACGGATTCCGTCGCGCGCGACGAACGCTGGCTCGACCCGGCCATCTACATCTGAGGCGGCAGCCGGCTTCGCTACGACTGGTCGCCGCTACGACTGGTCGCCGAGGACGGCGAGACGCGCCTCCTCGTCGGCGGTGATCGCCGACTCGATGACCGGTTCGAGAGCGCCGTTCATCACCTGGTCGAGGTTGTACGCCTTGTACCCGGTGCGATGGTCGGCGATGCGATTCTCCGGGAAGTTGTAGGTGCGGATGCGCTCCGACCGATCCATCGTGCGGATCTGGCTCCTACGCGCGTCGGACGCCGCGGCATCCAGCTCTTCCTGCTGACGGGCCAGCAGCCGCGCCCGCAGCACGCGCATCGCCGCTTCGCGATTCTGGATCTGGCTCTTCTCGTTCTGCATGGAGACCACGATGCCGGTCGGGAGGTGCGTGATGCGCACCGCCGAGTCGGTGGTGTTCACCGACTGGCCGCCCGGACCGGAGGACCGGAACACGTCGATGCGGATGTCATTGGCCGCGATGTCGACCTCCTCGGGCTCGTCCACCTCGGGAAACACCAGCACGCCGGTGGTCGAGGTGTGGATGCGGCCCTGCGACTCCGTGACCGGCACTCGCTGCACCCGGTGCACCCCGCCCTCGTACTTCAAGTGCGCCCACACGCCTTGCGCCGGATCGGACGAGTTGCCCTTGATCGCGACCTGAACGTCTTTATAGCCGCCGAGATCGCTTTCGGTGCGATCCAGCAGCTCGGTCTTCCAGCCTTTGGACTCGGCGTAGTGGATGTACATCCGCAGCAGGTCGGCAGCGAACAGTGCGCTCTCGGCGCCGCCCTCGCCGCCCTTGATCTCCATGATCACGTCGCGACCGTCATCGGGATCGCGCGGGATCAGCAGCCTGCGCAGCTTCTCCTGCGCCGCCGCGAGCTGTTCCTCCAGAGCGGGGATCTCCTCGGCGAATGCGGCGTCTTCGTGGGCGAGCTCGCGCGCGGCATCCAGATCGTGACCGAGCGCGGTCCAGGCGTCGTATGCGGCCTTGATCTGATTCAACTGCGCATAGCGACGGTTGACCTTCTTGGCGCGCGCAGCGTCGGCGTGCAACGCGGGATCCGCGAGCTGCTCCTGCAGCTGCTCGTGCTCGTCGAGCAGGCTCTTCACCGAGTCGAACAACTCGACCCCTCTCTTCGCCTCAGATCATCCGGATGTTCGCGAATCGCACGGTCACGTCCGACGAAAGGGACGCAACCGCGCGATCGGGAAGGCGATCTAGCGGTGGTCGATCTCGTGCGCGTGCGAGTGCGCCGCGGCGTGGCCGTTGGCCGGCGGCATCGACTTCTGCACCTGCATCAGGAACTCGACGTTCGACGAGGTCTCCTTGAGGCGGTTCAACACGATCTCCAGCGCCTGCTGCTGGTCGAGCCCGGCGAGGGCACGGCGCAGCTTCCAGGTGATCTTGACCTCGTCGGCGCTCATCAGCATCTCTTCGCGCCGGGTGCCGGAGGCGTTCACGTCCACCGCGGGGAAGATGCGCTTGTCGGCCAGTTGGCGCGACAGGCGGAGCTCGCTGTTGCCGGTTCCCTTGAACTCCTCGAAGATGACCTCGTCCATCTTGGATCCGGTCTCCACCAGTGCGGAGGCCAGGATCGTCAACGATCCGCCGTGCTCGATGTTGCGCGCGGCGCCGAAGAACCGCTTCGGCGGGTAGAGCGCTGAGGCATCCACACCTCCGGAGAGGATGCGACCGGACGCCGGGGCTGCGAGGTTGTACGCGCGACCCAGGCGGGTGATCGAGTCGAGAAGCACGACCACGTCGTGACCCAGTTCGACGAGGCGCTTGGCGCGCTCGATGGCCAGTTCGGCCACGGTGGTGTGGTCTTCGGCCGGCCGGTCGAACGTCGAGGCGATGACCTCGCCCTTCACGGTGCGCTGCATGTCGGTGACCTCTTCGGGCCGCTCGTCGACGAGCACGACCATGAGGTGGACCTCAGGGTTGTTCGTGGTGATGGCGTTGGCGATCTGCTGCATCACGATCGTCTTGCCGGCCTTCGGCGGCGCCACGATGAGGCCGCGCTGACCCTTGCCGATCGGCGCGACGAGGTCGATGATGCGCTGCGTGAGCTTGCCCGGCTCGGTCTCCAGACGCAGACGCTCCTGCGGGTAGAGCGGCGTGAGCTTGCTGAACTCCACACGGTTCTGCGCCTCTTCGACGCTCTGCCCGTTGATCGAGTCGATCTTCACCAGTGCGTTGTACTTCTGACGCCCGGTGCTCTCGCCCTCGCGGGGCTGCCTGATCGCGCCGACCACGGCGTCGCCCTTGCGCAGCGCGTACTTCTTCACCTGGCCGAGCGACACGTATACGTCGCTGGAGCCGGGCAGGTAGCCGCTGGTTCGCACGAAGGCGTAATTGTCGAGTACGTCGAGGATGCCCGCGACCGGGATGAGCACGTCGTCTTCCGTCAGCTCCGGCTCGACCTCATCGCCCGCTCCGCGACGCTTGCGGTCACGGAATCGGTTGCGGCCGTCGCCCTGCTGGTTGCGACCCTCGCCCTGCTGGTTGCGACCCTCGCCCTGCTGCGCCTGGTTGCCCTGCTGACCCCGCTGGCCGTCTTCCTGGAGCTGCCTGGGCTGCTGCTTCTGACTACCGCGCTGACCGGCCTCGGCAGGCTGGCCTTCGTTGCCGCCCTGCGAAGCGTTCTGCTGCTCGCCGGATTGGTCCTTCTTCTTGTTGCGATTGCGATTGCGATTGCGCCCCTGGCGCTGCTGGCCGTCGCGCTGCTCGGCGCCCTCGTCCTGCTGCTGGCGTTCGCCGCCCTGGTCAGGCTGCTGAGCCCGCTCAGGCTGCTGAGCCCGCTCGGGCTGGTCAGCCCGCTCGGACTGGTCAGCCCGCTCGGGCTGCTGAACCCGCTCGGGCCGGTCAGCCGGTTCGGGCTGCTGAACCTGCTCGGGTTGGGCGGGGATCAGTGTTTCGACGCCGGTGCCTGCGCCATTGACGTGCCCGGCGGCCGGAACACCTGCTGCATCGGCGCTGGTGGCGCGGCGTCCGCGCCGGCGCTGGGTGGTCGCGGGTGCCGCATCGACGGGCAGTTCGAGCTGCACCGCAGTGCCGTTCGGGCTAGCCGGAGCCTGCGCATCCGGAGCCTGCGCATCCGGAGCCTGTGCGGCCGGTGCGTCACCGGCGACGTCGGTGCTCGACACCGCCTCGTCCGAGGCGCTGACGCCCCGAGCGAGGGTGATCGCCTGCACGAGTTCGCCCTTGCGAAGTTTCGCCGCACCCGTCACCCCGAGTCGCGTCGCGAGAGCTTGCAGCTCCGGTACGCGCAGGGTGGCGAGATCGACTGGAGAGTCCACGCGCTCGGCGTGGAGATTGACATCGGTCACAGAGAGGATTCCTTTCCTCTGGCGAGGCACGAAGAGGCCGCGCCACGGGCATGTCGCTTTCGATTCGCCTACGTGCGTTTGATTCGGGCCCGACCTGACTTGCCTGGTCGAGCGCGCACGCAGGTGCGACAGCAGTGGGTTTCTAGAGGTTCACCCGGAGATCAGAATCGCTCGAGATCAGACGCGCTGCTCGCGCGATGCCTGCCAGGTGTTGTGCAAGTCTAACACCATCGAACTCATCGACTCGCAACCGCGACACGTGGCGACGAGTGCGCGTCATCGGCCGGTTGCACCGTAGCGCCCTTGAAATCGACGGCGAGCATGAGCGGATCCCAGTCGCCGGAGGTGCGAGCCGCGACGAGCGCGGCAGCATCCAATCGCTGGGCGGGATCGCTGCAGAGCACGAGCACGCTGGGACCCGCACCGGAGACCACCGCGGCGAACCCGTTATCGCGCAGCAGGGTGACGAGCGCGTCTGTCTGCGGCATGGCCGAAGCCCGGTAACTCTGATGCAGCTTGTCCTCGGTCGCCGCCAGCAACAGCTCCGGGCTCTGGATCAGGGCAGCGATCAGCAATGCCGAGCGCGAGACGTTGAACACGGCGTCTTCGTGTGGCACGGACTGGGGCTGGAGGCTGCGCGCGAGCGCCGTCGACACCGCGTGCTCGGGGACGAACACCAGGGGTGAGACGCCGCGGTGCACCATGAGCTTCTTGTGCTGCGGCGCGCCCTCGGCGACCCAGGCGATGGTGAGTCCGCCGAACAGAGCGGGCGCCACGTTGTCGGGATGCCCCTCCAACTCGGTCGCCAGCGCCAGCAGCCGGCGGGCGTCGATGTCGATGATGCCGGCCAGAAGCCCTCTCGCCGCCATGATGCCCGACACGATCGCTGCACCGGATGACCCCAGCCCTCTGCCGTGCGGGATCGCGTTGCGCGCGACGAGGTCGAGCCCGGGCACGGGCAGTCCATGTGCAGCAAAGGTGTGCGCGATGGCCCGGACGACCAGGTTGCTCTCGTCCGTCGGCACTTCGCCCTCACCGACGCCGTGCACGACCACTCGTGCGCCGGGCCGTTCACTCACCGTGACGGTCAACTCGTCATAGAGCGACAGGGCAAGCCCGAGCGTGTCGAAGCCCGGCCCGAGGTTGGCGCTGGTCGCCGGCACCTTGACCGCGACCGAACGACCGGCGGGCGGCGCGCCGACCGCGCCGGATGCCGCGCTCATGCGTCGGTCGATTCCTTCTGCAGGCCCAGCACAGCAGCGATCTCGTCTGCGTCGACCGGCACGCTGGTCGGCTGCACGTCGCCGCCGTCGGCGTTGCGCAAGGCCCACTGCGGGTCTTTCAGACCATGGCCGGTCACGGTCAGCACCACCGTGGCGCCGGTCGGCACAGCACCGGCCTCGGCACGCTCCAGCAGCCCCGCCACGCTGATCGCGCTCGCGGGCTCGACGAAGATGCCGACCTCGCGCGAGAGGATGCGGTGCGCCGCGAGGATCTTCGCGTCGTCGATCGCCCCGAAATAGCCGTCGGTGGCATCCCGTGCCTTCAGCGCGAGCTCCCACGAGGCCGGGTTGCCGATGCGGATCGCGCTCGCGATCGTCTCCGGATCCTTCACCGGATGACCGAGCACGATGGGCGCGCTGCCGGCCGCCTGGAACCCGAACATCCGGGGCAGGCGCGTCGTCTCACCACGCTCCAGCTCCTCCGCATAACCGCGGGAGTACGCGGTGTAGTTACCGGCGTTGCCGACCGGGATGAAGTGGAAGTCCGGCGCGTCGCCGAGCACCTCGACGACCTCGAACGCAGCCGTCTTCTGCCCCTCGATGCGGTCGTTGTTGACCGAGTTGACCAGGTGCACGGGGTAGTTGTCCGCCAGGTCCCTGGCGATCTCGAGGCAGTCGTCGAATGTGCCGCGCACCTGCAGCAGCTGCGCATTGTGCGCGATGGCCTGACTGAGCTTGCCCATTGCGATCTTGCCCTCGGGCACGAGTACGACCGACTGGATGCCGGCATGCGAAGCGTATGCCGCGGCCGACGCCGAGGTGTTGCCGGTCGACGCACAGATCACGGCCTTCGCACCGTGCTCGATCGCCTTGGAGACGGCCATGGTCATGCCGCGGTCCTTGAACGAGCCCGTCGGGTTCATGCCCTCGAACTTCACGAAGACACGCGCGCCGGTACGACGCGAGAGCGCCTCGGCCGGGATCAGCGGCGTTCCGCCCTCCCCCAGCGTGACGATGGGCGTCGCATCCGAGATGTCCAGCCGGTCCGCATATTCGCGCAGGACACCCTGCCATTGGTGGGCCACTCTCAGGCTCCTTCAACTCTCAGCACCGAAGTGATGGAACTCACCACTTCGCTGGCACGCAAGGCATCCACCGTCTCGGCGAGAGCGGCTTCGATGGCTTCGTGGGTTCCGATTACCAGGGTAGCGGTGGCCGCAGGCGACTCCGTTCCCCCGGACTCCTCCGGCTCGGCCGGCACCGACTGCTGCACGGCCTCGACCGAGACGCCGTGATCGCTGAACAGTTTGGCCACGCGGGCGAGCACGCCGGGCTGGTCCACGACCTCGAGGGTGATCTGGTAGCGGGTGGTCACGCTTCCGATGTCGAGCAGCGGCAGATTGGCATGCGTCGACTCCGCCACCCCCGGGCCGCCGACCACGTGACGGCGAGCCGCGGAGACGACGTCGCCCAGCACAGCCGATGCCGTCTGCAGACCGCCCGCGCCCGCACCGTAGAACATCAGATCGCCGGCCGCTGCCGCTTGCACGAAGACCGCGTTGTGGCCACCGTGCACCGCCGCGAGTGGATGCTGCCGAGCCACCAGCGCGGGATACACCCGCGCCGAGACACCCTCCACGCCGGTCTGCGGGTCGGTGAGCCGTTCGCAGATTGCGAGCAGCTTGATCACGTAGCCGGCCGCGCGAGCCGAATCCACCTGTTCCTTGGTGATGCCCGCGATGCCTTCGCGATGCACCGCTTCGAGCGGGACGCTGGTGTGGAAGGCGAGACCGGCGAGAATCGCGGCCTTCGCCGCCGCGTCGTAGCCGCCGACGTCCGCGTCGGGGTCGGATTTCTCGACGTAGCCCAGGTCTGACGCGGTCTGCAGGGCGGCCTCGAAGGTGTCGCCGTGCGCATCCATGCGGTCGAGGATGAAGTTGGTCGTGCCGTTCACGATGCCGAGAATGCGCTCGACGCGGTCGCCGGCCAGAGAGTCGCGCAGCGGGCGGATGATGGGGATCGCACCGGCCACGGCCGCTTCGTAGTAGAGCTGCGCGCCGACCTGCTCGGCGACCTCGAACAGCTCGGGGCCATGCGTGGCCAGCAGCGCCTTGTTGCCCATCACGACGTCGGCGCCCGAGGTGAGAGCCAGCAGCACGTGCGACCGTGCCGGTTCGATGCCGCCCATCAACTCGATCACGATGTCGGCGCTGAGGATCAGGGATTCCACATCGGTGGTGAGCAGTTCGCGGGGCAGTTCGGCGTCGCGTTGCGCATCGAGGTCGCGCACCGCGATGCCGATCAATTCGAGACTGGCTCCCACCCGAGCCGCGAGCTCGTCGCGACCGTCGAGCAGCAGTCTGGCGACCTGCGACCCCACGGAGCCGGCGCCGATCAGCGCGATCTTCAGGCTGCGGTACTCGATCATCGTGTGGTCTCCTCGGGGAACCGGTTGTTCGACGCGCCGACGTCGCGGGCGAGAAGCTCCGACTCGGTCTCACCGCGCACGATCACCCTGGCGGCGCCGTCGCGCACGGCGACGACCGCGGGGCGGGGCAGATGGTTGTAGTTGCTCGACAACGACCAGCAGTAGGCGCCCGTCGCGGCGACGGCGAGCAGGTCGCCGGGCGCGACGTCCGACGGCAGGTAGTCGGCGTCGACGACGATGTCGCCCGACTCGCAATGCTTGCCGGCGATCCGTACGAGCGCCGGTTCCGCGCTCGACGCGCGATCCACCACCCGGGCCGTGTAATCGGCTCCGTACAGTGCGGTGCGCGCGTTGTCGCTCATGCCGCCGTCGACGCTGACGTAAAGCCGGGTCGCCGTCTCGCCCGGGATGCCGTGCGGCACCGATACTTCCACTGGCTTCGTCGTGCCGACCGTGTAGAGCGTCGTGCCGGCCGGTCCGACGATCAGCCGACCCGGCTCGAACGCGACGGCCGGAACGGCAACTCCCGCGTTCTCGCATTCGGCGGCGACGATCTCGGCGATCCGCTCCGCGAGCTCTCGCACCGGAGTCGGATCGTCGGCGCTGGTGTACGCGATGCCGAATCCGCCGCCCAGGTTCAACTCGGGCACCTCGCCGCGCTCGAGCAGCCGGGCATGCACCGCGATCAGGCGGGCGGCCGATTCGGCGAAGGCGTCAGACCCGAAGATCTGCGAGCCGATGTGGCAGTGCAGCCCGACGAATCGCAGTGCGTCTCGGCCCCTGATGTCCCCGACGATGCGTTCCGCGTCGGCCAGCGGGACGCCGAATTTCTGGTCTTCGTGGGCGGTCGCCAGGAATTGGTGCGTGTGCGCGTGGACACCGCTCACCACGCGCAACCGCACGCGCTGCGTCCGGCCGTGCCGAGCCGCGGCATCCGCGACCCGCTCGACCTCCTGCTCGCTGTCGATCACGATCGTTCCGACCCCGGCGGCGACGGCCCGCTCGATCTCGGCCAGCGACTTGTTGTTGCCGTGGAAGCCGAGTCGCTCCGGGTCGATGCCGGCGGCGAGCGCCACGGCGAGCTCTCCGCCGGTGCACACGTCGAGGTTCAACCCCGCCTCGGAGACCCAACGCGCGAGCTCCGTGCTGATGAACGCCTTTCCGGCGTAGTAGACGGTGGCGGGGGCGCCGATCCGGGCGAACGCTTCGGTGAAGGCAGCGCGCGTCTCAGCGGCGCGGGCACGTACGTCCTCTTCGTCGACGACGTAGAGCGGCGTGCCGAATTCTTCGGCGAGTGCGGTGACGGGCACGCCGCCGATCGATGCCGTTCCGTCGTCGGCCCTTCGCATGGTGCGGGGCCAGACCCGCTTCGACAGCGCATTCGGGTCGGCGGGGTGCACCAGCCAGGCAGGGGCAAGGGGGTTGTCGGCCACGGGCGAACCTTCAGGGAGGCGAGAGGGTCTGGTGCGGCGAGCGGACCCGGATTGGCCCCTGAAGCCGGTCGGGTGGCGTCGGTCGAGCACCCGTGCGGCAAGTCTACCGAGCGCCACCGGGGCGTTCGAATCGCGTTACGGCGACGACATCTCGGTCAGGAACAGCTGCCCCGCGAGTCGAAGGTCTTCTTCTGGAGCACGATGTCGGATGCCGCGACCCGCACCTGCGCGACTCCCTTCGACACGTCGATACCCGTCACGTTCATGCCCTCCGGCAGATATTGCGCCATGCAGAGCGGCAACGGCTTGTTGCCCAGGATGCGTTGAGCCAGCGACGTGAGGTCGACCGAGGTGGAGAGCGCGCTGACCTTCACGTCACCGGGCGTGAGTTCGAGCACCCCGGCGCCCGCGAGCGACGGCGTCACCGTCGCGGTATAGCGCACGGGGATGCCGATCAGCTTCGCGTCGCCGCGCAGGCCGACGGTGTCGTCGCCGAGCAGGATCGTGGATTGCGTGTTCGGCACCTTCACGAGGTCGTTGAGGGAGCTCTGCCCGACCCGAAGCGTGCCGGAGATGTGGCCGACAGGTCGAGAGAGATCGACCGGGATGTCGGTGGCCACGACCCGAACCGCCATCGGCGCGCCGTCGACGGTCACGCGCGGCGAGCTCAGCTCGACCCGGTCGAACGAACCGCTCAGGTACTGTCCGATCACCGAGAATCCATCGATCGTCACCGACATGTCCTGGGCCTGGATGCCGGACGGCAGCTGCTGCTGCACCTGCTCGCGCACGATGCCCTGTGCGACCTGTCTGAGGATCGCGTCGGCGGCGAAGAAGAGTCCGACGAGCACCACGAGCGCGCCCACGGTCCACACGACCGGCTTGATCCGCCGACGCGGTCGGCGGATCACCGGCGCTTCCTGTTCGATGGTCGATGATCGGGTCACCATTCCATCCTCACCCATCCGGCCGACAGGATGCTCCGCATAGGAGCCGCACTCGGCATCACATCCGTTCGGGTGCGGAGACTCCCAGCAGGCCGAGCCCGTTGCGGATGACCTGACCGGCAGCCTCGTTCAGCCACAGCCGCGTGCGGTGCAGGTCGGTGACCGGCTCATCGCCGAGCGGGATGACGCGGCAGTTGTCGTACCAGCGGTGGTACAGGCCGGCGAGTTCTTCGAGATAGCGCGCCACTCGGTGCGGTTCGCGCAGCTCGGCGGCCTGGGCGACGACGCGCGGGAACTCCTGCAGCGCGCCCAGCATCGCCGACTCGGACTCGTGCGTCAGGAGTTCGGGGGCGAAGGCGCTCCGCTCGACGCCGGAGGCCGCCGCATTCGCCGCCACCGACCGGGAGCGCGCATGCACGTACTGCACGTAGAACACCGGGTTGTCGTTGCTGCGCTTGCGCAGCAGGTCGAGATCGATGTCGAGAGGAGAGTCGCTGGACGAACGCACCAGGGCGTATCGCGCGGCGTCGACGCCGACGACGTCCACCAGGTCATCCATCGTGACGATCGTGCCGGCGCGCTTGCTCATCCGCACGGGTTCACCGTCTTTGACCAGGTTCACCATCTGGCCGATCAGGATCTGCAGGTTCTCTCCCGGCACGTCGCCGAACGCCTGCGCCATCGCCATCATCCGGCCGACGTAGCCGTGATGATCGGCTCCCAGCATGATGATGTTCTGCTCGAACCCGCGTTCACGCTTGTTCAGGTAATAGCCCAGGTCGCCCGAGATGTATGCCGGCTCACCGTTGCTGCGGATGATCACCCGATCACGGTCGTCGCCGAACTCGGTCGTGCGCAACCAGATCGCGCCGTCGGCCTCGAACACGTGACCCAGTTCGCGCAGCCGGTCGATCGCGTGCTGAACGGCCCCCGACTCATGCAGGGAGTCCTCGTGGAAGTAGACATCGAAGTCGACGCCGAATCCGTGCAGCTTATTCTTGATCTCGGCGAACATCAGCTCCGTGCCGATGCGCCGGAAGACCTCCTGCTGCTCACTGCGCGGCAGTACGGCGAGGTCGCCGTCGTACTGCTCGACGACCGACGCCGCGATCTCGGCGATGTACGCTCCGCCGTAGCCGTCCTCGGGTGTCGGCTCACCGAGGTAGGCGGCGAGCAGGCTGCGTGCGAACCGGTCGATCTGCGAACCGTGGTCGTTGAAGTAGTACTCGCGGGCGACTTCCGCCCCCTCCGCTGCGAGGATGCGGGCCAGGCTGTCTCCGACCGCGGCCCACCGCACGCCGCCCAGATGGATCGGCCCGGTCGGGTTCGCCGAGACGAACTCCAGGTTGATCCTGATGCCGTCGTAGAGCCCGCCGTGCCCGTAGTCCGCACCGGCATCCACGATCGTGCGCGCCAGAGCACCGGCGGCGGCGGCATCCAGTCGGAAGTTGATGAAGCCCGGGCCGGCGACCTCCGCGGAGGCGATGCCGTCGATCCCGGAGGCCGACGCGACGATCTCCGTCGCGAGATCGCGCGGGTTCATGCCGAGCGGCTTGGCAAGGCGCATCGCGATGTTCGATGCCCAGTCGCCGTGCTCGCGGTTCTTCGGGCGCTCCAGCGGGATGTCGGCCTCCGTGAGCTCGAGCTGCGCGGGGGTCGCGCCGTCACGCCGACGCTCCAGGATGGGAGCGACGATGGCGAGAAGGGCGGCCGAAAGCTGATCAGGGGTCACGGACGTCGATTCTATCGGCGCGCGATTCCAACAATTCGGCAACCGTGCGTCGCTGGGAGCGGGATGCCCGGGTTCGCTTGATAAGGTCGCTGTCACCGTCGGCGCCGCATCCGCTCGGCGGCGCACAATCGCTTCTCTGATCGACGACTCCGCGCTCGCGAAGGTATGCATATGACCACAACGTCCCGTATCCGCGTCATGGCGACGCTTGCGGCCTGCCTCGTCGGCGTCGGCCTGCTCGCCGGATGTGCTGCAAGCCACTCGCCCAAGCCGGCGCCATCGCCCAGCAGGACGGACTCGCCTCGGGCCGACCCGCCGACCCCGACGCCGACCCCCACCCCGACGGCGACGCCCACACCCGTCACGCTGACCTGCGATCAGGTGCTCACGGCCCAGCAGCTGTACGACTACAACCCGAACTTCGGCGACGATCCGGGTTATAAGCCTGCCGCAGGGAGCCTGCCCGCCCAGGCCGTGCAGTTCGGCGGTGTGGCATGCGGATGGCTCAACCAGACCAGCAAGAGCGTGCTCGAGGCCTCCGTGGCGACACCGACCGACGATCAGCTGACGCAGCTGGGGAACGCCGCCGTCACGAGCAGCCACGTCGTTCCCACCTACGGGTCGCCCCCCTTGCTCGGCTATTTCACGATCTCGAACGGCGCCGGAGTGGCCCAGGTCTTCACCGGAAAATGGTGGATCGTGGTGTCGTCGAAAGACTTCCTGGAGCCCGGCGATGCCCAGCCGGCGATGTCGGCGGTGCTGCAGAACCTGCCCAAGGGCTGACGGTTCCCGGCCGATCGGCTTGCGGCTCGCGCACCGGTTCCCACGTGCATTCCGGGTGTCCGCCGGATGCTAACCTGGGCTACGCCCCGTTCAACCGAGCCCCCATAGCTCAGGGGATAGAGCGTCTGCCTCCGGAGCAGAAGGTCGTAGGTTCAAATCCTACTGGGGGCACCATCCTTCTCAGCCGGGGCCGTCTCCGCCTCGTCGATGGCTGTCGGCCGTCCGGCCTCAGCCGACGGTGACGAAGTCGATGAGCTGCTCGACCCGGCCCAGTAGTGCGGGCTCCAGGTCGGCGAACGAGTCGACGCGGCCGAGGATGCGCTTCCAGGCCCGGGCGATGTCGGCCTGATTCCGGTGCGGAAGACCGAGGGCTTCGCAGATGCCGTGTTTCCACTCCATCGTGCGCGGGATCGTCGGCCACGTCCGAAGTCCGACCCGCTCCGGCTTCACTGCCTGCCAGATGTCGACGAACGGATGCCCGACGACGAGGACGTTGGCGCCGAACGGACCGCGCGCCACGGCATCCGCGATCTTCGATTCCTTCGATCCGGCGACGAGATGGTCGACCAGCACCCCGATGCGGCGATGCGGGGTCGGAGCGAAGTCGCGCACGATGGCATCCAGGTCATCGACGCCCTCCAGATACTCCACGACGACGCCTTCCACGCGCAGGTCGTCGCCCCACACCTTCTCGACCAGTTCGGCGTCGTGCCTGCCCTCCACGAAGATCCGGCTGGCACGTGCCACGCGGGCGCGGGCCTCGGCGACGCTGAACGATCCGGAGGCCGTGCGGGATCGCTGCTGCGCGGCCTCCGAGACGGGCGCCGTCAAGATCACCGGAGCGCCGTCGATCAGGAATCCGCCGCCGAGCGGGAACGCCCGTACCCTGCCGTGCCGGTCTTCCAGGTGCACCAGTTTGTTCTCGATGCGCACCACCGCGCCGCAGAATCCGGATTCCGCCACCTCGACCACCAGCTCCCGTTCTGCCGGGACCGGTTGCGGCTTCACCACCCCTCGGCTACGCCAGTCGGAGGCCAGCACGTCCGCGCCATATCGATCGTGGTCGATCACGTTCCGCCTCTCCCGCCGTCCCAACTCCTTGCGAGGTTACCGGGGGTCGAGGAGACCGGCGGCGCGTCCACGCCGAGTGCGACAGGATGGAAGTATGACTGCGAAGAGGCTCTTGTTCATCGGCGGCACCGGTGTGATCAGTTCGGCGTGCGTGGCACGCGCCGTGGAACGCGGGGACGAAGTCACCGTGCTCAACCGTGGCCGGTCCGAAGCCCGACCGACGCCCGCAGGCGTACGCGAGCTGCATGCCGACATCCACGACCAAGCGGCGGTGGATGCCGCGATCGGCACCGAGGAGTTCGACGCCGTCGCGCAGTTCCTCGCGTTCACCCCTGACCAGGTCGAACACGACCTCGCCCGCTTCGCCGGTCGCACCGGGCAGTACGTCTTCATCAGTTCCGCCTCGGCCTACCAGACTCCCCCGTCCCGTCTGCCGGTGACCGAGTCGACGCCGCTGCGCAACCCGTATTGGCAGTACTCCCGCGACAAGATCGCGTGCGAAGACGCGCTGGTCGCGGCATACCGGCAACACGGCTTCCCCGCGACGATCGTGCGCCCCTCCCACACCTACGACCGCACGCTGCTGCCGACTCTCGGCGGATGGACCGACATCGCCCGGATGCGCGCGGGCAAGCCCGTGATCGTGCACGGTGACGGCACCAGCCTGTGGACGATCACGCACAACACCGACTTCGCCGTCGCGTTCGTCGGCCTGCTCGGCTTGCCCGTCGCCGTCGGCGATACGTTCCACATCACCGGGGATCTCGCACCGACGTGGGATCAGATCTACGCCTGGCTGGCGCGGGCGGCTGGTGCCGAACCGCACCTGGTTCACGTGGCCTCCGAGACGATCGCGAAGGTCCTCCCGGACCTCGGCCCCGGCCTGATCGGAGACAAGGCGCATTCCATGGTCTTCGACAATTCGAAGGTCAAGGCTCTCGTTCCGGAGTTTGCGACGACCGTGCCGTTCTCGCGAGGCGCCGAGCAGATCGTCGACTGGTACGACCGG
Organism: Humibacter sp.; assembly: GCA_035564555.1. Lineage (GTDB taxonomy): Bacteria > Actinomycetota > Actinomycetes > Actinomycetales > Microbacteriaceae > DATMTS01. The sequence goes on from DATMTS010000093.1 coordinate 26,181, forward strand.
CACCCCGAACGACAGACCGTGGATGCCGACCTCGATGCCGCTTTCGACCGGCTCGCGGCCCTGGCCGCCGGCTGAGGCGACGCGCTTGGGACCCGCCGACGGAGACGACCCGCCCGACTCGGCGCGGCGCTGATGGGATGAGGCTGACTCGACGCGGCTATTCTTCGGCTGCTCGGCGGCGTTCCATTTCGTCGCGAAGACGGGCCTCTTCGATCTCACGTTCGAGGTCCGCAAGCTGTTGCTCGGTCGAGCGCGCGTCACGGCTCGGCGCGTGCGCCGCCGGGGGCTGTGAGGTGCGTCGCTGCCGGGCCGTCGCCGGCCGAGACGACTGGTCGTAATCACGGCCCAGGGTGAACCACAGCACAGTGCCGAGGAGCGGCACCAGCACGACCAGCAGGATCCAGACAAACTTCGGAAGGTGCTTCACCTGCCACTCTTCCCGCGTGATGATGTCGATGAGCGCGACGACGAGCACACCGAGTAGGACGATCGAGAGCACAGGCATGCCGTCAGCATAGGGACACGGATGTCTACGGTCGAGGAATTTCGGCTGGGACCGAAGGACGAGGTTCTGCCTGCGTGGGCCGCAGCCCGCAGTGGATGGGCGGCAGCCGGGTCAGTACTCGTCGTGCCGGCGATTGCGTTCGTGCGGGGGCCGCTGGGGCCAGCCGTCCGGCGAGTCCTCCCACCGTTCCTGCCTGCCGTAAGGCGTGATGTCGAGATAACCGGCGAAGCCGCTCAGGATCTCGACTCCGCGGCCCTGCGCCGTGTAGGTGAGGAACACCTGCTCCGGCCTCCGCAGGTACACCGAGACGCCGGGGATCTCCCCCTCGTCGTCGGTCCAACCCCAGTCGCGGTTGTAGCTGTTGTTCGCCGAAGACACCCACGGCGCGCTCCACCCCATCCGCGTGTTGTAGGCGACCAACTTCTCGATTGGCGCTCGGGAGACGCGCGCGAACGCGATCTCATACGGTGCGAAGTGCGCCAGATGCGGAACGCTGTCTGCGAGGTTGGAGCAACTCGGGCAACCGGCATCCCAATCCGGGGCGAACATGAAGTTCTGCACGATCAATTGAGACCGCCCGCCGAAGAGCTCGCTCAGCCGCACCCGCCCGTGCTCCCCATCGAATTCGTAGTCCGGCACGGCAGTCATCGGCAATGTGCGCCGCGCGGCCGCGGCACGATCGGCGGCCCGCGTCGCCTCCTTCTCGATCGGCAGGATGCCGTTGCGCGCCTGCTCCCAGGTCTCGCGGTCTACCACGACCGGGCTGGCTGCGGTGTCGAGGGTCATGATTCTTCACTCCAATCCGAGGAACGGCGATCCGAAGTGGAGGGCTTTTCACGAGCGACCATACGCCGCTCCCATCGGGCGTGCTACCGCCCGACACCAACCGACTGCCGGTCCGCTGCTTTCTGCCACCGGGACGGGAAGGCCGCTCGGCTGACAGCCGGCCCGGGTAGGGTGATCGGCGTGCTGACACACTTTCTCGTCGTGCCGCAATGGCAGGGTTCCGGGTCGTCGCGCGCCATGCGCCTGATCGACGGTGCACAGGCGATCGCCGGTGACCTTCCCACGTCATCGACGACCGCGGTCGACGTTCCGATGGAGGCGGGCGAGATGCTCGACACCGGCGTGCAGCGCTATTCGGCGCTCGTCACGACACGCGATCGCACGTTGGCAGCGCTCGTGGAACGTGCCGCGATCGCGCCGGAGGAGACCGTGATCACGATCGGCGGCGACTGCGCGGCGGATCTTGCCGGAGTGCAGCATGCCCTTTCGCTGCGCGAGCCGGGAAGCGTTGCGCTGGTCTGGTTCGACGCGCACGCCGACATCAACTCGCCGCAGTCGTCGCCGTCGCGAGCGTTCAGCGGGATGGTGGTGCGCGCCTTGCTCGGCGAAGGACCTGCCGAGCTCGCGTCGGCCGAGGGCGCGTTGCTCGCGCCCCAGCAGCTGGTCCTCGCCGGAACACGGTCCCTCGATGACGGTGAAAGCGCCTACATCGACGAGAACGGCATCCGGATGCTGACGGCTGACCGCTTCGCGTCGCCCGACGCGCTGCTGGACGCGCTCTCGTCCACCGGGGCGACGAGCGCATACCTGCACATCGACCTCGATGTGCTCGACCCGGCCGCGATCGACGGCGTCGGCTACCCGGAACCGTTCGGGCTGCAGCCGGAACTGCTGGCCGAAACCATCCGATCCGTGCGCTCCCGCTATGAACTCGCCGGGGCCGCGGTCACCGGCTTCGCCCCGGCGACCCAGGATGCCGCCAACGGCGATCTCTCCGTCATTCTGCGAACGCTCGGCGCACTCACCGCACCGCTTCGCTGAGCCGTGCGGTCGCAGCATCCGGCCGGATAGGCTGCGAACATGGCAGAAACCGAGTACGACGTGATCGTCATCGGGGCGGGCGCGATCGGCGAGAACGTCGCCGACCGTGCGGTTCAGGGGGGTATGCGCACCGCGATCATCGAGGCCGAACTCGTCGGCGGCGAGTGCTCCTACTGGGCCTGCATGCCGTCCAAGGCGCTGTTGCGCAGCGGGGCCGCGCTTCGGACCGCGCAATCCGTCGCCGGAACCCGGGAAGCCGTGACAGGCGACCTCGACGTTCGTGGCGTACTGCGCAAGCGCGATTCAGTGACGAGCGACTGGAAAGATGACGGCCAGGTCGAGTGGCTGAACGGAGCGGGGATCGATCTCGTGCGCGGTCGGGGGCGGATCACGGCCGTCCGCGAGGTGACCGTGACGACGACCGACGGGGGCACGGTCGTGCTGCGCGCGAAGCACGCCGTCGCAGTATGCACCGGATCCGCGTCGTTGCTCCCCGACATCCCGGGGCTGAAAGACAGCGAGCCGTGGACCAGCCGTGACGCGACGAGCGCGCACGAGATCCCGGCGAGCCTCGCGATCATCGGCGGAGGTGTGGTTGCGAGCGAGATGGCGACGGCGTACGCGGATCTCGGATCGCACGTGCACGTGATCTCGCGTAGCGGCCTGCTGCGCGGGCAGGAGCCGTTCGCCGCAGAACTGGTCGCCGCGTCGCTGCGGCAGCGCGGAGTGCGATTGACCCTGAACGCGAGCCCGACGCAGGTCAGGCGGACCGAAGACGGCGGCGTCGTGCTGCACCTCGACGACGACAGCGTCGTGACGGCCCAGCAGGTGCTCGTCGCGACCGGACGCACCCCGCAGACGATCGATCTGGGCCTCGAAGCGTTCGGGCCGACACCGGGCGACTGGCTGACCGTCGACGACAGCCTGCGCGTGCTGAACCGTGACGGGGCGCCCATCGCCGACGCACGCGGCTCGTGGCTCTATGCCGCGGGAGATGTCAACCACCGGGCGCTGCTGACGCATCAGGGCAAATACCAGGCCCGCATCGCCGGCGACGCGATCGCGGCTCGTGCCGCCGGGCGCGACCTTTCCGAGGCGCCGTGGTCGACGTACTCCGCCACGGCGGATCACGCGGCCGTTCCGCAGGTGACCTTCACCGATCCGGAGGTGGCTTCCGTGGGACTCACCGCCGCCGAGGCGGAAGCACGAGGCATCCGCACCCGGGTGGTCGACTATGCGATCGGTGACGTCGCCGGGGCCTCGATCAACCGAGACGACTACCAGGGTCAGGCGCGGATGGTCGTGGACGAGGACCGCGGGGTGCTGGTCGGTGCGACGTTCGTCGGACCCGACATCGGCGAACTGCTGCATTCGGCGACGATCGCGGTCGTCGGGGAGGTGCCGATCGACCGGTTGTGGCACGCGGTGCCCTCCTACCCGACTCTGAGCGAGGTCTGGCTGCGGCTGCTGGAGAGCTACGGGCGGCCGACCGAATGAGGAGCGTCTTGCGCGACCTGTTCCTGGATTCACCGATCAGCCGGCTCGGGTACGCCTACGCGGACGCCGTCGGCCATGTCTGGGGATTTCTGTGGAGCACCGGGCGCATCGAGAGACGCGGCGAGCTCACGGTGTACCGCGGGATGCCCCGCTGGACGTTCGGCCGCGGCGGGTCCTGCGTCGGCGGCTGCTATCTGACGGGGACGAACGTCACCGATGACGTGCTCGAACACGAAGTCGTGCACAAGCGTCAATGGCGGCGCTATGGTCTGCTTTTCCCGCTGGTATACCTGGCCGCAGGCCGCGACCCGCTGCACAATCGCTTCGAGATCGAAGCCGGATTGGAGAAGGGCGGCTACCGATGACGCGTCCACGCACGGTGATACTGACCGGCGCGAGTTCCGGAATCGGCGCGGTCGCCGCCGCGCGGCTGGCCGAGCAGGGCGCCAGCGTGGCAGTGGTCGGACGAGACGCCGGGCGCACCCGGGCGGTTGCGGAACGCATCGGCGGCCAGGCCTTCCTTGCCGATTTCGACCGGCTCGACGACGTGCGGGCCCTCGCCCAGGCGCTGCTGACCCGATACGACCACATCGACGTGCTCGCCAACAACGCCGGCGGCCTGGTCTCCCGTCGGGCCGACACGGTGGACGGCCATGAACGCACCATCCAGTCCAACCACCTCGCTCCGTTCCTGCTCACGCATCTGCTGCTGCCGCGGCTGATCGCCACCGCCTCGGGCCAGCCGGATGCCGACGTGCGGGTCGTCAGCACGGCGAGCGTGGCGAACCGGTTCGGGCAACTGCGACTGGACGATCTGGACTGGCGACGACGCCGCTGGTCGGGTGGATGGCGTGCATACGGGACCTCCAAGCTCGCGACGATCCTGTTCATCCGGGAACTCGCCGAGCGACTGACCGGAACCGGCGTGCGCGCCTACTCCGTGCATCCCGGCTCCGTCGTCACAGGCTTCGGCGCGACGTCTCCGCTCATCCGGCTGGGCAACACCGTGACGCGCGGGCGCTACGGGGTCAGTGCAGACGTCGGCGCAGTCCCGCTCGTCTCGCTGATCGGTCGGGCTCCGGTCGGGGCGCCGAGCGGCACCTACTTCGACCGGCTGAACGCAAACGGTGCCGTGAATCCTCGGGCTCGCGACCCGCAGTTGGCGCGCGATCTCTGGGATGTCTCGGCGCGACTCGTCGGCGTATCCGCCTAACAACCGAACCACGTTCGTCCAAGCGAACCGCGAACGTTTGAAGTTCGGATGAACGAAAGCGGTTCCGTAGCGCTGAAGGTGGAGCGCAGCGGAACGAAGGCGGAGCGCAGCGGAACGCGCTACCGTGAGGCGCGCAGGCGGAACGCGCCGGGCGCCGTGATGGCGTCGGGCGCCATGCCGATGACATCCGTCAGGTGATCGTAGATCTCAGCGACACCGTGGTACCTGCCGGTCAGGACGGCGTGCGTGGATCCGGCGCCGTCGCAGAGCATCTCGGCGGTCCAGGCCGCAACGGCTCGCAGCATCGCTTCGCCTGGGGCGCATTGCGCGGCCGTGCCGGGCCGGCCGGCGCGCGTGGAGCGCGGCAGCCAGGTCACGGTCATCCTCAGCGGGACGTCCAGGGCGAACACGCCGTCCGGTTCCGGCACCTCGACGAACACGCGGCCTCGGGCGCATAACGGCAATAACGCGAGTTCGCTCTGCAACTCGGCAAGCGACGTCTCATCGCCCACGACGACATACTGAACACGATCGTCATGGTGCGCTGTGCCGCTTGTGTGGTCGGCGTGCTCGGGCTGGAACATCTCGCGTCCAGTATACGCAGCGCACTAAGGCTTGCCTAACTCTCGTTTCGATCCGGCGATCACCATCCGGGTGGATGCCGCCGTTGCCAGCGGATGCGTCGCTCGAGCTGGGCTCCCAGAGCCAGCAGGGCCGGCTCGCCTCCCGGGCGTCCGATCAGCTGCACGCCCATCGGCAGCCCGGCCTGCGTCTGGTGCACGGGCAGCACGATCGCGGGAAGTCCGGTCACATTCACCATGGAGGTGAACGGGGTGTACCGCACCTGTTGCTCGAAGTTGTGCTCGCCGTCCTCTGCGTCGTACCAGCCGATCGGACGCGGCGTCATCGCAACCGCCGGGGTGAGCACGGCATCGAATCGGCTCAGCTGTTTCAGGAACGACCGTTCGTACCCGGACAGCGTTCGCAGAGCGGCGGCGAGATCGCGGGCCGAGAGTCTCTTACCCTGCTCGATCAGCCAACGGGTCAGCGGCTCGAGCAATGCCACCCGTTCTCCATCGACCGGGATGCTGGCGGCGCCGGACTGCCAGATGGTGCGGAATGCCGGCGCGTAGCCGGCGTCCGGGCTCAACGTCGTCTGTTCGACGCCGTGCCCCAGATCCGCGAATGCTGCGACCGCCGTATCGAGAGCAGCACGCGCATCCGGATCGATCGTGATCTCGTAGGCGTCGTCCCATGCCGAGCTGGTCATCACCCCGAGCTGGAACCGCCCTTCACCACGAACCGCGGCCGCCAGGAATGGTGCGTCCCCGCCCGGTGCTCGGAGGGTGAAATGATGGTCGATCCGTCCGTGCTCGCGCGCGATCATCCCATCCAGCAGCAACCCGGCATCCGCGACGGTGCGCGCCATCGGACCTGCCACGACGAGACCTGCGAGCGAGTCGATGCCGCTGCCGGCCGGCACCAGTCCCCGAGACGGCTTGAGACCGACGAGCCCGCATGCGGCCGCGGGGATGCGGATCGACCCGCCACCGTCGGAGCCGGGCGCGAACGGCAGCATGCCTGCGGCCACGGCTACGGCCGCTCCCCCGCTCGACCCGCCGGCGCCCAACTCCGGATCCCACGGATTGCGGGCCGGCGGAGCCGCAAGCGACTCGGTGTACGCCGGCAACCCGAACTCGGGCGCGTTCGTCTTGCCGAGGCTGACGCCGCCGGCATCGTCGAGGGTCTGCACGATCTCGTCGCTGACCTCGGGCACGAACCCGGCGAAGGCGCGAGAGCCGAAGCCGGCCGGCACTCCGGCGCGCATCCAGAGATCCTTGTCTCCGAACGGCAGTCCCCATAGCGGCGCGGTCCTGGGCACCGACTCCTGCACGTGCCGCGCGCGGGCGAGAGCAGCATCCGCTGTCACGGTCACGAACGCCCCGAGCTGCGGGTTCAGGCGCCGGATGCGGCTCAGGTAGTGCTCGGTCAGGTCTACGGGCGAGAGCTCGCCAGACTGCAGCACGCGCCAAAGCTCCAACGCGGTCAGTTCATGCGGTTCTGCCATGCCTTCGAGGGTAGTTGCCGCGCCGATCGGGCCGACGGCTACTTGAGGCTGCGCTGCATCAGCACGGTGCCCAGCCAGCGGTCGAACTTGTAGCCGACCCGGCCCATCCGCCCGATCTCGGTGAAGCCGAACGCCTCGTGCATCTTGATCGAGGCCTCGGCCCCCCGGTCGGCGATCACGGCGATCATCTCCTTCAGACCCGCCTGTTTCGAGCGCTCGATCAGCTCCGTCATCAGCGCCGTTCCCAGACCTTTGCCGGTGGATGCCGCACCGAGATAGATCGAGTTCTCCACCGTGAATCGGTACGCCTTCTTCTGCTTCCACGGCGAGACGAGCGCGTAGCCCAGGATCAGCCCGTTCGGCGACTCCGCGACGATGAACGGCATGCCCAGCTTGGAGAGGTAGGCGAACTTCGACTTCCACTCGCGCAGCGTCATCGAGTCTTCGTCGAAGGTGACCGTGCTGTTGGCGACGTAGTGGTTGTAGATCTCCCGGATATGCGGAAGATCGGTAGCGCGGGCCGGCCGGATGGTGAAGGCGAACGACGGTTCCGGTTCCGGCTTCTTGCGCAGATGCGGCGGAAGCCGACGGCGTGTCTCGTACTCCTCCTCCAGCATGGCATCCAGCGTAATCGGCGCAGATGTCGCCCGCATTACACGGCGGTGCCGCCGACGTCATGGCAGCCGCGGGTGTCTGCCGCCCGGTGCGAGCTCAGGCGGGCAGCGTCCAGTCGACCGGGTCGGCATCCTGGCGTCTCAGCAACGCGTTGGCCCTGCTGAACGGCCGCGAGCCGAAGAAGCCACGGTCGGCCGACAGGGGGCTGGGATGAGCCGAAGCGATCACCGGGGTCTCGCCGAGCAGCGGACGCAGGTTTGCGGCATCCCGGCCCCAGAGGATCGCGACGAGCGGGCCACCGCGCCGCACCAGAGTACGGATGGCATGCTCGGTGACGGCCTCCCAGCCCTTGCCTCGATGCGACGCGGGACTGCCCGGCCGCACCGTGAGCACCCGGTTCAGCAGCATCACACCGTTCTCCGACCACCCGGAGAGGTCGCCGTGCTGCGGCGGCACGACCGCCAGATCGTCGCTCAGTTCCCGGTAGATGTTCTGCAGGCTGCGCGGAATCGGCCGAACATGCCGCTCGACCGCGAACGACAGACCGATCGGATGCCCAGGGGTCGGGTACGGATCCTGACCCACGATCAGCACCCGCACGGTCCGCAGCGGATAACCGAAGGCCCTCAGCACGTTCGGCCCGGCGGGCAGGTAACCGGCGCCGGATGCGGCCTCCGCGCGTAAGAAGTCCCCCATCGCCGCGATCTGACCGGCGACCGGTTGAAGGGCCTGCGCCCATCCGGAATCCATCGCCCCGTCCGCAGCGAGTTCATCGAGTGTCTTGCGCACCAGCCGACCCTAACGGATGCCGCCCACCCGCACGCGGCCCCGGCGCACGCTCATCGGTCCCCCACCCGCAGGGCGCCGCGATGCAGGCGGTGCGGTGCTGCCTGCGCGACGGGCTTGATCAGGATCAGGTCGAGATCGACGTGCCCCGGTCGCTCCAACGCGTCCACGATCGTGACGGCGATGTCTTCGGCGGTGAGCGGCTCGGGCACGTCGGCGTAGACGGCATCCGCACGCTCTTTGTCGCCGCCGAATCTGAGCAGCGAGAACTCCTCGGTACGCACCAGGCCGGGAGCGACCTCGATGACACGGATCGGTTCGCCGTTGAGTTCGAGCCGGAGAACCTCGGTCATCGCGTGCTCCGCGAACTTCGCGGCGTTGTATCCGCCACCGCCGGCGTACGCGACGTGTCCCGCGATGGAGGTGAGGTTGAGGATGTCGGCATGCCCGGTCTCGGCCGCTCCGTCGCGGAGCAGAGGCAGCAGCGCCGAGATCATGCGCTTGGCGCCCAGCACGTTCACCTCGAACATCCAACGCCAGTCGTCGATCTCGGAGACCTCGACGCTCTCCAGACCGCGCGCGCCCCCCGCGTTGTTCACCAATGCGTGCACGCCGCCGGTGTCGGCCAGATGTTCACGAAGAGCATCGACGTCGCTCTGCTGTGTGACGTCGGCCTCGAACACGTCGGCGCCGGTCTGCTCGGCGAGCGCACGCAACCGGTCGCCGCGGCGCGCGACTCCGACGACATCCCACCCCCGCTCGGCGAACAACCGGGCACTCGCCGCACCGATCCCGGAACTGGCACCGGTCACCACAACACGTCGCTTCGTCATTCCTCCATTCTGCCCGCCCCCGCGGGGCCGCTGACGGTTACGCCGTATTGCACCCTTCGTTGCCGTGCCCGCCGACCGTGCCTAGCCTCATAGACAAGCACGGCGTCAGACGCCGACCCCGAAGCAACAAGCCAGGAGACACAATGAGCGACGCCGAGAAGTGGCAGTTCGAAACCAAGCAGATCCACTCCGGTGCTGCGCCCGACCCCGTGACCAACGCACGCGCGACGCCCATCTACCAGACCACCTCCTACGTGTTCAACAACTCGGACCACGCGAAGAACCTCTTCGCGCTCGCCGAGTTCGGCAACATCTACACGCGCATCCAGAACCCGACGCAGGCCGTCGTCGAAGAGCGCGTCGCCGCGCTCGAGGGCGGCACGGGCGCGCTGCTCGTCGCCTCCGGCCAGGCTGCCGAGACGTTCGCCGTGCTGAACATCGCGCAGGCCGGCGACCACATCGTCTCCTCCAGCTCGATCTACGGCGGAACGTACAACCTGTTCAAGTACACCCTCGCCAAGCTCGGCATCGAGACCACGTTCGTCGAGAACCAGGATGACGCCGAGGAGTGGCGTCGTGCCGTGCGCCCGAACACGAAGCTGTTCTTCGCCGAGACCGTAGGCAACCCGAAGATCAACGTGCTCGACATCGAGACCGTCGCCGGCATCGCGCACGACAACGGCCTGCCGCTGATCGTGGACAACACGATCGCCACGCCGTACCTGATCCGCCCGTTCGAGCACGGCGCCGACATCATCGTGCACTCGGCGACGAAGTTCCTCGGCGGCCACGGCACCACGATCGGCGGCGTGATCGTCGACGGCGGCCACTTCGAGTGGTCGAAGAACGTCGAGAAGTTCCCCGGTCTGACCGAGCCCGACCCGTCGTACCACGGGGCGAGCTACACGGCTGCGGTCGGCGACGGCCTGGCGTACATCATCAAGGCCCGCGTGCAGTTGCTGCGCGACCTGGGTGCCGCGATCGCCCCGATCAGCGCCTGGCTGCTGGTCCAGGGCATCGAGACGCTTTCACTTCGCGTCGAGCGGCACGTACAGAACGCGCAGGAGATCGCCGAGTTCCTGGAGAGCCACCCCGACGTGGCATCCGTCAACTACTCCGGCCTGCCCACCAGCCCGTGGTACGCCGCCGCCAACAAGTACGCCCCCAAGGGCGTCGGCGCCGTGCTGTCGTTCGAGCTCAAAGGCGGTGTCGAAGCGGGGCGCGCCCTGGTCGACAACCTCTCCCTGTTCAGCCACCTCGCGAACATCGGAGACGTGCGCTCGCTGGTCATCCACCCGGCGTCGACGACGCACTCGCAGCTCACCCCGGAGCAGCAGCTCACCGCCGGCGTCACGCCCGGCCTGGTGCGCCTCTCCGTCGGGCTGGAGAACGTCGACGACCTGAAGGCCGACCTCGAGGCGGGGCTGGCGGCAGCCCGCGCCGTCGCAGACGAGCAGGCAGACGTCACCGCGTAATCCACGCGCCGGGTGCAGATCCGGCACACACTCGAGGTGCGGACTTCGGCCCCCGGAACACCGGTTCCAGCGGCCGAAGTCCGCACCTCACGCGTTCAGCGCCCGCGATCGCGGTCACGTAACATGGCGGGGCGGATGCTTCGGCACGGGCAGAATTGAAGTCCTATGGAGTGGCAGACATCCGCGGACACGGCGCCGTCGAGTTTCATCACCGATGCGCAGGTGCGATCGCTCAAGGGCAAGCCCCCCGCCAGCGGCGCATGGCGGGAGTCCGACGAGGTCGGCGCACGGCGCTTCGCCGGCGTCGGGCCGTTCCGCTTCGAGAACGGCGACTCGCTGCCTTTCGTCCGAGTCGCCTACGAGACCTGGGGTGAGCTCTCGCCCGCGGCCGACAACGCCGTGCTCGTGCTTCATGCCCTCACCGGCGACAGCCACGCGGCCGGCGCTGCCGGCCCAGGGCATCCGACCCCCGGCTGGTGGAACGAGATCATCGGCCCCTCCCTGGCGATCGACACCGACAAGTGGTTCGTCGTCGTTCCGAACATGCTGGGCGGATGCCAGGGCACGACCGGCCCAGCCTCGCTCGCTCCGGACGGAGCCGAATGGGGCCCACGCTTCCCGTTCACCACGATCCGCGATCAGGTCGCCGCGCAGTCGGCGCTGGCCGACCACCTCGGCATCCGGCGCTGGGCGGCGGTCGTGGGCGGCTCGATGGGCGGCATGCAGGCCCTGGAGTGGGCGGTCTCGATGCCGGAGCGTGTGGAGCGGCTCGCGGTCATCGCCGCGCCTCCCGTCACGACGGCGGACCAGATCGCGCTGAACTCGGTGCAGATCGAAGCGGTGCGCACCGACCCGCTGTTCCGGGCCGGGTACTACTACGAGGCGGGCGACGGCGACGGTCCGCATCGCGGCCTCGCGCTTGCGCGGCGCATGGCGCTGCTGAACTATCGCAGTCCCGGGGAGTTGAACGGCCGGTTCGGCGGCGCCTGGCAGAGCGAGATAAGCCCCCTCGGAGCGGGCGGCCGATTCGCCGTCGAGTCGTATCTCGACTTCCACGGCAACAAGTTCACGAGGCGATTCGACGCCAACAGCTATATCACGCTTGTTGAAGCGATGAACTCGCACGATGTCGGCCGAGGGCGCGGCGGAGTGGCGGCAGCCCTTTCCCGCGTGACCGCGTCCACCCTGGTCGTCGGCATCGACAGCGACCGGCTGTTCCCCGTCGACGGCCAGCGCGTAATCGCTCAGGAGTTGCCGCGCAGCGTCTCCGGGCCGGAACCGGTCGTGATGCACTCCCCTTTCGGGCACGACGGTTTCCTGATCGAGAACGAGTTGGTCGGCTCGCAACTGAGGGAACTTCTCGCCCGATGATCCGCGTCCCCCGTGCGCGGGGTGGACGACGTGTCCTAATCTGAAGTAATTGCCGCACCGGCAATGCCGCACCGAGACCGGAGGCAGCATGTCGCCCGTGATGAAGCAGCGAGATCGCCTGCTCACGGCTACCTCGCGCAGCATGGGCCTGCCGACGGTCGTCGCGTCGCTGGTCTGCGTGAGCCTGCCCGGTGCACTGCCCTTCCCGGTCACGTACCTCGTCACGGCGTTGCTTCTGCTGCTGGCGGCCGCGGGCTACTACCTGCTGCGCCCCGGCGGGTCGCGACTGTGGATCGTGGCGCCGATCGTCGGAGGCCTCGGCGCTATCCTCACCATCGGTATATGGGGAGGCGCCGCGAACGAGGCATCGTCCAGTGCCGTCGCTATCATCGCCGGGGGCGTGCTCGGCGCGGCGGCGCTCGTGCTCACCACGAGTCCGCGGCGCATCGTGCTGCTCTGCGCGGGATTCGCGGCATCCGTCGCGGCGGTGACCTTCACACAGCTCGACGGCGACGGCGACCTGCTGCGCCCGCTCGCGCTGACACTGTGCGGCTGGTCGTTCGCCTTCGTCGTCTCACGCTGGATCAGCCGCATCGTGCCCCGCACGGTGCGGCGCATCGCGAACATGTCCGGCGCATACCGCGCCGAGCGCCAGGCCAGCGAGCAGGAGGCACGTCGACGACAGGGCGCCCGCCTGTTGCACGACACCGTCTTGGCGACGCTCACCCTGCTCGCACATTCCGGCCGTGGTGTCGGTGCCGAGGCGTTGCGCGAGCAGGCCGGCGAGGATGCCGTGCTGCTACGACAGTTGCGGATGGGACAGACTCCCGACCCGGTGGCATCCGGCGACTACAAGTTGCGGCCCGTCATCGAGTCGACGTTGGGTAACACGCTGGAATCGGTCAAGCAGCGCTTTCGCCGGATGGGGCTCGAGGTCGCGTGGCACGGCACAGGTCACGTGCTGCTTCCCAGCGATCGTTTGGATGCCTTCCTGCTGGCGCTCGCCGAGTGCCTGGAGAACGTGCGCCGGCATTCCGGAGTCGAGGAGGCGCACGTCACGATCACCGACGACGAAGACACGGTGCGCGCGATGGTCACGGATTCGGGGGTCGGATTCGATCTGCAGAGCATCGAACCCGGCAGGCTCGGTTTCACGGAATCGATCGTGGCCCGACTGCGTGATGTCGGCGGTAACGCCAGGTTGTTCTCCTCACCCGGCAGCGGAACGACGGTGGTGCTGGAGGTGCCGAAATGAGCGGCCGGTTCTCCCACCCGCGACCGGGTGTCACCGGCGTCGGTCCGCTGTGGCTCGGGCTGAACATCGCCGCGGACATCGTCATCGCCTTCGGCCTGCTCAGCTTTCTCATCGACCTCCCCGGCTACCCGCGGATCTGGTTCAGCGCGGCCGCCTGGGTCGTGCTGCTCGGCGTCGCCGTGACCGTGCAGCTCGTGGAGATGCGGCGGGCACGGCCTGCCGCGAGGCGGCTCACGCCGTTCCTGGCCGCCTGCGCCGTCGTCGTCGCATTGGACCTGATGGGCGTATGGCGAGGCGACACGGCCGGTCCGTACCCGGCGGCCGCGGCCGCCGTCGGCGGTTTGCTGCTGCTGGCCGCCCCCTACCGACCCTCGCGTGACATCCTGATCGCCGCCGGAGCGCTGTGCGTCGTGCTCGTCGGCTACTTCTTGTTGACGGTCGATGCCGACGGTCTCGCTCTCGGACCGCGCGTGCTGGTGCTCGCGCTGGCGGGCGTGCCGGCGATCGTCGGCACATCCGTCGCCCGCGGCTACCGCGCGATCGTGCAGGTGCAATCCGATCTCGCCCAGGCCCAGAGCGCGTCGCACACCGGCGACGCGCTCGGCATGCTCGCGTCGGAGCAGTTGGCCCGACTCGACCTCGCCGCCGAGCGCATGCTCGACGACGTGGCCATGCAGCGCATCGAGCTGCCGCTGGACGACGAGACGGCGGAACAGGCCGCCGCACTGGCGACTCAGCTTCGGCTGCATCTGATCGAGGACCGCAAGCTGTCGTGGCTGTATCACGCGGTCACCGAGTCGACGGTACTCGACCCGATCGTCACCGTCTCCGACACCGAAGGACTCGCGGCCTCGCTGGGCGCCGCCCAACGCGACGGCCTGTTCAGCGCCCTCTGGCTCCTGGTCGGAGACGTCGACCGGCCGAACGGTCCCGTCGGCGTCACCCTCTCCCGGCCGTCGTCCGGCATGTCACGAGTGCACGAGGTCCTGATCACGATCGAGGCTGCTGGTGTGCCGTACCGGCGCGTCGACCCCGCGACGTGGCAAGCTATCTCACGAGTCGGGAGACACACGCGAAGCAGCAACGGGACGACGATGCTCATCGAGATCGACTGCATCCCCGACACGTCCGCCGACCGTTGACAGGCAAGGATCATCAGGTGACCGATACATCGAAGCCGATCAGAATCGCAATCGTCGACGACCACCGGATGCTCCTCGGTGCTCTCACCCAGTGGATCCGCTCCGTCGCCGACGACATCGACATGGTGGCAGCTGTGGCATCCTGGCCGGAATTGCTGACCCATCCGGCGTTCCCCGTGGATGTCGTGCTGCTCGACCTCGACCTCAAGGACAACATCCCGGTCTCCTTGAAACTGCAGGCGTTGAAGACCACCGGCGTCAAGACGGTGCTGATGAGCACGTACTCCGAACCGCCGGTCGTACGCGAGGCGCTCAACTCGGGAGCACTGGGATACCTCGTGAAGAGCGAGGACGCCGAGATGATCGTCGAGGCGATCCGGGCCGCCGCAGCGGGCGAGTCGTTCATCTCCGCCGAACTCGACCTGGCGCTCAGCCAGCAGGAGGCATCCGGCGCGCCGAAGCTCAGCGCACAGGAGCGCCGGGTGATGGCCCTGTACGGCGCGGGCGAACCGGTCAAGGCTGTCGCGTTCAAGCTCGGAATCTCCGACGAGACGGCGAAGAGCTACCTCAAGCGCATCCGGGAGAAGTACCGCATCGCCGGCTACGACGTGGGAACGAAGGTGGCGCTGCGAAAGCGCGCCATCCAAGACGGCATCCTGCTGCAGAACGACTGATAGCGGCGCCTCCGGCGCACAATGCGGCTTCAGGCCCGTTCGACGACCCGGATCGCGGCCGAGTTCAATGGGATGCCGCGGCGTCGGCGTGCTGAATCGATGGCGAAGGTCGCGCATGCCAGGGCGAGCCCGAAGGCGCTGAGCACGACGCCTACCCACACCGGCGCCAGGTAGCCGAGGCCGGCTGCGATCGCGGCCCCGCCGAGGTAGGCGCCGAACGCGTTGCCGATGTTCAGTGCGGAATGGTTGAGGGCGGCGGCGATCGACTGGCTGTCGTGCGCGACATCCATCAGACGGGTCTGGACGGCGGGCGAGATCGCCGCCGACGCCGCCCCGACCAGGAAGACCCCGACACCCAGCGCCGCGGCCGTCCGGCCGAACAGCGCGACGCAGACCAGCGCCGCGATGAGCAGCACGAAGAACGACAGCATCGTGCGCGCTACGCTCCGGTCGGCCATCCAGCCGCCGACCGCGTTGCCGAGCGTCATGCCCAAGCCGCACACCACGAGCACGAGCGGGACTGCGCCCGGCGGCAGCCGGGTCACGTCCGTCACGATCGGCGCGATGTAGGTGTAGAGCGCGAACAGGCCGCCGAAGCCGATCGCGCCGATGCCCAGCGCGAACCAGACCTGCAGACGGGTGAATGCTCGCAACTCGCGCCGGATCGTCGCGGCCGGATTCCCTGCTTGCAGCGGCACGGCCAGCAGCACGGCCACGAAAGTCAAGGCGAAGAATGCTGCGACGACGAGATAGGCCGCGCGCCAGCCCGACTGCTGGCCGATCCACGTGACCGCGGGAACACCGATCACGTTGGCGATCGACAACCCGGAGAGCACGAAGGCCACGCCCCGTCCGCGCTTGCCGGGTCCCATCAAGGATGCGGCGACCAGCGATGCGATTCCGAAGTACGCGCCGTGCGGAAGACCGCACACGAACCGGGCGAGCAGCACCAGACCGAAGGTCGGCGCGATCGCGGCGGCGACGGTACCGACCGTGAACGTGATGAGCAGCACCAGCAGCAGCGACTTGCGTGGGAAGCGGGCGGCCGCAGCGGCGATGGTGGGAGCGCCGACGACCACCCCGAGCGCGTAGGCCGAGATGATCCAGCCTGCCTGGGCGTTCGCGTGCGCGGGAGCCTGGGCGTACAACTGCGGCAGCAGATCCTGGGCGATGTTCGGCAGCAGCCCCATCGCCACGAACTCGGTGATCCCGATGGCGAAGCCGCCCAGGGCCAGCGCGAGCAGGGCGACGCGGACGCGGGCCGGGGACAACGTCGGCGGCTCGTCGAGACGGGAGGGCATGCGCTCAGCCTAAGCGCCCGCGGGCGCCTGGTCGAATCGATTCGACCCTTCTGTCAGCCGTCGCCGCGCGTCTGCAACGCCTGCTCGAGGCGCTCGACCTTGCCGGCCAATTCGCCCGTGCGGCCGGGCCGGATGTCGGCCTTGAGCACGAGGCTGACCCGGTTGCCGAATTCTCCGACGGCCTCCGTCGCCCGCCGGATCACGTCGAAGACCTCGTCCCATTCACCCTCGATCGTGGTGAACATGGCGTCGGTGTGGTTCGGCAGCCCGGATGCACGCACGACTTCGACGGCCGCGGCGACGGCGTCGTGCACCGACCCCTCCGGATCGGAGACGCTGGGTGCGACTGAGAATGCGACAAGCATGGTCACTCCTTCGATTGTTGATGGTGCATCGGTGCCCTTTCGAGCGGCGCGGCATGCCGGGCGAACGGCCACACGTCGGCGGGCGCAGGGTCGGGTACATGCCGGTCGCCGAGCCGGGCGCTGCGCCAGAGCGCGGTAGCGGTCCAGCCCAGGATGACGAAGAACAGCAGATCGCGCACGCTCACCAGCAGCACCATGATCACGTTGGCGCTCAGCAGCCAGTTGTAGAGGTACGGGTAGATCAGCTGGGTCGATGCCGCAGTGACGGCCACCAGCACGGCGGGTGTCCGGAACGCCCGGCCGCGGTAGATCAGTCCCAGGATCACGGGAGGAGCGAGCCAGGTGACGTACTGCGGCGACCCGACCTTGTTGAAGGCGATCATCGTGGTCACGACCGCGAGCGAGAGAGTGGGAAGCACCATCAGGGGCGGCGCGCCGTGATGCATGGCCCGGATGCCGATCAGCAGCACGGTCACGACGGCGATGCCGAGCAGCGGGGTCATCAGGGCGATGGCGGTCTCGGTGTGCGCGCCGGCGACCTGGAAGGTCAGGATGTGACTGTCGTAGTAGACGTAGCTGCCCGGCAGTCTGAGCGCCGCCGCCCACATCCAGGGCACGCTGACCGGCGCCTCGATCTGCAGCCCACGGCCGGTCTGCTGAGTGATGAAGCTGAAGACGTTCCCGCCGCTGCCGAGGCCCAGCGCGAGCACGACGATGACGAGACTCGTCGCGACGACCGCGAGCAGCATGCGCCAGCGATGGCGACTCGCCACGATCAGACTGGCGATGAGGGCCGCCGGCCACACCTTGATCCAGGTGGCGACGGCCAGCAGCACCGCCGCCAACCGGGGACGCAGACCCAGCCAGAGCAGGGCGACGATCACGACGGCGACCGAGACGGCATCCAGTCGTGCGATGGCGATCGGACCGAGCAGGATCAGGAAGGCGAGCCACCACCAGGCCGCCACGAGGTTACGACGCGCGCCGGTCGCCGTCAGCACGGTGAATGCCACCGCATTCAGAACCGTCACCATCGTCAGCCATGCCCCGGCGTAATTCGCCGCGCCGGCGACCAGCGGAAGCATGATGGGCACCAGTGCGAGCACGGGATACACCCACGGGCCGCTGATGCCGGATACGGCGAGCCCGGTTTGGGCCTGAAGGGCCCATGGCTGGTACACCAGGGTGACGTCCCCCAAGGGCAGACCGTCGGCGTGCAGGCAGAGATAGCCCAGCACGAGATGCGTCAGCAGGAACGCGATCCACAACAGGATGCGGCTCGAGGCCACGCGGATCAGGCGCGATCGGGGTTCGGCCGGAGCGGGCGCGGGGGCCTCGTCGGTCGACATGCACTCAAGCCTAGCCAGCAGACCGTTCGGCCCTCGGTCACGCCAGCAGCGCCGCGATGGTCGCAGGCAGGGCCTCCGCCACCTCGAGCGCGACGATCGGTCCTCCCGCCGACGCGCGCCGGGCGGCAAGACCGTGCAGCACGGCGGCGGAGGCGGCCAAGCGTGCGAGAGCGGCGTGGCCGTCTCGCGCAACGGCATCCGAGTGCGTCGCCACCAGTGCACCGAGCACTCCGCCGAGTACGTCGCCGGTGCCGGCTGCAGCGAGCCAATCGGTGCCGGAAGCGGCGCAGAACGCCTCGCCGTCCGGCGAGACGACGTGCGTCGTCGACCCCTTAAGAAGCACCGTGAGCTGAAGCTCGCGCGCCGCCTGAGCGGCCCATCTGGCCGGCTCGGCCACGATCCCGTCGACGGAGACCTGGATGCCGTGCAGCCCCAGCAACCGGGCGAGTTCCCTGCTGTGCGGCGTGACGATCACGGGCCCGGCGGCGCGTGTCGCAAGATCGAGCGCGCCGGCATCCACGACGACGGGAACAGGCTCCCCCACTGCGCGCCCCAAACGCTCCGCCGTCCGCGCGTCGCGCTGCGCGGCATCCATGCCGGAGCCGATCAGCCACGCCTGCACGCGGCCAGGAGCCGTCACCACCTCGGGCCTGCGTTGAAGCACGAATGTGGCCGCGCGTTCGTCTCCCAGATAACGCACCATGCCGACGCCGGTGCGCGATGCCGCCTCGGTGCCGAGCACGGCGGCGCCCGGATATGTACTCGATCCGGTGACCATGCCCAGTACTCCGCGCGAGTACTTGTCGTCGGCCGGCCCGGGCACGGCGATCCAATCGCGAACGTCGGCCTCGGTCCATGCCTGCATGCCTTCACGATAGGTTGAAAAGCGACCGAAAGGGCGCTATCCATGCCGATCAGAATCCCCGACCGCGTGATCGTCTTCGATTACGGCGAGGTCATCTCGGTCACTCCCACCGAGGCGGACCGCGCGGCGCTCGTCTCCTTGGCCGGTGTCGAACCGCGCCTCTTCTGGCCGGAATACTGGCGGAATCGAGACGCTCTCGACGAGGGCGCACTGTCGATCAGTGACTATTGGCGCGGCATCGCCGCTGCCACCGGCGCGAACTGGTCGGATGCCATGATCCACCGGCTCTGGGTCACCGACTTCCGCAGCTGGCTGAGCGCCGACCCCGGCACCCTCGACGTTCTCGTCGAATTGCGCGACGGCGACACGCGAATGGCGTTGCTGTCGAACGCAGGAGCGGATTTCAGCAGCTATTTCCGGCACGGGCCGCTCGGGGCGCTGTTCGAGGCGGTGTTCGTCAGCGGCGAGCTGGGCATGATCAAACCCGCGGCGCCGATCTTCGAGCACGTGATGCGCGAGTTGGGAATCACCGCCGCCCAGACGGTGTTCATCGACAACAAGGAAGCGAACGTGCGCGCGGCTGAGGCGCTCGGGATCACCGGACACGTGTTCACCGATGCAGCGCGACTGCGCGACTTCCTGATCGCGCTTTCCACCCGACGACAGGAGCCTCGTGCCTGAGCTGTTCGACCCGATGACGATCCGCGAGCTGACCGCCCGCAACCGTGTCTGGGTTTCGCCCATGTGCCAGTACTCGGTTCACGCGCGCGACGGTGTGCCCCGTGACTGGCATCTGGCCCACCTCGGGTCGTTCGCGGTCGGCGGTGCCGGGGTCGTCTTCGCAGAGGCGACCGCGGTGAGCCCCGAAGGCCGCATCTCGTATGCCGATACCGGAATCTGGGGCGACGAGCACACCGCCGCTTGGCGGCCCATCGTCTCGTTCATGCACGAGCAGGGAGCGGCGGCAGGCATCCAACTGGCGCATGCCGGGCGCAAGGGCTCGACGTGGCCGGCTTGGGGAGCCGACGGCCTCAACGGAACGGTGCCGTCGGATGCCGGCGGCTGGCGACCCGTTGCTCCCAGCGCCATCGCGTTCCCGGATCCGTCCTTCGCCGTCCCCGACGCGCTTGAGAAGGCAGGGATCGATTCGGTCGTCGACGACTTCGCGGCTGCTGCCCGGCGCAGTGTGGCCGCGGGCTTCGACGTGATCGAGGTGCACGCGGCGCACGGCTATCTGCTGCACGAATTCCTCTCGCCGCTGAGCAACGCCCGCACCGACGAGTACGGCGGGAGCCTCGCAAACCGGGCAAGGCTGCTGCTGCGGGTGGTGGCAGCCGTTCGCGAGGAGATCGGCGACGGGATGCCTCTGCTCGTTCGGTTCTCGGCGAGCGACTACGTCGAGGGCGGCTGGGACCGCGAGCAGACCGCAACGGTGGCCGGGTGGGCCCGGGATGCCGGGGCGGATCTGTTCGACATCTCCAGCGGCGGCAACGTCACCGGAGTGCACATCCCGCTCGGCCCCGGCTATCAGGTTCCGTTCGCCGCGTACGTGCGACGCACGGCAGGAGTCCCGGTCGCGGCGGTCGGATTGATCACGACGCCGCAGCAGGCGGCCGAGATCGTGTCGTCGGGCGAGGCCGATGTCGTGATGCTCGCCCGCGCGTTGCTGCGCGACCCGCACTTCGCCCTGCGGGCGGCACACGAACTCGGATTCGGGCTCGACTATTGGCCGCCGCAGTACGAGCGGGCGCGGTGGCGCTGAACGCCGATCGATGCTCGGCGGCGGGAAGGAAGATGCCGGAGCCGACTAACGACCGCGTCGCGTCGCATCCTGCACTTCGCCGACCAGCTCCTCGATGATGTCCTCGAGGAACAGCACGCCCGTCGTCTGCCCCGCCTGATCGAAAGTACGCGCCAGGTGCGAGCCTGATCGACGCATGACGGCGAGGGCGTCTTCGATGTCGGTGCCGTCGAAGACCGAGATCAGGCGCCTGACGCGCTTGGCGGGCAGCGCGTCATGGAAAGCACCGCTCTCGAGGTCGAGCACGTCTTTCAGGTGCACGTAACCCGTCGGCTCGCCCGCGTCGTCCACGAGCACATAGCGGGAGAAGCCGTGCTTCGCCACTGCACGCTCCACCTCGGCCGGGGTCGACTCCTCAGACAGGCTCACCAGTCCGCCCAGCGGCAGCGCGATGTCTTTCGCCTTCTTCTCGGTGAACTCGAACGCATTGCTGAGCGCGCCGGTTCGGTCGGCGAGCACTCCCTCCCGGGTCGACTGGTTGACGATCGTAGCGACCTCATCGAGGGTGAAGGTGCTGGCCGCCTCTGTCTTCGGTTGCACCCCGCACAACCGAACCACGCCGTTCGACATCGCGTTCAACGCCAGCACGACGGGCTTGAACACCCGCGCGAAGCCGACCAGCGGCGGGGCAAGAAGCAGCACCGCGCGATCGGGCATCGAGAACGACAGGTTCTTCGGCACCATCTCGCCGAAGACGACGTGCAGGAACGAGACGACGACGAGGGCGACGATGAAGGCGATCGTGCCGATCGCGGCATCCGGAAGGCCGGTCAGCGCAAGCGGGGCCTCGAGCAGATGGTGGATGGCCGGTTCCGAGACGTTGAGGATCAGCAGGGAGCACACCGTGATGCCCAGCTGCGTCGAGGCGAGCATCAACGTGGCGTGCTCCATCGCCCACAGCGCGATCTTCGCCCCACGTGTGCCGCGCTCGGCCGCGGGTTCGATCTGAGAGCGCCGTGCCGAGATCACCGCGAATTCGGCGCCGACGAAGAACGCGTTGAACAACAGCAGCACGAACAGCCAGATCAGGCCCGCCCAGTCAGCCACGGTTCACCTGCTCCCCCGATGCGCCTGAACGAGATGCCGTTCGGCCGGCCTCGTCCGCCCCGGCGATCGCATCCGGTGTGAACCGCAGCCGGTCGATGCGCCGGCCGTCGAGCCGTTCGACCCGTAGCGTTCCGCCGGCGACCGGCACTTCGTCTCCCACCTTCGGCAAGCGGCCGAGCTCGTTCATCACGTAACCGGCGACCGTCTCATAGGGCCCGTCGTCCGGTACGCGAACCGCGGCCCGCTCCAGGAGTTCATCGGGCCGCAACATGCCCGGGAAGGTAAGCGAGCGTGGGCCGCGCACCACGTCGGCCCGGGTACGGTCGTGCTCGTCCGCGACCTCGCCGACGAGCTCCTCCACCAGGTCCTCCAGCGTGGCGACACCCGAGGTGCCGCCGTACTCGTCGACGACGACGGCCAGCTGGTAACCAGCCCCTCGCAGTTCGCCGAGCAGCGTGTCGAGTTTCATGGTCTCCGGCACCCGTAACGCTTCGGTCTGCAAGGCCGACGCCGGCACCACCGCGCGGCGTTCGCGCGGCACCGCCACCGCCTGCTTCACGTGAACGACGCCCACGACGTCGTCGATGCCTTCGTCGATGACCGGGAATCGCGAGAACCCGGTGCGCCGCGCCAGGTCGATCACGACCTCAGCCGACTCGGAGCGCTGCACGGTGGCCAGCCGGGGCCGTGGGGTCATCACGTCGGATGCCGTGTGCCCGGAGAACAGCAACGTGCGGTTGAGCAGCGTCGCGGTGTCCGACTCGAGCACTCCGGCGTTGGCCGATCGCAGCACGAGCGACGACAACTCCTCCGCCGTGCGCGCTCCGGACAGTTCCTCTTTGACCGTGACACCGAACAGTCGAAGTACTGCGTTCGCGCTGCCGTTCAAAGCCAGCACCGCCGGTTTGAAGACGGCCGTGAACACGGTCTGGAACGGGATGACCAGTTTCGCCGTCGCGCGCGGCAGCGCGAGGGCGAAGTTCTTCGGCACGAGTTCGCCGAGGATCATCGAGACGAGGGTCGCGATGACGATCGCCAGCACGGAGGCGATCGGCGTGATCACGCCGGCCGGAACGCGGGCGGCGGCCAGCGGATCCGACAACAGCGAACCGATCGCGGGCTCCATCGTGAAACCGGTCAACAGCGTGGTCAGGGTGATGCCCAACTGCGCGCTGGAGAGGTGCGTCGAGGTGATCTTCAGCGCCGCGATCGTCATCGCCAGACGCGTCTCACCTCGCTCACGCCGCACCTCCAGGTCGGCGCGATCGAGGTTGACGAGCGCGAACTCGCTGGCCACGAACAGGCCGGTGCCGACCGTGAGCACGAGCCCGATGACGAGCAGTATCCAGTCGGACACGACGCTCACCGTCCCCGACCGGTCGCCGCGGGATCGCTGATGCGTCTCGAGCGGGGCGAATGGGCAGAAGGAGGGTCGTCCATTGTCTTCTCGAGTATACCGGGCGGTCATCCGCGTCCGGCATGAAGGCTTGTGCGGTTCCGCGGTTCCGCGGTTCCGCGGTTCCCGGGCCGGGGGCGGGGGCGGGGGCGTGGCGAGTACTACCGCCCGGTCGTGATGGGGCTGCTACGGGAGGAGCGGACCGATCGGGCGCCCTACCAGCTGACCGGCAGGGCTTTTCCTTCTTCGTAACCGGCGGCCGACTGGATGCCGACCAGTGCGCGACCGTGGAACTCGGTCACCGATCTCGCTCCGGCGTACGTGAACGAACTTCGCACCCCGGTGGTGATCATGTCGAGCAGGTCCTCGACGCTCGGCCGCAGCGGATCGAGATAGATCTTCGAACTCGAGATCCCCTCGGCGAACAGTTCTTTACGCGCCCGGTCGTACGGGTCGAGGCGGTCGAAGCGCTCGCGCACCGCCTTGGTCGACGCCATCCCCCAGCTCTCCTTGTACAGCCGACCGGCGGCATCGGCCTTCAACGTGCCGGGGGCCTCGATCGTGCCGGCGAACCACGACCCGATCATCACGGATGCCGCACCCGCGGCGAGCGCGAGCGCCACGTCGCGCGGGTAACGCACTCCGCCGTCCGCCCAGACGTGGGCGCCGAGCTCCCGCGCGGTCTCACTGGTCTCCAGCACCGCGGAGAACTGCGGACGGCCGACCGCGGTCATCATGCGGGTCGTGCACATCGCCCCTGGGCCCACGCCCACCTTGAGGATGTCGGCGCCTACGGCGACCAGATCCCGCACCGCTTGTTCCGTGACGACATTGCCCGCGACGATAGGCAGCCCGAGCCCGGCGCGCTTGACCGCACGGATCGCGCGGCGCATGCCGTCTTGATCGCCGTGCGCGGTGTCGATCACGAGAACGTCGACCCCGGCCGCGGCCAGAGCACGCGCCCTGCTCGCGACGTCTCCGTTGATGCCGATGGCCGCGGCGACCCGCAGCCGCCCGTCATCGTCGAGCGCCGGGGCGTAGATCGTCGACCGCAGTGCGCTCGTGCGGCTGAGCGTTCCGATCACGATGCCGTGTCGCAGCACGGGGGCGAACTCGAGGCCGGCGGCCGTCATCAGGTCGAAGGCCGCGCGTCCGTCGGGCACGTCGTCGGCGTCGAGCGAAGTGAGGCTGCCGTGCAGCAGGTCGCCGAGCCGGGCGTCGGGCAACGCCGTCGCGAGCCGGTCGGCGGCGATGCAACCGGCGTAACGGTCGTTCTCGTCGTGCAGCACCACGCCGTGGCCTGGCATCGCGGGAACGAGTTCGAGCGCGTCGGCGACCGTCGCGTCCGGGCCGAGTATCACCGGCGTGTCGTAGGCGACCGGCTGATCCTTGACCCATCGGATTGCCTCGTCGAGGTCTTGCAGGTGCATGTCCTGCGGCAGCACGCCGAGGCCACCGCGACGGGCCAGCGTCGCGGCGAGCCGCTTGCCGGTGACGGAGTTCATGTTCGCGGAGACGATCGGGGTCGTCGCTCCGGTCCCGTCGCCTGGGCTGAGGGACACGTCGAGCCGGCTGGTCACTGCCGAACGACTGGGGACCAGGAACACGTCGGAGTAGGTCAGGTCGTGGGTCGGAGCGGTGCCGTAGAACTGCATGCCCCCACGGTATCTCCGACCGCCGTCTGACAGCGAGCACAGGGGGGAAAGGTTAGGCTTGACAACTGGACGGACCCGCCGAGCGTATGCCGAGCGGAATAAGACGACATCGATGGAGAGAGTAGGCGATCGACTGTGTCGAGCCAGTTGACGGGGGCCGGCACCGAGGACGGCACCTCGGGCGAATTCGGAGCCAATGAGTGGCTCGTCGACGAACTGTACGAACAGTTCGTGGCGGACAAGAATTCAGTCGACAAGTCCTGGTGGCCGATCCTCGAGAACTACCACCCGCAGGTCAAGACTCCGGTGACGATCGCCGAGCAGGCGCCCGCGGCGCCCGCCGGGCAGGCTTCCGAAGCGCCGGCCGAGCAGGCATCCGAAGCGCCGGCGCAATCTTCCGCACCCGCCGCGCAGAAGACGGAGCAGACGGCTGAGCAGCCCGCCCAGGCCTCGGCACCCCAGCCGGTTCTGGGCGCGCAGCCCGTGGCGCGCACCACGTCAGCGGCGCCGCTGCCGCAGCCCGTGCCCGCCGATGCCCCGATCACCGCGCCGCAGCCCGTTGTGCAGCAAGAGACCCCCGAGGCGGAGCAGGCGAAAGACGTCGTCAGCCCGTTGCGCGGGATGGCGAAGTCGCTGGCCACCAACATGGACGCCAGCCTCACTGTGCCGACGGCGACGAGCGTGCGCACGATTCCGGCGAAGCTGATGATCGACAACCGCATCGTGATCAACAATCATCTGCAGCGTGCGCGCGGCGGCAAGATCAGCTTCACGCACCTGATCGGCTGGGCGCTGATCCAGGCGCTCAAGGAATTCCCCAGCCAGAACGTCTTCTACGACGTCGTCGACGGCAAGCCGTCGGTCGTCTCGCCCGCGCACGTCGGCTTGGGCATCGCGATCGACATGCCGAAGCCGGATGGCAGCCGGGCCCTGCTCGTGCCGGCGATCAAACGCGCCGACACCATGACCTTCGGCGACTACCTCGCGGCATACGAAGACCTGGTCAAGCGGGCGCGCGGCAACAAGCTCACCGCTGACGACTTCGCCGGTTCCACGGTGTCGCTCACCAACCCCGGCGGCATCGGCACGGTTCACTCCGTGCCGCGCCTGATGAAGGGGCAGGGCTGCATCATCGGCGCCGGCGCCCTCGAGTATCCGGCGGAGTTCCAGGGCTCGAGCGTGAAGACGCTCACGGGCCTCGGGATCGGCAAGACCATCACGCTGACCAGCACCTACGACCACCGCGTGATCCAGGGCGCGGGAAGCGGCGAGTTCCTCAAGATCGTGCATGAGATGCTGATCGGCGGCCGGCACTTCTACGAGGACATCTTCGCCGCGCTGCGCATCCCGTACGACCCGATCCACTGGGCTCCGGACATCAGCGTCGACCTCGCCAGCGCCGTCGACAAGACCGCGCGGGTGCAGGAGCTGATCAATTCGTTCCGCGTGCGCGGGCACCTGATGGCCGACATCGACCCGCTCGAATACGTGCAGCGCTCGCACCCCGATCTGGACATCGCCACGCACGGCCTGACGTTCTGGGATCTCGATCGCGAATTCGTCACCGGCCAGTTCGGCGGAGACAAGCGTCAGATGCTGCTGCGCGACATCCTCGGGGTGCTGCGGGATTCTTACTGCCGCACCATCGGCATCGAGTACATGCACATCCAAGACCCGGTGCAGCGCAAGTGGATTCAGAACAAGGTGGAGCGGCCGTACGCCAAGCCGACCCACGACGAGCAGTTGCGCATCATGGCCAAGCTCAACGAGGCCGAAGCCTTCGAGACCTTCCTGCAGACCAAGTACGTCGGTCAGAAGAGGTTCAGCCTCGAAGGCGGCGAATCGCTGATCGCCCTGCTCGACACCATCCTGCAAGGGGCGGCGGAGGCCGGAATGGACGAGGTCGCGATCGGCATGGCGCACCGCGGCCGGCTCAACGTGCTGACGAACATCGCGGGCAAGACGTACGGCCAGATCTTCCGCGAGTTCGAGGGGACACAAGACACCCGCAGCGCCGGCGGCTCCGGGGACGTCAAGTACCACCTGGGCACCGAGGGCACGTTCAAGGGCGCCGACGGCGAGGAGATCCCGGTCTACCTCGCGGCGAACCCCTCTCACCTGGAGGCCGTCAACGGTGTGCTCGAGGGCATCGTGCGGGCCAAGCAGGACCGCAGGCCGGTCGGCACCTTCCTGACGTTGCCGCTCGTCGTGCACGGCGATGCGGCCATGGCCGGGCAGGGAATCGTCGCAGAGACGCTGCAGATGTCGCAGTTGCGCGCGTACCGCACCGGGGGCACCATCCACGTCAACATCAACAACCAGGTCGGGTTCACCACGCTGCCGCGCGACGCGCGCAGCTCGGTGTACTCGACCGATGTGGCCAAGACGATCCAGGCCCCGATCTTCCACGTCAACGGCGACGACCCGGAAGCCGTCGTGCGAGTGGCCGAACTGGCTTTCGCGTATCGCCAGGAGTTCAAGCGCGACGTCGTGATCGACCTGGTCTGCTACCGTCGACGCGGTCACAACGAGGGCGACGACCCCTCGATGACGCAGCCGCTGATGTACAACCTGATCGAAGCGAAGCGTTCTGTGCGCCGCCTGTACACCGAGGCGCTCGTCGGCCGCGGCGACATCACGCAGGAGGAGTACGAGCAGGCGCATCGCGACTTCCAGGACCGCCTGGAGCGTGCGT
Source organism: Humibacter sp. (assembly GCA_035564555.1). Taxonomy (GTDB): domain Bacteria; phylum Actinomycetota; class Actinomycetes; order Actinomycetales; family Microbacteriaceae; genus DATMTS01. The sequence goes on from DATMTS010000093.1 coordinate 53,916, forward strand.
TCGCCGAGACGCACGCGGCGCAGACCGGTGCCATCCCGGTGGTCACCGGTGACTCCGGCGCCGTCGCGGATCTCGAGCGCCCGCAGGCGCAGCAGCAGGACGCCTCGGGAGAGCTGGAGACGACGGGCGTCTCGGAGGCGGTCGTGCACACCGTGGGCGACGCGTTCGGCAACAAGCCGGCCGGCTTCACGGTGCACCCGAAGCTGCAGCAGTTGCTGAACAAGCGGGTCGACATGAGCCGCAACGGCAACATCGACTGGGCGTTCGGCGAGTTGCTCGCACTCGGTTCGCTGCTGCTGGAGGGCACGCCGGTGCGCATGGCCGGACAGGACACCAGGCGCGGCACGTTCGTGCAGCGGCACGCGGTGCTGCACGACCGCGTGAACGGCCAGGAATGGCTGCCGCTGGCGAACCTGAGCGACAGCCAGGCGCGGTTCTGGATGTACGACACCCTGCTCTCCGAGTACGCGGCGATGGGCTTCGAGTACGGCTACTCGGTGGAACGGGCGGACGCCCTGGTGCTGTGGGAGGCGCAGTTCGGCGACTTCGCCAACGGCGCGCAGATCGTCATCGACGAGTTCTTGTCGTCGGCCGAGCAGAAGTGGGGTCAGCGATCGTCGCTCGTGCTCGTGCTGCCGCACGGCTACGAGGGCGCCGGTCCCGATCACTCCTCGGCTCGCATCGAGCGTTACCTGCAGTTGTGCGCGGAGAACAACATGACCGTGGCCCGGCCCTCGACGCCGGCGTCGTATTTCCACCTGTTGCGGCGTCAGGCTTACGCCCGCCCGCGCAAGCCGCTGGTGGTGTTCACGCCGAAGGCCATGCTGCGCCTGCGCGCCGCGACCTCGCCCGTGCAGGACTTCACTTCCGGGCGTTTCGAGCCGGTGATCGACGATGTGCGCGGTCTGGACAAGTCCGCCGTCAAGCGGGTGCTCTTCATGGCGGGCAAGGTCTACTACGACCTCGCGGCCGAGTTGGAGAAGAAGCCCGACCCGCAGATCGCGCTGGTGCGCGTCGAACAGTACTACCCGCTGCCGAAGGCCGAACTCAAGGCCGTGGTGGATTCCTACCCGAACGCCCAGCTGTTCTGGGTTCAGGATGAACCGGAGAATCAGGGCGCCTGGCCGTACATCATCCTGGAGACCTCGAAGATGGGCCCACGTCCGCTCGGCGTGTTCTCCCGCGCGGCATCAGCATCGCCTGCTGCCGGCTCCGCGAAGCGGCATGCAGCCGAGCAGGCGGAACTGGTCAAGTCGGCCTTGACGCTGTAGTGCGACTCTGACGCTGTCATCCGGCGCTCGACGAGCGCGAGCGCCGGATCGTGGCTAGGAGTGGGCGGCCTGGATGCTGCGGATCTTCTGCAGCACCTGGGCGCGCAGATCCTCGGGAGCGGTCTCCGAGCAGGCGCGCTGCACGACCTCGGTGAGCACGATGCCGACGTGGTGCTCGCCCGCGCAATCGGCGCAACTCTCCAGATGCTCTCGGATGTCGGTGGCATCCTCCTTGCGCAACTCGTTGTGCAAGTACTCTTCGAGATCCTGTTTGGCCTTCTGGCAGCCGCAGTCCGTCACTTCGTGCTCCTGGTGTTCTGCACGGCGGTCAGCCCCCGCTCGTGCGCGTAGTCCGTCAGCAGTTCCCGCAACATCCGCCTGCCACGATGCAGACGGCTCATCACGGTGCCGATCGGGGTTTTCATGATGTCGGCGATCTCCTGATAGGAGAATCCCTCGACGTCTGCGAAGTACACGGCCATCCTGAAGTCCTCCGGAATGGCCTGCAACGCGTCTTTCACCGCGCTGTCCGGCAGGTGATCGATCGCCTCCGCCTCCGCCGACCTGCTGGTCGATGAGGTGGTGGATTGTGCGCCGCCCAACTGCCAGTCTTCGAGGTCGTCGATAGCGCTCTGGTACGGCTCACGCTGCTTCTTGCGGTACGTGTTGATGAACGTGTTGGTCAGGATGCGATACAGCCACGCCTTGAGGTTGGTGCCCTGCTGGAACTGGGCGAATGCGGCGTACGCCTTCACGAAGGTCTCCTGCACCAGATCCTGGGCGTCCGCGGGATTGCGCGTCATGCGCAGCGCAGCCGCGTACAGCTGGTCCATGAAGGGAAGCGCCTGCTCCTCGAAGAGCGGGCCGAGGTCGTCGGTCACGGTCGTCATCACCGGCCAGTCTAGTTCCGCAATCAGAGCGCGGTCCGATGCGCGGCCCAATGGGGTCGGAGCCTCCAGCAGCGCGGTTGCCAACGACGACTCCTTCCTCATTTCGTCACGATCGCCGAAAGCCGATGCATCGTCTTCACGATGTTCGATCCTCTGCTTTCGTTCGCGATCGCCGATACCCTGTAACCGATGCTCATCTCCAAATATTCCGCTCCAGACTTCGATCCGTACGGCGACCGAGTGCGAGTCGAACCGGGTGCTGCCTGGCCGGCACCACTCGCGCACGGACCGCTGGCTGCCACGGTGTCGCTGCCGGGCTCGAAATCGCTGACGAACCGCGAACTGGTGTTGTCGGCGCTAGCCGACTCGCCGAGCCGGTTGCGCGCGCCGCTGCACTCCCGGGACAGCTCGAACATGGTGCAGGCGTTGCGGCAGCTGGGCGCGCGCATCGACGAGGTCGACGGCGACGGCGTCTTCGGTCCCGACTGGCTGATCACGCCGAGCGAGCCGATCGGCAGCACGACGATCGAGTGCGGTCTGGCCGGCACCGTGATGCGCTTCGTGCCGCCGGTCGCCGCCCTGGCGCTCGGGCCGACCACCTTCGACGCCGATGCCTCCGCCCGTGGCCGCCCGATGGGCACGATGATCACGGCACTGCGCGCCCTGGGCGTCGATCTCAACGACGACGGACGCGGCGGCCTGCCCTTCACCATCCACGGAACCGGCCGGGTGCGTGGCGGGGACCTGACGATCGACGCCTCGAGCTCAAGCCAATTCGTCTCGGGTCTCCTGCTCTCGGGAGCCCGTTTCGAGGATGGCCTGCGGCTCCGCCACGACGGCGAGCGCCTGCCCTCGCTGCCGCACATCGAGATGACCATCGCCGCACTCGCGGCCCGTGGGGTGCCGGTCGAGACGCCCGCCATCGGCGAGTGGCATCTCACCCCCGGCCCGATCGACGCCCGAGACGTGTCCATCGAACCGGACCTTTCGAACGCCGCACCTTTCCTCGCGGCCGCGCTCATCGCCGGCGGTAGCGTCACGGTTACCGGATGGCCCGAATCCACGACCCAGGTGGGCGCCGATCTGATCGAGGTGCTACCCCGGTTCGGAGCGATCGTGCGGCGCGACGGCGACCGGCTCTGCGTCAGCGCGCCGGACGGCATCCGGGCGGCAGACGTCGACCTGACCACGGGGGGCGAGCTGGCGCCGACCATCGTCGCACTCGCCGCCTTCGCGGATGGACCGAGCGAGATCATCGGGATCGGTCACATCCGTCACCACGAGACCGACCGACTGGCTGCACTGGCCGCGGAGTTCAACGGGCTCGGAGGCCAGGTCGAAGAACTCCCCGACGGGCTGCGCATCACGCCGCGCCCGCTCACCGGGGGGCTCTGGCGCAGCTATCACGATCACCGGATGGCCACCACCGGCGCCCTGGTCGGCCTCGTGGTGCCCGGCGTGGAGATCGAGAACGTCGAGACGACGGCGAAGACGCTCCCACAGTTCACCGAGCTCTGGCATGCGATGCTGACCGGAGCCGACGCAGCGTGAGCTGGTGGGCCGACGAGCCGGACGACGAGGCCGCGTACGAGCAGTACGACGAGTCGTCGGTGCGGATCAGGCCCAACCCCAAGGGGAATCGCCCGCGCACCAAGATCCGCCCCGAGCACGAAGACGCCGTCATCGCCCGCGTGCTGGGAGTGGATCGGGGGCGGTACACCGTGCTCGTCGGCGAAGGCACGCCCAACGAGCGACAGGTGACGGCAGCGCGTGCGCGGGAACTGCGCAGGCAGGCCATCGTGACCGGCGACCGCGTCGACCTGGTCGGCGACGCGAGCGGCGGCGAGGGCACGCTGGCCCGCATCGTCCGCATCAGGGAACGCACGACGCTGCTGCGGCGCAGTGCCGACGACACCGACGAGGTCGAGCGCGTCATCGTGGCGAACGCGGACCAGATGCTGATCGTCGTCGCGGCGGCCGATCCGGAACCGCGCACCCGGCTCGTCGACCGGTACCTCGTCGCGGCCTATGACGCCGGCATCGCCCCGATGCTGTGCATCACGAAGACCGATCTCGCCGACCCGGAGCCGTTCCTCGCGAACTTCGCCGGCCTCGATCTACCGCTGTTCCGCAGCTCCCAGGACGCCGTTCCGCTCGATCGTCTCTCGGCCGCGCTGGCCGCGCACGACACGGTCACCGTCGGGCACTCGGGTGTCGGCAAGTCGACCCTCGTCAATGCACTCGTACCCGGCGCGGATCGCGCGATCGGCAGAGTCAACGCCGTCACCGGCCGCGGCAGGCACACCTCGTCGTCGACCGTCTCGCTGCGGATGAGGAGTCCGCACGGCGAGGGGTGGGTGATCGACACGCCAGGGGTCAGGTCGTTCGGTCTCGGCCATGTCGACCCGGCGAACATCCTGCGCGCCTTCACCGATCTGGATGCCATCGCGCTGCGTTGCCCACGCGGGTGCACGCACCTGCCCGACTCGCCGGACTGCGCCATCAACGAAGCGGTGCAGGCGGGCGAACTCGGACCAACCGGTGAGGCCAGGCTCAATTCGCTTCACCGCCTCCTGCAGACCAACATCCGTGCCCGCCCCCCGGCCGATTGAGCAGCGGACCACGCCTGACCACACCCGTCTCAAAATCAGGTGACATGGCCTGCCGAGTGGATTATCCGGTCGACAGCGCGTCTCACCTGAATTCGATGCGGGGTCAAGCGGTGCGAGTCGCTATCGTTATGGCAGCCGAACGGAAGGAGGCCCTGGGGTGACCCGCGTGACGATTCAGGGCATCGCAGACCGATTGGGCATCTCGAAGGCGTCCGTTTCGTACGCGCTGAACGGCCAACCGGGCGTCAGCGACGCGACGCGCGAGCGCGTGCTCGCGCTCGCCGCGGAACTCGGCTGGCGACCGTCCTCGAGCGCGCGATCGCTCTCCCGCTCCCGTGCGGATGCGATCGGCATGGTTCTCAAGCGCGACCCGGAGATGCTCGGCAACGAGCCGTACTACATGCGCACGCTGGAGGGCATCGAAGACGTGCTTGCGCGCGCCGACGTCTCGCTGCTGCTGCGTATGACGGGTACCACGCCGGGCCGTGATCTCGAGGTCTATCGGCAGTGGAGCGCCGAACGCAGAGTCGATGGCGTCATCGTCTTCGACCGCGTCGTCGACGACCCACGGCCCGCTCTGTTCGAGTCGCTGGGCCTGCCTTACGTGCTGCACGGACTGTGGGCCCCCACCGCCGACGGCAGGATCACGATCGATGACCAGGCACGGGACGCGGAACTGCTCATGCGGCATCTCGCCTCGCTCGGGCATCGCAGGCTGGTGCATCTGAGCGGGCCGGTGTTCCTCGCGCACGAACTCGACCGTCGCGACCACATCGCCCGAGAGGCGCGCTCGGCGGGGATCGCGGTGCGTTTCGTCGCGGGCGACTACACGCTCGACGGAGCGCAGTCGATGGTCGGAGCGATGCTCGCCGGCACCTTCGGCGAGACGGCGATCATCGCATCCAACGACCTGATGGCGCTCGGCACACTGGCCGCTCTGCGGACTGCGGGTCGCCTCGACATCGCCCTCGCAAGCTGGGACGACTCGATCATCTGCCGGATCGCCACCCCCACCGTCACCGCCTTGGCGCGGCATCCCGATGAGCAGGGTCGCCGCAGCGCCCGGATGCTGCTGGAAGAGTTGGAACGCGGCTCCGCCGACCAGGGCGAGCCGATCCACAGCGACCTCGTTGTGCGCGAGACGAGTGTGCGCGCGATCGACGACGTCGACATGCTGCGGGCTGCCGGAGATACGGTGGACGCATGACCGATCACACCCGGCTCTCCCCCGGCGAACCCGCACCCGCGTTCACCCTCTCCGATCAGGACGGCGCGGAGGTCTCGCTCGCCGACTACGCGGGCGAGAACGTCATCGTGTACTTCTACCCGGCGGCCATGACGCCCGGCTGCACCACGCAGGCGTGCGACTTCCGCGACAATCTGAACGCACTGGTCGCGGCGGGATACCGCGTGCTCGGGATCTCCAAGGACGAACCCGCCAAGCTGCGCGAGTTCCGTGAAGCGGAGGCGCTCACGTTCCCGCTGCTCTCCGACCCCGGACTCACGGTGCATCGGGCGTACGGCGCCTACGGCGAGAAGATGCTCTACGGCAAGCAGGTGACGGGCGTGCTGCGCTCGACGTTCGTCGTCGACCCGGACGGTTCGATCCGGCTCGCGCTGTACAACGTGAAGGCCACCGGCCATGTCGCGTCGCTGCGCAAGAAGCTCGGGCTGGTCGCCTGACCGGAGGACGAGGTCACCGTTCGTCCGGGCGCAGCGCTCGGGTGACAGGGGGTGAGATCACCAGCAGGATGCCGATCACGCTCGGCACCAGCAGCGCCCACCCGATCCCCGGTTCGGCCGTGAGGCCCTGGAAGCATCCGATCGCGACGGCGAGCATGATCAACTGCCAGGTCAGGGCGAGCGCACGGATCCAGGGTCGAACACGAAGCGCTCCGACCGCTGCGACGATGACCCAGAGCGCGCCGATGGCCGCGCTGATGAGGATCGCAAGCGCGCTCGGCAGGGATGCTCCGGGCTGTGTCGCGAGTTGAAGCAGTAGCCAGCCGACCAGCCCCACCATGAGGGCGGCCTCGAGGATGAGGATGCCGGCGAGCGCGATCAGCAGAGGTGGTCGCCGCTGTCTTTCTGGCCGGTGGTCGGCCATATCATGCCCAGATTTCCGGCGCGTGTTCACAGAGTTATCCCATACAAAACTATTGATTTGGCTCTACCAGTATGCGACCATATTTGAGGTCGAGTTGACGCTCACAGGGTCGTGGGCAGGTCGCATCCCCACCGTGATTCAAAGGCCCTGCAACTCGCCGCTACCCGAAATCTGGCCTATCGGCCATGCATTCAGCAACAAAAGGAGCACCGTCATGGATTGGCGCGACAAAGCCGCCTGCCTTACAGCCGACCCCGAGCTTTTCTTCCCCGTCGGCAACACGGGTCCGGCCGTCGACCAGATCGACAAGGCCAAGGCGGTTTGCGCCCGGTGCACGGTCACCGAAGTCTGCCTGCAGTACGCGCTCGAGACCGGCCAGGACTCGGGCGTCTGGGGCGGACTCTCCGAAGACGAGCGCCGCGCACTCAAGCGCCGCGCAGCTCGCGCGCGCCGCGCCTCCTGATTCCCGGCACGGGATGCCTCACACGCGGCTGAGGTAGCGCAACGGCACCTCGATGGTCACCTCGGTACCCGTGCCGACCATGGTGTGCCAGTCGATCGTCCCGCTGAGTTCGCCCTGGATCAGGGTGCGCACGATCTGCGTGCCGAGACCGGAGCCGACCTTGCCCTCGGGCAGGCCGGAGCCGTTGTCCACGACCTTCACGGTCAGCGTGTCCGCCGACCGGTTCGCCACGATCTCGACCTCGCCGCTGCGGCCGGCCAGCCCGTGCTCGACGGCGTTCGTGACCAACTCGGTCAGTGCGAGCGCCAGCGGCGTGGCATACTCGCTCGGCAGTTCGCCGAAGCTGCCCGTCGACTTCGGATGCACCGTGGTGTTGTGGCTTGCCGCGACCTCTGCGACCAGCAGCAGCACCCGGTCGAAGACGTCGTCGAAGTCGACGATCTGCGCCAGGCCCTCGGAGAGGGTGTCGTGCACCACCGCGATCGCGGCGACCCGGCGCATCGCCTGGCTGAGCGCCTCGCGCGCCTCGTCGGAGTGGGTGCGGCGCGCCTGGATGCGCAGCAGGGATGCCACGGTCTGCAGATTGTTCTTCACCCGGTGGTGGATCTCGCGGATCGTCGCGTCCTTCGTGATGAGTTCGCGCTCCTGGTGCCGCAGTTCGGTCACATCGCGGCACAGCACGATCGCCCCGGTGCGCTCGCCCCGGTTGCGGATCGGGATCGTGCGCAGCGACACGGTCACCCCGCGCGCCTCGATGTCGGTGCGCCACGGCGCGCGACCGGTGACGACCAGCGGGAGGGACTCGTCGACGATGATGTTACCGGCGAGCAGCCGCGTGGTGACCTCGGCGAGCGACTCGCCTTCGAGTTCGTCCGCGAAACCCATCCGGTTGAACGCCGAGAGCGCGTTCGGGCTGGCGAACGTCGTGGTCCCGTCGACGTCGAGCCGGATCAGGCCGTCCGAGGCGCGCGGGGCACCGCGCCGCGGTCCCGTCGGCGCGCCCAGGTCGGGGAAGTCGCCTGAGGCGATCATCGCGAACAGGTCGTTGGCGCATTCGTTGAACGTGAGCTCCTGGCGACTCGGCGTGCGTGCCGCGCTCAGGTTGGTATGCCGCGTGAGCACGCCGATCGGCGTGCGCACGGTCTCCGCGCTGTTCGGCGACACCCGGCGGATCACCGGAACCGCGCGAAGCCTGGTGGGCATCTCCTCGTACCAGTCCGGCGCGTTGGAATCCACGATCGATGCCGACTCGAACGCCTCGACGACCTGGTCGCGCCACTGCGGCTTGACGCCCTGCCCGACGAAGTCGCGGTAGAAGAGCGTCGCCGCGCTCGACGGACGCGAGTGAGCGACGGCGACGAATCCGTCATCGGTCGGCACCCACAACACGATGTCGGCGAACGCCAGGTCGGCAAGCAACTGGCCGTCTCCGACCAGCATGTGCAACCACTCGATGTCCTCCGGTGCGGAGCGGCCGTGGGCGATCATGAGTTCACTGAGCGTCGACATCCTGCACAGTCTAAGCGCGCACCGGGATGCGGGTCGCCATCGGGGTGCGCTGCACGGGAGAACGGCTGACCTCACGCCGTCAGCGATGGTGCGACGCGGCTACGACGGCTCCTGCGTCCGGCTCGGCCGGCGGGTAACGCATCGGGTTCGGGCAGCAGCACATCCTCGACGAGGGTGCGGATGCCGGCGCGCAGGGGCGACTTGGCCGCCGCATCGCGCAGCGTGCGGCCGGTGAGCAGTGCTGCATCGCATCCCGCTGGGTCGTCGGGCAGCAGCCCATCCGCTTTGATGCTGCCGAACCTGGCCAGGGTCGAGGCGACCTGTGCGAACGGCCCGATACCCACCGCGCTTGAGCGCACCCGATTCACGACGACGTGCGAGCGCACGCCGGGCACCGCATCGACCAGTTCCACATACCCGCGCAGCAACCGGGAGAGGCCGACCGGGTCGGCGAGCCCGACGGCGATCACGCGGTCGGCGGCGCGCAGCGCGGCAAGTGTCGCAGCATTCCTTCGAGGCGCGAAGAGGTCGCTGGAGATCTCTTCGTCGCTCTCAAGGCAGAACGCCACGTCGACGACCACGAAATCGGCCCAGCCTGCGCAGGCGGCAAGGGTGCTGGTGACCCGCTCCGCCGTGAGTTCCGGCCAGCGTGAGGCGCGACCGAGGCCGGTGAGAACCCGGAAGGCGCCTCGCGGCGCCACGTAGCGCTGTGCGACGCGTTCGAACTCGGCGCGGCTGAACCCGCCCGCCGCACTCAGGCGGCAGGCCGCGGCGAAGCCCGGCGCCTCATCGAGCAGACCCAACGCGGGACACACCGCGCCCCCATAGCAATCGGCATCGATCAGCACCACCGAATGGCCGTACGACGCGAGTTCGGCGGCGACGTTGATCGCCACCGTCGTGCGCCCCGGCGCCCCGGCCGGTCCCCACACGGCGACGACAGTAGCGGTCGCCGTCGCTGACCCGCCCGATCGTGCTGCGGCATCCAGCCGCCCCGGAACCGTGCTCAGCAGAGCCTGTAGCTCATCGCAATCCGCATCGGCGTCGAGCACGTCGAACAGGCCGAGCTCTGCGGCGTGCCGCCGCTCGAACTCGCTGCCGGCCAACACGACCAGCCGCACCCCGCGTTCGTCGCAACCGGCGACGAGCGCCTCCGTGAGCCGCGACGTAGACCCACCGACGATGGCAGCTTCGACGGGCGGCTCGGCGCGCTCGCACGCCGCAAGCACCTCGCGGGCCGACTGCACGCGTGCCACCAGTTCGTGTCCTCGACCCATCAGGTCGGCGACGATACGGTCTTCGACCCGCGCCTCGAGCGCCAGCACGATGCGCGTCATGGTCGGTCGCTCGCTTCGGCGACGCGCCCGAGATCGGCGGGGAGAACCGAGATCGCGGCGCCGTCGGCGATCGCCTGCAGAACGGAGGCCGTCTGCGCCGTCGGAACACGCACCTCGACGTAAACCGTGCTGCGGTCGCCGACGAGCGCGTCGTCGTGATCGACCCTCACGACCGCAGCATGGCCGACGAGCACGGCGGGCGGACCGTACGTGTCGTGTTCGGTCTGCTCCGCTGCCCAGACATCGACGTTCGATCCCGTCTCGATCGAGGATGCGAGCGGGGCCCGCGCCGCAACGACGACGCTCGTCAGCGCCGCGTCACCGGCGTCCGCCACGGCCGACGCCGGCACGAGTTCGCCCGCTGCGACGGTTCGGGCGATCAAGAACCCGCCGTCGGGGACATCGCCGCGGGAGAGGTAGCGGGATGCGGCGGCGCCCAGCCGCACATGGGATGCCACCAGGTCGTCCGCCTGCACGACCTCACCGGCCGCGAGCGTGTTGCGGGCGGCGTACACCTCGGTGCTCGTCTGTGCCGAGGTCACCAGCGCGTAGACGCCCGCGATCGAGGCGAACACCAGTGTGATGCCGATGGCCAGCCGAGGATCGACTCGGAACCCGCGCCCGGCGTCACGCTGTCTGCTCGTCATGCCGGCCTCCGTTCGTTCAGCGACTGCTGTCCATCGTGGTCTTTCCGGCGGGCGCGTGTGAAAGTTATCCACAAGGCGGTGCTGCATGGCCGACGGGGAGAATAATCGAAGCATGACCGAATCCGCCGATGCGAGCGCGCGCTTCCTCTCGCTCGCCGACACGGCCGAGATCCTCTCGGTGGAGGCCTCGGACGTGACGGCCCTGGTGACGAGCGGGGAGCTTCCGGCGATCCGGGTCGGCGGCCGCTGGCGGGTCGAGCGCACGGTGCTCGAGGCCTACATCGACGCCATGTACGAGGAGAGCCGCAGGCGCGCGTTGTGGGCGCAGTCGGACTTCGCGAATCTGCCCGAGTTGTCGGGCGGCACCATCATCGAACGCTAGACCGTCTGCCGAGCACCGGCGTTACGCTGGGCGCATGGCTGACCCGCGTTTCCCGGCATCCGTCTATGCATCCCGCCTGCAACGCGCGGCGGCCGGCGCCGCCACGGCAGGGATCGATGCGCTGATCATCGGCCCGGGCCCCGATCTGCGCTACCTCACCGGTTCCCGCGCGAGCACCTTCGAACGACTCACCGCGCTGGTGGTGCCCGCGACGGCCGAACCCACGGTCGTAGTGCCCCGCATGGAGGCGGCCGCATTGCGCGAGTCCGCGATCGCGGAGCTGGGTCTGCGCGTGCTCGACTGGGTGGACGGCGACGACCCGTACGCATCGGCCCTCGGCGCCGCGGCACCGATCGGCACCTTGGCGGTGTCCGAATCTATGCCGGCACTGCATGTCATCGAGCTGGCCGACCGCGCAGGCGCCGTGCCGCGGCTGGCCACCCCTGTGCTGCGGGAACTGCGCATGGTGAAGGATGCCGCGGAGATCGACGCGCTGCGTCTCGCGGGCACGGCGATCGACCGCGTGCATGCACGGATGGGACAGTGGTTGCGCGTCGGCCGTACCGAAAGCGTCGTCGCCGCGGATCTCGCTGCCGCGATCGTCGCCGCCGGCCACACCGCAGCGGAGTTCGTCATCGTCGGATCGGGCCCGAACGCCGCCGATCCGCATCACGAGGTATCCGACCGAGTGATCGTCGAGGGCGATGTCGTCGTGGTCGACATCGGCGGATCCGTACCGGCCGGATACAACTCCGACAGCACTCGGACATATCGCCTCGGGAACGTTCCCGACGCCATCAGCCGAAGCTATGCGGTGTTGCAGGAGGCCCAGCAGGCGGCGGTGGATGCCGCGCGTCCCGGTGCCACGGCGGGAGAGGTCGACGAGGCGGCCCGCGCGGTGCTCGAACGCGCGGGACTCGCCGAGAACTTCATCCATCGCACCGGTCATGGCATCGGACTCGCCGTGCATGAGGAGCCCTATATCATCGCCGGCGACGACACGGTCTTACGGCCCGGGATGACGTTCAGCGTGGAACCCGGAATCTATTTCCCGGGCGAATGGGGTGCCCGGATCGAAGACATCGTCGTGGTAACGGACACCGGCAGCGAACGGTTGAACGCTCGGCCGCGCGGGCTGACCGCGGTTTAGGTCGCCTGCAGCAGCCCGATCGCGTCGTCACCGTACCCGGAGCAGCACGATCGTGGCCAGCGGCACGATGCGCAGCTCCGTCACGTTCGCCGCCCGCCGAGTGGAGCCCGGCTCGTGCACGGCGAGATCGACGTGGTCGCGGCCGACCCGATCGATCGTTCCGTGCACCTCGGATTCGCCGGTGCCGATCGAGACCGCCGCGCGTCGGCGGCAGAAGTCCCGTAGCACGAACGCGAGGCCGAGCCGGTCGACCAGCCGTGACCGGGGTCCGGCCGCTTCGGCCGTGCTGGCGGGGAGGGTCGCGTCCGTGAGCGTGATCGAGGCGATGGCGGCAAGCGGTACGACGATCTGATCGCTGCCGGAACGGGATGCCGCCGGAGCGATCAGGTCGGCGGCGAACCAGTCCTTTCCGAAGGTGACGGGACGCACTGCGACCGCTCGTCCGTCGGTCAGGCGCATCGCGATCGGTGCGCCGTCCGACTCCGCGACGGACATCAGTCGGTCGCGCACGGTCAGCCTGGCCAAGCGCAGACGTTCCTCCTCTGCGCGCAGGTCGATCTCCTCCGCGTCGAGTTCGTGCTCGAGCTGGCTCTCTAGGTCGTCGAAGAGGTTGTCCCAGCGCATTTCAGCGGGCGTGGCGGCTGCGGATGATGATCACGTGCCGAGAATATCGGCCGGTCGGCGGCATCCGTTGGGACTTTCCACAGGGCATATATGCCGTAGACAGATGTTTCCACTGCCTGCTTGAGTTTCATGCCAAGCACGGCCCCCGTACGGGGGATGCCGGAGGCGCCGATCCGGACGCGTGCCTCCTCTGCACGCCCATCGACGCATCCGGGAGCCCACCATGAGCAACGCGACGAAGCCGCTCGAACCTCAGCAGCGCACGGCCCTCGACGAGCCATTCGATCCCGACCGGTTCTTCGGCGTCCAGGCGGCGTCCACCAGGGACCTGCCGGATCCCGAGCCGATGCTCATCAACCTCGCACGGTGCGTGCTCGAAGTGCTCGCCGGAGCGCGCGAACTGGACCAGATGGTCCGATGGGTCACCGAAGACGTCTATGCGGCTCTGCTGCGCAGGGAGGTCTTGGCGCGCAGGGCTCGCGAGGTCAAGGGCGTGCGCGCGCATCGTCCGCAGCTCGCGGTGCTCAGCACGCGCTGGAGCAGCCCGAAAGACGGAGTGGTCGAGGGCGTCGTCGTCGTACGCACGCAGGTGCGGGTTCGGGCGATCGCGTTGCGGCTGGAAGGCCTCGATCGACGCTGGCGGGCGAGCGCCGTCAACGTGCTGTAGGGCCTCCGCCGACGGTCAACGGCGCTTGCGTTCCTGAGCGCGCCGCTCGGAGCGGTTCTGCGGCTCGGGTTCGGAGGCGTCCTGCCGCTGCCCGAAAGCGCCCCGCTGCGCGGCCTGCTGACCCTGCTGCTCTTCTTGCACCGCAGCCGCCTGGGCCGCCTGCCTGGCCCTGGCGCGTTCGGCCCGCTCCGTCGCCGCGCGCTCGATCTGGCCGCGCTGATTGCGCACCTCGACCCCGCCCGCGTCGCTCGGCGCTGAGTAGCTCAGCCCCTTCTGCTCGTCGTCGGAACGCGCCAAACCCTTGGCCGCGACATCGGTCACTTCGCCCGCCGCCTGGGTGACCTCGACCTCGAGGTTGAACAGGAACCCGACCGACTCCTCGCGGATCGCGCCCATCATCTGCTGGAACATCGCGTATCCCTCACGCTGGTACTCCACCAGCGGGTCGCGCTGCGCCATCGCGCGCAGGCCGATGCCGTCTTTGAGGTAGTCCATCTCGTACAGGTGATCGCGCCAGCGGCGGTCGATGACCGACAGCACCACGCGACGCTCGAGCTCGCGCATCGCCGGCGAGCCGAGCGTCTGTTCGCGCTGCTGGTAGGCCACATGTGCGTCGGAGAGGATCTCCCGGCGCATGAACTCCCGGTTGATCTTGCCCCTGTTGCCCGCCTCGGCGACGACCTCGTCGATCGTCAGACCGACCGGGTACAGCGTCTTCAACTCTGCCCAGAGCGCGTCGAAGTCCCAGTCGTCGCCGTTGCCCTCGCCGGTGTGCGTGTCCAGCACCTCGTCGATGACGTCGTCGATGAACTTCTGCACGCGCTCGTGCAGGTCGTCGCCCTCCAGGATGCGTCGCCGGTCTTCGTAGATCGCCTCGCGCTGCCGGTTGAGAACGTCGTCGTACTTGAGCACGTTCTTGCGGATCTCCGCGTTGCGCGCCTCCACCTGCGACTGCGCGCTGCGGATGGCGCGGCTGACGACCTTCGACTCGATCGCGAGATCGTCGGGTACGTTGCTGCGTCCCATCAGGCTCTCCGCCGCGCCCGCATTGAACAGGCGCATCAGATCATCGGTGAGGGACAGGTAGAAGCGGCTCTCCCCCGGGTCGCCCTGGCGGCCCGAGCGGCCCCGCAGCTGGTTGTCGATACGTCGCGATTCGTGGCGCTCGGTTCCGAGCACGTAGAGTCCGCCCGCTTCGACGACCTTCTTCGCCTCCTGCGCGACGGTCTCCTTGACCCGGTCGAACACCGTGTCCCACTCGGCCTCGTACTCGTCCGGCGTCTCCACCGGGCTGAGACCCTTGGCGTGCATCTCGGCGACGGCCAGGAACTCGGCGTTGCCGCCGAGCATGATGTCGGTGCCGCGGCCCGCCATGTTCGTGGCGACGGTCACCGCACCCAGCCGGCCGGCCTGTGCCACGATCGCCGCTTCGCGCGCGTGGTTCTTGGCGTTCAACACCTCGTGTCGCACGCCCTTCTTCGCCAGCAGTCGAGACAGGTACTCGCTCTTCTCCACGCTGGTGGTGCCGACCAGCACCGGCTGGCCCTTGTCGTGCCGCTTCGCGATGTCTTCGACGACCTGCGCGAACTTCGCCTCCTCGTTCTTGTACACGAGGTCGGGCTGGTCTTTGCGGATCATCGGCTTGTTCGTCGGGATCGGCACCACGCCGATCTTGTAGGTGGCCATGAATTCGGCCGCCTCCGTCTCGGCGGTACCCGTCATTCCGGCAAGCTTCTTGTAGAGCCGGAAGTAGTTCTGCAGGGTGACGGTGGCCAGCGTCTGGTTCTCCGCCTTGACCGGCACGCCCTCCTTCGCTTCGATCGCCTGGTGGATGCCCTCGTTGTAGCGCCGACCGACCAGGATGCGTCCGGTGTGCTCGTCGACGATGAGCACCTCGTCGTTCATCACGACGTAGTCCTTGTCGCGCTTGAACAGGGCGTTGGCCTTGATCGCGTTGTTGAGGAAGGAGATCAGCGGGGTGTTGGCGGACTCGTAGAGGTTGTCGATGCCCAGGTAGTCTTCGACCTTCGCGATCCCGGGCTCGAGCACACCGACCGTGCGCTTCTTCTCGTCCACCTCGAAGTCGACCTCGGGGGTCAGCCGCTTGGCGAGCGAGGCGAACTCATTGAACCAGCGGTTCGCCTCACCGGATGCCGGCCCGGAGATGATCAAGGGCGTGCGCGCCTCGTCGATCAGGATCGAGTCGACCTCGTCGACGATCGCGAAGTAGTGGCCGCGCTGCACCATGTCCGACGCCTGCCAGGCCATGTTGTCGCGCAGATAGTCGAAGCCGAACTCGTTGTTGGTGCCGTACGTGATGTCGGCCAGGTACTGCTCGCGGCGCTCCTCCGGCGTCTGCCCGGCCAGGATGACGCCCGTCGTCATGCCGAGAGCGCGGAACACCCGGCCCATCAGTTCACCCTGGTAGCTGGCGAGGTAGTCGTTGGTCGTCACGATGTGCACGCCGCGCGAGGTGATGGCGTTGAGATAGGCCGCGGTGGTGGCGACGAGAGTCTTGCCCTCACCGGTCTTCATCTCGGCGATGTCGCCCAGGTGCAGTGCGGCGCCGCCCATGATCTGCACGTCGAAGTGCCGCATCCCCAGCGTGCGCACCGAGGCCTCGCGCACGGCGGCGAACGCCTCCGGCAGCAGGTCGTCGAGCGATTCACCGCGGGAGTAGCGCTCGCGCAGCTCCGCCGTCTCGCTGCGCAGTTCGTCGTCCGTCAACTCTTTGAAGTCGTCTTCGAGCGCGTTCACGGCTTTCGCGTATGCCTCGAGGCGACGCAGGACGCGCCCCTCGCCGACACGAAGGACCTTTTCGAGAACTGAGGCCACGGGATGCTCTCCACTTGTTCGTCGGGACGCCACGCGGCGTCCGCGCGTCCGGTCGGACGCACGCGACCGACCGCAGCCGGCAACTATAGCAATGTTAGTGTGCCGATCTCTGCGCGCGCCGAGAGCACCCCGGCCTTCGATCAGCGCCCGAGCTTGCGCGCCGCGGTCGCGACCTCCTGCAACTCGTCGGCGGCTTGATCGAGGCAGATCACGCCGTAGTCCCATCCCTTGCGTCGGTACACCACCGAGGGTCGGCCGCTCTCCTGGTCGATGAAGAGATAGAAGTCGTGTCCGACCAGTTCCATGTAGTACAGGGCGTCTTCCGTCGTCATGGGAACAGAGGCGAAAACCTTCTTGCGGATCACGACGGGGCTGTACTCCTCGTCACTCTGCTCCTCTGCCGACTCCTCGACCACGGGAACGCTGCCGGTGCGAACCTGCTCCAGCACTTCCACCTCTGCGGGCCTGATGTCGACCACGCTGAACCCTCCGGTCGACGCCTCCCGCAGCGAGGTAGGTCGATGCTGCCCATGATGCACTTTGCGGCGGTCCTTCGCTCGGCGCACCCGCTCCAGCATGCGCCCGATCGCCACATCGAACGCCGCGTATTTGTCGCCGCCGATTGCTTCGGCGCGTACCACCGGACCCGGGCCCACGAGAGTCAATTCAACCCGGTCGTCACCATTGGACTGACCGTTCGGCTTCTCGTTGTGCCTGCTCACCTTGACCTCGAGCGAGAGCGCGCGCTCGGCGAGATGCGAGACCTTCTCAGCCTTCTCGGTCGCGTAATCGCGGAAGCGATCGGTGATCCCCAGGTTGCGTCCGATGATGTTGATGTCCACGAGAACCTCCCAGGTCCGGCGTGCCCCCGCCCGGGTGATGAGGGCGGATCATCCACGCCTTTTGACCTACCGTAGTGCGCGCTGCTGCATAAGTCACCAGCAATGGGCAATGAGTCACCCGACCTGGATGCCGGCCGGAAGTCGCCTGCGGGTATGGGCGATCACGGCGGCGCCGACCACCGTCGCACCCGCCGCTTCCAGCGCCCGTCGAGCCTCTGCGATGGTGGCTCCGGTGGTCAGGATGTCGTCGACCACGAGGAAGGCCCGGCCGCGCGCCGAGCGCCGCGCGCGCAGCGAACCGGCGCGGTTCTGCTGCCGAGCGGCGATGCCGAGTGCCGACTGATCGATGGTCTGTCGTGCCGCGACCAGCACCCGCGTCGAGCGCAGACCGGCACAGCCCAGCACGAGCCGCACCGGGTGATAGCCGCGCCGGCGAAAGGCGGCGCGCGAGGACGGCACCGTCGCCAGCTCGATGACCGGCTCGGGCCGGCCGCGGGCGCAGACCACAGTCGAAGTGTCGCGCAGTGCAGCGTCGACCGATGCGAGCAGCGCGGGCGCCAGGCCGCTCGCCGCGTCGGTTCGCCCGGTCTCCTTGACCGCGACGAGCACCTGCCGCGCGACGCCGGCGTACCGCAGCGCGCTGTACACCCGCAGAGGCACCCGATCCGCCTGCCCCGACACCGGATGCTGCTGGATGTCGACAGGTAGGAGGACTGCCGAGCATCGGTCGCAGAGCGCGCGGTCATTCACCCCGCATCCGCTGCAGGTGGTGGGCGCGACCACGGCGATTGCGTCGAGCATCGCACGACGCAGCGCCGAACCCGCAGATGCGTTCATACCGGCCAGTGTCGCAGCCCGGCGCATCGCCGGCCTCGGTCCGGCGGCCTCATCGTGCACACCGGGTTCCGACGCCGGCTGTGGAGGAGAAGAGGTCGCCCAGCGTGCCGGCTCGGCTCAGTTCGGCCGGCCCAGCTGGATGCCCAGGACCGTCACCCGATCGGCCTTCTGCTGCCAGCCGTTGCCGCGCTGGGACTGCAGAGAACCGGCCGAGGTCAGGACCCAGTACGGCGGCACCGCCGCAGCGCCGGCGATGGACGCTCCGCCGTCGGGTCCGGGTGTCTGCGTCGCCATGCCACCGAGGGTCTGCACCGAGACGACGCTCTCGCCGTGCCCCTGGCTGCCCAGGGCCGCGACATCCAACTCGTCCAACCAGCTCAAGGAGCGCGTGTTCGCTGTGGCGACCGGACCGAGATCGACGGGTTCGTTGATCCTGGAGGGTCTGCCATGCGTGTCGCGCGCGATGCCCGCCGCGACCACGTCGGTGTGTGCGCCGAACGAGACGAGCGCGGCAAGCCGGGTGCCGTCCCGGGACAGGGCGATCGCGCGTGGGGTCGAACCGCTCGGCCAGACGACGCTCAACGAGATCGGCTGGCGGTCCGGACCCGTGGCGCGCAGAGTCGCCGGCTGAGACGAGGCGGCGGACCACACGTAGCCTGCGTTGTCGAGCGACGGCGCGAGCAGCCCGGCGCGCGTGTCCACCGGCTTGCCCGCCTCCTCGCCGGAGCGCACGGCATAGACGCCGCCGGGGCCGAGCACGGCCGCGCTCGATCGATCGGCGGACAGGGTGACGGCCGTCGGGGTGAGCGCAGCGACGGTGTCGCTGATGCCGGGGATGGTCTGCACCGTCGAGCCGGAGAGCAGCCCGAACGCCCCGGCGCGCAGCACGAGCGGGTTCGGATCGACGTCGGGGTCCTGGATCGGAGCGCGCGAGGCGAGCGGTTGGGCGCTGGCGTCGACGCCTTCGATCTGCAGCCGCACGCTGGTCACGCCCAACGCACTGGTCAGCGATTCGGTCAGTTGCAGGTTCATTCGCGCGAGCGCGAGCGGGTTCGCTCCGCCCGCCGTGCTGTTCAGATCGACGTCGGCGATTCCGCCGGTCGCGGGCACCGAGTCGATGGTCAGTTGCGATCCGGCCGGGAACGCCGATACGACGGCGCCGGTCAGCCATTTGGCCGGTCCGGCCGAGACCAGTTCCTTCACGATGCGGGCGCGGGTGGAGGCGGGCGACGTCGGGAACCAGCGCTCGTCGGGAACCAGATAGCGGTAGTCCGGGCTGTAGAAGTACAGCGGATGGGCGCTGAACACGTCGCCGAATTGGGAGTCGCCGATGACGATGCCGTTCGGTGCCTTCGAGATGCGCCACTGGCCCTTCTCTCGCGCGAAGGAGTACGTCTGGGCGATCGGCGTCGACGACTCGGCGCGCAGAAAGTTGCCGTCGGCATCCACGAACGCGACCGGCTTCACGTTCAGCACGCGATGCGTGGCGTCGATGGGCGAGTCGACCCGGGAGTTGCGCGAATCCACCGTCACCGAGGCATCCGGATTCCAACTCGAAGCGAACCGGGTGGTCAGGAATCGGCGGGCTATCTCGTAGCCGCTCTGGGGGCTCACGGCGGCGTCGATGAATCCCTGCAGGATCTGCTCCTGGCTGGAACCGTTCGTGGGCCCGGCCGGGATGAAATCGACGGGCCCGAGGCCGTTGTCAGCCTGACTGATCGAGCCACCGCCCTGCACCGCACCGCCGCGCGGAATGGACGCGCAGCCCGCCAGCGCAGCGATCGCGATCAGCCCGGCGAGCAGTCGGATGCTGCGTCTCACCATGGTTGCACCTCCGATCCAGGATGCGTGCGCGCCGCGTTCACGCTGCCGGACTCGTCGGCGTTCTGCGCCCCGGACTCGGCGGCGTGTTCCGGGTATGACCCGCCCACCCGGTCCGTCTCGTTCTCCCGGTCCGACCCGCTCGGGGACAGCGGCAATGGCGAGGAGCCGATGCTGCCGTCCGGCTCGCGCGGAAGGGTCAGCCGGAAGCACGATCCTTCGCCGGGGCTCGACCAGACATCGAGCCATCCGCCGTGCAACGTCGCATCTTCCAAGGCGATGGCCAGGCCGAGCCCGGTGCCCCCGATCGAGCGCCTGCGTGACGGATCGGCGCGCCAGAATCGGTCGAAGACGCGTCGGGTGTCTTGCTGCGTCATGCCCAGTCCGTTGTCGCGCACACTCAATGCGACCGCCGTTTCGTTGCTGTCCACCGTGACGATGATGGGCTTCCCCTCGCCGTGCTCGATCGCGTTGCCCAGCAGGTTGCGCACGACCCTGCGGATGCGACGCGGATCCATCTCGACCTGGAAGTAACCGCCTGGTGCCACCAGACGAACCTCCGAGCCGTTCTGATCGGCCAACGCCTGCAGGCTGTCGATCGCGTCCTCTGCCAGTCGCACCAGATTCGTCGGCTCGAGCTCCAAGGCCACCGAACCCGCATCGTATCTGCTGATCTCCAGCAGGTCGGAGAGCAAGAGATCGAACCGTTCGATCTGGGTGTGCAGCAGTTCGGCCGTGCGCCCGGTGGCCGGCGGGAACGACGCACGCTGATCGTAGATCACGTCGCCCGCGAGCCGGATGGTCGTCAGCGGCGTGCGCAGTTCGTGCGAGACGTCGGAGACGAAACGCTGCTGCAGTTGGGAGAGCGTGGCCAGTTGCGTGATCTGCCGCTGCAGGGCATCCGCCATTCCGTTGAACGACCTCGCGAGAGTGGTGAAGACGTCCTCGCCCTTCTCGGGCATGCGCACCTCGAGCTCGCCGGCCGCCAGCCGCTGGCTCGTCTCGGCCGCGAGCCTGATCGGCACGACGACGAACCGCACGACCACCCAGGTGATCGCGCCGATCAGCAGCACGAGCGCGAGACCCGCCAGCAGAAGCGTGCGCTGTACGAAGAGCAGCGTCTGCTCCGAGTCGTGCAGCCGATAGCCGAGGTAGAGCTCGTAACGTCCGGCGTTCGGCAGCACGAGTTCGGTGCCGACGACGATGCCGGGATCGGTAGAACCGTCGGGCGCGGGCAGGGCGACCGACTGGGCATAGATGGCGTGGTCGGAGGACCGTACCTTCGCCTTGAGCTCGCCGCTGATCACGGACTGGGCCGAACCGAAGGTGGTGATACCGGTCGGCGCGCCGGCCGCGGCACCCTGGCCCGGCACCCGCGATGACTGGATGAGGTTGGTCGAGGTGGAGTTCTTGACGTCGCCGAGAACCTGCTGGAACAGGCTCTGCACTGCTGCGGGATCCGTGGCGTCCGCCGCGTCCAGCTTCTTCTGTGCGTCGGTCGTCGCGCGCGCGGAATCGCCGAATGCCTGGTCGAGCCTCGACTGGTACAGGTCGTTGCTGATGCTGAACGAGACGACGACGCCGGTGACCAGGATCGCGATACCGGTGAGTGCGACGGTGATGAGCACCGTACGGAACCGCAGCGACGTACGCCAGACGTGCACGAGGCGGGATGGAAGGCGCCGCGCCGCGCGCCAGTCCATCCTCGTCGGCACACCCGGGTGCGTCGTCATGGTCGGATCAGGCTGAGACGCCGGCGCGGTAGCCGACGCCGCGCACCGTCGTCACGATGCGCGGGTTGTCCGGATCGTCTTCGACCTTGGCCCGCAGGCGCTGCACATGCACATTGACCAGCCGGGTGTCGGCCTTGTAGTGGTAGCCCCAGACCTGCTCGAGCAGCATCTCGCGAGTGAACACCTGCTGCGGCTTCGAGGCGAGTGCGAGCAGCAGTTCGAACTCGAGCGGCGTGAGGTTGATGCGCTTCTCGCCGCGCCGCACCTCGTGTGCCGCGACGTCGACGGTGAGGTCGCCGACTTGAAGCCGCTCGACGGAACCGTTCGACGAGGTCGGCCGCAGCCGGGTGCGGATGCGAGCGACGAGCTCTTTCGGGTTGAAGGGCTTGACCATGTAGTCGTCCGCCCCCGACTCCAGGCCCTTCACGACGTCGGCCGTGTCCGACTTCGCGGTGAGCATGATGATCGGCACTCCCGATTCGGCACGGATGCGGCCGCACACCTCGATCCCGTCCAGGCCGGGCAGCATCAGGTCGAGCAGCACCAGGTCAGGACGAGCCGCGCGGAAGGCTTCGAACGCGACGGCGCCATCGGCACAGAAGTGCGGTTCGAAACCCTCCGTGCGCAGCACGATGCCGATCATCTCGGCAAGCGCGGTGTCGTCGTCGACAACCAGAATTCGAGCGCTCATAGACCCTTTTCTGCGTCAGGGCCCGCTGAGGGGTGGGGCGAGCCATGGTACTTCTCGCACAAGAGTAGTCGACGCGGTGCACGGTAGGCCGTGATATGCCAGCATGGGAGGCGCCGAGCGGCCCGCGCCAACGGACGAGCTGTCAGCCGCGTCGATCGGCTTGCGAGTGAGGGGTGCACGTGACGGACGACCAGAGCTGGCGGGCGCCGGGGGCCGACGGCTCGACACCACCCGGGGCCATGCCCCCGCCCGGCTACGGACCGCCGCCCGGCTACGGACCGCCACCCGGCTACGGACCCCCACCCGGCTACGGACCGCCGCCCGGTTGGACACCGCCGCCGAAGCCTGGGCTCATTCCGTTGCGCCCGCTCGGCTTCGGGACCTTGATCGGCGCGCCCTTCCAGGTGCTGCGCCGCAATCCGAAGCCGACCTTCGGCAGCGCCGTGCTGGTGCAGGCGATCGTGCTACTGGTCTCCGTAGTCGTGATCGGCGCTGTCACGGCGATCGCGATCACGCGCATCACCATGGCCGATGCCTCCGACCTCGACGCGATCTCCACCGGATCGATCGTCGCCGTCGTGCTTGCGGCGTTGGTGCCGATCGGGTTCGGGATGCTGGCATCCGCCTGGTTGCAGGGCGTGATCGTGACGGAGGTCGCCCACGCGACCCTGGGTGAGAAGCTGCGGATGCGAGGCCTGTGGCGAGGCATCGTCGGACGACGAGCGGCGTTGCTGGGCTGGATCGCGATCGAGGCGGCGGCGGTGACGCTCGCCCTCGCTCTCGTCGCCGGCGTCGTCACCGGACTGGTGATGCTCGGCACGGGCGGAATCGTCGCCGGCGTCGCGATCGGCATCCTGGGCGGTCTCGGACTACTTGTGCTGTGGGTCTGGCTCTCGACCAAACTGGCACTGGTGCCGAGCGCGATCGTGCTCGAGCGGGCAACCGTGCGGGCCGCGGTCGCGCGATCCTGGCGCCTGACCGACCGTTTCTTCTGGCGTACGTTCGGCGTACAGATCCTGGTCGGCATCATCTGCGCGGTCGCGGCGCAGATCGTGTCTCTGCCGTTCTCGATCCTGCTGCCGCTGATCTCGGCGCTGCTCGCTCCCACCGGACCCCAGTCGAACACGACGATGATGGTCGTCACGATCGTGATCTACCTCGTGCAACTGCTCATCTCGCTCGTGGTGGGCGGCATAACCTCCGTGGTGCAATCGGCGGCGACCGCGCTCATCTACGTCGACCTGCGGATGCGCAAGGAGGGCCTGGACCTCACACTGATCCGGTTCGTAGAAGGTCGCCAGGCGGGCCGGCCCACCGAGGCGAACCCGTTCGCGACACCGCGGTTCGACCAGCGGGCGGCGGCGTGGTCCTGACCGCAGCCGTTCTGTTCCTGCCAACGGGCATCCCAGTGGACCCGGATGCGCCGCATGCTCGGCAATGGCTCATCGACGAACTGGCGAAACCGGAATACCAGGCCGCGAAGCCGACCTGGTTCGACCTGGTTTCGCAAGCAATCAAGGATTGGCTGGCATCTCTGCACGTTCCCGGTGCCGCCGGCGACGGCAATCTCTTCCTGATCATCGCGGCGGTCATCGTGCTTGCCATCGTCGTCACTGCGTTCCTGGTGTTCGGCGTGCCGAGGCTCTCCCGCCGAGCGCCGGCCGCCGGCGTGTTCGAAGACGATGGCCGTTCTGCCGATGATCTGCGGGAGGCAGCGAAGGCGGCGGCCGCGAAGGGCGACTGGTCGGCTGCCCTGCTCGACCGCTTCCGGGCCGTCGCGCTCTCGTTGCGGGAGCGCGCCGTCGTGCCCATCCTGCCGGGGACGACGGCCCACGAGGTGGCCGAACGAGCGGCGCCGGTGTTTCCCGCCCACGCGGAGGAGCTTCGTGCCGCTGCCGCATCGTTCGACGGGGTGCGCTACCTCGGCAGGTCGGCGACCAGGGCCGCCCACGACCGGGTGAGCGCGTTGGACGACGACCTGCGGCGTGCCCGGCCGTCGATCGGGCACCGTGATGCGGCTTCGGCGGATGCGCACGGACCGGCCCTGAACGGACCCGGCGGAGCGAGCGAGGCCGGGGATGCCTGGGCTCGGATCGGAGCGCCATGAGCGTGACGACGACGTCGGCCCCCGCCCCGACTCCCGCTCCCGGCGGTACGGTTCGGCAGAGTGTGCGGCGTGGCAGATTCTGGATCGTGCTCGGCGTCATCCTGATCGGCGTCGTCGTCATCATGCTGGTGCTGCGCGGCGGTGCGCCGGAGGCAGGCACGCCGCTCGCCGCGGACAACCCGGCGCCGCAGGGCGGCAAGGCCGTCGCCCAGGTGCTGAGCCGGCACGGCGTGCAGGTGCACATCGCCCGTTCCCTGAAGTCCGCCACCGCGCAGTCCACGGGGGCGACCGTGCTGCTCTACGACCCGAACGGCTACCTCGACGACGAGCAACTGCGCGGCCTCGGCGAAGCAGCCGGCGCCCTGGTGGTCGTCGAGCCCGGGTTCGAGACATTGCGCGCGCTGGTGCCGGGACTGCGCCTGGCGGGCACGCCCAGGTCGGGAGGGTTCACGGCTCGGTGCACACAACGCGCCGCCGTGCGCGCCGGCTCGATCAGTGCCGCGACGGCCGCATACCGGCCGTCGAACGCCTCCCAGATCGGGTGCTTCCCGACCGGTGACGGCGCGTACGCCATGGTCGTCTCCCACACGACGGCCGGCACCGTCACGGTGCTCGGGTCGCGTGCGGTGTTCGCCAACGAGAGCGTGATCAGACGTGGGAACGCGGCACTTGCGCTCGGGGTGCTCGGCCAACGGGCCGATCTCGTCTGGTATCTGCCGACGGCCTCCGACGTGGCGGCGTCCGGCCCTCCCTCGCTCGCGCAGCTGACGCCCGGCTGGGTCACTCCCGCGGTGCTGCTGCTGCTCGCGGTGTTCGTGGCGGCGGCGGTCTGGCGCGGCCGCCGGTTCGGCCCGTTGGTGATCGAGAACCTGCCCGTCGTGGTTCGCGCCGAGGAGACCATGGAAGGCAGATCGCGCTTGTATCAGCGGTCCTCCGCCCGGCTGCGCGCGCTGGACGCCCTGCGCATCGGCAGCACCGGGCGTATCGCCGCACTCGCCGGACTGCCCTCCAACGCGGGAATCGTCACCGTGGCCTCGGCCGCCGCGACGCTGACCGCACGCTCCCCGGCAGAGGTGGAACGCATCCTGGTCAATGCCGCGCCCCACTCGGACCGCGAACTGATGGGGCTCGCCCGAGAGCTCGACGCTTTGGAGGCGGCCGTGCGATCCGCGACGCGGAGTGCCACCGGCAGCGGAACCGACCAGCCGAACGGCAGAATGGCACAATGACCGACGCGACCTACCCGGCACAGCAGCAGTACGACGCGGCACCGGCATCCCCCGCGACGCCGCCGGATGCCGACACGGAGCGGTTGCGCCACACCCTGGCGCAGGTGCGCTCCGAGGTGGGCAAAGCGGTGGTCGGCCAGGACGGCGCGGTGACGGGCCTGATCATCGCATTGCTCGCGCGCGGCCATGTGCTGCTGGAAGGGGTGCCGGGAGTCGCGAAGACTCTGCTGATCCGCTCGTTGTCGCGGGCCCTCAGCCTGCAGACCAAGCGCGTGCAGTTCACCCCCGATCTGATGCCGGGCGACGTCACGGGCTCGGTCGTCTACGACGCGTCGCGGGGCGAGTTCGAGTTCCGCCAGGGTCCGGTGTTCACGAACATCCTGCTCGCCGATGAGATCAACCGCACGCCGCCGAAGACGCAGTCCGCACTGCTGGAGGCGATGGAGGAGCGTCAGGTCACGGCCGACGGCATCACGATGCCGCTGCCCGCTCCGTTCATCGTCGCGGCCACGCAGAACCCCATCGAGTACGAGGGCACCTATACGCTGCCGGAGGCACAGCTCGACAGATTCCTGCTGAAGCTGACCTTGGACATCCCCGAGCGCGACACGGAATTCGAGATGCTCCGCAGGCACTCCGCCGGATTCGATCCGCGCGACCTTGCGGCAGCAGGCATCCGGCCGGTTATCGGCGCCGCCGAACTGCAGCAGGCGTCCGCGGCGGCGACCGCGGTGTCGGTCGGCTCCGACGTGCTCGCTTACATGGTCGACCTGGCCCGGGCGACACGGCAGAGCCCGTCGGTGCGCCTCGGCGTGAGTCCCCGCGGCACGACCGCGCTGCTGGCATGTGCGAAAGCGTGGGCGTGGCTGAGCGGATACGACGCCGTCACGCCGGACCACGTGCAGGCGATGGTGCTGCCGGTGTGGCGACACCGCATCCAATTGCGCCCCGAGGCGGAGCTCGAAGGGGTCTCGACGGATTCGATCCTGCGCGCCATCATGCAGCAGGTGCAGGTGCCGATCTAGGCGCGCATGGCGATCACCGGACGATTCGTCGCACTGCTGGCGATCGGCATCGTGCCGGTCGTGCTTTTCGGGCGCGACACCGACACTGCGGCACTCGTGCTGCTGGCGTGGCTCGCGTTCGCCGCGTGCGTCGGGGCAGTCGATCTTGTGCTGGCGGCGTCGCCCCGGCGCATCGACATCGGCCGCGAACTGCCGACCAGGGTGCGACTCGCGGAGCGAGTACCCGCCACCCTCTACCTGACGAACACGGGTACGCGGGCGATGCGGGCGACCGTGCGGGATGCCTGGGAGCCGTCCGCCGGAGCGGCCGGCGGGCGCCTGTCGGTGTTCATCCCATCCGGAGAACGCCGTGCCCTGACGACCTGGCTCACTCCCTTCCGGCGCGGCGAACGGCGGGTCGAGCGCGTCACGGTGCGCTCGGCCGGACCACTGGGTCTCGTGGCACGGCAGGCGACGCTGCCGGCTCCCGGCCGCATCAGAGTGCTGCCGCCGTTCAATTCCCGCAAGCATCTGCCTTCCCGATTGGCGCGGCTGCGCGAACTCGACGGGCGCACGAGTGTGATGATCCGCGGGCAGGGCACCGAGTTCGATTCGCTTCGCGAGTACGTGCGCGGCGACGACGTGCGGTCGATCGACTGGCGAGCGACCGCGCGGCGCGGCGACGCGGATGCCACCGGGGAGCGTCTGATGGTACGCACCTGGCGCCCCGAACGCGACCGGCGGGTGGTGATCGTCATCGACACGGGGCGCACCTCGGCCGCGCGCATCGAGAACGAGCCGCGCATCGATACGGCGTTCGAGTCGGCTCTGCTGCTCGCAGCGCTGGCCTCGCGCGCCGGCGACCGCGTCGATCTGCTCGCATTCGACCGCCGAGTTCGCGGGCGCGTGCAGGGCGCGACCGGCGCCGAGCTGCTTCAGCGATGCGTCGACACCATGGCGGGCATCGATCCCGAGCTGATCGAGACGGATTGGCCGGCCGTGCCGGCCCAGGTGCGATCGATCACACCGCATCGCGCGATGGTCGTGCTGCTCACGGCCATCCAGACCCCGGGCGCCTCGCGCGGGCTGCTCGGCGTGTTGCCCCAGCTGACCCGGGCGCACACGGTGGTCGTCGCATCGGTCACCGACCCGACCGTGCTTCAGGCCGCGGACGGCCGCAGCGACCGCGCCGAGGTCTACCGAGCCGCCGCGGCCGAACGGGCCCTGCTGGATGCAGCACGGGTCTCGGAAGCCGTTCGGCGGCTCGGCGCAGAGGTCGTCACCGGGCCACCGGACGGGCTTCCCGCTGCGTTGGCCGACCGGTACATCGCGTTGAAGGCCGCCGGACGGCTTTAGCCCGTGCCTGCTATCAGCGGCCCGTGAACCTGCCCTCTGCACGGCGTGTCAGGTTGCGACATTCCCGCCGGGTAACGCCGATCGACCGGCCGAATCCCATAGCGTCGAACGTGCCGCACCTCCGGAGCGGCCCGGCGCGGGTAGCGCTGTGCTCTCTGCGACTCACGAAAGAGGTCATCATGGCTGAGGCAACACCTCCCCCGCTCACGGCCGTTCCCTCGTACGGTGCACGTCTCGGGGCCGAGGCCGTCGGAACATTCGTGCTCGTCTTCGGCGTCGTGGGCACCGCCCTGTTCGCCGCGGGCTTCCACGGCGGCGCCGGCGCACTCAACGTCGGCTTCCTGGGCGTTTCGCTGGCGCTGGGCCTGACGGTCGTCGTCGGCGCCTATGCCTTCGGGCCGGTCTCGGGCGGTCACTTCAACCCGGCCGTCACCATCGGGCTCGCGGTCGCCGGTCGTTTCGCCTGGCGCGACGTGATCGGTTACATCATCGCCCAACTGATCGGCGGCATCATCGCCTCCAGCCTGCTGCTGGCCATCCTTGCCGGCGGGCCGAAGGGCGACCTGATGAAGCAGTTCCGCGGCGCCTCCACCGGATACGATGCGGTCTCCCCCGGTCACTACGGCCTGGGTGCGATGCTGCTGGTCGAGATCATCACGACGGCGATCTTCCTCTGGGTCATCATCGGAGCCACCAGCGCGCGGGCCGCCGCGGGTTTCGCGCCGCTCGCGATCGGCCTGACGCTGACGCTTCTGGCGCTCATCGCGATTCCGGTCTCGAACGGATCGTTCAACCCCGCTCGTTCGATTGCGACCGCGATCTACGGCGGTTCGCTCGCGTTCGGTCAGGTCTGGGCGTCGGTCGTCGCGCCGATCGTGGGCGCGATCATCGCCGGTGCCAGCTTCAAGTTCATCTTCGACGGAACCAAGAAGACGTCCTGACGGAGACGACTCGCTGACGGCGGGAACCTTCGGGTTCCCGCCGTCACTCGGCTCCCCGCCCGGCCGACGGCAGTTCGCGCATGCCCGTCAACGGCGAGAACAACACCAACGCGACGGCGACCAACCCGCCGGTCGCTCCGATCCACATCGTGGTCGGGATTCCCGTGAGCTGCCCGAGCCCTCCGGCGATCAGGCTCCCGATCGGCAGCACCCCCCAGACCAGACAGCGGATCGACGCGTTCATCCTGCCGAGCAGTGCGGGCGGGCAGACGCGTTGCCGGAACGTCAACTGGGCGACGTTGTACACCAGCACGCCGAACGAGCTCAACAGCTCGCCGCCCACTAGCAATGGGATCGCCGCAGCCGGAAGCACCGCAGCGGCCGGCATCGCGAAACCCGCGACGCCGAAGACGGCGGCCGCGAACGGGATGACGGACCCCTCGCCGATGCGCCGAGTGAGCCACGGCGTCGCGGCCGCCCCGAGCACCCCGCCGACCGCTCCGAACGACATCACCAGACCGAACAGCGCCGGGGCCAGACCGAGCGTGCGCAGAACGAGCAGTGGAAGCAGCGTCGCAGTGATGATGCCGAAGAAGTTGGCTGTCGCGGTCGTGAACGAGATGCGGCGGATCAGCCGATTGCCCCAGACGAACGCGAGTCCCTCGCCGATCTCGCGCCAAAGCGGCTTGCGATCGCTGCGCGGCGGGGGCAGTTCGGTCACCCGAACGGCGAGCAGGAACGCCCAGGAGACCAGGTAGCCGATCGCGGTGCCCGCCAGTATGAACGGCGCACTGACGATCGCGAGCAACCCGCCGCCGAGCGCGGGACCGCCGACCCGCGCGACCTGGGCCGAAGCCTCCAACCGGCCGTTGGCCCCTGCGACCAGATCCCCGGGCACCAGCACCGGGATGAAGCTCTGGTACGAGACGTCGAAGAAGACGGTCGCCCCTCCCACGATCACCGCGACCGCATAGACCTGCCACATCTGCAGCATCCCCATCGCCCACAGCGCCGGGATCGATGCCAGCGCCGCCGCCCGCACCAGGTCGGCGACGATCATCACTCGGCGTTTGCGCATCCGGTCCACCCATGCCCCGACAGGGAGACCGATCACCAGGAACGCCGCCGTGTCCGCGGCGTTCAGCAGGCCCACCTGCCACTCGGTGGCGTGCAGCAACGTGACGGCGAGAACAGGGATGCCGAGCTGCGCGAGTTGGGCGCCGAACTGGCTGACCGTCTCGCCCGCCCACAGCCGCAGGAACCCCGGATGCCGGTTGAGCGTCGATCGAGCCTTGTCCGACTCCGTCGCGGGAAGGGATGCCATTGCCCCAGTATGCGCCTGCCATTGGGTATTGCCAATCACTGGTGGCCGCCATACCGTGATGACATGTCAGACAACGAGACGACCGAGGCCGAGGCCCGCGCGCTCGCCTCCCCGCTGCGGCTGCGCATCCTGCGCATCTGCTTGCATCAGCCGCGCACGAACAAAGAGATCGCGCAGGCTCTCGACCGCAACCCGGGCAGCACGCTGCATCACGTGCGAACCCTCGTCGAGACCGGCTTCCTCGAACCGGTCGAACCCAGACGCGGCGCGCGCGGCGCGCGCGAAGTGCCGTACCGCGCGACCCGCCGTTCCTGGCGCACGCACGTGTCGGGCATCAGCTCGGTGTTGGTGCGCACGTTCCTCGACGAGATCGCCGGGCTGCCCGCCGATGAGCTGCAGGTGTCACGGCTCGGCCTGAAGCTGTCCGAATCCGATACGGCCGAACTGCGCACGCGCATCGGCGAACTGCTGCAGGAGTATGCGGAGCGCCCCTCGGTGCCCGACGGCGTTCCGATCTCTCTCCTGGTCGCAATTCATCCGGATCACTCAGCGTGACGGCGGCGCGATCGTTCACTCCGCGATGAGCCGTCGGGCTCCCGCCTCGAATTCATCGAGGTCGCCGGTCTCGCCCGCCCGCGCCGCCCGACCGCCGACCACGAGCATGTAGGCCAGGAATGCGGCGAGCGCCAGGGCGCCGATCGCGATCTTCGCCCAGACGGGCAGCGCGGACGGGGTGACGAATCCTTCGATCAGGCCCGAGACGAAGAGGCTGAGCACCAGTCCGATCGCGACGACGAACAGCGCCCTCGCGTCTTCGGCGAGCGCTTGACTGCGGGTGCGCGGGCCCGGAGCGATCCAGGACCAGAAGATGCGCAAACCGGCCGCGCAGGCCACGAACACCGAGGTCAGCTCGAGCAACCCGTGCGGGGTGATGTACGAGAAGAACACGTCGCCCTTGCCGTAGGCGAACATCACTGCGCCCGTGACGCCCACGTTGGCGGCGTTCTGGAAGATGATGTACGGCACATACACGCCGAGGATTCCGAATGCGATGGCTTGAGCGGAGATCCAGGCGTTGTTGGTCCACACCTGACCGGCGAACGAG
Source organism: Humibacter sp. (assembly GCA_035564555.1). Classification (GTDB taxonomy): domain Bacteria; phylum Actinomycetota; class Actinomycetes; order Actinomycetales; family Microbacteriaceae; genus DATMTS01. The sequence goes on from DATMTS010000093.1 coordinate 85,400, forward strand.
GCCGCCGGGTTCTTCGAGTAGTAGTCGACGAAGTCATGATCGACCAATTGCCGCAGGTCTGCCCGGGAGCCGAAGTCGGCCATCACCCTCGGATCGGAGATGGCCCACCACGCGTAGAGCCCGGCGATCACGAACGTCGCCATGGCGACTCCCAGCGTCAGCCATCGCAGGCGATACAGCGCTGCGGGCAACTGCACGGCGAAGAACCGCGGCACCGCCTGAAGGGGGTTGGCCGCGGCACCCGTGAACCGCAGCCGGGCGCGCGAGATCGCGACCGAGAGGCGATCCCCGTACACCGTCGAACCGGCCGACGTCTTGATCGCCGAGAGCTGGGATGCGGCGCTCTGATAGCTGTCGATGAGCTCGTCGGCCTCGGCGCCGTTCAGCGACCGCCTGGATGCGAGGCTCTCCAGTCGGTCCCACTCCTGGCGGTGCGCTGCTGCATAGGCGTCGAGGTCCATCTGCTTAGATGATAGCCATGGTCAAGGCCGCCGATGGCGACGCCCACAGGCGCTCAGCAGCCCGCTTCGAGCACGGCCCGCAGTACGAGGATCCGGCTGACGAACTCATGACCGGCGAGGCCGTCGCGATCGACGTGCGGCCGGCCGGATTCATCCTGCGCGCCGCCGGCGCGGCGATCGACTGGCTCGTCTATGTGACCCTGCTGGTGGGCATCCTGGTGCTGGCCCAGGTGACCCTCGCCAAGGCTGTCGACCAGGCGGCGATGGCGGCGGTCAGCGTTGCCGCGCTCGTCGTGTCGATCGTGATCGCGCCCGTCGCGGTCGAGATCGCCACCCACGGCCGCTCGCCGGGCAAGTTCGCGATCGGTGCACGCATCGTGCGCGACGACGGCGGTGCCGAGTCGTTGCGGCACGCGTTCGTGCGCGCCCTGGCGGGTGTCTTCGAGATCTACTTCACCTTCGGCGGACTGGCGGCGCTGATCGCTCTGCTCAGCCCGCGATCGAAGCGACTCGGCGACCTGCTCGCCGGAACCTACAGCCAGCACGAGCGTGTCGCATCCACTCCACCGGCTCCGCTTCCGCTGCCGCCTGCTCTCGCCCAGTGGGCGGCGGTCGCAGACGTCGCCAAGCTGCCGGACGCGCTTGCTCGGCGGATCGCGCAGTTCCTGTCGCAGCTGACTGCGCTGACTCCGGCGGCGCGCGCCGGACTTGCGACGCAGCTGGCCGCGGAAGCGGCCGGGTACGTGTCGCCGCTTCCGAACGTCGACCCGATCACCCTGCTCGTCGCGGTCGCCGCCGTGCGGCGCGAACGAGACCGCGTCGCGCTGCAACTCGAGGCGCAACGGATGGCCGGCCTGGAGCCGGTGCTGGGCGGCATCCCGCACGGTTTTCCGCAGCGCTGAGCCGGGGAGTCAGTACCGGTAGTGGTCGACCTTGTACGGCCCCTCCACCGGCACTCCGATGTACGAGGCCTGCTCCTCGGTCAGGGTGGTCAGCTCGACGCCGAGCGCGGCCAGGTGCAGCCGGGCGACCTTCTCGTCGAGCACCTTAGGCAGCACGTGCACGCCGACCGGGTAGTTCTGCGCGTGGCAGAACAGCTCGATCTGCGCGAGCACCTGGTTGGTGAACGAGTTGCTCATCACGAACGAGGGATGCCCGGTGGCATTGCCGAGGTTCATCAAGCGGCCCTCGCTCAGCACCAGCACGCTGCGGCCGTTCGGCAGCCGCCATTCGTGCACCTGCGGCTTGATCTCCACACGGGTGGCGCCAGGCAGCGCCTCGAGCGCGGCCATGTCGATCTCGTTGTCGAAGTGGCCCACGTTGGCGACGATGGCGAGGTGCTTCAGGCCGAGCAGGTGGTCGAGCGTGATGACATCCTTGTTGCCCGTGCAACTGATCAGGATGTCGACCTCGCCGATCACCGACTCCAGTCGCGTCACCTGGAATCCGTCCATCGCGGCCTGCAGCGCGTTGATCGGGTCGACCTCGCTCACGATCACCCGCGCCCCCTGGCCGCGCAGTGCCTCCGCGGCTCCCTTTCCCACGTCGCCGTAACCGGCGACGAAGGCGACCTTACCGCCGATCAGCACGTCGGTCGCCCGGTTCAACCCGTCGATGGCCGAGTGGCGGATGCCGTACCGGTTGTCGAATTTGCTCTTGGTGACGGAGTCGTTCACGTTGATCGCGGGGAACAGCAACTCGCCCGCGCGGGCCAACTCGTACAGGCGGTGCACGCCCGTCGTGGTCTCCTCGGTGACGCCGCGAAGCTCGGCACCGATTCGCGTCCAACGCTGTGGGTCCGCAGTAAGGCTGCGCCGCAGCGCCTCCAGCACCACGCGCTCCTCCGCGCCGGTGGATGCCGTCGGCTGCGGAACCGCTCCGGCACGCTCGTACTCGGCGCCGCGGTGCACCAGCAGAGTCGCATCTCCGCCGTCGTCCAGGATCAGGTTCGGTCCCGACCAGGATGCGCCGTCCTCGGCCGCTTCGGCCGCTTCGGCCGCTTCGGCCGACCAATCGAAGATCTGCTGCGTGCACCACCAGTACTCGTCGAGCGTCTCACCCTTCCACGCGAACACCGGCACTCCCTGCGGCGCCTCCGGGGTGCCCGCCGGACCGACGACGACCGCCGCAGCGGCTTCGTCCTGAGTGGAGAAGATGTTGCAACTCGCCCAGCGCACGCGCGCGCCCAGGGCCGTGAGGGTTTCGATCAGAACCGCGGTCTGCACCGTCATGTGCAGCGAGCCCGCGATGCGCGCGCCGCGTAACGGCTTGCTGTCGCCGAACTCGGCGCGCAACGCCATCAGTCCGGGCATCTCGTTCTCGGCCAGGCGCAATTGGTGCCGTCCCGCCTCCGCGAGCGACAGGTCGGCGACGCGGTAGGGCAGTGCCGTGGTGGTATCGGTCATGAACCCATTCTCGCAGGCGCCACTCCGGCAGACATCCCGTTCTCCCCGTATCGAAATCAGGTGACACGAGGGGCCGGCTGG
>DATMTS010000094.1:0-2980 GCA_035564555.1 Humibacter sp.
CTAGCCTCTGCGACCGGCCCTCATTTTCATCTGAGGCGGCCGCCCATCGACGCTTGCCGAGGCATTCTTCCGCCCGAGTTCTCGCCGCCGAGATTCACCCCGGACACCCCCTGAGCACGCTCACCGGCGAGTCGGCGGAGCACGCCGATTGGCGGCGTGACGGTGGAGATCCCTATTCTTGAGGACCACGGTGCTCGCGAGCACCGCGCCGGGGGACTGGAGGAATCGGGTGGGCGAGCCGGAGTCGAAAACAGCGCGGCGCCGCGGCGACGCGGAGGACCGCGCGCTGGCGGTAGCGGCCTGGGAGGCGCTCTTCCGCGCTCAGGTCTCGGTCATGCGGGCACTCGTGGCCCGGTTTCCCACCAAGGACGTCTCTCTGAACGAATACGACGTGCTGTTCACCCTCTCTCGGCAGCCCGACCGAAAGCTGCGGCTGCGCGACCTCAACCGCCACGTACTGCTCACCCAGCCCAGCGTCAGCCGCCTGATCGACCGGCTTGTGACGCGCGGCCTGGTCTCGAAATGCCCGGAGCCCACGGATGCCCGCGCGGCCGAGGTGCGCCTGACGGATGCCGGGTTCGAGCTGTTCCGTCGGGTCGCCGTGCAGCACATGGGGGCGATCTCGGAGCGCGTCGGAGGAACCCTGAGCGCCGACGAGCTGCGGCTGCTGGCGGAGCTGTGCGACAAGCTCCGCGGCGAGGATTGAGAAGACCGCGCGCACAATCCGATCGGATAACACAGTTGGACTTATCGAGCTCCGGGCTGCAGTGTTGAAGATATGGAATACACCCACCTCGGCCGCACCGGCCTGACCGTCTCCCGGCTGTGCCTCGGCACGATGAACTTCGGACCGCACACGAGCGAGGCGGATGCCCACGGCATCATGGACGCGGCGCACGAGGCCGGCCTGAACTTCTTCGACACGGCCAATGGTTACGGCGGCCCGCAGCATCCCGGTCGCACCGAAGAGATCCTGGGCACGTGGTTCGCGCAGGGCGGGGATCGCCGTGACCGCACGGTGCTGGCCTCCAAACTGTACGGAGACATGGGCGACGAGTGGCCGAACCACGGAAAGCTCTCAGCGGTGAACATCCGCCGTTCGATCGACGCCAGCCTGAAACGCCTGCAGACCGACCACATCGACCTCATGCAATTCCATCACGTGGATCGCGACACGCCCTGGGAGGAGATCTGGCAGGCGATGGAGCTCGCGGTGCAACAGGGCAAGATCGTCTACGTCGGCAGCAGCAACTTCGCGGGCTGGCACATCGCCCAAGCGCAGGCCGCGGCCGCCGAGCGCAACTTCCTCGGGCTGGTCAGCGAGCAGTCGATCTACAACCTGATCGTGCGCGACGTCGAGCGCGAGGTGCTGCCCGCCGCGCAACGTTACGGTCTCGGCGTCATCCCGTGGTCGCCGTTGCAGGGCGGACTGCTCGGCGGTGTGCTGAAGAAGGAACAGCAGGGCGTGCGGCGTTCCGAAGGGCGCGCCGCACAGGGCCTGCAGACGCACCGCGCTGCTCTCGAGCAGTACGAAGCGTTGGCCGACGAGCTCGGAGTCGAACCGGCCCGGCTCGGGCTGGCCTGGCTGCTGCACCAGCCGGCGGTAACGGCCCCGATCACCGGACCGCGAACGCGCGAGCAGCTCGACGGCATCCTCGGCACGCTCGACGTGAAACTGGATGCCGACGTGCTCGGACGACTCGATGAGATCTTCCCCGGTCACAAGACCGCACCCGAGGACTACGCCTGGTAGCGGCGGTCGTCTACCGCTCGGTCTCGGGGGCGATACGCCGGAGCAGCGCCCGGGCCGCGGGGCTGGGATGCTCCGGCGCGGCGATGGCGACCTGCCAGCGCGGGCGGTCGTCGGTGAGCGGCACGGCGGCCAGACTCTTGGGTCGCTTGTGCGCGAAGTGCGCCGGCACCACGGCGACCCCGAGCGAATAGCCGACGAGGTCGAGCAACGTGCCGACGTCGTTCACCTCGAACTCCACGGGAACATCGTTGCCGCTCGCCGCGAACGCGCGGTCGACGAGTACCCGGGCCGCCCAGTCGTCCTGGAATCCGACAAGGGTCTCGTGCTCGAGGTCGGCGATCGACACTGCGGTGCGCTGCGCCAGCGGGTGAGTCGGATGGCACAGCACGACGAACGGTTCGGTCGAGAGCGTGATGAGGCGCACACCCTGCGGCGCAGGCGCGCAGACGGCGACGATCGCAAGATCGAGCCCGCCGTGCGCGACGTCGTCGATCAGGCGGCCGGATCCGGAGAAGCTCAGCCGCACTCGCACGGCCGGATGCCTGCGTCGGAAACCGGCGAGCGCGGCGGGGAGGTCGATCACTCCCAGGCACTGCTCGGTTCCCACCGCGAGGGTGCCGCCGAGAACGTCACGGATAGCGGCGACCGCCTCCCGTGCCGCCGCGGCACTGGCCACCGTGCGCATCGATTCGGCCAGCAACGCCTGGCCGGCCTGGGTCAGTTCGACGCGGCGAGTGCTGCGCAGGAACAGCGGTGCGCCGAGTTCGGTCTCCAGAGCTCGGATCGATGCGGAGAGGCCGGACTGGGAGATGCGCAGGGTCTCGGCCGCGCGGGTGAAGTGACGTTCCTCTGCCACGGCGAGGAAGTGTTCGAGCTGGCGCAGTTCCATGCAGAGACTCTACTGCTGAATTCGCCCCGATTGACCACCGGCATCCATGAGACCTCGACTCATCGATCGGCGTCGGTGCGCTACTCCGCCTGCGGCGGCAGGGCCGCGATGAGGGGGTGGTCCATCGGGATCACGCCGACCTTGGCGGCGCCGCCGGGCGAAGCCAAGGTCTCGCCCGTGCCCGGTGCAGTCATCGTGAAGAATTCCACGTTGGCCTTGTAGTAATCCGACCACTCCGACGGCAGATCATCCTCGTAATAGATCGCCTCAACCGGACACACCGGCTCACACGCCCCGCAATCCACACACTCATCCGGGTGGATGTACAACGAACGCTC
>DATMTS010000095.1:0-26196 GCA_035564555.1 Humibacter sp.
CCACTCGGGTTCGGAACGATCCACAACTCGGCATCCGCGATGCGTTCGGGCTGCAGCCCCGCCACGGCGCGCGGACGGTCGAACGCTTGCCGGTAGGCGGTGATGCCGACGACGGCGACCACCGCCGGATGCCACGACCGCACCCTGCCGGTCAGGTGCAGCGCCCCCTCACGCAGTTCCGCCCGGCTGAGTTCATCGGCGCGCACCGTGGCGCGGTTGACCAGGTTGCTGATGCCGATGCCCGCCTCGATCAGATGCTTTCGCTGGGCATCCCCGAAGCCGTCGGCGAACCCGTCCAGCCCATCGATGATGCCGGCTGCGGCAAGTGCCGGATAGAACCGATTTCCCGGATGCGCGAACGGTGTGCCGGTGGCAGCCGTCCAAAGTCCCGGGTTGATGCCGACGAACAGCAGCCGCAGCCCTGGGCCGACCAGGTCGGGCACCGAGGCCCCTTGGTAGTCCTGCAACTGCGCGCGCGAAAAGCCCATTGCAGCATTATCGAGGGCACGGCCGGTCGTGCCCTGGGTGTTCTAGAGTTCATCTCGACCTGCTCATCGGCAGTCGATTCGGCCAGTGCGGCCGAGAAAGCGACGGTGACAATGTGAAGATGCCCGCCGACGAGTTCGAGCAGTTGGTCGAGGACGAGCTCGACTTGCTGCCCGACGACATGATCGCCGGACTCGACAACGTGGCCTTCCTGGTCGAAGACCGGCCCGGCGACGGCAGCATGAACCTGTTGGGACTGTACGACGGCGTCGACCTGACCCGGAGGGGCCAGTACGGGTTCGGCGAGTTGCCTGACCGCATCACGCTCTATCGGGAACCGCTTCTGGCGATCAGCACCGATGAACGGGAGCTACGCGATCAGGTGCACGTCACGCTCGTGCACGAGATCGCACATTATTTCGGCATCGGCGACGCCGAACTGCACGAACTCGGTTGGGGCTGAACACGAGAAGAAGGGCGCGGAGGAGGCGGCGACGCCTCTCGGTCAGCGGAAGTCGCTGTCGTTCGCGCGGTTGTCTTCGGCATCCGCCTCGACCGGATCACTGTCCGGCGCATCGAAGCGATAGCGCACGTGCAGCTGCCCGTTGATCTCGCGGCTGTCCGCAGCGACATAGTGGAACAACGACTCCATGCCTTCGACCGCCGCCACGGCGCTCAATCGCTGATCGTATTCTCCGCCCACCAGGTATCTGCGGTCGGAGCTGCCGGCGAGCGGACCGTCGATGTACTCGACGATGTACTGCGGATCGACAGGCTGTTCTGTGCTCATGACACCACCGTAGTCCCGGCCCCCGTCGAACGCCGGGTCCGCGCGGCGGCGCCGCCGGATTCGAGCACGAGGTCGGCCAATCCCACAGGTTCCTCGCGCACCAGGAATGCGTCGAATTGGGTCTGCCACATGTCCCAATACGCGTCGAACGACCCGTTGTCGCGCGCCAATGCCCGCTCTTTGCGAACCTCGTCGTCTGCGGTCAGCCACACGCGAAGGTCGACCAGCGGCGCGCTGGCGCGGCTCAGACTGCCGCAGCCCTCGATGATCAGCGGCACGTCGGCGACGACGGGATGCCATTCGGCCGGCTCACCCCGCTTCCAGTCGTACCCGCACCATCGGCCCGTGCCCGTGCTACGCAGCGGGCGCAGCAGCTCCTCGGCGACCTGTGCGCTGGCGGCAGCCAAACCCGTCCAACCGGGATACAGCTCATCCATCCGCACGAGCTCGGGGCGCACGGGGCCCGGCCATGAACGGACCAAGCGATCCGCCAGAGTGGACTTGCCGGCCCCGCTCGGTCCGTCGATGAGAACCACGGGAGTCGGCTGCGCAAGAGCAGCCACCGCCGCGACGACGGCATCCACGAGCCGTGCCCCTGGATCAGGCGAAGACAAAGTTCCAACTCCCTGCAGCCACCGACACCGCGACCGCGCCCGCAGACACCAGCACTCCCAGTGCCACGACAACCCAGTCACCGGCGCCGAAACGCGATTCCCGCGCCCAAGACCGGTTCACGGGTGCACCGAACGCGCGCGCCTCCATCGAGGTCGCAAGCTTGCTGCCGCGCCGAATCGAGAGCACCAGCAGCGCGAACGACTGACCGAGCGCGCGGCGCACGGCGTTTCCGTCGGCGACACCGCGGGCGCGACGGGCGAGTTCAAGCGCCCGCCAGTCCTCCATGAAGAGCCCGACGAGGCGCAGCGCGGCCAGCGCACCGATCACGAACCGAGCCGGCAACCGCACGACCTGTGCAAGACCGTCGGCGAGATCGGTCGGGTCGATGGTGATGAAGAGCACGATCGCCGGCACTCCGATCGCAAGGATGCGTAACAGTGTGGCCAGCCCGAGTGAGATCGAGCCGTCGCTCACCTCGATCAGCCACCAACGCCAGTACGCCGTCCCCGACGGCTGTCCGTACAGCACGGTGGTCGCACCCGCCAGCGGAGCCGCGATCAGCAACGGCACGGTTCGTCGCAGAACCGCGCGGATCGGCAGCCGGGCGGCGAGCAACAGACCGCATTCCAGTACGAGGGCGACGGCGGCCGAGACCCAGTCGATCGTCGCCAGCAGCACGAAGCTGATCACCAGCACGGCGCCGAGCTTTGCGACCGGATTCACGCGGTTGAGCGGGCCGACCCGAACCGCCGCCACGATACTCATGGGCTGATCCTCTGCGTCGCTGCACGATCGGGGCGCGGCACCTGAGCCCGGATCCGGTGCCCCCCCGCAGGGATGACCCACTCGCTAGCGCCAAGGGCACCGGCCAGCATGGCGTCGTGGCTCACCGCGAGGACGGCGTGACCTGCGTCTCGCAGGTCGCGCAGCATCCCGACCAATTCGACCCAGGTGTTCGAGTCCTGTCCGAAGGTCGGTTCGTCGAGGATCAGCGCCTTCGGGCGCGTCGCCAGCACCGTCGCCACGGAGAGCCGCCGCTTCTGGCCCCCGGACAACGTGTAGGGATTGGCTTCGGCCAACGCGTCGAGCCGCAGCCTGACGAGCAGTTCGTCGACGCGCGCGGTGACCTCCGGCTGTGGCAAGCGCAGCGCGCGCGGACCGACGGCGAGCTCCGATCGAACGCTCTGCGCGAGGAACTGGTGCTCCGGACTCTGGAAGACGCTGCCGATCCGGGTGAGCAGTTGCCTCGACCGCCATTCGATCGGGCGGGTCGCCGCTCCGGCGGACAGTTCGGGCGACGACCGCAGCTCGCCCCCACGTTCCGGAATCAGCCCGCCGAGAGTCAGTGCCAGTGTCGACTTGCCCGACCCGTTCGCGCCGGTGAGCACCGTCGCCGCACCATGGCGCACCCCGAGATCCACCGGACCGGCGCTGAACGGCGCGCGCGGCCGCCCCACCTCGAGCCGCCGGGCGTCGAGCAGCACCTCGCCACCGTGCGCAGGAGCCGCAGCACCGCGCCGCGCTTCGGGCGGCCGCTGCGAGGTCCACACACCGGCCCGGCGCAGGCTGCCGTCAGGGTCGGCCAGTACCGCGTCCGGGTGCCCGTCTGCGAGCAGTCGACCGCCGTCACCGAGCACTATGACCCGGTGCACCAGGTGTCGCCACACGTCGACCCGGTGTTCGACGACCACCAAAGTGGAGCCTGTCCGCCGCACGACCGCCTCCACGGCATCGCGCACCTCGCCGACCCCGTGCGGGTCGAGGTTCGCCGTCGGTTCATCAAGCAGCAGCAGCCCAGGACGCATCGCGAGGATGCCCGCCAGGGCGAGCCGCTGCTTCTGTCCGCCGGAAAGCGCCGAGGTGGGCTGATTAAAGGGCACGTCGAGCCCCACCGCGGCGAGCGACTCACTCACTCGGCGCCAGATCTCCTCGCGGCCGACACCGAGGTTCTCGCAGCCGAAGGCGACATCGTCACCCACTCGCGCGAGCACGACCTGCGCGTCGGGATCCTGCATGAGCAGTCCGCTGCGTCCACGTTGGCGTGCCGGATCGACGCCGTCGATCAGCAGCGTGCCACGCTCTTCGCCCTCGTCTTCACCGCCGAGCACTCCGGCGAGCGCGGCGAGCAGCGTGCTCTTCCCCGAGCCGGAGGCGCCGAGCAGCAGGATGCGTTCGCCCGCCTCGATCCTGAGATCGAGGTCATCCACCGCCCAGCGGGCGCGCCCGGCGTGGCGCCAGCCCCATCGGGATGCCAGCACCGCGCTCGGCCGCGTGCGCACGTCCATTCAGATGCGCGCCGTGGTTTCGCGTCCGGCCGCGAACCTGCCCAGCGCACCGGTCTTCGCCAGCGCCTTCACGATCAGCCAGGAGCCGAGGCCGGCGATGACGAGCCCGGAGATCGTCGTGGTGACGGCGTAGATCGCGGCGAACTCCGGCTTCGCGCCGGGGTACCAGACCGTCAGGTCGAGGATGGACTCGGCGACGCCTGCGCCGGCGCCGGCGATCAGCGCCACCCACCACCGCCAGTTCGCGTACAGGAAGATCGCGAACACGATTTCGGCGCCGAGCCCCTGCACGAGCCCGGAGAGCAGCGTGAGCGCTCCCCACTGCGTCACCATCAGCGCCGAGACGGTCGCCGCGACGAGTTCCGCATACAGCGCCGCGCCGGGCTTGCGCACGATGAGCCCGCCGAGCACGCCTGCGAACAGCCACGGGCCGTTGATGATGCCTTGCAGCCCCGGCAGCGCCGCCTGGATCGGCGCTCCGACCGGGGTGGATGCCTGATCCCATCCCCAGAAGATGACGCCGGCTGCGACGGCGATCACGCTCACCACAACGATGTCGACGACGCGCCAGCGCAGATTGCGTGGACGTCGCGTGGCCGATGCCGCGATGTTCTCAGTTGTTGCGTGCACGATACGTGCCCCTTTTCACTCGGTGATCACCCAGGGCACGGGTCGACGGTCCGCATGGCGGACAGTCGGAGAATGCCTCCCTGCGCTGGCATGACCCAGATCAGGTTCGACGGTCGAAGGTTGAGAACCTTCCTCTCAGCCCGGCTCACCGGACTCCCGTGTTCACCACGAGTATACCGAGCACAGTCGCCCGATAACACGTTCCATCCCGTCGTCATCGAGGCTGGGGGCCGGCGCATCCGGCACGTGACTCCGGCACCGACGGGCTGCCCGACCTGCCACGCCGTCTGCCGACCGGCCGACCACGAGTTGTCGTAGGCTGACGGAATGGAGAAGCGCGCATGACCATCGTCGTCGTCACGCTCATCGTCTTCGTGGTCACGCTGCTCACGCTGATGCGCAAATGGATTCTGCGCCGCAGGCGTCTCGCCCGCGGCAACCCGCGCGGCGGCCGCTGACCTTCGAAAGCGGTCAGCGACGCTTCTTCAGCGCGCGGATGACCATGCGCAGTGCGCGACCGGCGACCCAGACGAAAGGGATGCCGACGGCGAGCAAGGCGATCGGGTTCGGCTCGAACCGAAGTCCGCTGTGATCGCGCACGTATGCTCCGATCGGCACGCTCACGCCGCCGCCGCCTCCGCCGCCTCCGGAGAACTCGCCTTCAGACGGTCCCTCACCGGCACCGAATCCGAACTGCGCGAGCGCCACTGGAATAAGCGTGACGCCGTCGAGCTCGACGGGGTCGCCGTAGACGGTGCGCACACCGGTCGAGGTGACGGAATCGGCCAATTGCACGGCAAGCGAAGGCATGATGCAACGCTACTCGCCGCTCCCGCCATAAGGCCAGAGCCCCTCGTCGAAGTCTGAGTTCGTCGCCGAGGAGCTGAGCACGCAGTACGTCGCAAGCTCGCCCGTTGCCGACCTGCGTGCGCAGGTGGCGCTGCCACCGAGCGATGCCTAAGGCGCAGCGGAATCCCGTCGTGCATAATGCAGCAGCACGACACCGCTGTCGAAGCGGCGGGTATCGATCAGCCGCAACGGCACGGGCGCTTGCGCAGCGGCGAACAGCGGCGTCCCTGTGCCGAGGATCACGGGATGCACGTAGAGCCGTAACTCGTCGAGCAGATCGAGCCGCATGAATGTGGCGAGCAGATTACCGCCGCCGACGACGAGGTCACCCCGGCTCTGCTGCGCCAGGTTCCGCACCTCATCGACGTCGACCTCGCGACGCACCTGCGTGTTCCAGTCCGCTCGGTCGAGACTCCTCGAGTACACGACCTTGGGCATGTCGCGCCAGATGCCCGCGAACTCCCGCACGGGCTTGGCGGCCCCTGGGTCCGTGTCGGCCGTCGGCCAGAACGATGCCATCAACTCGTATGTGACGCGACCATCGAGAAACGCGCCGGCGTCACGCAGCCAATCGTTGAAGTGCTGATGCAGTTCTTCATCGATCGACTGCCAACCCAGGTCGTGACCCGGGGCTTCGAAACAACCGTCGACCGACACAGACATCATCGCCGAGATCGCCATCAGGGCTCCTTTCGTTCCCGGTCGGTTGCACGAGCCCGCACCGTCGAGGTATCGCCGACCGTGCGCGGCTTCGTGCCGACGAGAGCGGCCGGTTGGATCGTGCCGCCGCCGAATCGTGCGCCGACCTCGTCGATCACGCGTTCCGCATCGCGCCATTCCTCATCCGGGTCCCACAGCGCCAGGCCGTCCCCGTGCGACGACTGCAATTGCTCCACGCGGACCCCGATCAGCCGAACGGGCTCGCCGTCGGAACCGAGAGCATCCAGGATGGCGGAGACCTCATCGTAGATGCGCCGGCCGACATCGGTGTGCTCGGCGAGGGTTCGCGAGCGGGTCACTGTGCGGAAGTCGGAATAGCGCAGCTTGAGCGCGACCGTGCGACCGGCGAGGCCGACGCGTCGCAACCGCTCGGCGGTCTGCGAAGACAACCGCAGCAGTTCCCTTCGCAGGACCGCGGCATCCGTCACGTCGTACTCGAACGTCAACTCGTGCCCGACGCTCTTCTCGCGTGACTGCGTTGTGACCGAGCGAACGTCGATGCCGTTCGCGAGCTCCCACAGCTTTGCTCCGGATGCTTCGCCGAACCGTTTGCGTAACACCTCGTGCGGCGTCTCGGCGATGTCCCGGACGGTACGCAGACCGTACCGGGTGAGAGCCTCCTGCATGCTGGGTCCGACCCCCCACAGCGCTCCCACCGGTAACGGGTGCAGGAACTCGAGCGTCTGCGCGACCGGCACCACGAGCAGGCCGTCGGGTTTCGCCCGGCCGGATGCCAGTTTCGCAACGAATTTGGTGCCCGCGATGCCGACGGAGCAGGTCAGACCGGTTTCGCCGCGAACCCGTTTGCGCAGTTCGGCGCCGATGTGAGCCGGCGAGCCGAGAAGGCGCCTCGCCCCGGTGACATCGAGAAACGCCTCATCGATGCTCACCTGTTCGACGACCGGAGTGACCTGCTGGAAGATGCGCATCATGTGAGCGGAGTATGCCCGGTACTTCTCGAAGTGCGGGGGCAGCACAACCGCCTGCGGACACAATCGCAGCGCCTGCGCCACGGGCATCGCACTGCGCACGCCCATCCGGCGCGCCTCGTAGGTCGCGCTGGTGACCACCGACCGGCCGGTCGCGTGGCCCACGATCGCCGGCTTGCCGCGAAGCTCGGGGTGGTCGAGCAGTTCGACCGATGCGAAGAAGGCATCCATGTCGACATGCAGGATCGTGGCGTCGGTGTCGTCGACGGGCGTCGTCGTCACCAGCCGTTCGCTGCCGTCTCCGCGTCCCACTCCCCCAGTGTCGCACCCGCCGCCGACGCCGGGTCGTGCGATGTGCCGGTGGGCTCGCGTAACGTTGCGAACATGGAATTCAGGTATCTCGGCAACAGCGGACTCAAGATCTCGGAGATCATCTACGGCAACTGGCTCACGCACGCCTCTCAGGTCGAGAACGACGTCGCGAAGGCCTGCGTCAAAGCGGCGCTGGAGGCCGGCATCACGACCTTCGACACCGCAGACGCCTACGCGAACACCGCGGCGGAGCAGGTGCTCGGCGACGCGTTGAAGGGCGAACGACGCGAGTCGTTGGAGATCTTCACGAAGGTCTACTGGCCGACCGGCCCGAAGGGGCACAACGACACCGGACTCAGCCGTAAGCACATGATGGAGTCGATCGACGGGTCTCTGCGGCGCCTCGGCACCGACTACGTCGACCTGTACCAGGCACACCGTTACGATTACGAGACGCCGCTCGAGGAGACCATGCAGGCGTTCGCCGACATCGTGCGCTCCGGCAAGGCGCTGTACGTCGGCGTGAGCGAGTGGACCGCGCAGCAGCTGCGTGACGCGCACGCTCTTGCGCAGCAGCTCGGCATCCAGTTGATCTCGAACCAGCCGCAGTACTCCATGCTCTGGCGGGTGATCGAGGCAGAGGTGGTGCCGGCATCCGAAGAACTGGGTATCTCGCAGATCGTGTGGTCCCCGGTCGCGCAGGGTGTGCTGACCGGTAAGTACAAGCCGGGACAGCCTCTGCCCGAGGGCAGTCGAGCCACCGACGAGCACGGCGGAGCGAACGCGATCAAGGGATTCCTGACCGATGACGTTCTGACCGCGGTGCAGCAACTGCAGCCGGTCGCCGACGAACTGGGCATCACCCTTGCGCAGCTCGCCGTCGCGTGGGTGCTGAACAACGACAACATCGCGGGAGCCATCGTCGGTGCGTCGCGGCCGGAGCAGGTGGCATCCAACGCTCAGGCGTCGGGCGTCTCACTCGATTCCGACGTGCTGCAGCGCATCGACGACGCGGTCGGCTCGGTCGCTGAACGCGACCCCGCCAAGACCACATCGCCTGCGACGCGAGTCGCGTAAGCGACGCTGCGCGGGCGCACGGACGGCAGTTTTTCAGACCAGCGCGGCGACGACCGGGGCGAACCACTCGCGGAACGCAGCCGAGTCGTCGCGCAGGCTCTGACTGATCACCACGGAGTTCGGTCCGACGATCCACGCCCCGGGCTCGGCCAGGGGCAGCACGGAGATGTCGAGGCGGAAGTACCCGGCCTGCCTGCGCAACTCGTGCTCCCGGTCGCGCACGACGTCGACGATGTCGGCGGCGCGTTTGGCATGCAGCGCGTTGCTCGTGCGCGCGTACTCGTCATGCCGCTGGGCCGACCACAGGTAGGCGTCGTCGTAGTAGATCATGACCAGGTCCTGAAGTTCGATCGCCCGGTCGAACGCCGCGAAATGCGGGGGCTGCAGCATCGTCGCCAGGGGACGCCGCTCGCGCACGACTTCGGCGCGCCACCACGCCAGCCACTGCTCCGCCAGATCCGCCTTCCGGGCGGCGGCCGCACCGGCCGCGGCAACGACCGGCGGGTCGGTGCTCGGATGGGGTGAGGCGGGGTTGCTGGGAGCGCTGGTCAGCGAAAGTATTCGCTGAACCGCCGGTGTGACGGGCGGCAACACGGGGTCGCCGACGTCGTCGAGTCCGGCGAGGTCCCGGAGGCACAACGCCATCAACAGGTCCCACGGACAGTCTTCCGTGACCTGCCAACGCAGCGTGCCCTCCACGAACACAATGCCAGCTTAAGACGCCGCGAACACGGCCGCTAGAGTAGGGAAACCATGTCGCCCGACCCCGCGAATCTGCCCCTTCGAAAGCGCGCAGTCGACATCGTTTTCATCGTGATCTTCGCGGCCTTCGCCGTGACATCCCTGATCTCCGATCTGCTGCCGACGATCGGGGTAGACATCTCGCATCCCTCGTCGAACTTCTTCGTGAATTCCAACTGGTGGTACGCCCACGACGCCGACCCCCTCTTCATGAGTCCCCCGGTCTGGATGCGCATCGTGACCGGGCTTTCGGCGTTCGCCTACCTGCCGTTCTACGTGCTGCTCGTGATCTCGCTGGTCCGCGGCTGGAATTGGATCCAGCTGCCCTCCGTGATCTACGCAACCATGATCTCGGCGATCACCGGCGTGATCGTCTTCGGCGTGGAGTTCTTCGGCGAACCTCAGTGGGTGACTCCCCTGCCGGCCAAGTTCCTGGCGTTCAACCTGCCCTACGTGCTGTTCCCGCTTCTGCTACTGGCTCGAATGAGAAAACCAATGCCCTTCGCACGGCGGTTCTGACGCGCCCGTTCCTGATCGCCGACCCGAGCAGCAACGACCGGTTCGGGTTCTGCACCACCACGACCTGGGCGCCCTGCCCGATTACACGAACCCCACTCCGGCCGCCCGCACAGCCGGCGACGGCGGGTCGCTACGACTCTGCGGCCGACGCGTCCACGTACATCCACGCCTGGCGGCCGGATGCCAGCGTGACCGATACCCGCGTGTAGTCCTCGACCTCGTAGGCGTCTGCGGCCACGAGTTCCGAATCGGTCAGGGCGAGTACCACGCCCTCGACCCGGTCGGCCGGGTCGTCGGTCGCGCGCGCGAAGGGGTGCTCATCGCTTCCGCTGACCTGGATCACGTGCGGGTCGGTGATCTTGACCGTGTCGAGCACGTAGCCGGGCAAAGCGTCCGCCTCCATCTCGATGACGCGCCCGAACGTAGCCACCTGAACGCCGGGCAGTTGCAGCGTCCCGTACGAGAACAGCAGGTTGGTCGCGTCCTTCACGTAAGCCGCTTCCTCACGAGATGCGATCATACGGCCGGCGGTGCGGGCACGAGATAGGCCTCGGCGACGTCGGCGCGCTCGAACGGACCGCGGCCGTCCCTGCGGAACTGCGGTTCGTCGAACGCGACGATCCACACGCGTCCGGAGAGCCGTTCGACATCCAGCGCGGATCCTGCGATGGCCGATCCACGAGCGATCACGACACCGGTCGGGTCACCCACCCAGCCGCTTCCCGAAGCCCCGGCATCCTCCATCACGTACACCTGCACCCCGACACCGATCGGTCCGTCCACCGGCTCGACCCGCGCAGGCTTCGTTCGCTTCCACACACCGCCATTCTGTCACCGGCCGCTGGCCGGAGCGCCGAGAACGGGCATCACCGAGGAACGTCCAGTTCTTTTCTTTCCCTGGGGTGGATGCTCCGGGCAGACAGCAACACCCATGCCACGCTGGAACAGGCGGGAGGATGATGGGTGCATGACTCGGATCGCGATCATCGGCGCACACGGCAAAGTGGCTCAACAACTCATGCGGCAGCTCTACGACCGAGGTGACGAGTTCGTGGGGGTGGTGCGGGATCCCGAACACGCGGATGACGTCTACCGGTTCGGTGGAGACGGCGTGCTGCTCGACATCGAGCATGCCGCGCCGGAGCAACTCGCCGCCGTGATGACGGGCTGCGACGCCGTCGTGTTCAGCGCCGGCGCTGGGCCCGGCTCGGGCGTGGTCCGCAAACGCACCGTGGACTACGAGGGATCGGTGAAGTCCGCCGCTGCGGCGCTCCAAGCCGGCGTGCGCCGCTTCATCCAGGTTTCGGCCATGGGCGTCGACGCCGCCGTGCCCGACGACGCCGACCCCACCTGGGCGGCATACGTGCAAGCCAAGCGGGATGCCGATCTCTCGTTGCAGCAGCAAGACCTCGACTGGACGATCCTTCGGCCGGGCGCCCTCACGCTCGAGGAGGGAACAGGACGTGTGAGGCTCGGCGAAACGGTGCCGAGGGGATCGATCCCGCGCGCCGACGTCGCCGCGCTGATCGTCACCGCGCTCGGCGACCCCCGCACGATCGGGCAGATCTGGGAGGCGACCAGCGGAGAGACCGCGATCACGGAGGCCGTCCAGGCACTCGTAGGCTGAAGAAATGACCTCATCGCACGCCCGACCGTGGACCGCCGGCTACGCGCCCGGCGTTCCTGCCGACATCCAGCCGCCGGAGAAGTCTCTGGCACACCTGATCGAGGAGTCGGTCGACGCATACCGATCGCACGTCGCCTTGGAGTTCTTCGGCGCGACGACGACCTACGCGGAATTGGGCGACCAGATCGCACGCGTCGCCCACGCCCTGCACAAGCTCGGCGTGGGAAAAGGCGACCGGGTCGCCATCGTGCTGCCGAACTGCCCGCAACACGTCGTGGCGTTCTACGCCGTACTGCGCGTCGGTGCGATCGTCGTCGAGCACAACCCGTTGTACACGGCACGCGAGATGCGGCACCAGTTCGAAGACCACGGCGCACATGTGGCGATCGTCTGGGACAAGGTCGTGCCCATCGTGCGGGAGTTGCCTCGCGACCTGGAGGTGACCACGGTCGTATCGGTCGATATCACACGCGCGATGTCCCTTTCGCGTCGTGCCGCGCTGCGGCTGCCGGTGCCCGCGGCACAACAGGCGCGGTCGAAGCTCACCACGGATATCCGGGGCGGCATCCGCTGGGAAAGACTGCTGAAGACCCGGCCGATCAGGCGGTCGTCGCCGCGGCCGCAACCGCAGGATCTCGCGCTGATCCAGTACACCAGCGGCACGACCGGCACCCCCAAAGGCGCCATGCTCACCCACGCCAATCTCGTTGCCAATGCAGCCCAGGCGCGTGCCTGGGTTCCGATGATCGAACGCGGGACCTCGGTGGTGTACGCAGTGCTGCCGCTGTTCCACGCGTACGGCCTGACCCTCAGCCTGACATTCGCGATGAGCATGGGCGCACGGCTGGTGCTGTTCCCCGCTTTCGATCCGGCCCTCGTGCTGCCGGTGATCAAGAAGCGGCCGCCGACGTTCCTGCCGGCGGTGCCGCCGATCTACGAGCGCCTGCTGGCGGCGGCGAAGGCGAAGAACGTCTCGCTCTCCGGCATCCGGATCGCAATCTCGGGAGCGATGAACCTGCCGCAGTCGATCGTGCACGCCTGGGAGGAGCAGACCGGCGGCTATCTCGTCGAGGGCTACGGACTCTCCGAGTGCTCGCCGGTGCTCATGGCGAATCCGGTCGGGGCGACTCGGCGAGAAGGAACCGTTGGGCTGGCGCTGCCGAGCACGGAACTACGCGTCGTCGACCCGGACGACCCGTCGACGGACCTGCCGGCCGGTGCGGAGGGCGAGTTGCTGGTGCGCGGTCCGCAGGTGTTCTCCGGGTATTGGCGCCGGCCGGACGAGACGGCGCGGGTACTGACGCCGGACGGCTGGTTCCGCACCGGTGACATCGTGACGATGGATGCCGACGGCTTCGTTCGCGTCGTCGACCGGATCAAGGAGCTCATCATCACCGGCGGCTTCAACGTGGCGCCGACGGAGGTCGAAGACATGCTGCGGGGCTTCGAGGGAATCGCGGATGTGGCGGTGGTCGGCGTGCCGCATGAGCGCGGCGGCGAGGATGTCGTGGCTGCAGTCGTGATGGAACCGGGAGCGTCGTTCGACGCGGAAGCGGTCCGCGCGTTCGCGCGCGAGTCGCTGACCCCGTACAAGGTTCCGCGCAGGGTCGTGCAGGTGACGCAACTGCCCAAGTCGCTGGTCGGCAAGGTGCTGCGCAAGCAGGTGCGGGAACTGCTGCTGCAAGACGACGGCCTGCCAGGCGACGCCGGCAGAGCACCGCAGCGCGGTTAGGCGGAGAACACCAGCAGCGTGCTGGATGCCGTCGCCAGCAGCCGTCCGGCGGAATCGGTCACGGCACCCTCGGCGAAAGCGATGCGCGATCCGGGTTTGGTCACCGTGCCGACGCACGTGATCTCGCCGATCTCGTCGTGAACGGGACGAAGATAGTTGACCTTGATCTCCACAGACGTGTAGGCCTGGCCGCGCGGCAGCGTCGTCTGCACGGCGCAGCCTACGGCTGAGTCGAGCAGCGTGCAGACAAGCCCGCCGTGCACGGCGCCGATCGGGTTGTAATGCGATTCATCCGGCCGGCATACGAAGGTGACGCGCCCGACCTCCGCCTCCGTGATCGCCATTCGCATCAGGGCGGCGATCGGCGGAGCAGGAACGCTGCCGTCGATCATGGCGCGCACGTAGTCGAGTCCGCTCATCGTGACGATTCGGGTTGCGCCGATTCGAGGGTCTTCCCAGGTCACCAGTCGCTGCCTGATCGGATCGGGGTTGCTCATTGCGTCAGCCTACGCGGCGTGCTCCGCCCGCCGGCGCGTGATCCCGGCGGAAGCGCCGGACCGGATGCAGATCGAGCAGACTCGGTGCTCCCAATGCGAGACGACGGGCCGCGCGCATGCCACCATCGAGACGTGGCTGAGGGCTTTCGCGACACCGACACCGGGCGTGCTCGACTGCGCCTGATCGCAATGGCCGTGTTCGGCCTGGCCGTGGGGCTCGCCGTCGGGTCATTCACCGACCCGGTATATGGGCTCGCGGCCGGCTGGGCGGGCGCGAGCGCTTTCTACGTCGTTTGGGTCTGGCTGGTCGTCGGCCGCTTGGACGCGGAGAAGACGAGCGCGCACGCGACGCGCGAGGACCCGGGGAGCGCGATCAGCGAGTTCCTCGTCCTGACCGCCAGCGTGGCGAGTCTTGGCAGTGTTGCGCTGCTCATCATCCGCGCCCACACGGTGCACGGCGCGGCCCAAGGGGCCGTCGCCGGGCTCGCGGTTCTCAGCGTCGCCCTGTCGTGGGTGCTCGTGCACACGCTCTACATGCTGCGATACGCCCGGGTCTACTACTCGGAACCGATCGGCGGCATCGACTTCAACAATCCAGAGGAGCCGCCGCGCTATATCGACTTCGCCTATCTCTCGTTCGACCTCGGCATGACCTTCCAGGTCTCCGACACCGCTCTGCGCACTTCGCAGTTGCGCTCGATCGTGCTGCGGCACACGCTCTTGTCCTACATCTTCGGCTCCGTCGTGCTCGCCACGACGATCAACCTCGTGGCCGGCCTCGGCAGCTGACCGAAGCGGCTAAGCGGACGCGACCCCAGGCGGTTGACCGAGGCGCTCGAGCCGCCTGCGCGCGGCGATCTCACCGGCGGTCTGCGGGCCGAGCAGCAATCCGGCGCCCGCCAGAGCGACGCGCGTGGCGCCCACGACCGGCAACGGCAAACCTGCGATCCGAGCGGTTCGCAGGCCGAGCATCCCCCGGAACCGAGGCTCCAACGAGCGCACCGCCCCGGCGAACAGCACCCGGTACGAGGGCCGAAGGGAACGGCGCAACGGAGCGTTCCGTACGAAGTGCACCACCTCACGGGTGCGATCATCGCAACGCAACTCGCCCTCGTCGGCGAAGGCATGCAGTTGCTCACGCAATCGCCGGTAGGTGCGAGGCGGGTCGACGACCCCCATCTGCTCGCCGGCACGTGCCCACTCCTGCACATAGGCATCCGGGCCCCCGGGGATCGGGCAGCCCCAGAGCAGGTGGGTGGAGAGGAACGCGTCGGTGAATGCCAGGTGAACCCATGAGGCGAGTTCGGCGTCGTTCGCCGCGTATCGACGGGAGACGCCGTGCCCGTCGACGTAGTCGCCCACGACGCGCTCGTGCAGCGTGCGCACCCACGCAGACCCGGCCTCCGCTTGCCGGGTGTCGCCGTAGCTGACCGTGAAGATCCACCGGATCGTGCCGGCCAGGCGTCCCAGCGGGTCTTCCCGGTAGCGCGACCAGTCGTACACGCCCGCGAGCGCCCCGGGATGCAGCGCCTGCATCAGCAACGCCCGCACTCCGGCCACAAGCGTCGGCATGCCGCCATGAACGGTCCAGACCGCCGATCCGGGGCCGAAGTAACCGGCATCCGTGCCGTTCTCGAACGCGGCCACCCAGTCGGGCACGCCGGTTGGTTGCCCCGATAGCGTCTCCTGCAGCCGCGCGCGCAACGGTTCCGTGAACGCGCTCACCGCGTGCCCCCGGAGTTCACTGCCGCGAGGTCGGAACCGAGCGGCGGCGCACGCTGACCGCCAGCAACGCCACAGCGCGCCAGCCCAGCAGAAAGATGCCCGTGACGATGGCTGCGACCAGGATGAACGACCACTGCACGCCCTGCCCGCTCAGCACTCGCAACAGCATGCCGAGCACAACGGTGCACGCCCAGATGATCATCCCGGGATGCAGGATCGGCAGCGGGTGGCGCCAGGCGCGCGTGACGACCCAGCCGACAACCAGTCCCGCCAGGAACGGCCACAACGTGGTGAGCATGCCTGCCACGGTGAACTCCTCACCGTGGCTGCGCCTGCCGATCAGCACGAAGACCACGATGAGCACCAGATCGAAGAGCGCGGCCAGCCAGACGATGGAGGGTTTCACATCGGTTTGCGAAGGCTTGGATGCCATGGCACCAGCCTAGGCCCAGAACCTCGGGGCGGCCCCGGGCCGGGTGCTCACGCCGACGCAGGCACGAGCATGCCGATCTCGATGAGTTCGCGAACCACCGGCACCAGCTGGGCGATCAGCGCCGAGGCATCGACCTCGAGCAGTTCGGCGATGGCCGAGCAGATCGCCTCGACGGTCAGCTCACCGTCGCACGCGCCCACGAACGCGGCCGAAGCCGTGTCCATGCCGACGACACGGCCGAAACCGGCCCCCGCGTGCAGCGTGATCACCGTCGGATCCTCGGCTCCGGGCCAATAGTGCCTCTCCTCGGTGACGTCGGGTGCCACCGCGAGCCGCGCGCCCAGAAGACCTGTCGTACCGACCGCCACCAGCCAGTCATGCGAAGCGAGGCA
Source organism: Humibacter sp. (assembly GCA_035564555.1). Classification (GTDB taxonomy): domain Bacteria; phylum Actinomycetota; class Actinomycetes; order Actinomycetales; family Microbacteriaceae; genus DATMTS01. The sequence continues at coordinate 16,360 of DATMTS010000095.1, forward strand.
TCCGGCGATGTGCGCTCCGAGTCCCGAATCGTTCACGCCGCGTGTCTCGACTCGCTCCAGGCGACGCAGGGTGGGCGCACCCGATTCGGGCCGACGCAGCAGCAGGTAGCCGAATCCGACCGCCGTCGCCCCGCGTGCGGCGAAATCGTCGAGCCAGGCCTGGGAGAGCTTCTCGTAACGAGCGGAGCCAGGTCGGGTGCCGCCGTCGCGGATCCAGGTCTCCGCATATTGCGCCGGATCCTGTGTTTCGCGCTCGACGACCCAGGCGTCGAGCGCGCGACCGTCGGCTGCGAGTTCGTCGAGCCAGCCTGCAACGCGGTCGAGCCCCGATTCGTTGAGACGGTACTCCCAGTTCGCGAGCAATTGGGCGACGCCGCCTGGGGCCAAATGCTCGGCCGCTCCCCTGATCACGGCGGCGACCAGCGCGTCGCCGACCATGCCGCCGTCGCGATACTCGTACTCCGGCACACCGGGAGCGCGCGGCGTGATCACGAACGGCGGGTTCGACACGATCCGGTCGAACTCCTCCCCCGCGACCGGCGCGAACAGGTCGCCGACTCGGAAGCGAATGCCTTCCACGTCATTGAGGCGGGCATTCAGACGGGCGAAGCGGACGGCACGCTCCGAGATGTCGGTGCCGATCACCTCGTCGGCGTGCCGCGCGGCATGCAACGCTTGGATGCCGCATCCGGTGCCGAGATCGAGCACGCGCCGGGCCGGGGCATCGATCATCAGCGTGCTGAGGGTGAGCGAGGCCCCGCCGACCCCGAGCACGTGACTCTCGGCAAGCGCCTCGCCGCCGGCCACCTCGCCGAGATCCGAGACGATCCACCAGTGACCGGGCCCGCGGGCGTCGACGAAGGCGTACGGCCGCAGGTCGACCAGGGGGCGCACCGTGTCGGCGTCGGTCAGCTCGAGGAGGCCGAGTTGAGCCGCACCATCGATCCCGAGCGTCGGCAGAGCGCCGGACACGTTCGCCCGCGGTGTCGGCAGAGCCAGCACGAAAAGCCGCGCGAGGGCACCGGCGGCGGCATCGGCACTACCCGGAGGCAGCGCGGAAACGGCGCGTTGCGCCGGCACGCGGTTGCCCCGAGTCAGCGCCGCTTCCGCCGCCTCGCCCCAGATGCTCCGCAGTCCGTCGACCGTGTAGCCGGCGGACGTCAGGTCGGTACGGAGTCGGGCGATCAGGGGGTCTCGGCTCACCGAGTCATTCAACCACGCCCCGATCGCCCGGCTGTCGGCGGTGCCGACGCCGGCTGTCAGCGGTGCTTTCCGAGCGCGTCCGTGAGGTCGCTGCCGGCCTTGTTCGTGGCCTTGGCACGCTTGTCGGCGCGCTTCTCTTTCAGCGTCTTGGCCGCCGCCGTCTTGCTCGTTGTCTTCTTGGGTGATTTGTCCGACATGGTCGGCTCCCTTGTTCGCGGAGCCCGGTTGGCCTCGTCTGGCCAACCTTACGCCGTCGGATCGGGCGAGGGGTGACTACGCGTCGGACCCAGCGCGTTCGAGAACGAGTTCGCGCACCCGGGCGGCATCGGCCTGGCCGCGCATGGCCTTCATCACGGCACCGATCACCGCGCCTGCCGCCTGCACTTTGCCGTCCTGGATCTTCGCCAGAACGTCGGGCTGGGCCGCGAGCGCGTCGTCGATGGCAGCGATGAGCGCGCCGTCGTCGGAGACCACGGCGAGACCGCGAACAGCGACGACCTCGGACGGGCCGCCCTCCCCCGCGATGACGCCTTCGAGCACCTGACGCGCGAGCCGGTCGGTCAGCTCGCCGTTCTCGATCAAGGCGACGAGCTCGGAGACGTGCTTCGCGCTGACCAGAGTCGAGGCATCCACGCCCTGCGCATTGGCCACGCGTGCGATCTCGCCCGTCCACCACTTGCGTGCAGCCGAAGGCGCCGCGCCGAACGCGACGGTCTCTTCGACCGCGTCGAGCAGACCGCTGTTGACCACATCCTGGAACTCGGCGGCGGTGAGGCCCCATGCCGCATGCAGACGCTTACGGCGCGCGGCGGGGGGCTCTGGCAGGGTCGCGCGAAGCTCCTCGACCCAGACCCGGCTGGGCGCTACGGGCACCAGGTCGGGCTCCGGAAAGTAGCGGTAGTCATCGGCGTCGGACTTGGGGCGGCCGGGCGAGGTGGTGCCGGTGTCTTCGTGCCAGTGCCGGGTCTCCTGGATGATGGTGCCGCCGGCATCCAGGATCGCCGCCTGCCGCTGGATCTCATAGCGAACCGCCCGCTCCACCGAACGCAGCGAGTTGACGTTCTTCGTCTCGGTGCGGGTGCCCAGGGGCCCGACCGGCTCACCGATCGGCGTGCGACGGCGCAACGACACGTTCGCGTCGCAGCGCACGTTGCCCTCTTCCATCCGGGCGTTCGAGATTCCGAGCGCCTTGACGATCTCGCGGATCGCTGCGACGTACGTGCGGCCGATCTCGGGAGCATCGGATTCCGCGCCCAGGATCAGCTTCGTGACGATCTCCACGAGGGGCACGCCGCCGCGGTTGTAGTCCACGAGCGAGTAGTCGGCGCCCTGGATGCGGCCGGTCGCGCCGCCCACGTGCGTCAGCTTGCCGGCATCCTCCTCCATGTGGGCACGCTCGATCTCGACGGTGATCTCGCGGCCGTTCTCGAGCTCGATCGTCAGCGATCCGTCGTAGGCGATCGGCTCGTCGTACTGCGAGGTCTGGAAGTTCTTCGCCGTGTCGGGGTAGAAGTAGTTCTTGCGTGCGAACCGGCTGCTCTCGGCGATGCTGCAGTTCAGCGCGAGACCGAGCCGGATGCTCGACTCGATGGCCTTCTCATTCACCTGCGGCAGGCCGCCTGGCAATCCCAGACAGGTCGGGCACGTGTTCGTGTTCGCGCCCTGCCCGAACTCGTTCGCGCAGCCGCAGAACATCTTCGTCTTGGTGTTGAGCTCGACGTGCACCTCGAAGCCGAGCACGGGTTCGAAGAGCTCGAGAGCCTTGGCGTAGTCCATCAGTTTCGCGGATGCCATCAGACGGCTCCCTCTTCGCTCGCGAACATCTCGGTGGAAGCCAGGTCGGGCGCCTTGCTGAGCAGCCGGTAGCCCCACTGCGCCTCCAGAAGGCTCTCCACCGCCTGGCCGATCGTGTAGAGGCGCGCGTCCTGGCGGGCGGGTGCCATCAACTGCATGCCGACCGGCAGACCGTCTTCGGGGGCGAGACCGATCGGCAGACCCATGCCGGGCACGCCGGCGAGGTTCGCCGGGATCGTGGTGATGTCGTTGAGGTACATCGCCATGGGGTCGTCGATCTTCTCGCCGAAGCGGAACGCCGTGGTCGGGGCGCTGGGGCTGATCAGCACGTCCGCCTGCTGGAACGCCGCGGCGAAGTCGCGCTGGATGAGGGTTCGCACCTTCTGCGCGCTGCCGTAGTAGGCGTCATAGTAGCCGGCGCTCAGCGCGTAGGTGCCCAGGATGATGCGGCGCTTGACCTCGGGGCCGAACCCGGCATCGCGCGTCGCGGCCATCACGCGTTCGCTCGTGATCGGGCCGGTCTGCGGGCTCACGCGCAAACCGAATCGCACCGAGTCGAAACGGGCCAGGTTGCTGGATGCCTCCGCGGGCAGGATCAGGTAGTAGGCCGCGACGGCGTATTCGAAGCTCGGCGCGCTCACCTCGACGATCTCGGCGCCGGCCGCAGCGAGGAGTGCGACGGTCTCCTCGAAACGTTGTCTGACCCCGGCCTGGAAACCCTCTCCGCTGCCGGCGATCTCTTTCACGACACCCAGCCGCACACCCTTCAGGACGCCGTCTGCGAGTCCCGCTCGTGCGGCATCCGCCATGGACGGCCAGACGTCGGTCAGCGAGGTCGAGTCGAGCGGGTCGTGACCCGCGATCACGTCGTGCAGCAGGGCTGCGTCGAAGACGTTGCGCGAAACCGGTCCGACCTGGTCGAGCGAACTCGCCAGGGCGATCGCGCCGTAGCGGCTCACGCCGCCGTATGTGGGCTTCACACCGACCGAACCGGTGACCGCGGCAGGCTGACGGATCGAGCCGCCGGTGTCGCTGCCGAGCGCGAAAGGCGCCTCGAACGCGGCGACTGCGGCAGCCGAGCCGCCGCCGGAGCCGCCCGGAATGCGATCGAGGTCCCACGGGTTGCGGGTCGGCCCGTACGCGGAGTGCTCGGTCGAGGATCCCATGGCGAACTCGTCCATGTTGGTTTTGCCGAGTGGCACGAGGTCGGCCTCGCGCAGTCTGCGGACGACCGTCGCGTCGTATGGGGGAAGCCAGCCCTCGAGGATCTTGGAGCCGGACGTCGACGGCATGTCGGCGGTGGCGAGCACATCCTTGATCGCGATGGGCACGCCGGCGAGTGCGCCGAGCGCCTCGCCTGCCGCCCGTCGCTCGTCGATGCGTGCCGCGGTCTGCAGCGCGGCATCCCGCGCCACGTGCAGGAACGCGTGCACGTCGCCGTCGACGGCGGCGATGCGGTCGAGGTGCGCCCGGGTGGCCTCGACGCTGGAAACCTCGCCGGAGGCGAGTGCGTCGGCGAGCGCGGAAGCGGAGAGCGTTGTCAGGTGGGTCATCGCCGGCTACTCCTCGTCCAGGATCGGGGGCACCCGAAAGCGGTCGCCTTCGCGGTCCGGCGCTGACGAGAGGGCCTGCTCCACGGAAAGCGAGGGCACGACGACGTCGGTCCGGAACACGTTGGTGAGCGGCATCGGGTGGCTCGTCGCGGGCACGTCCTCGGTCGCGACCTCTGAAACCTTCGCGACCGATTCGACGATCTGGCTCAGCTCGCTCGTGAGGCTCTCGATCTCGCTTTCGCTCAAGTCGATGCGCGCGAGCACCGCCAGATGGCGCACCTCGGCTGCGCTGATTTCAGACATGCGTCTCCCTGCTCGGAGGTTGGTGGGACGCTGTCGATTCTATCCGCGCGACGGCCTCGAGGCTTATGCGCCGTCGTCGCGCTCCTCTTCGTCGGCCTCCTGTGTTCCGCCGCCCTGCTGCTCGGCCGCCTCCGCCTCCCGCTCCACGGCCGGCTCGTCGAAACGCTCGGCCATGTCTTCCGGCGGAACGCCCTGCGGGTAGTCCTCGGACGATTCGCCTGCTTGCTCGTCGCTCGTCACGGGCATCCTCCTATTCGATCGGGCGCTCGAGGCGCCGATGCAGACGCTACGTCGCGCGGGGCGCCGCTTCAAGGGATTGACGGTCGGATGCTCGACGACCGCCAGCCTGCAGGCGAAGCGACGGCGCCGGGCCATACGCTGATCAGGTGGACCCGTTCAAGACAGCGCGTGCGGAGACCGTGCGGTATCACGAACAGTTGTACGCCTCGTCGTCGCTCGGGTCCCCCGGCTCATGGCTTGCGAAGCCGCATCCTTCCGTCATCGAGGCGATCCGTCTCGTCGAGGGCGACGCAGCCGTTGACGCTTTCGACCTGGGATGCGGGGTAGGCAGGCATGCCATTCCGATGGCGCGGATGCTGCCCAAGGGTTCGAGTGTCACGGCAGTGGATCTGCTGCCGAGCGCGATCCGGCGCCTGGTGGACAACTGCACAAGCGCCGGTGTCGCCGCAGACGTCGTGCCGGTGGTCGCCGACCTCGAGGAATTCGACTTCGGGGCCGCGCGTGCTTCGCTCGTCGTGGGCTTCTCCGCCATCGAGCACGTCTCCTCGCCGGAAGCGATGGGTGCGCTGCTGGAAAGATGTCGAGACGCGACCCGCTCGCGTGGAGTCGTGATGTTCGGAGTTCTCGCCGATCGCGTCGAGGTCGCCGCCGATGGTGCGATCACGGAGGGGTTCGTCGAGACCCGCCTGTCGGGCGATGAGGCCCTTCGCCGTCTGGAGGGCGTGTTCTGCGACTGGAACGTGATCCGCCGCGAGGTTCATCCGAGTGCTGCCACCGAGCAGCGCAACGGCGTCGAGCACGAGTTGCGCGGATCGCTCGTGCTGTTCACCGCCCGCCGGCCGTGACCTATTCGATCGACGAATCGGGCTGAGACACAGAGGCCTCCCGAAGTGCGTCCGGTCCCTCCGCCAACAGTCGCTTGAACTCGTCGGCGTTCAGGATGCGAATACCCAGTTCTTCGGCTTTGGCCAGCTTCGAACCGGCGCCCGGGCCGGCTGCGACGAAGTCGGTCTTCTTCGAGACGCTGGATGCCGCCTTCCCCCCGGCGGCGATGATCGCTTCCAGCGCGCCCTCCCGGGTGAACCCCTCGAGCGAACCGGTAGCCACCACCGTCACCCCGCTCAGCACGCCACCGGCGGCTCCTGCCGCGCCGGGACCCGGATGTCCAGGGATCGCGAACGGCACCCCCGCGGCGGCCCAGCGCTCCACGATCTCGCGATGCCAGTCGACCGCGAACCAGTCCAGCACGGCATCCGCGATGATCTCGCCGACGCCCTCCACTGCAGCCAGAGCGCTGCGATCGGCCGATCGGATGGCATCCAGCGAACCGAACCAGCCGGCCAGGGCGCGTGCCGCGACCGGACCGACGTGCCGAATGTTCAGTGCCACGAGGAAGCGCCATAGGTCTTTGGCCTTGGCCGCTTCAATGTTCGCGAGCATCTCGCGCGCGACCTTGGACGGCACGTGCGTGGCGTCTCCGTCGAACTCGGCGGCCGTCGGGTCGAAGGGCGGGTCGGCGTCTTTGCCCGACGACTTACGCTGTTTGCGGAACGGCGTATCGGTCTTGACCTTGATGGTGACGCCGTCGCGGGTGGTGAACTCCCGCCCCGGCTCATCGTCGCCGACCTGCTTGGGCAAACCGGTCTCCGGGTCGCGCACGATCACCTCGATCGGGAAGATGTCGTGCAGTCTCAACTCGAACAGGCCCGCCTCGGTCGGCAATGGCGGCGTCGGCGGGTGCAACGGCTGGGTGAGCGCTGCGGCGGCGACCTCGCCGAGCGCCTCGATGTCCAGCGCCCCTCGACCGGCGATGTGTTCCACCCTGCCGCGGACCTGTGCTGGGCAGGCTCGCGCGTTGGGGCAGCGCAGATCGATGTCTCCCTCTTTGGCAGGAGCAAGCCTCGTGCCGCATTCCGGGCAGGTCATGGGCATCACGAACGCCCGTTCGGTTCCGTCGCGCAGTTCGACGACCGGACCCAGCACCTCGGGGATGACGTCGCCGGCCTTGCGTAGAACGACGGTGTCGCCGATCAACACGCCCTTTGCCTTGACGACGTCCTGGTTGTGCAGCGTCGCCTGACGCACCTCGCTGCCGGCCACGCGCACCTTCTGCATCACGGCGAACGGGGTCGCGCGCCCGGTGCGCCCGATGGAGACGACGATGTCGAGCAGCTTGGTGTTGACCTGTTCCGGCGGATATTTGTACGCGATCGCCCAGCGCGGTGCACGGCTCGTCGCACCGAGCTCGTCGTGCAGCGCCAGCTCGTCGACCTTGACCACGACGCCGTCGATCTCGTGCTCGACGCTGTCACGGTGCTCCCCGTAGTACGCGATGTAGTCGGCGGCCTCCGCCGCGGAATCGACGACACGGTAATGCGTCGACGTCGGCAGCCCCCACTCCTTCAGCAGCGCGTACGTCTCGGACTGGCTCGCGACCGGCGGATTCGCCCAGGCTCCGATGCCGTGCACCAGCATCGACAGTCGCTGAAGCCGGCGATACATGCGATCGAGCGCGGCCGGCGACTTGTTCTCACGCACCTGGCGCAGGCTGCCCGACGCGGCGTTGCGCGGATTGGCGAAGATGCGCTCGCCTTCGGCCGCCTGCATCGCGTTGAGCTCGCGGAACGTCGCGACCTCGAAGTAGACCTCGCCGCGCACCTCGACGATCGGCGGATGCCCGGTGCCGGCCAGGCGCTGCGGAATCGACGGCACCTGCCGGATGTTCTCGGTCACGTCCTCTCCGACCACGCCGTCGCCCCGGGTCGCCGCTGATATCAGCACCCCGTTCTCATAGCGCAGATTGATCGCGAGACCGTCGATCTTCAACTCGCAGAGCCAGTTCACGTGGCGACCGGCGTCGCGCTGCACCTTCGCCGCCCAGTCGTCGAATTCCCGCAACGAGAAGACGTTGTCGAGGCTCAGCATCCGCTCGACGTGCGTGACCGGGGCGAACAGGGCGGCATCCGCCCGCCCGCCCACGGTCTGCGTCGGCGAGTCCTGGCTCTGCAACTCGGGGAACAGCCGCTCCAACTGCTCCAACCGGTGGATGAACCCGTCGTACTCCTCGTCGGAGTAGATCGCCGCGTCACGCTCGTAATACGCGTCACGGGCTCGCAGAATGCGCTCGGTCAGCTCATCCGCTTCTGCGGAGGCTTGCTCCAGGCTCAGCGTCTCGGTCGCCTCGTCGCTGCGCGTCGGCGCTGCGCCGACCGCGCCGCTGCCATCAGTGTCTGTCGCCACATGCCAAGCATATTGACGACCGCCGACGTCGTACCCCCGACCGCCTGGAAGCTGTCGCTGAGCGCGGCGGAAGGGTCAGCCGACTGCGATCGCGCTCAGGGTACGGTCGATCGTGGTCTGCCCCAGCACCCGAGTTCCCACATAGACGACGGCCGTCTGCCCGGGTGCGACGCCGTTCAACGGGGTCTCGGGCGTGATCACCAGTTCGCCCTCGCGCAGCACAGCGGTGGCGGGAACCGGGTCGGCGTGGGCCCGGATCTGCACGTCGCACGCGAAGCTCTGCTCGGGGTGGGCCGGTGCCGTTCCGGCCCAGGTGAACCGCGATCCGGCGATCTCGGCGATGTCGAGCGCCTCCTTCGGACCGACGATGACCGTGTTGTCCTTCGGGCGCACCTCCAACACGAACCGCGGCTTGCCGTCCGGCGCAGGCACCCCCAATTGCAGCCCTCGACGCTGGCCCACGGTGTACGCGTGGGCACCCTCGTGGCTGCCCACTTTGGCACCGGTGCGGTCGAGGATGTCTCCGGTCTCCGACCCGACCCGCTCCGCGAGCCAGCCGCGCGTGTCGCCGTCCGGGATGAAGCAGATGTCGTGCGAATCGGGCTTGGCGGCGACGCTGAAGCCTCGTGCCGCGGCCTCGGCTCGCACCTCGGCCTTGGACGGCGTGGCTCCCAGCGGGAACATGGCGTGCGCCAACTGGTCGGCGGTGAGCACGCCCAGCACATACGACTGGTCCTTGGCCCAGGCGCTCGCCCGATGCAGTTCGCGGTTGCCGTCGGCGCCCGTCACGATCGATGCGTAGTGGCCGGTGCAGACCGCGTCGAATCCGAGGGCCAGCGCCTTCTCGAGCAGCGCGGCGAACTTGATCTTCTCGTTGCAGCGCATGCACGGGTTCGGGGTGCGGCCGGCCGCGTACTCGGCGACGAAGTCATCCATCACGTCGGCCTGAAAGCGCTCGCTGAAATCCCAGACGTAGAACGGGATGCCGAGCAGCGTCGCGGCGCGGCGCGCGTCCATCGAGTCCTCGATCGTGCAGCAGCCGCGGGAGCCGGTGCGCAGCGTGCCCGGATTGCGGTTCAGCGCCAGATGCACGCCGACCACGTCGTGCCCGGCGTCGACTGCGCGCGCGGCCGCGACGGCACTGTCGACGCCGCCGCTCATCGCCGCGAGAACCTTCACGGTGCCAGGCTACGCGAGGGACGAGATGGCTACCGGCTTCCGGTCAGCACGGCCACAGCCGCGACCGCCACGCCCACGAGCAGAATCGGCGCGGCCAGCATGAAGAAGAGCGTTCCATTGGTCAGCGGCCCTTCGAGCGTTACCACCCGGGGATCCCGCGTGTCATAGACGATGGGAACGCGTGCTCCCAGCCGCGGGGCCGCGCGCCATCCGATCAGCCGTCCCTCTGTCTCCGCTCCCGTCGTGTCGCGGAAGCGGATCACCCACCCGAGGTGAGAATCCTGCGACGGGACGACCACTCCTTCGGTGCGGGCGAAGGGCGCAG
>DATMTS010000096.1:0-36651 GCA_035564555.1 Humibacter sp.
CACGCCCACCCCGATCCCGTCGGTGACGCCGGCGCCGACCCCGACCAACACTCCGACGCCTGAGCCGACCCCCACCGTCGCGCCCATTCCGCCCGTCACTCCCGCGCCGGTGCCGACCCCTGCGCACACCGCCATCCCGAAGTCCACCGCGGCGCACCGCGCACAGACCCCCCGACACGTCACGGTCGGAGCCCCCACTTCATACGAGGTCGATGCCGGCTCGCCAGCGACCCGCGACGCGGTCGACAGTCTGCTTCGCCGGTTCCGGACGGCGACCTCGCACCTCGCGGACGCGCGGTCGCAACTCGCGATTGCTCAAGCTGCGCTACTGACGACGCAAACGCAGTATCAGCAGGCGCAGTTCGTAGCCGAGGCATCCGAGCAGCGGGCCGCCGACGCGAGGGCGACCGCCCGGGCGTCGGCCGCCCAATTGGTGCTCGCGTTGCGCACCAGCGCCGAACAGGGCGGCGCCTTGAGTGCTTTCGAAGGCAGCGGCAACCTGCTGCAACGACTGGGCTCGCTGGACCGTTTGAACCGTCTGAACCGGCCGGCCCCCGATGTCGCGTCGCAAGCGGAGAAGGATGCCCGGGTCGCGGCGGAGTTCGGCGCAGAAGCAGGGCGCGCTCGGCGAGCACTTGACGCCGTGCCACTGGCTGCCGCGCAGAGCAAGGTGGCGTCCGCGCGACGAACGCTCGACGGCGGCCAGGCCGGCGCCCGCGCTGCGGCGGCGGCACTGCGATCCGGTGCCGCCTTCGGCGCCTCGGCCTCGTACTCCGACACCGGAGTACTTCGCGGCACCGCTTGGACCGATCCGGTCGTGGGACCGATCACCGACGTGTTCGGCCCCCGCCCGTCTCGGCCGGCCGACACCCCACTGTTCCATCCTGGTGTCGACATCGGCGCGGCGTGCGGAACGACGATCGTGGCCGCGGCCGCCGGAGTGGTGTCGTCGACTGGACCGAACGGCGGCTACGGCAATTGGGTCGTCATCGATCATGGTCACGGAGTGCAGACGGTGTACGCGCATATCGTCGACGGCGGAACGCTGGTGAGGCTCGGCGACCACCTCACAAGCGGCGAGCCGATCGCGCGGGTGGGCGACACCGGAGAGTCGACGGGATGCCATCTGCACATCGAAGTGCGGGTGGACGGCAGTCCCATCGACCCGATGCCGTTCTTCACCGTGCGCGGGGTGGCGTTGGGTCGCTCCGCTCCCTGAGTACCCGCAAGAGATCGCAGTACGCCCGCGAAGCACTAGTGCATGGCTGTGCCGAATGCCAACCCAAGCAGATAGGTGACGGCGGCGGCGCCGAACCCGATCAGCAACTGGCGCAGCGCCCTCCGTAGCGGCGAAGCGCCGGAGATCAGGCCGACCACTGCGCCCGTGCCCAACAGAGCTACCCCGACCAGCGCCGCCGCGACGGCGACCGCTACCCAACCGGCGAGCCCGAACGCGTACGGCAGAATCGGGATGATCGCCCCTGACGCGAAGAAGCAGAAGCTGGCGATGGCGGCGCCCCATCCCGTGCCGACCGCCTCATGCCCGTCGATCCGGGTCGGGCGCGTCTGCGGTGCGCTGCCGAGTAGAACTTCGGCCGCGTGTGCCGCGGCCTCCTCTTCGGGCATCCCCCTCGCCCGGTACAACAGGGCGAGTTCGTTGGCGTTCACATCCAAGTGCGGCAGCACGCCGCCCATCGAGGGGTTCGGCAGAGACGCTTCGAGAAGCTCCCGTTGCGAGCGAACCGACACGTACTCCCCCGCACCCATCGACAGCGCGCCGGCGAGCAACCCGGCGATTCCCGTGAGCAGGATCACCGACGGCGCGACGCCGCTGGCCCCGACCCCCAGAATCAAAGACAGGTTACTGACCAGACCGTCGTTCGCCCCGAACACCGCGGCCCGAAACGAACCGGAAAGCCGTCGTCGACCGCGTTCCGCGAGGGACCGCACGACCTCGGCGTGCACCTGCTCGTCGGCTGCCATGCCGCTGGTGGCGTCCGGGTCATCCGCGTAGGGCGATCGCCCTTCCGCGCGCTGGGCCAGCGCGAGCACGAACACGAAGCCGAAGCGCCGGGCGAGCAGGCCGAGCATGCGCGTTCGCGTTCCCGGACGTAACGGCTTGCCCGCGTTCTCGCCGAGCAGATCCAGCCAGTGCTGTTCGTGACGCTTCTCGGCGTCCGCGAGGCCGAGAAGGATGCCCCGCTCTTCGCCGCTACGTCGTTCGGCGAGCTGACGGTACACCGCTCCCTCGGCTCGTTCGTCGGCGAGGTAGCGGCGCCACCTCCGGATCTCCGGCCCGTCGCGCCCTTCAGCGCGTGGGTCGGGGGACGACTCGGGAACCATGAACGCCTTTCCGTCTCGGCGCGCCGATGAGCGCGTCGTGTGTCAACCGTCCATTCTTCCTGACGGAGCGGCCGGACCGGCGGCGACGGACTCCACTGTCAGGGTTCAGTGCGCACGAACAATCACGTTCGGTTGCTCTGGCGGTCGTGCTCAGGCCATGGTGTCCAGGATGCCGGTGAGCTGTTCGAAGGTGGTGCGGGGGTTGAGAATGGCGAAGCGGGTGTTCGGTCGACCTTGATGCGAACTCGGCGTGACGAACGCGCGTTGCTCGGCGAGCAGCCGAGCGGACCACGCGGAATAGTCGGCTCTCGTCCAGCCGTCCCGTTCGAAGACCACGACGGACAGTTGCGGCGACCGCACCAGGCGCAGCCCATCGCGCGATTCGATCTCGGCCGCGACCCGGTGAGCCAACTCGATCGACGTGGTGATCGCAGCTCGATACGCCGCAATGCCGTAGGTCGCCAACGAGAACCAGAGCGGCAGCCCCCGGGCGCGACGGGTCAGATGCGCAGCATAGTCCGACGGGCTCCACTCGGAGGTCTCGGTAAGGGTGTCGAGATAGTCCGCGTGCTGGGTGTGAGCCAGTCTGCCCGCCTCAGGATCGCGATAGATCAGTGCGCAGGCGTCGAACGGGGCGAACAACCACTTGTGTGGATCGACGATGACCGAGTCGGCGAACTCGACACCGGCGAAACGATGACGCGCCAGCGGCGAGAGCATGCCGGCCAGGCCGTATGCGCCGTCCACGTGCAGCCAGAACTCGTGCTCCCACTTGAGTGCCGCGATCGACGCGACGTCGTCCACGATTCCGAAGTTCGTCGACCCTGCCGTGGCAACGACGGCGAACACCGACCTGCCGTGCTCATCCAAAGCTTTGCGTACCGCTGTGCCGTCCAGCATCCCGTTCGGCGCGGGCGCAACCGCGACGACATCCACATCCATCACTCGCGCCGCCGAGGCGATCGAGGAGTGGGCCTCGGCGCTGCACACGACTTTCCATCTGCTCGGCGGTTCCGCGCGGGCTGCGACGACCGATGCCCTGGCGTGCTCCCGCGCCGTGACGAGTGCCGAGAGATTGCCGAGCGTGCCGCCTTGCACGAACACTCCGCCGGCGGTGTGCGGCAGACCGAACTCCCCGGCCAGCCACGACAGCACCTCGTTCTCCGCGAACACGGCGCCCGCGCCCTCGAGCCACGATCCGCCGTACACCGCGGATGCCGATACGACGAGATCGAAAGCGGTTGCGGCCTTCGTGGGTGCGGTGGGGATGAAAGACAGATACAGCGGGTGATCGGTGGTGATGCATGCCGGAGCGAGCACGTCGGCGAACAACTCGAGCGCGCGCCGAGCGCCGATGCCGGCGTCGACGATCGACCCGCCCGCCAGGGAGCGCAGTTGCGCCTCTGACATCGGCTTGTCGAGCGGGGTATCGGCGCTCAGGATGCGCTGCCGCGAGTAGTCGAGCACCAGATCGACGAGGCCCGCGGTCTCGGCCGTGACAGCGTGCATGCGCCGAACGGCTGTTTCGTCTCGTTCCACCGGATGTCCTCCGTGCCGGGCGGACGCATCGCCGTTCCGCTCCCCCGATGCTATCCGGGCGAATCAGTGCGGCATCGTGGGGAGGGCGCAGCAATTCGTCGAATAACTCGGCGGACGCGCACGATCGGTGCGCGTGACAAGCGGCTCGTATCCCAGTTCTAGATGCTCCTTAGAACGGGGTGTCTTATCCCAGCTCTGGATGCTCCTGAGAACGGGATGCCCCACGGAATAGACGATCACGAGCCAGGATCCGGCCACCATGCCGATCACGACCCCGGCAGGATGCCGGACACCGCGATCGGGTTTCGCACATAACGGTAGGGGCCCGCCATCACCGGGCGCCTCGGGCGAAGGTGAACGGTCCCGCCATCGCCCATTCGGTCGAGATCCTCCCCAACAGCGTGAGAAAGGCAGCGCCGACCAAGCCTCCGCACGCGCCCAACATCAGTAGAACATTGACACCCGCCTGTCCGCTGAGGGTGGCGAAGGTCGCCATTCCGCGATGATCGTCCAGGCCGTGGCCACCAACATCGCAAGGCGCGAGGGTGGCGCTCCACGGGGTGGGCTGTTCGTCAACCCCTGGCATCGCAGCGATGGGCGCGCGTAGCATCACGGGCCATGAACACTACCGGGTGGATCGTCCTGATCGTGGTGATCGTAGTGATCGTGGTGGTCGTCATCATCACCCTGACCGTAGGCCGGCGTAGGAAGCAGGAGCACGATCGGCGTCGCGCAGAGGAACTCAGGGAGGCCGCGCGGGATGACAGTCTCGCCGCGCGAGAGCGAGACGCCCAGGCGACCCGTGCTGCAGCGGACGCCAAGCAGGCGGAGGTCGAGGCCGAGCGGCGTCGCCGTGATGCCGATGCCCACGCGGCCGAGGCCGGGGACGCACGCGCCGCCGTCGACGAGAAGCTGGCCAGGGCCGATGGGGTGGATCCGGACGTCAGGACCGATCGCGACGGGCGACGAGTCGACGAACGGCAGGCGGGATCGGTCGCAGATCGTCCCGACGATACCGACGGCCGCGGAACCGCGTAGGAGTGGAACAGCCCGATCAGAAATAACCTTCGGTCGGGACGGTTCCTGGTGGGCCCTGCCGGGATCGAACCGACGACATCCACGGTGTAAACGTGGCGCTCTACCAGCTGAGCTAAAGGCCCTGAACGGCACATGCCGTCCCATTATCGTAACGGCGCCGCGCCCGGTCGTCACCCGCGCACAGTTGGGAACCCGTGCACTGCGCCCGTGCCGGATCGCTGACTCGGCGTGCGTCAGGCGGCGCGAAGCTCCTCTAGGGCGGCCTGATACGCCTCGAGGGAACGGGCCTCGCCGGGGGCGGTGATGAAGCTCGCCCGGATGACGCCGTCGATGTCGATCACGAAGGTCGCGCGGTTGGCGAATCCCTTGTCGCCCAGGAACACGCCGAACTCCTTGGCGACCTGGCCGTGCGGCCAGAAGTCGGCGAGCAACGAGAACGAATAGCCCTCCTGGTCCGCCCAAGCGCGCAACGCGTACTTCGAGTCCACCGAGATGCCGAGCAATTCAACATCGTGCGCCTCGAAGAGCGCCAGGTGATCACGCAGTTCGCACAACTCACCTGTGCAGGTACCGGAGAACGCCAACGGGAAGAACACCAGGGCCACAGCGCTGCGCCCGCGGAAGGAGCTCAGCCTGATCGGTTCGCCGAACTGATTCGGCAGTTCGAAGTCCGGTGCCCGCGTGTCATTCTCCAGAGCCATCGTCCGTCCACTTCCTCCCGCACCGGGCGCGCTGCCCGGCCGCACGGTCACACAGCCTAGCCCCGGGGCCGCAAAGATGGCGTACGCGCCCCTGCCGTAATGGCTAGGCTGACTCTGGCGCGCTGTCGGAACCCGACAAAGCCGCATCCGTCTCAGGAGCCACCCCGCACAAGAAAGAGGTCGCGGTGACCGTCAACGACCAGGATCCGTACTCGGTGAACTACGTCGACACCGACCCGGACGAGACTGCCGAGTGGCAGGAGTCGCTCGATCAGCTGGTCGCCCAGCACGGGCGCGAGCGGGCCCGGGGGATCATGCTCAGTCTGCTGAAACGGTCGAAGGAGCTGCAGCTCGGCGTGCCGATGGTGCCGACTACCGACTACATCAACACCATCTCTCCCGAGAACGAACCCGAATTCCCCGGCGACGAAGAGATCGAACGCCGCTACCGCGCCTGGATCCGCTGGAATGCGGCGGTTCTGGTGCACCGGGCTCAGCGGCCGGGCATCGCCGTCGGCGGTCACATCTCCACCTACGCGTCCAGCGCAGCCCTGTACGAGGTCGGATTCAACCATTTCTTCCGCGGTCACGACCATCCCGGCGGGGCCGACCAGATCTTCATCCAGGGGCACGCCTCCCCCGGCCCGTATGCCCGTGCATTCCTCGAGGGGCGCCTGAGCGCCGACCAGCTCGACGGTTTCCGCCAGGAGAAGTCGCACGCCCCGAACGGCCTTTCCAGCTACCCGCACCCACGCCTGATGCCGGACTTCTGGGAGTTCCCGACCGTGTCAATGGGTCTGGGACCGATCAACGCCATCTATCAGGCCCAGCTCAACAAGTACTTGACCAACCGAGGCATCGCGGACGCCGGTGACCGGCATGTCTGGGCGTTCCTGGGCGACGGCGAGATGGACGAGGTCGAAAGCCGCGGTCAGTTGCAGGTCGCTGCCAACGAGGGTCTGGACAACCTCACCTTCGTGATCAACGCCAACCTGCAACGTCTCGACGGACCGGTGCGCGGCAACGGCAAGATCATTCAGGAGCTGGAGAGCTTCTTCCGCGGCGCGGGCTGGAATGTGATCAAGGTCATCTGGGGTCGCGAATGGGACGACCTGCTCTCCCGCGACACCGAGGGTGCGCTCGTCAACCTGATGAACGTCACCCCTGACGGCGACTACCAGACCTACAAGGCCGAGAACGGCGCGTACGTTCGCGAGAATTTCTTCGGCCGTGACCCTCGCGCGCTCGAACTCGTCAGGGACTACACCGACGAGCAGCTCTGGCTGCTCAAGCGCGGCGGCCACGACTACCGCAAGGTGTACGCGGCGTTCAAGGCGGCATCCGAGCACAAGGGTCAGCCCACGGTCATCATCGCCAAGACCATCAAGGGATACGGTCTCGGCCCGCACTTCGAGGGGCGCAACGCGACGCACCAGATGAAGAAGATGACTCTCGACGACCTGAAGACGTTCCGCGACAGCATGCACATCCCGATCACGGACGCCCAGCTCGAGGAGAACCCTTACCTGCCGCCGTACTATCACCCGGGACAGGACGACCCGACCATCCAGTACCTGCAGGAGCGACGGCGTGCGCTGGGCGGCTACCTTCCGGAGCGCCGGTCGAAGTACACGCAGATCCCGCTGCCCGACGACTCCGCGTACGCGATCGCGAAGAAGGGCTCGGGAACCCAGGAGATCGCCACGACGATGGCGTTCGTACGCCTGCTGAAAGACCTGCTGCGGTCGAAGGACTTCGGCCACCGCATCGTGCCGGTGATCCCCGACGAAGCGCGCACCTTCGGTATGGATGCGTTCTTCCCCAACGCGAAGATCTACAACCCGAACGGGCAGCAGTACACCTCGGTCGATCGGGAACTGCTGCTGGCTTACAAGGAGAGCCCGCAGGGGCAGATCATCCATGTCGGCATCAACGAGGCCGGCGCGATGGCCGCATTCACGAACGTGGGCACCTCGTATGCCACGCACGGCGAGCCGCTGATCCCGATCTACGTGTTCTACTCGATGTTCGGCTTTCAGCGCACCGGCGACGCCATGTGGGCGGCGGGCGACCAGATGGCGCGCGGCTTCATCGTCGGAGCCACCGCGGGGCGCACGACGCTCACCGGCGAAGGACTGCAGCACGCCGACGGCCATTCCCCTCTGCTCGCCTCGACCAACCCCGCCGTCGTTGCATACGACCCGGCGTACGGCTACGAGATCGGGCACATCGTGCGCAGCGGGCTCGAGCGCATGTACGGGGGCAATCACCCGGATCCGAACGTCATGTACTACCTGACGGTCTACAACGAGCCCATCGTGCAGCCCGCTGAACCGGAGAACCTCGATGTCGAGGGCGTCGTGCGGGGCATCTACCGGCTGCGCGGCGCGCAGATCCAAGGCCCGCGAGCCCAGCTGATGGCATCCGGAGTCTCGGTGCCCTGGGCGCTCGAAGCCCAGCAACTGCTCGCGCAGGACTGGGGCGTCGCCGCGGATGTCTGGTCGGTCACCAGCTGGTCAGAGCTGCGTCGCGACGGGCTCGCGGCCGAGCAGCACAACTTCCTCAACCCGGATGCTGAACCCCGGGTCGCCTACTTGACGACGAAGTTGAACGACGCCGAAGGCCCATTCGTGGCCGTGACCGATTACATGCACGCGGTGCCGGATCAGATCCGGCAGTTCGTGCCCGGTGAGTTCGCGACGTTGGGCGCAGACGACTTCGGCTTCTCGGACACCCGTGCGGCGGCTCGCCGGTATTTCACGATCGACAGCCCATCGATGGTGGTGCGCACCCTCGAACTGCTCGCCGGACGCGGTCAGGTCGACCCCTCGCTTGCCGCTCGCGCGATCGAGAAGTACCGTCTGCACGACGTCACGGCCGGATCGACCGGAGCGGCCGGCGGCGAGAGCTGATCGCGGTGGCCCGCACGGTGCCCAAGACGAAGGAGCAGACGCT
Organism: Humibacter sp.; assembly: GCA_035564555.1. Lineage (GTDB taxonomy): Bacteria > Actinomycetota > Actinomycetes > Actinomycetales > Microbacteriaceae > DATMTS01. Next base: position 8,577 of record DATMTS010000096.1, read on the forward strand.
CGCCTGGTTGCGCACGATCTCCGGCGAGTTGGCGACGGCCACCTTGAAACGGCTCGAAGACACCCTGCCGTGGTACGGCGAGATGCCGCCAGGCCGCCGGTCGGCGGTCGGCCTCGTCGCCCAGGCGGGCATCACCTCGTTCATCTCCTGGTTCGACGACCCGCGATCGACCCCGTGGATCGCTGCAGACGTGTTCGGTGCCGCCCCTCGCGAGCTGCTGCGTTCGGTGAGCCTGCAACAGACCCTTCAGCTGATCCGCGTGACGGTCGAGGTCGTGGAAGAGCGCATCAAAGACGGGGGCGAACCGCTTCGTGAGGCGATCCTGCTGTACTCGCGCGACATCGCCTTCGCCGCCGCCGACGTCTACGCTCGAGCCGCCGAGGCCCGGGGTCTGTGGGATGCCCGGCTCGAGGCGCTCGTCGTGGACTCGATCCTGACCGGCGAGTACGACGATCAACTGCCCAGCCGTATCGCAGCGCTCGGCTGGCACGGTCACGGCGAGGTCAGCGTGCTCGTCGGCACCGCCCCGCCGATGCTCGATGTGGACCAGTTGCGCCGCACCGCCCGTCACATGTCGGCAGACGTGCTGATCGGCGTGCAAGGCTCGCGTCTGGTGCTCGTGATCGGCCGGGCCAGGCCCAGCACCGACGACCGCGACGACGCCATCGGCGCAACCCCGCTCGTGGGCTTCATGGAGATCGCCGAGCAACTCGAACAGGGCTTCGGTGCGGGTTACCTCGTGCTCGGACCGGAAGTGCCCACGCTCGTCGACGCATCCAGGAGCGCCAAGGCCGCACTCGCTGGCTTCGCGGTGGCGCGGGCCTGGCGCAATTGCCCGCGTCCTGTGCATGCCGACGACCTGCTGCCGGAGCGCGCCTTCGCCGGCGACGCGCTCGCCCGGGCGACGCTCGTGCAGCGCATCTACCGGCCTCTGCAGGCGCACTCCACCGAGTTACTCACGACGCTCTGGTGCTATCTCGACAACGGACGGTCCTTGGAGGCGACGGCACGCGAGCTGTTCGTGCACCCGAACACCGTGCGGTACAGGCTGAAGCGGGTCTCGGATGTGATCGGCTGGGATGCGACGGGGGCGCGCGAGGCGCTCGTGTTGCAGTCCGCGCTGATCGTCGGCTCGATCAACGAACCCGACGGAACGCTGAAAAGGCGTCCATGAGACTCATCCAGCAGTGCACGGCCGCGTCTCACGTGTGCGACACAGACAAACGATCCGCCGATAGTTGGTCGGATCTCGACACAGCCCCTCCGGGGGAGATTGGCAGACTGGTACGGTGATTGTCGTCGTATGCCCAGGTCAGGGCTCGCAAACCCCAGGGTTCCTCGAGCCGTGGCTGGCCGAACCCGCCTATCGTGAGCTCGTCGAGTCGTGCTCGCAGGCCGCCGGAATCGACCTCGTCGAGCACGGCACGACTTCCGACGCCGACACGATCCGCGACACCGCGGTAGCGCAGCCGCTGATCGTAGCGGCCGGCTTGGTCACCCTGACCGCTCTGCGTGAGGCAGGTGCGTCGTTCGATGGCATCGCCGGCCACTCGGTCGGCGAGATCACGGCGGCAGTCGGCGCAGAGGTGCTCAGCGCAAGCGACGGGATGGCGTTCGTGGCCGAACGAGCCAACGCGATGGCACAGGCGGCCGCGGCCGTTCCGACCGGCATGAGCGCGGTGCTCGGTGGAGACCCCGAAGAGGTCGTTGCTCACGTGCGAGAGTTCGGCTTGGAACCCGCCAACTACAACGGCGGCGGCCAGATCGTGGTCGCCGGAACCCTGGAGGAGCTCGCCCGTCTTGCCGAGCAGCCGTTGCGCGGCACGCGCGTCGTTCCGCTTCAGGTCGCCGGCGCGTTCCACACCCGCTACATGGAACCGGCGCGCGAGCACCTGCAAACGCAGGCTTCCGCCTTCGTCGCGACCGACCCGACGATCCCGCTCTGGACGAATCGGGATGGTTCGCGCGTCACCGATGGCGCGCTGTTCCTGCAGCTTCTGGTGGGCCAAGTGGCCTCACCGGTGCGCTGGGACCTTTGCATGGAATCGTTCACCGAGTCCGGAGTCACCGGTCTGATCGAACTCGCTCCGGCGGGCGCATTGGTCGGTCTGGCGAAGCGCGGCCTCAAGTCCGTACCGACGGTGGGCGTGCGGACTCCCGATGACCTGTCCGCTGCGCTCGAGCTGATCGCTCGAGCAGCGTGAGAAGAGGCCTCACCATGACCGAACTCATCCAGGCATCCGGACCGCGATACACGCGCATCCTCGCCCTCGGTGCAGCCCGCGGCGACCTCAACGTTCCGAACGACGACCTGATCGGTCCGATCAACTCGTCGGACGAATGGATCCGCCAGCGCACCGGCATCATCACCCGTACTCGTGCGTCGCACGACCTGCTCGCCGTCGACCTCGCCACCGACGCCGCCCGTGAGGCGATTCAGGCGTCCGGTGTTCCCCCGGAGCAGATCGACCTGGTGATCATCGCCACGATCAGCAACTCCCGGCAGACGCCCTCGATGTCCGCGGTCGTCGCCGATCGGGTCGGCGCCAACCCTGCCGCGGCGTACGACATGAACGCTGCCTGTGCCGGCTACGCGTACGCGGTGGCGCAGGCCGACGCGTTGATCCGCGCCGGCGCTGCACAATACGCACTGGTGATCGGAGCCGAGAAGCTCAGCGACATCGTGGATCCCGCGGATCGCTCGATCTCATTCCTGCTCGGCGACGGCGCCGGCGCCGCCGTGATCGGCCCGAGCGAGACACCGGGCATCGCCCCGACCGTCTGGGGTTCCGACGGTTCCAAAGCCGACGCCGTGGGCATGGATGGGACGCTCACCGAGTACCGCGACGGCGAGGCCGCATGGCCCACATTGCGGCAGGAGGGTCAGACCGTGTTCCGCTGGGCCGTCTGGGACATGGCCAAGGTCGCCAAGAGGGCCCTCGACGTCGCCGGGATCACCGCCGACGACCTCGCCGCGTTCATCCCGCATCAGGCGAACATGCGCATCATCGACGAATTCGCCAAGCAGCTCAAACTGCCGCCGAACGTCGCAATAGCCCGAGACATCGAGACCACGGGCAACACGTCCGCCGCCTCGATCCCGCTCGCGGCGCACCGGCTGCTGCAGGAGCATCCGGAGCTCTCCGGCGGGCTCGCGTTGCAGATCGGCTTCGGCGCCGGGCTCGTGTTCGGGGCCCAGGTCGTCGTGCTGCCCTGATCGTCCCCCGACCGTTCACTAGACTGTTTCCGCCTCACCGAAAGAACCCAAGGAGAAGAACCATGGCATTGTCCAACGAAGAAGTCCTCGCCGGCCTGGCCGAGCTGATCAACGACGAGACCGGCATCGCGACCGACACCGTCGAGCTGGACAAGTCCTTCACCGACGACCTCGACATCGATTCGATCTCGATGATGACGATCGTTGTCAACGCCGAGGACAAGTTCGACGTCAAGATCCCCGACGAAGAGGTCAAGAACCTGAAGACCGTCGGTGACGCCGTCGACTTCATCGTCAAGGCTCAGGGTTAGTCGCCGGCCGGTTCGCCCGTCGGCGCACCGGCCCACCATGGTTTCCCGGCATCCGTCGGCGTCCACGCTAAGCGGATGCCGGGAAGCCCTGGGCACCAATCGCAACGACACGAAAGCGCGAAATGACCAAGAAGATCGTCGTCACCGGAATCGGTGCAACGAGCCCCCTGGGCGGAACCGCCCAAGACTCGTGGCGAGCGTTGCTGGCGGGCGAGTCCGGAACGCACACGCTCGAACACGAGTGGGTGGAGAAGTACGGCCTGCCCGTGCATTTCGCCGCCGAGGCGAAGGTGCGTCCGGGTGAAGTGCTCGATCGCGTCGAGCTGAGGCGTCTCGACCCGGTGAGCCAGTTCTCGCTGATCGCGGCCCGTGAGGCGTGGGCGGACGCCGGCAGTCCCGAAGTGGAGCCCGAGCGCCTTCTCGTCGATTGGGCCACCGGCATCGGCGGCGTCTGGACGCTGCTGGATGCCTGGGACACGCTGCGCGAGCGCGGCCCGCGCCGCGTTCTGCCCATGACCGTGCCGATGCTGATGCCGAACGGCGCGGCTGCGGCGATCGAAATGGCTCTCGGCGTGCGCGGCGGAGCACGCACCGTGGTCTCGGCCTGCGCCTCCAGCACCGAATCCCTCGCGAACGCCTACGATCACTTACAGGCGGGCCTCGCCGACATCGTCATCGCAGGCGGCGGCGAGTCTGCCGTGCACCCCATCACCGTCGCCGCCTTCGCCAACATGCAGGCCTTGTCGAAGCGCAACGACTCGCCAGAAACAGCATCCCGCCCCTACGACGTCAGTCGCGACGGCTTCGTCATGGGCGAAGGCGCGGCGGCGCTCGTCCTGGAGACCGAAGAGCACGCCAAGGCGCGCGGCGCGAAAATCTACGCCGAGGTTGCCGGCGGCGCCGTGACGAGCGACTCGTACCACATCACGGCGAACGACCCGGAGGGCGGCGCCGCTGCCCGCGCGATGGTCGGGGCGGTCGAGCAGGCGGGCGGTTCGCTGCGCGACGTCGTGCACGTCAACGCGCACGCCACCAGCACTCCGGTCGGCGACATCGCGGAGTACAACGCGTTGCGCCGCACCTTCGGCGATCATCTCGACAGCATCGCGGTGACCGCGACGAAGGCCTCCACCGGGCACCTGCTCGGTGGAACCGGTGCACTCGAGGCGATGTTCACCATCCTCGCCCTGCACGAGCGCACCGCGCCCCCGACGATCAATCTCACCGAACAGGATCCCGAGATCCAACTCGACATCGTGACCTCACCGCGGGAGTTGCCGCCGGGCGACCTGCTGGCGATCAGCAACTCGTTCGGTTTCGGCGGCCACAACGCCGTCGTCGCCTTCCGCACGGCGAGCTAGCACCCCGATCGCGCGCACGCAAACGATCCACACAGCGAAGAGCCCCACCGGGAAGCCATCCGGCGGGGCTCTTCGCTTTTTCGGTTGGACCGGTTGCGGCCGCTTCGTCTTCACGGATTCCGGGTACGTCGGCCGATCTTCGGCCGACCCCTCCAACTCCCGCGCATGGCGCCGCTGGGCCGCATCCGGACGTCTACCCGACCTGGTGCAACCACACCACTCGGTTGTCGTCACTGGCATGCCGGAACGGCTCAAGCTCGTCGTCCCACGATTGCCCGAGTGCGAGCCGCAACTCGCGCTGAAGTTCCAGCGCATTGGAGCCCGCCAATTCCATGGCGTAACGCAGCCGGTCCTCGGGAACCACCAGATTCCCCGCTGTGTCGGTCTGGGCGTAGAAGATGCCCAACTCGGGCGTGTGAAGCCAGCGGGCCCCGTCTGTGCCGAGGCCGGCATCCTCGGTGACCTCGAACCGCAGGTGGTTCCAGCCGCGCAGCGCGGAGGCCATGATCGCCCCTGTACCGCGTGCGCCTTCCCAGTAGTATTCGGTGCGCAAAGAGCCGGGCAACACGGGCTGGGGTGCCCAGTCGAAATTGACCGCGCGCCCGATCGCGCGCCCTGCGGCCCACTCGACATGCGGGCACAGCGCGCGCGGAGAGGAATGCACGTAGAGCACCCCTCGAGCTGTCGGTGCCGACATCATTTCCTCCGTTCGATTGGACGTCTTCCCCTACGCCAAACGAACACTTCGCGACACCGTGTGAAGTTGTGGCGGACCAGCCGCTTTCTGCATTATGCCCTAGAGACGCACGGAATGACAAGGATGTGGTTCGGCCTGCCGAGAGTGGCCGAATCCGCTCCTGTCTCCTGCGTGGCGACTGTCGGCGTGCCGCGCTGACAAGAAGCCTGTTCTCGGTATATCAATACTCCGTAGATAGTTACGCGGTATTGCTTTTCGAGTTGGGAGCGCCATGTCCGTTCGCCAGAGCCTGCTTGCCATCCTGGACCAGGGGCCGTGCTATGGCTATCAACTGCGCACCGAGTTCGACCGTCGCACCGGTTCGACCTGGCCGCTGAACGTCGGCCAGATCTACAACACGCTCGACCGCCTGGAACGCGACGGACTCGTGGCGAAGGCCGACACCGACGAGCAGGGTCACGTGTACTACGCCATCACGAGTGCCGGTCGGGCAGAAGTCGCGGAGTGGCTCGGTTCGCCTGTCTCGCGTGGCCCGAGCCCTGCGCGAGACGAGCTCGCGATCAAGCTCGCTGTTGCTGCGACGCTTCCCGGAATCGACATTGCCGAGGTGGTGCAGGTGCAGCGCGCGGCCAGTCTGCGAGGACTCCAGGATCTGACCCGCGCGAAACGGACGGCCGAGCATCCCTGCCGCGCCGAGGACCTCGCCGGGCTGCTCGTGCTCGACTCGCTGATCTTCACGGCTGAGGCCGAGGTGCGCTGGTTGGATGATATCGAGGGCACGCTGCAGCGCGCCGCGGCCGACGGGGTGCACGGTGCGCTGCCGCTCGCGACTGACGCACCCAAGCGGGGTCGGCCCGTGAAGGCGGCGGTCGCAGAGGCGGGAACGGCGGTTACGCGATGAGAACCGAAGGCCAGGCACCGGCGGGCGAGTTGCGCCCGGACGGCGTCGCGATGACGACGGTCGGGACCCGTGCTGGGCTCAATGGTCGGCCTGATCGAGGCGATTGCATTGACATTGCCCGGCTCGATGGTCACGCCCAGCCCACGCCGGCTGCAGATCGTGGCCCTGCAGTGGTGCTGCGGCTGAGAATCGGAGGTATCGTTTGGTTCGTTCCGGGGCGACGACGTCGCTCAGAGCCTCGTATCTTCATCGACTAGGAACGGAGTGGGAGTGAAGCTCGTGCTGTTGTCAGACACGCACATTCCCACGCGCGCCCGGGACCTTCCCGCCATCCTCTGGCGAGCGATCGACGATGCCGACCTGGTGATCCACGCCGGGGACTGGGTGGATGCCGCAACGCTGGATGCGGTGCAGGCACGGTCACGGGAACTGATCGCCGTATACGGCAACAACGACGGGGAGGATCTGCGCTCCCGCCTGCCCGAGCTCACGCGGGCCGTGGTCGACGGGGTGCGAATCGCGGTGGTTCATGAAACGGGTGCGGCCGCGGGCAGGGAGCAGCGGATGGATGCCGCCTTCGGCGACGCCGACGTGCTGGTCTTCGGCCACAGCCATATTCCGTGGGACTCGGTTACGCGCGACGGGATGCGATTGCTCAACCCGGGCTCGCCTACGGACCGAAGGCGGCAGCCCGTGGCCACGTTCATGACCGGGGTCATCGACGACGGGGTGCTGCACGACGTGACGTTGGTGCCTGTCGATGCCTAGAGGAGCGGCATCCCGGTCGATAGGTTTGCAACCGGCTGTCGAAATCGCAGGGTACCGTTCGACGTCTATGTAGCCGCACTGCATCGCGCCACACTGCACACGCGCGTCACACATCGAGGAGACGAACCATGAAGTACATGCTCATTTTGAAGGCGAACGACGACTCGGAGGGCGGAGGGCTTCCCGACGATGCCGCGCTGGATGAGATGGGAGCCTTCAACGAGGAACTCATCAAGGCCGGCGTGCTGCTCGCAGGCGAGGGGCTCGAACAGAGCGCGACCGGGGCACGCATCTCATACGACGGCGAAGATCGCGAGGTCACCGATGGGCCGTTCGCTGAGACGAAGGAGCTGATCGCGGGCTTCTGGATTCTGCAGGTCGCCTCGCGCGACGAGGCGATCGAATGGGCTCGCCGCGCTCCCCTGCGTACCGGGCAGGTCGAGATCCGGCGGGTGTTCGAGATCGAGGAGTTCAACACCGCGAACGAGTACGTGCAGAAGGAAGCGGCCTGGCGCGAGGAACACGGCGAAGGACGCACCGCCTGAGATGGCCCGACCCCACGAAACGTCCGAGATCCGCCGCACGATCGACGCGGTATGGCGCATCGAGGCGGCCAAGGTCATCGCAACCCTGGCCCGCATGGTCGGCGACCTCTCGGCTGCCGAGGATCTCGCCCAGGACGCCCTGCTCGAGGCACTTGCGAAGTGGCCGGAGCAAGGCATCCCCCGTAATCCGGCGGCCTGGCTGACCGCAGTGGGCAAGCGTCGCGCGATCGACGGCTGGCGACGCTCCCAGAAGCTCGGCGAGAAATACGCCCTGATCGCGACGACGACCGAACCGGCGCCGGCGCCCGACGACGTGGAGCGGCTCGACGAACCGCAGATCGACGACGACCTGCTCCGACTCATCTTCATCTGCTGTCACCCGGTGCTGGCGCCGACCTCGCGTGCGGCGCTCGCTCTGCGCATCCTGTGCGGACTGAGCACGGATGAGATCGCGCGCGCGTATCTCGTTCCCTCGGCAACCATGGGGCAACGGATCACGCGCGCGAAACGTACGCTGACAGCTGCGAACGTTCCGTTCGAACTGCCGGCACGAGTGGAGTTCGCTTCGCGTCTCGGCGACGTGTACGAAGTCATCTACCTCGTGTTCAACGAAGGCTACTCGGCCACCGCAGGTGACGATTGGATGCGACCGGAGCTGTGCGAACTGGCCATCCGGCTCGGCCGGGTGCTTGCCACACTCGTGCCCGATCAATCAGAGGCGCACGGCCTGGTTGCACTGATGGAGCTTCACGCATCGCGCGTCGGGGCTCGCTCCAAAGCGAACGGAGAGCCGATTCTGCTTCTCGAACAGAACCGTTCACGGTGGGACCGCCTGCTGATTGCACATGGTCTGGAGCAGCTGCGCAAGGCGGACGCCTTGGAACGGCCGCGCGGCAATTACACGTTGCAGGCTGCGATCGCGGCCTGTCATGCTCGAGCGGCGACACCCGAGCAGACGGACTGGGCCGAGATAGCAGCGCTGTATGAGGCGCTAGCCCGGCTCACCGAGTCCCCGGTGGTCGAATTGAACCGCGCCGTCGCGATATCCATGGCCTACGGACCGGAGGCCGGACTCGAGATCGTCGAAGCGCTCACGGCATCAGGGCGACTCGACGGCTACCACCTGCTGCCTTCGGTGCGCGGCGATCTGCTCGAGAAACTGGGCCGGCGCCTTGAAGCGAGGACCGAGTTCCTGCGCGCAGCAGAACTCACCCGCAACGAACGCGAACGAACCGTGCTGCTGCGCCGCGCGGCCGACGCTGTCGAATGAGTCCGCTGGCGACCGAAGGGGCCACGTCGCGGAGCCGCATCAGACCTCGTGCAGCGGGGTACCGTCTTTCTTCAGAACCTGCTTCTCGCCCGCCTCGATCGGCACCGAGAACCGATTCTGTTTCGGCGGCATCGGGCAGTTGAAGTTGTAGCTGAACGCGCACGGCGGCAGTACCGCTCGGTTGAAGTCCAGCGTGATCGTGCCGTCGGCATTGGGAGCCACGAACAGGAACCGCCCGACCGAGTAAGTCGTGTCGCCGCTCGTCGCATCCGAGAACACGAGCTGCAGGGCCCGCCCCGCCTTGAAGGCGGCAAGGTTGTAGGCGACCCCGCCCTTGCTGAAGGTGATCTGCCCCGGCACGACCATGTCACGCGTCTTGCCGTCGTCTTTGAGGTGTTCGAAGCCGACGGTCATTCCACCCTCGATCGGAGTGAACGATGCCTGGATCACCCATTCAGGATTGTAGGGATACGCGTCGATCGAGCCGAACTGGCGGATGTCTTCGGAGTCGGCGTCCCACACACGCAGTGCGTAGTCGCCCTCCTCGCTGGCGATCACGAACCCGCTGACGGTGTCGCTGAACACGACATCGCCGGGGTCCTCGTCGTCCTTGCCGCGCACGATCGCCTCGCCGTCGACGAGTCGCCCGTCGACCTGGATTCCGTCGGCAGCCGCGGCGGTGACCTTCAGCCCCGATCGACCCTCAGGAAGCGGTGACCATAGCCCAGGCACGCCCCAGATCGGCTGACCGGGCGCATCCGGGTCTCCGGTGATCCACTGCGTGTTCACCAGCGCCAGATTGCCCTTCGGCTGCACCACCGCGAGTTCCCTTCGCTCGTGGTAGCGCGCGAGTTGCTGCGCCGGATCGTTCACGGTTGCGGTGTCTGTTGCGCTATCGGCCATGTTTCCATCCTCGTCGGTGCCTGTGACCCACACAACCAACTCCGCATGCTGTTTATTGCCGCTCGCATCGGTGTCGGGCGAAAAACTCTGAAAACGTCTTGAAGGTCCAGGCCAGGCGGCGTAACCTCTGAAACACCCTTTCAGACTGGAGTCGGTGATGACACGCGCGGAGAACCGTCCCCGTCTCGATGACCCGGCAGTGCTCGACGCGCTCGCCCACCCCGTGCGGCTGGATCTGCTGGGCTACCTGATGTCCGACGGCCCGGCGACGGCATCCGACTGCGCGCGTGCCGTCGGAGACACTCCCTCGAATTCCAGCTACCACCTGCGAGTGCTCGCCCGCCATGGGCTCGTGGAACCGGCCGACTCCTCCGACGGCCGAGAGCGACCGTGGCAGGCGACCATCACCGGATTCAGCACCGACCCCGACCCGAGCGAGCCGCTTGAGGCATCCGGGGCCGCCCGTGTGCTCGGCGCATCCATTCAACTCGACTATCAACTGGCACGGGAGCATCTGCGCGTGCGCGACCGGTTGCCCGAGGAGTGGCGTGACGTCGACGCCCACGCCAACTACGGGCTGCGGGTGACGCCCGATGAGCTAAAGCGCATCGTCGAGCAGATCGACGCGATCGCGCGCCCGTACATCGCAGCAACGCGAGATGACGCGCCGGATGGCGCTGCGGTTGCGACGCTGTCGGTGCTCGCCTTCCCGCGTCAGCGATTCGAGTGACGATGTCAGGGGCGTTCACGGTTCCCGCATTCCGCCGGCTCTGGACGGCGGGTCTCGTCAGCGATGCGGGAGACTGGCTGCTGTTCATCGCGCTCCCGCTCGTGGTTTACCGCATCACGGGGTCGGCGCTCGGCACCTCGATCGCGTTCCTACTCGAATTGGCGCCCGCCGTGCTGCTCGCTCCGATCGCCGCACGCCTCGTGGGGCGGTTCGATCGACGCCGGCTGATGGTGACCGTGAATGCGGGTCAGGCCGTGGTGCTGCTGCCGCTGCTTGTCGTGCACACCGCTGCCCAGTTGCCGATCGCCTATGCGGTGATCGCTGCTCAAGCGGCGCTCGGTACGGTGTTCGAACCCGCGAAGAACGCACTGTTACCGGATCTCGTGGCTTCGGATCAGTTGATCTCGGCCAACGCCTTGGTCGGACTGAATCAGAACCTCGGGCGCCTGGTCGGCGGACCGGCAGGCGGCGTTCTCCTGGCGCTGGGCGACCTCGAGTTGGTCGTCGCCGTTGACGCCCTGAGCTACTTCGTCTCGGCCGTCCTGATCGCGTCGGTGCCGATCGGCGCAGTGGTCGGACCCCACGCAGACGGAGCCGCGATGGATGCCGCGCCCAACGGCCTGTTGGCGGCGCTGAGCATCCGCAGGCTGTGGGGCGCGTACGCCGTCGTGTTCGTCTCGAGCATCGCCCAAGGCATGTTCCTGGTGTTGTTCGTGCTCTTCGTGCTGAACGGCATCCACGGTTCGGATGCCGACGTCGGTCTGTTGCGCGGCATCCAGGCCATCGGTGCGATCGGGGCCGGGGTCGCACTGGGTTTCCTCACGCGCTCGGGAAGTGCGCGCACTCTGACGACGATCAGCCTGTTCACCTTCGGAGCCGTCTCGCTCGTGACGTGGAATCTGCCGCTGCTGACCACGAGCATCGCGCCGTACGTCGTGCTGTTCGTGCTCGTCGGCGCGCCCGGCGTGATCTTCTCCACCGGCCTGATCAGCACGCTTCAACAGGAGTCGACGGCTCGCCAACGCGGCGCGGTGTTCGCAACCATCGGGATGCTGAGCGCTGTCGGTCAGGCCGTCGGTATTCTCGCGGCAGGGCTCGTGGACGGACCCGTGCCGCTCACTGCCTTGCTGCAGGTGCAGGGATGCTTGTATCTGGCATCCGGAATCATTGCCGCGACCTGGTTGCCGCGTCTGACCTCCGTCGCACAGGCGGCACCGTGAGGGCTACTTCGCTTCGGCGTAGCTGTCGACGATCGCGACACTGAGCGGGAACTGCACAGGGAAGTCGCCGAACAACAGTTTGCCGGCAGCGCATGCGGCGGCGCGAACCTCGTCTGCCACGGCAGCAGCGACCGCCGCGGGCGAATGCACGATCACCTCGTCATGCAGAAAGAACGCGAGGTGCGGACTGCGGTCGAATGGTACGGCCGCCCTTCCCGCGGCTGCCCCGTCGACCTCGATCGCGGCGAGTCGCCGACGCAGGTCGGCCATCCAGCACAGGGCCCATTCCGCAGCCGATGCCTGCACAACGAAGTTACGGGTGAACCGGCCCCAATCGCGCGCGCGGCTTCGTGCAGCGCGCTCCTCTGCGGCCGTCGCATCCGGTTCAGCGGCCTTGGCCTGGGACTGCCGCCACGCTGCCCCCGGGCGCGGCGAGCTGCGCCCCAGCCGGCTCGTCACGATCTCGCCGCGCTCCCCCTCCCGAGCGGCTCGCTCGACGAGGGCGATCGCCCGGGGATAGGCGCGAGCGAGGCGGGGCACGAGGCGTGCGCTGTCGCCGGTCGTCGCACCGTACATCGCGCCGAGCATGGCGACCTTGGCGTGCGGGCGAGTGTCGACGGCGCCGCTGGAGACGATTCCGTCGTACAGGTCACGGCCGCGACCCGCCTCGGCCATCGCCAGGTCACCGGCGAGGCCGGCGAGCACGCGCGGTTCGAGTTGAGCGGCATCCGCGACAACCAGCTTCCATCCCGGGTCTGCCACCACGGCGCCGCGGATCTGCTTGGGCAGCTGCATCGCTCCCCCACCATTCGTCGCCCATCGCCCGGTGACGACGCCGCCCGGCACATAGTCGGCGTGGAAGCGGCCGTCGGCGATCCACTGCTCCATCCAGGTCCAGCCGTTCGCGGCCAGCAGGCGGGAGAGCTTCTTGTACTCGAGGAGCGGCGCAATGGCCGGATGCTCGAGTTCGCGCAGCTCCCACGCACGAGTCGAGGTGACCTGAAGGCCGGCGCGTTGCAACGCCTTCAACAGTTCGCCCTGCGAGTCGGGATTGAGTGCCGGAGCGCCCAGCCCATCGCGGACCCGCGCCGCCAACGCCTCCATCTTCGCGGGACGGGATCCGTGCGGAGCCCGTTCGCCCAGCAAGTCGGTGAGAAGACGGTCGTGCACGTCAGTTCGCCACGGCAGCCCGGCGAACTTCAGCTCGGCGGCGACAAGCGCGCCGGCGGACTCGGCGGCAAGAAGCAACCGGATGCGGTTGGCGTCTGGTGAGGATGCCACGGACTGCTGCTGTGCCCGAAGTTCGCGCACCGGATCGCGCTCGGATGCTGCGCCCGGCGCCGCCGGGACCGGATCGAACTCGAACAGCGCCTGCGTCAGGTGGACCGGTGTCGGGGCGACTGGAGACTGTGCGACGTCGGCAAGCAGCGTGTTCCAGGCGGGATCATCTGGTGCGCGGGCGTAGTCGCTATGCGCTGTGAGCGCGGAGGCACGCAGGATCGTGCGGCTCAGAGCGAGATCGATGCATCGCTCGACTCGCACGCCGGCGGCGAGCAGCCGCGGGTACCAACGGGCTGTGCTGTCCCAGACCCAACGCGAGGGCTCGGCAGCTGCCTGCTCGCGCTCTGAAACGTATCCGGGCAGGTCGTGGAGCCGGATGACCCGCGCCGGATGCGGCCCAGTCGTCGATGCCGGGCCGCTCGTGTTGCCGCTTTCGGGCACACTGGTGACGACGACCTCGTCGCCGCGCTGTGTGAGCACCAGGTACACGGCCCAATTCTGCCGGGTGGGTCGGACATTCCTCACACATGACGTCTACACCGCGACCCGGTAATGGAGTAGCAGGTAGCCGGCAGGCGAGATCTCGCTTCGGATCGCTTCGAGCGGGATCGATGGCAACCCGTCGAGAAGCCTTCGGCCGGCACCGGCTATCCTCGGCGCGATCACCAGCCTGAGCTCGTCGACGACACCTGCGGTCAGCAGTGCCTGCGCGATCGAGATACTGGCGTGAACACCGATGTCGAGCCCAGGCCGGTTCTTCAGATCTCGTACCGTCTCGACCAGTCCGCCGTCGACCTCGAACGAGTTGGCCCATGCGGCCTCGAGGGGGTGTGATGTCGCCACATGCTTGGCGACCGTGTTGATGAATGACGCGAATGGCTCCATCTCGCTGCCGGGCCAGAAGCGTGCCCACTCGTCGTAGCTGCGATGTCCCAGGACGACAGCGTCCTGCGTCGCGATCACGGCGCCTAGGTTGGCATCCATCGCGTCGTCCCATTCGGTGAAGAATTCATCGGGATCCTCGGCGACGCCATCGAGAGACAATAACTCGTACACGACGACTTTTCGCATGTAGGACACCTCCGGTTGCCGGGGGCAAATCTACTCCGGCAAGCGTCCGGCCCACCAGGTGCACCGCTTCAAGCTCCAGACCGAGTGCGCCGCATGATGCGCGGCGCCGACCCGGCGGCGAGGAACGCAGTTCCGAAGCACAAGTCGGTCCAGGAGGGATCAGCCAGGCTCTCCCGCATGGCCGCGCGGATCGTCTCCCAGGGGCGGCTCATGATCCACTCGTCGAGGGAGGCGGAGGTGCGCACTACCGCGATTCCGAATCGCGACAGCCAGACGGGGGTGCTGTCGGGGATCTTGAGATCCAGCACGGCCCAGCGGCCGCCGCCGGCGAGTGCCGCGGCGCCGTGAGCGATGACCCGCGAGCACTCGGGCACCTGCGTCAGGGCGTACGTCGACAGGATCGCGTCGACTTCGGATGGGAAGCTGAAATCGGCCGCGTCGGCCTGCACGAGACGCACGTTGTTCCAGCCCTTCGCTTCGACCCTGTGCCGAGCGCGGGCGAGCATCGCGTCGGTCAGATCGACCCCGACGATCCGGCCTGCCGGGCCGATGGCCTCCTCGAGCAGGGGGAAGTTCAGACCGGTGCCACAGGCGATGTCGACCACCGTGTCGCCGGGGCGAAGGCCGAGTGTCCGAACTGCGCGCACGCGTTGCGCATGCTGCGGGTAGCCGGGAGCCGGGTAGAGCCGGGACGTGACATCGTAATGCTTGGCCTTCTTGCGGTATGTCTCGATCAAGCGCGCTCGGGTGCGGTCGGCCTCGTTCATGGCGACCCCGTGGCTGCCTGCACGTCGGACTCGACCGCGGCCTTGATCGCCGCCATCTCGGTATCGCTCACTCGCTGAACCTGCCGCTGGAGGGCTCGGCCGGGGATGACGCGCATGATGTTGGCGAGGTCGACCTCGACCCACATCATGGCATTCGTGTGCTTCTCGCCTGCCGACTCGAATTCCATTCCCCAGCGGGCCACGGAGGTTCCCATCGTGCCGACAAAGGCCATCGAGCGGGGCGATTCGATGGCCGTTACCTGCTGCCTCCGGCGGTGATTCCACCCCAGGTCCCTCGCTCGCTGCTCCACCCACGCACCGGCCTGCAGCGGGCCGCCGCCCTGAACGCGGCACTCGAGCACCGTCGGCGCCCACTCCGACCAGCGGCCGACGTCACACAGGTAAGCCCACACCTCACTGACACTCACGGCGACGGTGTTGCGACTCTCGGTTCTGATTGTCATGGGCTCGGCTTCTGGTAGACGAGTGACGATAGCTGGAGTCCAGCGGACTCGGTCCTGCACAGCGTTACACGATGCGCAAGGCCACCGGGTTCACGTCCCCTGTGAGTCTTCCCCGGGGCCGGCACCCGGGTCAAGAGTCAGCGCCTACGGCAGGGCAGATGGGTTCTGCGTCAGACGTCGAAGCGTTTAGACGATTCCGCGCGCACAGCTAGGGTGTGCCGCCACGTCTCGGTGGGAAGAAAAGCCGTCAGAAGGATCTTCGGGCACGTCGAGGGCCGTTCCGCCGTGCGTCAATGCGGCGGTGAATGAAACGTCTTCATCCCCGAAAAGCTGCACGGTTGCCCACCCTGTGTTGAAGATTGCTCGTCGAAGCGTTTAGACAAATATCTTGCCCAGGTCGCGGTCATGCTGCTACCTTGCACGAAAGCCGTGCGGTTAGGGCTCCGGGAAGCAAGGGGCGCTTTCACCACGCGCTCAGGAGTGGCGCAGATGGCACGTCCTGATCCGCCTCGCTCCTGAACACCACCCATGCCGCACTGACGCGGCTAGACCAGTTGGAGGTACCATGCGGCTTGCCGCCTCACGCACAGTTCAATCGCGACGTGCTCTGATCGTCGCGAGTCTGGTTGGCCTACTCGTCGCAGGCGCGGGGGCCATCGCCCCCGCGAGCGTCGCCACGGCTTTGCCCGTCACCGCTCAGGTTTCGAACGACCCGATCAAGTTCGTCGCCGACATGCAACCCGGCTTCAACGTCGGCAACAGCCTCGACGCCTTCCCCACTGAGACGTCCTGGGGCAACCCGCCCATCTCGCAGGCGCTGCTGCAGAAGGTCAAGTCGCTCGGCTTCAAGAGCGTTCGCATCCCGGTGACCTGGGGCGGCCATCAGGGCGCAGGACCCGACTACACCGTCGATCCGGCCTGGATGGCCCGGGTCAAGCAGGTGGTCGACTGGGCGCTGGCAGACGGCCTGTATGTCGTGCTCAATGTGCATCACGATTCATGGCAGTGGATCACGAACATGACCACGGACCCGACGGGGGTCACGGCCCGCTACGAGGCGACGTGGACGCAGATCGCGAACGAGTTCAAGAACGAACCGCGTGGCCTGATTTTCGAGGCGGACAACGAGCAAGGTTTCTCTGGTGTGACGGATGCCCAGGGTGCCACCCTGCTCAACGAACTGCAGACCGATTTCTTCCACATCGTTCGGCAGTCCGGCAGCGCCAACGCGACCCGCTACCTGATGCTGTCCACGCTTGGCGACAGCGCCACCAAGCCAGGCGAAGACGCGTTGTACTCCGAGATGCAGTCGCTGCACGACCCATACCTGATCGCGTCCTTCCACTACTACGGCTTCTGGCCGTTCGGGGTGAACGTCGCGGGTTACCCGAGCTTCGACGCCACTTCGCAGAAGGACATGGTCGACGCATTCACCCTGATGCACGACGAGTTCGTGGCCAAGGGCATCCCGGTGTACGCCGGAGAGGTGGGCCTGTTCAACGACACGAACTGGTTCAACGGGCTTCAGCGAGGCGAAACGCTGAAGTACTACGAGGCGCTCGGCCACGAGGCGCTGGCGACAGGAATCACTCTCAGCTACTGGGACGACGGCGGACGCATCATGAACCGCAACACCCTGCAGTTGCTGGATCCTGGCACGTTCGCGGTGATGAAGTCGAGCTGGACCACCCGTTCGGGCACGGCCTCCAGCGACACGGTCTATGTGCCGAAGCAGAGCCCGATCGCTGACGAGACCCTGACGCTCAACCTGAACGGGCTACAGTTCACCGGGCTCTGCGACGGTACGCGGGGGCTGCGTGAAGGCCTCGACTACACCGTCGCAGGTGACACGCTCACGCTCAAGGCCTCGCTGCTGACCAGGCTGGTAGGCGACCGGGCCTACGGCGTCAACGCTGCGCTCGAGGCGCATTTCTCTCGCGGGCTACCGTGGCAGATCAACGTCGTGACCAACGCGCAGCCTGTGCTTTCCACAGCGACCGGCACGACAAGCTCGGATCTCATCATCCCCGCCCAGTTCAACGGCGACACGCTGACGACGATGCATTCGGTGTATGCCGACGGTACCAACGCCGGACAGTACAGCTGGACTCCTTACCAGGAGTACGGCACCGACTCGGTGAGCAACGCCGCGTACTCGGCCGATTACACCAACAACGAGATCGTCCTGACGAAGGGCTATCTCGCTTCGCTCACCGACGGCTCGCGTGTGACGCTCACCTTCCACTACTGGAGCGGTGCGACAGCCACCTACTACCTGACCGTCTCCGGAAGCACCGTTACCGGATCGCTTTCCTGATCCTGCCGCAGTCGCCGGCGCGTCGGAGTACGGTTCGGCGCGCCGGTGACTGCGCAACGGGAAGGTCACTCGTGACGATGTCCCGAGCGTCTGTGTCATTCAACGATCTCCCATCGACGGCCCAAGCTCATTGGTGGCCTGAGTGACAAGGATGCTTGACTTAGTCGGTCGGCATGCATACGCTTTCGACATGACAAGCAACCTTGACTCTGGTGGAGAATCAACGACCGAGCTGCGTCGCCGGCGAACCTTCCGTATTCGCCTCTGGGTGGGAACCGGCTGTTACCTGCTCGCGAGCTTCGCGCTCTACCAGTGGGGCCACGGCACCAGCCCCTGGCGCCTGGTCTGGGCCGTGCTGCCTCTACTGTTCATGGCATGGATCGTAATCGTCATCGTGCTGCGCGTGCGCCAGCTGGACGAGTACCAGGTCAAGCTCTTCTTTCCCGGCCTTGCGGTCGGCTTCACCGTGACGATATTCGCCGCGGTCACCGTAGGCACCCTCAGCTCCGCCGGGCTCACCGTGCCCAACTCCGGGTGGCCGGTGGCCATCGTCGGGTTACTCGCCTGGGAGTTCACCAACCTTCTGGTCCGAGCCTCCAAAGCCTGATGGAGAATCACATCCGTTCCGAACGCGAACAGCGGGGATGGACCCAGGCGGTGCTCGCCGAACATCTGGCCGTGTCACGCCAGACCGTCGTCGCCCTCGAGACCGGAAAGTACGATCCCTCCCTCCCCCTGGCGTTCCGCATCTCGCGCCTCTTTGGCAAGCCGATCGAAGGCCTGTTCATCCCGCCACGTTGATCACTCGCGCGAGGTTGCAACAGTCGCCGGTCATCGCCCTGGTGCAGCCGCGAAGTCCCGGCCGGGCATTGGCGTCATCGATGCCACTGCGGCCGACCAATGTCGAGGGAAGGGCGTCGCCCGTCCCGAATAAATTGTGCACAATTCACTTGCGTGCAATCATGTAGCCATGTCCGTGACCGACGAGATGGTGTGCTTCTCCCTCTATGCCGCCTCGCGCGCGACGACGCAGGCCTACCGCACCCTCCTTGAGCCCTGGGGGCTGACGTACCCCCAGTACCTCGTCCTCGCCACGCTGTGGATCGAGGGCGATCAGACGGTCGGCTCGCTGGGCGAGCACCTACAGCTTGACTCCGGTACGCTCTCCCCGCTCCTGCGGAGGATGGAGCAGAACGGCCTGGTACAGCGCGATCGAAGGCTTCCCGATGAGCGGGTCGTGACTGTGACCATCGGAGAACGCGGTCGTGAGCTGCGCAGTGAACTGGCTCACATCCCCGCTCGGATCGCCGCCGGCACGGGACTTCCGGATGAACACGCAGCGGCCGCACTCATCGATATCCTCCACCGCCTCACCGAGACGATGCACTCCGTGACCGCGCAACACCCGGTCGCACACCACCGCAACACAAGGGAAAGCCACAGATGAACGTCCTTTACACCGCAGAAGCACTGTCGACGGGAGCAGGTCGCGACGGCCGCGTCGCGACGAGCGACAACTCGTTCAACCTCGACCTCGCCGTCCCGACGGAGATGGGCGGGACGGGTGAGGGCACGAATCCCGAACAGCTCTTCGCCGCCGGGTACGCCGCGTGCTTCCATTCGGCGCTGCAAGCGGTCGCCCGCGGTCAGAAGGTGAAGCTGTCGGACTCGTCGGTCGGCGGCCGCGTGCAGATCGGCCCGAACGACGAGGGCGGATACCAACTCTCCGTGCTGCTGGAGGTCGTCCTTCCCGGCATCGAACGCGACCACGCGCAAGCATTGGCGGACGCGGCCCATCAGGTGTGCCCTTACTCCAACGCCACGCGCGGGAACATCGACATCACCATCACGGTTTCGGAGGACTGAGCAATGAGCACGGATACGATGCGCGCCCTCGTCCATCACGATTTCGGGGATCCTGCCAGGGTGCTCACCGTCGAGGAGCGCCCGCTTCCGGCGCCCGGTCCTGGTCAGGTACGCGTGCGCACCCTCCTCTCCCCGATCCACAACCACGATCTATGGACCGTGCGCGGCACCTACGGTTTCAAGCCAAAGCTGCCCGCGCCGGCAGGAACCGAGGCGCTCGGGTTCGTCGATGCACTCGGCAGCGGCGTCGACCGGCTCGATGTCGGCCAACGGGTCGTCACGGGCGGAACCTTCGGCGTGTGGGCAGAGTACTTTGTAGCGGACGCCGCGAGCCTCATCCCAGTGCCGGAAGCACTGCTGGACGAATCAGCCGCTCAACTCGTGTCCATGCCGTTCAGCGCCATCAGCCTCTTGCACTCCATCGACCTCCACGAAGGCGACTGGCTCATCCAGAACGCCGCCAACGGCGCGGTCGGCCGCATGGTCGCTCAACTCGGCGCAGCGCGCGGCATCAATGTCGTCGGGCTCGTGCGTCGCGCTGCGGGCGTCGATGAACTTCGCGCACAGGGCATCGAGCGTGTCATCGCCACCGACAGCGACGCATGGCGTGACCAGCTCAAGGCTCTTACGGGCGGTGCCCACATCCGCGTCGGCGTTGACTCCGTCGGCGGCGCCTCCGCCGGAGATGTGATGTCGGTGCTGGCGGCGAACGGCACCCTGGTGGTCTTCGGCGCGATGGCATCGCCGACGCTCGAGATCGCCTCCAGTGACGTCATCTTCAAACAGGCGACGGTGAAGGGCTTCTGGGGCAGCGTCGTCAGCCGCGAAATGCCCGCCGACGTCAAGGCCAAACTCTTCGGCGAACTGATCGGGCGCGTCATCGACGGCTCGCTGACCTTACCAGTGTCCGCTGTCTACGAGCTCTCCGAGATCGAGGCCGCGGTGGCCGCGAGCGGCGGGTCGGGCCGCGTGGGAAAAGTGCTCCTGCGGGCGTAGCCCGTGCACCACTGCTGCCGTCACCGAGACCTGGACGCGCGTGCGATCCACCAGTCGTCGGGGAAGGTCCGATGTTGCGTGTGAACGGTCGCTCTCAACGCGAACTCTCCCTTTCTGCGACGCATTCGCGCGCTATGTCGTCGACGCGTCCGCCTCCAGTTCGGCCTGATCCGAATCGCCCAGCGGACCCTCGTGCACGGTTCCTTCTTCATCCACGTCCGTCGCCGCCTGCTCGAACTGCGAGTTGTACAGCCGCCAGTACGCGCCCTCTCGCTCGATGAGCTCGGTGTGCGTGCCCTGCTCGACGATGTCGCCCTGCTCCATCACCAGGATCAGATCGGCGTCGCGGATCGTCGAGAGCCGGTGCGCGATCACGAACGAGGTGCGCCCGTGCCGCAGTGCAGCCATGGCCTGCTGCAGGAGCAACTCCGTGCGGGTGTCGACTGAACTGGTCGCCTCGTCCAGGATGAGAACGCTCGGGCCGGCCACGAATGCACGTGCGATCGTGATGAGCTGCTTCTCGCCGGCGGACACGTTCGACGCGTCCTCGTCGAGGACGGTGTCGTAGCCGTCCGGCAGCGAGTGCACGAACCGATCGACATAGGTTGTCTTCGCCGCGGCGAGCACCTCGTCATCCGTCGCATCCTGCCGCCCGTAGCGGATGTTCTCGCGGATCGTGCCGCCGAACAGCCACGGGTCCTGCAGCACCATTCCGGTGCGCGCCCGCACATCGTGCCTGCGCAGATCGGCGATGTTCTGCCCGTCGAGCAAGATGCGCCCGCCGTTCAGCTCATAGAACCGCATGATGAGGTTCACCAGCGTGGTCTTGCCTGCACCCGTAGGCCCGACGATCGCGACGGTCTGCCCGGGCTCGACGGAGAAGCTCAGGTCCCTGATCAGCGGACGATCCGGGGTGTAGGCGAACTGCACGTTCTCGAACACGATCGTGCCGTCGCCGACCGCCGGGGCCGGAACATCCGGAGCGTCCGGTTCCTGCTCGTCCGCGTCCAGCAGGTTGAAGACCCGCTCAGCGGACGCGGTCCCTGACTGCACCACGGCAGCCATGCCGCCGAGCTCGGACAGGGGTTGCGTGAACTGCTGCGAATACTGGATGAACGCTTGAACGTCGCCGAGCCGCAGTTGTCCGCTCGCGACCATGACGCCGCCGAGCACGGCGATGCCGACGTAGGTGAGGTTTCCGACGAACATCATGGCCGGCATCATGATGCCGGAGAGGAACTGCGCCTTGAACGATGCCTGGAACAGCTCCTGGTTCTCCGCCTTGAACTTGGTGAGGGCATCCTGCTCGCGGCCGAAGACCTTCACCAGCGCGTGCCCGGAGAACGACTCCTCGACCCGCGCGTTGAGCCGGCCGACTTTGCGCCACTGGATGCCGAACGCCTTCTGCGACTTCGGACCGATCACACCGAAGATCACCGCCATGAGAGGCAGGCTCACCAGTGTGACCAGCGCGAGTTGCCAAGAGATCGAGAACATCATGATGAGCACGCCGATGACGGTCAGCACGCTGGTCAGCACGCTGGAGAGCGATTGCTGCATCGTCTGCGTGATGTTGTCGATGTCGTTCGTGACGCGAGAGATCAGTTCACCGCGCTGCACCTTGTCGAAGTAGCTGAGCGGCATCGCGTTGATCTTCGTCTCGACGTCGGCGCGCAGCCGGAACATGGTGGTCATCATGATCGCGTTGATCACGTAGCCCTGCAGCCAGCTGAGAATGGATGCGACGAAGTAGAGACCGAGCACGAGCATGAGCACCTGGGTCAGCCGTACGAAGTCGACGCCGTGACCTGGGTCGATGTGCATGGCGGCGACCATGTTGGCGAGATCGGTCTGACCCGACTGGCGTAGTCCCTCGACGGCCTGTGCCTGCGTGACGCCGGCCGGAAGGCTCTTCGAGATCACGCCTTCGAAGATGATGTTGGTCGCCTCACCGAGCACCTTCGGCGCGATAACGGTGAGCACGACACCGATCGCGCCCAGGAGCGAAACGAACGCGAACGCCGCTGCGTGCGGCTTGAGCAGTCCGAGCAGCCGGCCGAAGCTCTTGCGGAAATTCGTGGCCTTGCCCGGTTTGACACTCGACCAGTCGTCGGCGCCCAGCCGCGCTTGCTCAGCGAGCTCGAGTTCGAGCTGCTCTTCTTCTGAGAGCGGTGTCGGAGTGTTGGTGGTCATGATCGAGCCTCCACCGACAGCTGTGATTCGACGATCTCACGATAGGTGTCGCACGTCTCGAGGAGTTCGTCGTGAGTGCCGAGACCGACCATTCCGCCGTCGTCGAGCACGACGATGCGGTCGGCATCGACGATTGTCGATACGCGCTGGGCGACGACGATCTTGGTCACTCCGGGGAGTTCTCGCCACAGCGCCTGTCTGAGCCGGGCATCCGTCGTCAGGTCGAGCGCCGAGAACGAGTCGTCGAACACGAGAACCTCCGGCACGTGCACGATTGCCCTGGCGATCGCCAGCCGCTGGCGCTGACCGCCGGAGACGTTCGTGCCGCCCTGTGCGATGCGCGCGTTCAGCCCGCCCTCCATATCGGCCACGAAGTCACGGCCCTGCGCGATCTCGAGGGCATGCCATAGCTCCTCATCCGTCGCCTCTTCGCGGCCGAATCTCAGATTGGATGCCACGGTGCCGCTGAACAGGAAGGGTCGCTGTGGCACCAATCCGATGCTCTTCCAGAGAAGGTCGAGGTCAGCGTTTCGAGCATCCACGCCGCCGACGAGAACGCTACCGTCTGTGACGTCGAACAGTCGAGGGATCAGGGAGACGAGTGTGGTCTTGCCCGCACCCGTCGACCCGACGACGGCGACGGTCTCACCGCGGGCCGCGTGGAATGTGATGCCGCTGAGCACCGGATGCTCGGCCCCGGGGTACGTGAAGCCCGCGTTCTGGAACTCGACGGTGCCGGGCCTCGGGAAGTCCGTGAGAGCATCCTTCGGCCGGGCAAGTGTCGACGTGCTGGCCAGCACTTCGCTGATCCGCTCTGCGCTGACCGCGGCTCGCGGGATCATGATGGTCATGAAGCTGGCCATGAGCACGCCCATCAGAATCTGCATGATGTACGCCATGAATGCGAACAGCGTGCCGATCTCGATGTCGCCGTCGTCCACGCGGACGCCGCCGAACCAGATCACGCCGACGACCGTGACGTTCAGCACCAGCATCGCGAGGGGGAACAACAGCACGAACAGTTCACCCACCCCGCGGCCGATGAGCATGATGTCGCGATTGGCGCCACGGAACCGCTCGGTTTCGATGTCTTCACGCACGAAGGCACGCACCACGCGGATGCCGGTGAGCTGCTCGCGCATGATGCGGTTCACGGCGTCGAGCTTCTTCTGGTAGGCGCGGAACAGCGGAACCATCCGACCGATGATGAGGGTGGCCATGATCAGCAGGGCGGGCACCGCGACGGCGATCAGCCAGCTGAGCCCGACGTCTTGGCGCAACGCCATGATGACGCCGCCGATTGCCAGCATGGGAGCCGTGACGAGCATGGTGGCACCCATCATCGCGAGCATCTGCACCTGCTGCACATCGTTGGTGTTGCGCGTGATGAGCGATCCTGGTCCGAACTGCGACACCTCCCGCTCAGAGAAGGCGCTCACTCGTTCGAACACACCGTCACGGATGTCGCGACCCATCAGCATGGCGGCTCTCGCGGCGAAGTATGTGGCGGTGATGGAGCAGGCGATTTGGGCGAGGGAAATGCCCAGCATCATGACGCCTGTCGACCAGATGTAGCCGACGTCGCCCTTTGCCACACCTTTGTTGATGATGTCGGCGTTCAGGCTGGGCAGATACAGGGACGCCATGGCCGACGCGAACTGGAACAGCAGCACGCCGGCCAACAGCCATCGGTATGGCTTCAAGTAACGGATGAGGAGTCTTCCGAGCATGATCTCTCCATGGATGACGGCCGTCGGTTCGTTGCCGGCCGCGCTGTTGGTTGCACTGATCTGAGTTGCACTGTTCTGGTTGTGGGAAGCAGCCGGTGACGTCGAGGTATGCCGACGACTGGTGTCATGAGTGCTGATGAATGTAGTTGAGTTGCGATGCGTCGCGACGCGATCATCCCGAGACATCGGCGGGACGACCCGCCGTGCTACTCATGGTGGACTGAACCCCCGACATCCAGCATCCGACCGACAACCCGAAGGGCCGCATCCCATCTCACCGGGAAGTCAGCCGACCGACAAGTCTCGCACGTATTCGCTTCCGGCGTCAACAACTCGTGCGACAGGGCCGAGTCCGAAATTCCGTGAGTGCTATGCGATAGCGTCCGGGATCGGCTCGGGTTTCAGCGGTGAGGAGGAGTGCGTGTGTGCCGATGACCCGCGTGTAGGTGCCGCGGCATGGTATTTGCACGATCTTCTTTAGCCCAGAACGCCACGCTGCGATCAACGCGTCAAGCGCCGCGTGCTCGGGCTGTTCATTCATGGGTTGCCGCGCACGATCCACGCGTTGCTGAAACAGCATATGCATCCACTGCTCTGCCTCGACAGTCATCGCGTCGGGTCCGAATTCGTCGCGCCACGACGGACCGACGAGTTCGCGTAGAAGCCGCGAACGTTCTTCCCTGCCGACCGCAGAAGCATGCAGACGCTCGAGCACAACCGGCTTGGGCGATGTCCCAGAATGCTGAAGGCAAGCGGTCCAGATTCGTGGCCATGCATCCCGCCACTTCGTGATCGGAGCCGCAGCCCGCTTCGGACCATCGATGAAGGGTGGAGTGTCCACGAGTTCGGGCGGTAGGTCATCGCCTTCGGGCCACAACCGCCACGCCTCGCGGATCCACAGCAGCTCCAGCAGCGTTTGCGAGTCGTCGTCGATGGTGAGCACCATGTCATGCGGCCACGGGTTGTCCGGAATCGGTTGGGATGAACGCACAATGCCTCCCTCGACTCGACTGTGCCCATCCTGGCCGGTGCGGTGCGGTGCGGTGCGGTGCGGTGCGGTTCGCGCCGTGACCGGTTACCGCTCAGGGCTCGTCCCTGACCGAACGCGTCGAGAAGCGTACCGGTTGTGCAGGATGACGAGAACAACCATCGCCACTACACAGAGGACGACGACCACGGATGCGAACACGTCGCCCCGGAGGGTGAGAAAGGCAGAGAGCTGCCCGATCATCCGCATTCGGGTGCCGAACCCGTCGCCGGTGACGTTCGGAGCCACCGCGTACATCGCCACACTGAGCCCGCCCACCGCGAACAGTAGGAGGCCACCGGTCACCAGTTCGCCGCGGGAGACGGTGCTGTCGATGGCACGGCCCGGCGCGGACGCCCTCTCCGGCAGCGCCCCGGCGATGATCCACGCCACCGGGAGCACGACCATGCCGAAGAGAACGAAGCCGGAGATCGTGGCGGCCAGGCTCAGGACCACCATCAACAACATCACCTGATAGATCGACATCGACGGATCGAACCCGGTGGCCGAGGTCGACGGCGGCGTTGTGACCAGCAGGCCGACGGCGAGAAGTACCGGTACGCCCCAGAACACCACACCGGATCCCGAGCTCGATTCTGTGACCGACGCCAAGGAAACGCGCGCTCGAAACGTTCCGCTGGCACGCACGAAAGCGAACATGATCACCTGCAGCGTTCCTCCCAGGACGCTCACTCCGAGGAACAGGACTGTGAATGTCGGGAAATCCTGCGAAGGCGCGACGACGTAGGCAAGCCAGCTCCAGAGTCCGAACCCCACCGTGCCGGCGAAGATCAAGAGCTCAGCGACACCGATCCGGTCGACGAAGCGCAGAATACGGGACCGGGAGGGCGTGGGCGCTGAGGCCGTCCTCTTTGTGCGGTTCGGCGATGTCACGACTCAAAGCCTAGCCAACGGCCCTCGGTACGTATCGAGAACCGCCGCCGGGACGCACAAGGCCCTTGTTGGGCTCCCACTCAAAGCCTATGTAGCTCAGCTACCGGCTTTTCGGTCAGGATGTCAGCGGCCCTCTTGTGGGCTCCCTTCGTCGATACACGCGACCTTGCGGAACTGGTAGCGGCACTCAAGCTCCCGGAACGGTGACGGATCGCTCAGCGCGCGGCGTCGCGTCGACCCACGACCTGATCGAGTTCCTCGCGAAGCGCCGACGCCCCCTCGAGAACGATCGGCGCTCCCAGATGGACGGCGTGACCTGCACGGACTTCCAGCCACCGATAGCGGGGCATCCGGTATCGGTTGTGCAGCGCCGGCGCGCCCTCACGATCTACTTCCTCTGTGCCGTCGCTGTAGTAACCCACCTTTCGTGAGACCGCGTTGGATGCCGGATTGTCAGCGAAAGCACCGGTCGTGGCCTCGGCCGCTCCGAGTCCTTCGAACAGCAGATGAAGTATGAGCATCCTCATCCGGGTGCCGATGCCCTGACCCTGGAATTCTCGGCCCAGCCAAGATCCGGTGCTGGCGATCCGGAGCACCTGCCAGTCCTTAGCCCCGGCCCCTTGCGACCCCACGACGATGCCGTCGACGAGCACGGCGCAATTCAGACGGAACGCGCCTGGACCGACCGCGAGCCTCGTCGCCCACTGATGCGTCAGCACGCTGCGCATGACTTGCTCAGGAGTGCCCCGCGTCCACGGCCTCATGAATGGCATCCGGTTGGCGTCATGCACCCCGCGGGTGGCCAAGTGGGCGAGTTCGACGATCAGTTCGTCATCCATCCAGCGCAATTCGACATTCCCCGAACGCGCGACCACTCCGGCAGCCGGCCACAGCGAGGCGAGCGCACTCGATGCCTTCATTACTCAAGATTGGCAGACCGACTGAACATCCCGACGAATCCGAGGCGCGAACCGCTGGTGCGGCCGCGCCCTCGGCGGATGTGAGCGCCACGGATTCATAGTGGAAGCCGAACAGCATCCTGTTACGGCCGGCGTGCAGATGACGAACTTCCACATGGTCAAGCCGCTCCGTACCGCAAGCTAGTCCGAGCATTTCTCTGGGTGCTCGGGAGCGAACAGCGAGTCACGCGACCTCGCTGGCATAGCCGTAATGACTGCCGTTCCCAGTGCTTACAAGGGAAGTAGGGCGGACGGGACTTGAACCCGTGACCGGCGGATTATGAGTCCGATGCTCTACTTACGGCTGCAGAAACGCGTGCGAGGACGTCAAAATCCGCGGAATTACGCGGATTTTGAGTGTCACGTGATCACCGCGATCACGTTGGTTTTCATTCAAGTGTGGGCAAAATGTGGGCAAACGAGCTGCATCGCAGGGTCTTGCGCCGTGTGATGTCTCAGGACATTGGTAACGAATCTGCCTCAGGACACCGGTAACACTTCATGTCGCAGGACATCGGTAACAGTTAGCAGGGTTTGCGTGGGCCACGCGGTCCTCGAGGGTTGCCGCTGCCGACGTATTTGGTTCC
>DATMTS010000097.1:0-8990 GCA_035564555.1 Humibacter sp.
GGGACCGGCGAACGTCCCGCGCGCCGGCCGTTCATCACGGGCGATGATGACCGGTATGCTGGCATGAAAGACATCCTTTAAGAGCCGTCCTGTGAGGCGGGGAAGGAGGTCGGTCGTGGCGCGAACCGTGCTGCAACAGGCTGACATCGCCCGGGCGTTGACTCGGATCTCGCACGAGATCCTGGAGTCCAACCGAGGCCCAGACGATCTCGTGATCCTCGGCATCCCGACCCGGGGCGTGCTGCTCGCCGAGCGCATCGGCGACACCATTCGACGCATCGATCCCGGTGCGGCCGGCACGCTCGTCGGGTCGCTCGACACGACGATGTACCGGGACGACCTCTCCCGGAATCCGACCAGGGCACCGGCCAGAACGTCTCTGCCGCGCGGCATCGACGGAGCGACCGTCGTGCTCGTCGATGACGTGCTGTTCTCGGGCCGCACGATCAGGGCCGCGTTGGATGCGCTGAGCGATCTCGGCCGGCCGCGTGCCGTGCGCCTGGCCGTGCTCGTCGACCGGGGGCACCGCGAACTGCCGATCCGCGCCGACTTCGTTGGCAAGAACCTGCCGAGTGCGTACGACGAACGCATCAACGTGCGCCTGGCGGAACTCGACGGCGAGGACGCCGTCACGATCGAATCGGGAGCGTCGGACGCCCAGCCGATGCCCGGCGAGGAGCACTGACATGCGGCACCTGCTCTCGACGCGGGATCTCGACCGCGACACCGCCATCGGCATCCTCGACGTGGCCGAAGACATGGCCGATGTTTCCACCCGCGAGGTGAAGAAGCTTCCCGCGCTGCGCGGCAAGACGGTAGTGAACCTGTTCTACGAGGATTCCACGCGCACGCGCATCTCGTTCGAGGCGGCGGCCAAGCGTCTCTCGGCCGACGTGATCAACTTCAGCGCCAAGGGCTCCAGCGTCTCCAAGGGCGAGAGCCTGAAGGACACCGCGCAGACCCTCGCCGCCATGGGCGCCGACGCCGTCGTGGTGCGACATCCCGCCTCCGGCGCCCCGCACCGGCTCGCCGTGAGCGGCTGGATCGACGCCGGGATCCTGAACGCCGGAGACGGAACCCACGAACATCCCACCCAGGCGCTGCTCGACGCATTCACGATGCGCAAGCGCCTCTACGGCGACGCCTCCCGGGGGCGCGACCTCGACGGGGTCGCGGTGACGATCGTCGGCGACATCCTGCACTCCCGGGTCGCGCGCTCCAACGTGTGGCTGCTGCACACGCTCGGAGCGCACGTAGCCCTCATCGCTCCGCCGACCCTGCTGCCTGTCGACCTCGCCGGCTGGCCCGCGAAGATCGGCTTCGACCTGGATGCCGCGATCGACGATCGCCCGGACGTCGTGATGATGCTGCGCATCCAGCAGGAGCGCATGCACGCAGCGTTCTTTCCGAATGCCCGAGAATACGCCCGCACCTGGGGACTCGACGACGAACGGCTCGCCCGGCTTGGCCCCGGTAGCATTGTGATGCACCCCGGGCCCATGAACCGCGGCCTGGAAATCTCCGCCGCCGCCGCCGACTCCCCGTCTTCGACCGTGCGCGAGCAGGTGGCCAGCGGGGTCTCGGTGCGGATGGCCGTGCTCTATCTGCTGCTGTCCGGTGATCGGGAGGTCAACTGAAAATGCGCAAGTCCCCACTCGAGCAGAGCGCGACCCTCATCACCGGAGCCGAGTTGGCCGACGGGTCGCGTGCCGACATCCTGATCGACGGCGACCGCATCGCCGAGATCGGCACGGGGTTGTCGGCGGCCGGAGCGCGCGTCATCGACGCGAACGGCCTGATCGCCCTGCCCGGGCTGGTCGACCTGCACACGCACCTGCGCGAACCCGGCTACGAGCAGAGCGAGACGGTGCTGTCCGGCACCCGCGCTGCCGCAGCCGGCGGGTTCACCGCGGTGTTCGCGATGGCCAACACCTCACCCGTGGCAGACACCGCCGGCGTCGTCGAGCAGGAACTCTCGCTCGGTGAGGCCGCGGGCTTCGCCACGGTGCAGCCGATCGGCGCGGTCACCGTCGGCCTGGAGGGGGAGCGGCTGGCCGAACTCGGTGCGATGGCGCGTTCGAGGGCTCGCGTGCGGGTGTTCTCCGATGACGGCCACTGCGTCGCCGACCCGCTGCTGATGCGGCGCGCTCTGGAATACGTCAAGGCCTTCGACGGCGTGATCGCCCAGCACGCGCAGGAACCACGGCTCACCGCAGGGGCGCAGATGAACGAGGGTGCGCTTTCGGGCGTGCTCGGCCTCACCGGCTGGCCCGCCGTCGCTGAAGAGTCGATCATCGCGCGCGACGTGCTGCTGGCCCAGCACGTGGGCAGCCGGCTGCACATCTGCCACGTCTCGACCGCGGGAAGCGTCGACGTGATCCGGTGGGCCAAGGCTCGCGGCATCCCCGTCACGGCCGAGGTCACCCCGCACCATCTGCTGCTCGCCGAAGATCTCGTCGCCGGCTACGATCCGCGCTACAAGGTCAACCCGCCCCTGCGGCGTGGGGAAGACGTCGAAGCGCTGCGCGACGCGCTGGCCGATGGAACGATCGACATCGTCGCCACCGACCACGCACCTCATCCGGTCGAGGCGAAGGACTGCGAGTGGGATGCCGCGGCGTTCGGCATGGTCGGCCTGGAATCCGCGTTGTCGGTCGTGCACGCCGCCGTCGTCGAGACCGGACGCCTGACGTGGAGCGACGTCTCGCGCGTGCTGTCGGCGACGCCCGCGAAGATCGGCCGGATCACCGGACACGGCACGCCGATCCGGGCCGGTGGTCCGGCCGAGCTCGTGCTCTACGACCCGAGCACGTCGCGCGTCTTCGAGCGCGATTCCCTCACCGGCAAGGGAACCAATTCACCGTATCTGGGGATGCGGCTGCCCGGTCGGGTGATGGCCACCATCCATCGCGGATACCCGACCGTGCTCGACGGCCGGGTTCGGGATGCCGCCGAGATCGCCGACTGCGCCGCCACACCCAGTAGGGAGGCCGTCAGTGGATAAGTTCGGACCCACGCTGATCATCGCGGCGATCACGCTGCTCGTGTTCGCCGCCATGTGGTGGGGGTGGCGCCGACGCAGCCGCCGGGATCTCGGCCTCCGCGTCGAGCACGACATCCCCGGCTCGCTGGGCGTCGAGCGCCTTCGGTTCGACGCGTTCTACGTGGCGACCACGGTGCACGAGCGCCCCCTGGAGCGTCTGGCCATCCCGGGTCTCGGCTTCCGTGCGCGTGCGCACCTCACGGTGCACGACACCGGCATCGTGCTGGAGCTCGCCGGTGAGCCCCCGGTGTTCGTCGCCGCCGCGCGCATCGAGAGCGCAGACCGCGCCACCACGACGATCGACCGCGTCGTCGAACCCGGCGGACTGATCCGCCTCGCCTGGCGCATCGCGGCATCCCCCGCTGCGCAAGGCGAGCCCGGCACCACCGTGGACAGCTACCTGCGTCCCATCGCCCCGGAGGCCGCGGCCTCCTTCCTCCAGGCGATCACCACGATCGCCCCGGCCGCGAAGGTCTCCCAGACACAACGAAAGCGAGGTGCAGCGTGACGCTGCCCGAAACCACTTGGGCCGGTCCGTCCGGTCAGGCCGTGCTCGTTCTCGAAGACGGTAGCCGGTTCACCGGCCGGGCATACGGAGCGACGGGTCGCACCGTGGGCGAGGCCGTTTTTGCGACCGGGATGACCGGCTACCAGGAGACGTTGACGGATCCGTCGTACGCCGGGCAGATCGTCGTGATGACCGCGCCGCACATCGGCAACACGGGTATGAACGACACCGACATGGAGTCGAAGAAGATCTGGGTCTCCGGCTACGTGGTGCGCGAGCCGTCGCGGGTCGTCTCCAACTTCCGATCGCAGCGCAGCCTCGACGACGACCTCGTGACGGCCGGCATAGTGGGCATCAGCGGCATCGACACGCGCGCCCTCACCAGGCACCTGCGCTCAGCCGGTGCCATGCGAGCCGGCGTCTTCTCCGGCGCCGACGCCGAGCTCAGCGCCGGCGAACAGCTCGAACTCGTGCGACGTGCAGCCCCGATGAGCGGGCAGAACCTGTCGTCGGCCGTGTCGACGCCGGAGCGGTACACGGTCGAGGCCGAGGGAGAGCGCGTCGGCTCGGTCGCGGTGCTCGACCTCGGAGTGAAGACCAGCACGCTGAACCAGCTGGCGGAGCGCGGATTCGACGTCATCGTGCTGCCCGCAGCCACGACCGCGGAGGATATCCTGCACCTTCGGCCCAGTGCCCTGTTCTACTCGAACGGGCCGGGGGACCCGGCGGCATCCGACGATCACGTCGAACTGCTGCGCACCGTGCTGCGCGCCGACCTGCCTTACTTCGGAATCTGCTTCGGAAACCAGCTGCTCGGCCGGGCCCTCGGATACGACACCTACAAGCTGCCGTTCGGGCACCGCGGCATCAACCAGCCGGTGCTCGACCGCGCCACCGGCCGGGTCGAGATCACCGCGCACAATCACGGCTTCGCCGTGGCGGCGCCGACCGACGGCCCGAGCGAGTCCCCGGCAGGTTTCGGGCGGGTCGAGGTGAGCCACCTCGATCTCAACGACGACGTCGTCGAGGGGCTGAACTGCCTCGACATCCCGGCGTTCAGTGTGCAGTACCACCCCGAGTCGGCGGCCGGACCGCACGACGCCAGCTACCTGTTCGACCGATTCAGAGACATGGTGCTGGCGCGACCGTCCCTTCCGGACGACCCGGACAGCGAAACAGACGACGCCGACGAGAAGAGCGAGAACTGATGCCCAAGCGTGACGACATCTCATCCGTGCTCGTGATCGGCTCCGGGCCGATCGTCATCGGGCAGGCGTGCGAGTTCGACTACTCGGGCACCCAGGCCTGCCGCGTGCTGCGCGAAGAGGGTGTGCGCGTCATCCTGGTGAACTCGAACCCGGCGACAATCATGACCGATCCCGACTTCGCCGACGCCACCTACGTCGAGCCGATCACCTGGCAGGTCATCGAGACGATCATCGCGAAAGAGAAGCCCGACGCGATCCTGCCGACCCTGGGCGGCCAGACCGCGCTGAACGCCGCGATCGAGCTGCACGAGCACGGCATCCTGGAGAAGTACGGCGTCGAGTTGATCGGAGCCTCGTTCGAGGCGATCCAGAAGGGCGAGGATCGCCAGCAGTTCAAAGAGCTGGTGATCGAGGCGGGCGCAGAGGTCGCGCGCTCGTACATCGCCCACACGGTCGAGGAGGCCGTCGCGTTCGCCGAGGACCTCGGCTATCCGCTGGTGGTGCGTCCGTCGTTCACGATGGGCGGCCTCGGGTCGGGCTTCGCCTACACCGAGCAGGAGCTGCGCCGCATCGTCGGCGACGGGCTGCACCAGTCACCCACCAGCGAGGTGCTGCTCGAGGAGTCGATCCTCGGATGGAAGGAGTA
This sequence comes from Humibacter sp., assembly GCA_035564555.1. Classification (GTDB taxonomy): domain Bacteria; phylum Actinomycetota; class Actinomycetes; order Actinomycetales; family Microbacteriaceae; genus DATMTS01. Next base: position 5,406 of record DATMTS010000097.1, read on the forward strand.
CGAGCTCGAACTGATGCGCGACACGGCAGACAACACCGTCGTGGTCTGCTCGATCGAGAACGTCGACCCGGTCGGCGTGCACACCGGCGACTCGATCACGGTTGCGCCCGCCCTCACCTTGACCGACCGCGAGTATCAGCGGCTGCGCGACATCGGCATCGACATCATCCGTGCCGTCGGGGTCGACACCGGCGGATGCAACATCCAGTTCGCGGTGGATCCGGCCGACGGCAGGGTGATCGTGATCGAGATGAACCCGCGCGTGTCGCGCTCCAGCGCGCTGGCATCCAAGGCGACGGGATTCCCGATCGCGAAGATCGCCGCCAAGCTCGCGATCGGGTACCGGTTGGATGAGATCCCGAACGACATCACGCGCGTCACGCCGGCGAGCTTCGAGCCCACCCTCGACTACGTCGTCGTCAAGGTTCCCCGGTTCGCGTTCGAGAAGTTCCCCGCGGCCGACCCCACCCTGACCACCACCATGAAGTCCGTCGGCGAAGCGATGGCGATCGGTCGCAACTACGCCACGGCGTTGCAGAAGGCGCTGCGCTCCCTCGAGAAGCGCGGCTCGTCGTTCCACTGGGGCGAGGAGTCGCGCGACGTCGAAGAATTGCTGGACGCGATCCGAACCCCGACCGACGGCCGCATCGTCACCGTGCAGCAGGCGCTGCGCAAGGGCGCAACACCCGAGCAGGTGTTCGAGGCGACCAAGATCGACCCGTGGTTCATCGACCAGATCGTGTTGATCAACGAGGTGGCCGACCTGGTGGCCGCTGCCGAAACGCTGGACACCGACACGCTGCGCTACGCCAAGGACCACGGCTTCTCGGATGCCCAGCTCGGCCAGTTGCGCGGGTTCGGCGAGGCGGAGGTGCGCGAGGTGCGTCACATCCTCGGCGTTCGTCCGGTGTACAAGACGGTGGACACCTGCGCAGGCGAATTCCCCGCGCTGACCCCGTACCACTACTCCAGCTACGACCTGGAGACCGAGGTGGAGCCCAGCCGCAAGCGCAAGGTCGTGATCCTCGGTTCCGGACCGAATCGCATCGGCCAAGGGGTCGAGTTCGACTACTCCTGCGTGCACGCGTCGTTCGCTCTGCACGACGCCGGGTTCGAGACCATCATGATCAACTGCAACCCGGAGACCGTATCGACCGACTACGACACCAGCGACCGGCTGTACTTCGAGCCGCTCACCCTGGAAGACGTGCTCGAGGTCATCCACGCGGAGTCGCAGACCGGTGAGCTCGTCGGCGTCGTGGTGCAACTCGGCGGCCAGACGGCCCTCGGCCTCGCCAAGGGCCTGGAATCAGCCGGAGTCCCCATCCTCGGCACCAGCCCGGAGGCGATCGACCTCGCCGAGGAGCGCGGACTGTTCTCCGGCATCCTCGACGACGCGGGTCTGATCGCCCCGCGCAACGGCACGGCGGTCGACTTGACCGGCGCACTCGCCGTCGCCGAGGAGATCGGGTTCCCGGTGCTGGTGCGACCCAGCTACGTGCTCGGCGGCCGCGGCATGGAGATCGTCTACGACACCGAGACGCTCGCCGACTATTTTCGGCGGATGGCCGACACCGGCATCATCGGACCGACGCATCCGCTGCTCGTCGACCGGTTCCTCGACGATGCCACCGAGATCGACGTCGACGCGCTCTACGACGGCGTCGAGCTGTACATCGGCGGAGTGATGGAGCACATCGAGGAGGCCGGCATCCATTCCGGTGACTCGAGCTGCACGCTGCCGCCGGTCACGCTCAGCGGCGCCGAGATCAGCCGGGTGCGGGATGCGACGCGCAAGATCGCCGAGGGCATCGGCGTGCGCGGACTGCTGAACGTGCAGTTCGCGATCGGCGCCGGCGTGCTCTACGTGCTGGAGGCGAATCCGCGTGCGAGCCGCACCGTGCCGTTCGTCTCCAAGGCGCTCGGCATCCCGCTGGCGAAGGCCGCCTCGCGCATCATGGTGGGGGAGACGATCGCCTCGCTGAAGGCCGACGGGTTGCTGCCGGAACAGGACGGCTCGGTGGTGCCGCTGGATGCGCCGGTGTCGGTGAAAGAAGCCGTGCTCCCGTTCAAGAGGTTCCGCACCAAAGACGGCCAGGTGGTCGACTCCGTGCTCGGCCCCGAGATGCGCTCCACCGGCGAGGTGATGGGAATCGACCGCGACTTCCCGCGCGCGTTCGCAAAGAGCCAGTCCGCGGCGTATGGCGGCATGCCCCTGAGCGGCACCGTGTTCGTGTCGGTCTCCGACCGCGACAAGCGCTCGATCGTGCTGCCGGTGCTTCGTCTGGAGCAACTCGGCTACGACATCATCGCGACCGAGGGCACGGCCGAAGTGCTCGCGCGTAACGGCATCAGGGCGCGGGTGGTGCGCAAGTTCAGCGAGACGCTCGACGCCGGCGAGCCGTCGGTCGTCGATCTGATCAACGACGGCCAGGTCGACATCGTCGTGAACACGCCCAGCGGGCGGTCGGCACGCGCCGACGGGTACGAGATCCGCGCGGCGGCGGTGGCGGGCGACAAGTCGCTGTTCACCACGATCTCCGAACTGAACGCCGCGGTGGCATCCATCGACGCGACGCGCGACGGCTTCGAAGTGCGCTCGCTGCAGGAGTACCAGCTCGACCGGGAGGCGCGAGCGTGAGCGAGACCGGTTTCGGCGCCCGGCTGGCCGGGGCGATCACCCGGCATGGGCGACTGTGCGTGGGCGTCGATCCGCATCCGGAGCTGCTCGAGAAGTGGGCGCTGCCGGATTCCGCGGCGGGAGTGCGTGAGTTCGGGTTGCTGGCAGTGCGCGCCGCAGCGGGACTGGTGGCGATCGTGAAGCCGCAGGTCGCGTTCTTCGAGCGTTTCGGGTCGGCGGGCTACGCCGCGCTGGAAGAGGTCATCGGTCAGGCCCGGGCGGCCGGTCTGCTGGTGCTCGCCGATGCGAAGCGCGGCGACATCGGCACCAGCGTCGAGGCCTACGGTCAAGCCTGGCTGACGCCGGGCGGGCCCCTGGAGGTCGACGCGGTCACCCTCAACCCGTTTCAGGGCGTCGGAGCCCTCGAAGCGCCGTTCGCCCTCGCGCATTCCGGCGGCAAGGGCGTCTTCGTGCTCGCGGCGACGAGCAATCCGGAAGGTTTCGACGTTCAACGGGCCCGGGTGATCGGTGGGCCGACGGTCTCGCGCACGATCCTCGACGAGGTCACCGCATGGAACCGCGGTCACGTCGACGGCAACGAATGGGGCAACGTCGGTCTGGTGATCGGTGCGACCGTGCGTCTGACCGAGTTCGGCATCGACACGACACCCGTACCGCTTCCTCCCGTGCTGGCCCCCGGCTTCGGCTTCCAGGGCGGTGATGCCGGTGACCTGCGCGGCATCTTCGGGGGCCTGGCCCCGGCCGTGCTGGTCAGCGAGTCGCGTAGTATCCTGGCCAGCGGTCCCGATGCGCTGCGGGTGACCATCGAGAACCGGGTGCGAGAGCTGGAGGACGTGCGTGTCTGATGGCCCCGCCGAGGCGGCAGGCGATACGGCTCCGCGGAGCGCCGGCAGCCCCCCGCCCGAGGTCGACCGGGCGGCGGCATCCCGCGCGGCCGTGGCGGC
>DATMTS010000098.1:0-17355 GCA_035564555.1 Humibacter sp.
GGTGCACACTTGTGCCGCTTCGGAGCGCGTCCAAGCGGCAAAAGTGTGCACCTGGGGAGCGCGCGGGGACATGTTAGCCTGGTCTAACACGCGAGTGTGGGGAGGCGGCATGGGTGTCTCCCAACACGTCCCGCGGGGGCAATCGGGGAGCACGCGGAAGTCGCCCGGACCGGTGCCGCGAGAAGCGTCGAGACCACCGCTCAGGCGCTTCCTGCTGCTGCTCGGGCCCGCGTTCGTCGCCTCGATCGCTTACGTCGATCCGGGCAATGTCGCCGCCAACCTCACCGCCGGGGCGGGCTACGGATACCTGCTGATCTGGGTGCTGGTCGGCGCCAACGCGATGGCGATGCTCATCCAGTATCAGTCGGCGAAGCTCGGCATCGTGACCGGTCGCAGCCTGCCAGAGCTCATCGCCGAACGCAGCGGAGACGTGGGACGGCGCGCGTTCTGGCTGCAGGCCGAGGTCGTCGCCGCCGCGACCGACGTGGCCGAGGTCATCGGCGGAGCAGTCGCCCTGAACCTGTTGTTCGGGTTGCCGATGTTCGTCGGCGGCATCATCGTCGGGATCGTGTCGATGCTCATGCTCGCGATGCAGAACCGGCGTGGCGAGCGATCATTCGAGGGCTTGATCATGGCCTTGCTCGCGGTGATCGCGATCGGATTCGTCGCAGGGCTGTTCGTGAGCGCACCGGACTGGCGCGCGGCCGCCGGCGGCCTGCTGCCGCACTTCGACGGGGCACCGACGGTGCTTCTCGCCGCCGGCATGCTGGGCGCCACCGTGATGCCGCATGCGATCTATCTGCACTCCGCTCTCGCACGCGATCGGCACGGCCGGCACAGCGACCCGGCCGTGCTACGACGGCTGGTGCGAGCCACCCGATGGGATGTGGTGATCGCGCTTGCGATCGCAGGCGCGGTGAACATCGGGATGCTGCTGCTTGCCGCATCCAGCCTGAGCGGCAGGATGGGCACCGACACCATCGAGGGCGCCCACGCGGCGATCCAGTCGGCCCTGGGGCCGGTCGTCGGAATCGCCTTCGGAGTGGGGCTGCTCGCCTCCGGGCTCGCCTCGACCTCTGTCGGATGCTACGCCGGTGCGATCGTGATGTCCGGGCTTCTGAAGGTACGCGTCCCGTTGCTCGCGCGTCGCGCCGTCACCCTGGTGCCTGCGCTCATCATCCTGGCGCTCGGCGTCGAGCCGACGTGGGCGCTGGTGCTCAGCCAGGTGCTGCTGAGCCTTGGCATCCCGTTCGCCCTGATTCCGCTCGTGCGGCTGACGGGGAACCGTTTGCTGATGGGCGCGCACGTGGATGCCTGGCTCACCCGCGTGCTCGCATGGACGTCGGCGACGATGATCGTCGCGTTGAACGTCGCGCTGATCGTGTTCACCGTGATGGGCTGACCCAGACGGCGTCCGAGGCGACGGCGCCGAGCACGATCGGGTCTTCGTCGCCCAGGCGCACGGTCACGTCACCGGCATAGGGTCGGTGCTCCTCGAGCTCGATCACGGTGCCGGGGCGGATGCCCTTCTCCGCCAGGTAGCGCAGCACATCCGGATCGGCGTCCGAGATGCGCGAGACGACGACCGGGATGCCTGCATGGGCCTCGCTCAGCCGCACGGCATCCGGTCGACGCGGATGGCCGTCTGCGGTGGGGATCGGGTCGCCGTGCGGGTCGGCGACCGGACGGCCGAGAAGGGCGTCGATGCGGTCCACGAGAGTGTCGGAGACCGCGTGCTCGAGCACCTCGGCCTCGTCGTGAACCTCGTCCCAGCCGTAGCCGAGGGTCTCGACCAGGAACGTCTCGATCAGGCGGTGCCTGCGCACCATCGCCACGGCGTGCGCCCGGCCGGCCGTCGTCAGCTCGATGCTGCCGTACGGCCGATGCTCCAGCATCCCCTGGTCGGCGAGTCGTCGGATGCCGTCGGAGACGGTTGCCGGGCGCACCCCCATGCGCTCTGCGAGCTGCTTGACGGTGATCGGCGTGGGTGACCATTCGGTGGCCGACCAGATCATCTTCAGGTAGTCCTGCGCAGTGCTGCTGAGCTCGGACACCGACATGCGCACCATTGTATGGGGGCGCCCCCGCCGGCCCGTCGGGTACGCTGGTGGCGTGTTCCCGCTCGCGTCCTGTTGTTGTCGCTGACCACCCAGCACCCGGATGCGCGCCCGCGCGCCCGATGACGTATCAGCCGCAAGGAACAACATGAACTTCGCCGACAGCATCCTCGACCTCATCGGCAACACGCCGCTGGTCAGGCTCAACCACGTGACCGACGGCATCGCCGCGACCGTGCTCGCCAAGATCGAGTATCTGAACCCGGGAGGCTCGTCGAAGGACCGCATCGCCGAGCGCATCATCGACGCGGCCGAGCGCGACGGGCTGCTGAAACCGGGCGGCACGATCGTCGAGCCGACCAGCGGCAACACCGGAGTGGGCCTGGCTCTCGTCGCTCAGCAACGCGGCTACCGGTGCGTGTTCGTGCTGCCAGACAAGGTCGGCGAAGACAAGCGGAACGTGCTCACTGCGTACGGTGCGGAAATCGTGGTGACGCCGACATCGGTGCCGCCGGAGCATCCGGACTCCTACTACAGCGTCTCCGACCGGCTCGCGGCCGAGATCCCCGGTGCGTTCAAGCCCAACCAGTACGCGAACCCGAACGGGCCGCGCAGCCACTACGAGACGACCGGACCCGAGGTCTGGCGCGACACCGACGGGCGGGTGACCGCGTTCGTCGCCGGAGTCGGCACCGGTGGAACGATCTCGGGCGCGGGTCGTTTCTTGAAGGAGGCGTCCGAAGGTCGGGTGCGCATCGTGGGGGCCGATCCGCAGGGCTCGGTGTACTCGGGGGGCAGCGGACGGCCCTATCTGGTCGAGGGCGTGGGCGAGGACTTCTGGCCGGCCGCCTACGACCCGTCCGTGGTCGACGAGGTCATCGCCGTCTCGGATGCGGACTCGTTCGCGATGACCCGCAGACTCGCGCGCGAAGAGGGTCTGCTGGTCGGCGGCTCCAGCGGGATGGCGGTGGTCGCGGCGCTGCAGGTCGCCCGCGGGCTCGCACCCGAAGCCATCGTGGTGGTGCTGCTGCCGGACGGCGGGCGCGGTTACTTGGGCAAGATCTTCAACGACACCTGGATGCGCTCATACGGCTTCAGCGACGTCTCCGACGAGGCGACGGTGCGCGAGGTGATCGCCACCAAACGCGGCGGACTGCCCGATCTCGTGCACGCGCATCCGAACGACACGGTGCGCGACGCCGTCCGCATCATGGCCGAGTACGGAGTGTCGCAGCTGCCCGTGCTCAGCGCGGAGCCGCCGGTCGTGATCGGCGAGGTCGTCGGCGCGCTCGAGGAGTCCACGTTGCTCGAGCAGGTCTTCACCGGCGCTGCTCAGATGAGCGACGACGTCGGATCGTTCGTCGGCGACCCGTTGCCGCTGATCGGCGTCAACGAACCCGTGTCGGCGGCGCGCGCCGCCCTCGCGGGCGCGAACGCGTTACTGGTCACCGACGAGGGCGCCCCCGTCGCGGTGGTCACGCGCCAAGACCTGCTCGCCTTCCTGAGCCGCTGATGCCGCCCGCCGCGGCTGCCGCCGCTCATCGTTCCCCACCTCCGCCCCCGCTCACCACGGCACGAGCCCACCGCTACCGAATGACCGGAATGACCGAAACGACCCGAGGAGTACCGAGATGAGCGACGCATCCCGCTTCGACACCCGCGCCATCCACGCCGGGCAGGAGTTCGACCCGACGACGGGCGCGATCATCCCGCCGATCTACCAGACGTCCACGTTCGTGCAAGACGGCATCGGCGGGCTGCGCGGCGGCTACGAATACGGGCGCAGCGGCAATCCGACGCGCACGTCGCTGCAGACGCTGCTCGCCTCGCTCGAGGGCGCACCCCATGCGTTCTCGTTCGCGTCGGGGCTCGCGGCCGAAGACGCGCTCTTGCGCGTCGCGCTGCAGCCCGGCGATCACGTCGTGCTCGGCAACGACGTCTACGGCGGAACCCACCGCTTGATCGACCGGGTGCACGGGCGGTGGGGCATCCGGCATGCCGCCGTCGACCTCGCCGACCACGATGCGGTGCGCTCGGCGCTCGCCGTCGAGGGTGCAAGGATGCTCTGGGTCGAGTCGCCGAGCAACCCGCTGATGAAGATCAGTGACCTCGCCGCGCTCGCCGAGCTCGGCCACGCCGCCGGAGTCCTCGTCGTCATCGACAACACGTTCGCCTCTCCGGCGTTGCAGCAGCCGATCCGGTTCGGAGCCGACGTCGTCGTGCACTCGACGACGAAATACCTCGGCGGGCATTCGGATGTGATCGGCGGCGCGCTGATCGTCGCCGACGACGAACTCGCGGAGAAGGTCGGTTTTCAGCAGTTCGCCGCCGGCGCGATCTCCGCGCCGCTTGACGCGTGGCTGACGGTGCGGGGCATCAAGACGCTCGGCATCCGGATGCAGCGGCACAGTGAGAACGCGCAGGCGATCGCCGAGGCGCTCACGGAGCACCCCGCGATCGAGACCGTGTTCTATCCCGGGCTGCCGCAGCATCCCGGGCATGAGCTGGCCGCCCGGCAGATGTCGGCCTTCGGCGGGATGCTGTCGGTCGCGCTCGCCGGAGGAGCGGCGGCCGCCCGCCGCTTCGCGGAGTCGACGCACGTGTTCCAACTGGCCGAATCGCTCGGCGGCATCGAATCGCTCATCGGATACCCGTCCGAGATGACGCACGCCTCGGTTCGTGAGACGCCTCTGGCGGTGCCCGAGAACGTGGTACGGCTCTCGGTCGGCATCGAAGACGTCGACGACCTGCTCGCCGACATCGATCAGGCGCTCGGGTAACCGCAGCCTTCCGCGCTGCGCGCGGTCGTACCGACATGTCGCGCCGGCGCCGGAGCGGAAGGAATCGGGTTCACGTGACCCAGCGGCGTGGGCCGGTGCCCTGCCGACCGAGTTCGTCTGCCGGGTTGTTCAGCGCGCACGCCTTCAGCGAGAGGCATCCGCAGCCGATGCAGTGCGTAAGATCGTGGCGCAGATGCTCCAGATCGGCGATGCGTGCGTCGAGGCGATCACGCCACGCCCTGGACAACCTCGCCCAGTCCGCCACCGTCGGCGTGCGCTCCTGCGGAAGCGATGCCAGCGCCTCCCTGATCTCGGCAAGCGAGATGCCGACGCGTTGCGCGACCCGGATGAACGCGATGCGCCGCAGCACGTCGCGGTGGTAGCGGCGCTGGTTGCCGGTCGTGCGCGTAGAGCCGATCAGTCCCTCCCGCTCGTAGAAGTGCAGGGTCGACACCGCGACACCGCTGCGTGCCGCGGCTTCGCCCACGGTCAACTCCCGATGAGATTCATCCAGTTGCGGCATCCGGCCTCCTCTGCGTCGAACCGCGGTCGAGTCGCGCCTTGACCTCAAGGATACTTGAGGTCCTAGGGTTGAACGCATGACGAATCCGCCGGGCGGCATCCTCGGCTCCCGCTACATCTGGAGCACGGTCGGCACGTTCTCGCTGGTCTTCCTCGCCGCGTTCGAGAATCTCGCGGTGACCACGGTGATGCCCCTGATCAGCGCTCTGCTGGATGGGTCGTCGCTGTATGCGCTGGCGTTCGCCGGTCCGCTCGCCGTCGGCATCGTCGGCATGGTCGTCGGCGGCAACTGGAGCGACCGCAACGGGCCCAAACCCACCCTGTATGCGTCGGTGTTGTTGTTCGTCATCGGCCTGCTGATCGCCGGAACGGCTCCGAGCATGTGGATGCTCGTGATCGGCCGACTCGTCGCCGGGCTCGGCGGAGGGGCGGTCACCGTGGCGCTGTACGTGATAGTCGCCCGGGTGTATCCGGCTCGGCTGCAGCCGGCGATCTTCGGGGCGTTCGCCGCGGCCTGGGTCGTGCCGTCGCTGGTCGGACCGTTCGTGGCTGGGGTCGTCGCGCAGTACACGTCTTGGCACTGGGTGTTCCTCGGAGTCGTCGCGCTCGTGGTGCCGGCGGTCGTGATGGTGTGGCCTGCGATGCGCGGACTGCCCAGGGTGCGGGCCGCAGAGCCGGTCGGGGAGTCGGTCAGGGAGCGCCCGGCCTGGAGCGCGGCACGCATCGCGTGGTCGGTGCTTGCTGCGCTCGCCGTGCTCGGGATCGATCTCTCCGCGGATGCCGGCGGCTGGGTGCGCTGGGTCGGTGCCGCGGTCGCCGTCGCCGTGGCGCTGATCGCGTTGCGGCCCCTGATGCCGGCCGGCACGATGCGCGTGGCAAAGGGTCTGCCCGGCGTCATCGTCACCCGTGGCATGCTTGCGGGCGCCTATTTCGGGGCCGAGGTCTACGTTCCGTACCTGCTCACCAGCGAGTACCGGTTGGCACCGTCGCAGGCGGGTCTCGCCTTGACCGCCGCCGGCGTCGCATGGGCCGCGTCTTCGTGGCTGCAGGGCCGGGCCGGTGAGACTCTCACACACCGCGCGAGCGCGCGGCTGGGCGTCGCCATCGTCTCGGTCGCGCTGCTGGCGTTGCTGTCGGCGACCGCGTTCGGCTGGCCGACCTGGACGGTGATCGCCGTCTGGACGGTCGGGGGTGCCGGAATGGGGCTGGCGTACCCGCGGCTGTCGGTGCTCACCCTTGCCGCTTCTACACCGCTGAATCAGGGATTCAACAGCTCGGCGATGAGCATCGCCGACTCCGCCGGCGCGGCCACCGCGATCGCCGGCACCGGCATCGTCTTCGCGGCGCTTGCGCCACTGGGACCTTTGGCGAGCTTCTCGGGATGCTTCGTGCTCTCGATCGTCTTCTCGTTCGGGGCCGCTGCGGCGTCGTCTCGCATCTCTGCGCGCGATGCGTCGGGTGACGCGCTTGCACGCGACGGGATGTCGGACGGCCCAGGCACGATGTCGGAGGCCGGCGGCACAATGCAGGCATGACCACTCGGCGTCGCGGCCTCGGCCTGGCTCAGGGCACCGCCCTCTATATCGCGGCGGTGCTCGGCACCGGGGTGCTGGTGCTGCCTGCGCTGGCCGTGCGTGCAGCCGGCCCGGCCGCTATCCTCGCCGTCGCCGTCCTGGCCGTGATCTCCATCCCGTTGGCGTCGACGTTCGCCGCACTGTCCCGGCGGCACCCGGACGCGGGCGGGGTCGCCACGTTCGCCCGGCGGGCGTTCGGGTCGACCGCCGCACGCATCGTGAGCTTCTGGTTCTTCTTCGGCACGCCGATCGGCGCGCCCATCGCGGCGTTGATGACGGCGCACTACGTCGTGGCCGTGATCGGGGGGAACGCCACCCAGGCGACGCTGATCGCCGCCGCGCTGATCGGCATCCCTCTGATCATCGCGGCGTTCGGTGTGCGGTTCGCCGGGTGGGTTCAATTGGTGCTCAGCGGCGGCCTGGTCGCTGTGCTCGTCTTCGTGCTGGCCACGGCATTGCCCCACGGGGACGGCTCCCAGCTCGTGCCCTTCCTGCCGCACGGGCTCGGCGGCGTCGGCGTGGCGATCAGCTTGTACATCTGGGCGTTCGCCGGATGGGAGGCGGTCGCCGGCATCGCGGGCGAGTTCCGCGATCCCCATCGCGACATCCCGAGGGCGACCGCGCTGGCGCTCGTGATCGTCTCCGTCGCCTATCTCGCGATCCAGGCCGTCACGGTGCTCACACTGGGCCGGTCGGCCGCCAACAGTCAGGTTCCGCTGCTCGACATCGTCGTGCTCTCGCTCGGCCGGGGCTGGGGCGTCATCGTCGCCGCCATCGCCGCGATCGTCGTCGCCGGCGTCTTCAACGCCTATTACGCGGCCTTCAGCAAACTCGGCGCGGCCATGGGCCGCGACGGCGACCTTCCGCGCTGGTTCGGGCGTGGGGCAGAAGACGGGGGCATCGCCCGACGCGGGTTGCTCTTGACCAGCGGGCTGACGGCGGTCTACTTCGTGGTGGTCATCGCCGTCGGGAATCTGGCGCCCATCATCCTGATCCATACGAGTCTCGCCGCCGCGATCTACGGGATGGGTGTGGCATCCGCGATCGTGTTGCTGCCGCGCTTCTCGCTCGGCTGGTGGATGTCGGTGCTCTCCTGCGCGCTCGTCGCCGGTCTTCTCGTGCTCGCCGGAGTCAACTTGATCTGGCCCGCCGGCATGGCGTTGGCCGCGGTTGCGGTGGGCTGGTTCGTTCGGTTGCGTTCCGTGCGGCGCGACCAGGCAGGCGCGGCGGACGCCGCCGTCGATGCGTTGAGCCGGGCTGAGGGCATCTGACTCGCGACGTTCAGCGATCGAGCGGCGGCGTGCGCAGGCCGCGCGGCGGCATCCGTCGGCTGAACCGGTGCGGAGTGCGCCCGGGCCGGGGCGATATCCTGCAGCCGTGGGAACTGCGCGCGAAGAAAACAACGTCACGAACGGGCGCAAGGCCGCGGGCGGTGCTCGATCCGTGACGCTTTCCGATGTCGCCGAGCACGCCGGGGTCTCACTCGCCACGGCTTCGCGCGCCTTGAACGGCAGTTCCCGGATCGTGAACGACGAGCTCAAGCGGCGAGTGCTGGCATCCGCCGCTGCACTGCGTTACACCACCAACACCCAGGCTCAGGCCGTCGCGCGCGGCACCAGTCGAACCGTGGCCATCGTGCTCGGCGACATCACCGACCCGTACTTCGCGACGGTCGCCTCGGGCATCTCGCGAGCAGCCGAGCACCGCGGCCTAGTGGTCACAATGGCAACCACCGGCAGCGACGTGGAACGTGAGCTGACGATGCTCGCGGCGTTGCGCGGGCAGCGGCCGCAGGCGCTGATCATGACCGGCAGCCGACGTGACGATGCGGATGCCGATGCCCGCATCACCGTGGAGCTCACCGGAGTGCAGGGCGTGGGCACACGCGTCGCCTTCATCGGTGATGCGCCCGCGGGCTTCGCCGGTCTGCCCGTCGCCCATCGGGAGGGCGCTGCGGCGCTTGCGACCGCGTTGCTCGAACGGGGCTACCGGGATGCCGCGGTGCTGACGGGGCCGACCGACCTCGTGACGCCGATCGAGCGCACCCGCGGATTCGTTCAGACCATGGAGCGGGCGGGCGCGCCGATCCCGGGCGAACGCCGAGTCGCCGGAGCCTTCTCGCGCGACGGCGGGTTCGAGGCGATGCGCCGGCTGCTCGAGACAGGCACGCCCCCGCACCTCGTGTTCGCCACCACGGATGTGATGGCGGTCGGCGCGATGTCGGCGATCCGGGCGCACGGGCTGGAACCGGGCCGCGACATCGCGGTGGCAGGATTCGACGACATCCAGATGCTGCAGGACGTCACCCCGACCCTGTCGACCGTGTCTCTGCCGCTGATTCAGATGGGAGAGCGCGCTCTCGAACTCGCTCTGCAAGCGCGGGACGCCCCCGATGCTGAAGCCCCGGAGCCCGTCGTCGGCCGCGTGGTGCTGCGCGACAGCACCCCGGGTCTGCGCTGACAGAACAGACGCGGTTCGGAGGCGCACTGTCGGCCCTCGGGGCGCATGGCTACGCTGGGAGGCGTGTTCCGCGGTGCGGAGCAGGGGAGGTTTCATGCAGGCCACCGATCCGATCATCGACTTGTTCGAGCGCGTGCGCGAAGAGGTGCAGGCGGTGCTGATGGGGGCGGAAGCCGGCGTGCTCGGTTACCGCCCTGACCGGCACGCCAACACGATCGCCTGGCTGGTCTGGCATCTGACGAGAGTGCAGGACGACCACATCGCCGCCGCCTACGACTCGGAGCAGGTGTGGACTTCGGCCGGTTGGGCCGACCGGTTCGGTCTTCCGTTCGGCGTGACGGTCACCGGATACGGGCAGACCTCGACCGAGGCAGGCCGGGTGCTGGTGGACGGTGAGTTGCTCCACGGGTATCACGAGGCGGTTGCGGAGCGTACCGTGCAACTGTTGCGTTCGACCGATGCGGCCGACCTCGACCGGATCGTCGACATGCGCTGGGATCCCCCGGTGACGCTCGCGGTGCGCCTGATCAGCGTCGCCTCCGACGACCTGCAGCACGTCGGACAGGCAGCGTACGTCCGAGGGCTTGCGGAACGCGCGCTCGGCGAGCGCGCTTGAGGCGCAGCCGTCCGCGACGGGCCGCCGACGCACCGCCGACGGACCGCCCACGGTTCGCGGATCGTTCGCGCGGACGCACCGCCGATGGACCGCCCACGGTTCAGAGCGACCCGAGCAGCCAGCAAGCCGATCGGGCGATGATCTCCCGGTGCTCGGCCGACTCGTAGGAGCGGGCATCGTGCCCGAGCAGGTCGACGACGACCCTGGCGCCTCCGCGCTCGTGCGCCCAGAGCAATGGATGGCGCTCCCCGTCGAGTTCGTGGCTCGCCAGCGCGATGGTCTTGAGGCCGACCCGCAGCAGGCTGTAGCGCTCGTCGTTCACTTCGAAGTCGCGCTGGCCGCGCACTATCGCATGCCGGTTCGGATATATGCGGATCCGCGCCAGATCCAGCGGCGGATGCATTGAGACACCGCGCACCCAGATCGCGCCCAGTACGTCTTCCCACTCCGGCATCGCGATCAGGCTGGTGACCGACGAATGCATGGCCAGCAGCGGTCCGCCCCGCCGCCGAAACGCGAGGATTCCCGCTCGGGCCGCCTCATCGGCGACCTGCGCGGCAGGTGAGGTCGACCGGCCGGGGTTGCCGATGTTGGTCACCAGGAGGTCGACACCGTCGAGGTTCGCAAGCCGAGTGTCCGGATCGTCGTCGATCGTCACCTGAAGGCCGAGCGCGATCAGGATGTCGGCGAGTGCCGCTGAGGTCTCGACGAAAGGATGCCAGGGGTCGGCGTACCTGCCGCCGCCGGAGACGATCACGGCTCGCTTCCCGTGCATCCGTTCGTCGGCACGCAGCGGATCCTCTGACGGTGGCGCATCACGGGGGGCGCTGTCGATGGGGTCGGTCATCCTTCTCCTCCGGGCGGCGTGCTGACCATGCTAGTGCCCGGCAATCGCTTTCCCTGGCGACCTAACGACTGCAGGAGATCGTCGCAACGCGCCGCTACAGAGCGCGATGACACGCCGACGGGCTCCGATTTCTCCTGCAATCGCTGCGCGCGACGACGCGTCAGCGCAGCGCGGCGAGGGAGCGGGCGATCGTGTCGAAGACCGTGTCGTCGACCGGGACGTCTGCAGCGCGCAGCGCCAGCACGGCGGCCCCGACGATGCCGTCTTGCACCCGGCGCACATCGGGTTCGTGCCCGAGCGCCCGCTGCGAGGCGGCGATCTGGCTTGGCAACTCATCGAACCGCGCCAGCACTCCGCCGGCGAGCACGGCGGGGCCGTGCACGGCCGGATCGCTCACCGCGGCAAGCGTCTCGACGATCGAGCGCTGCGCCTCGCCGAGGATGTGCGCGGCGATGGTGTCGCCCTGCTCGGCGGCGGTGAAGGCGAGCGGCGCGAATTCGGCGAGCTGGATGGGTCGCATCGCGTAGAGCCGGTCGACGGCGTCGGCGAGCGCCTGCGGCCGACCGTCCGCGGTGCGTTCGGCGGTCTCCCGAATTCCGAGCGCCGTCAGCACGAGCGGAACCAGCGCCGTGCCCGGCGCCCGGCCGTCCAGGGCCGAGACGGCGGCCAATACCGCAGCGTGTCCGATCCAGTAGCCGCTGCCGGCGTCCCCGAGCAGCCAGCCCAGCCCGTCGGCGCACGCGGCGACTCGACCTTCCTGCACGCGCACGGCGCACGCTCCGGTTCCCGCGACGATGGCGTAGCCGTCGAGTTCCGGGCCCGCCGAGCAGAACGCGGCGAGCAGGTCAGATTCGATCACGACGGTCCCCAGCAGTCCGAACGGCTCCAACTCCGAGGTGATCCACTCGGTCGACGAATAGGTGCGCGCGCCGGCCATGGCGATCAGACCGAGCGTCAGGTCGAGTGCGCGCGGCGACCGAGGCCCCTCGAGTGCTGCGGCGGCGTGCTCGAGGGCGTCGCGCGTGGCCGCGACGACCGCTGCCGCCGCTCGTTGCGGCCCGGACGAGATCGGGTTTCCGCCGCCGGCCCGCCCGTACCCGACGCAGCGGCCGTGCTCGTCGAGGATCACCGCGCGCGATGAGGTGCCGCCGGCATCCACGGCGAGCAACGGGCTCATTTGTTACCCATTTGAAACGCGAAACGAGTTGACCTGAAACCTGCCATGAGAATACTTTTCAATCAGGACCACATTTCGTGAGATATATTTTCAGGGTGGCGATGACGACGCAGACGACGACAGCTGAGCGAACCTTCGGGGTGCTCGGTCGCATTCAGGCTAATCTGCCGCAGATGTCGACCGCCATGGCGAAGATCGCGGCGCTGTTGCTGGAGAATCCCACGGCCCCGTTGGAGCTGTCGATCACCGAGCTCGCCGAGCAGGCGGGCACGTCGGCCGCGACCGTAACGCGGTTCTGCCGGCTGATCGGCTACGCCGGATACGTGCCGTTCCGCGTGGGCGTGGCCGCCGATGTCGGCCGCGGCGACGCTCAGGCGTCATGGCGGGCCGACATCGGCCGCGCCTTCAATCCCGACGACCCGCCCAACGAGGTGATGCGCACGCTGCTGAACGCGCATTCGATGTCATTGCAGGCCACCGCAGGGCTCATCGATCTCACCCAGATCGGGCGCATCGCCGAGGCGATCGCCGGATGCCGCCATCTCGATCTCTACGGCATCGGCGGCAGTGCCCTGATGGCATCCGAGATGCAGGCGAGGCTCTACCGCATCGGCGTCAACACGCACTACTGGTCGGAAGTGCACGGCGGCCTCACCAGCGCCGCGGTGCAAGGCGCCGACAGTGTGGCGAT
Source organism: Humibacter sp. (assembly GCA_035564555.1). Classification (GTDB taxonomy): domain Bacteria; phylum Actinomycetota; class Actinomycetes; order Actinomycetales; family Microbacteriaceae; genus DATMTS01. Next base: position 12,725 of record DATMTS010000098.1, read on the forward strand.
CGGCATCTCGAACACGGGCCGCACCGAAGAGACCATTCAGATGCTGAGTCAGGCGAAGTCCTCGGGCGCGTACACCATCGCGTTGACCAACAGCGCGGATTCCCCGCTGGCCCGTGTCGCCGAGGAACACATCGTGACGGCCTCGCCGGAGCACTACCTGCAACCGGACGATCTCTCCGCGAAGCATTCGCAATTGTTCGTGCTCGATCTGCTCTACCTGCTCATCGCCCAGTTCAACTTCTCTCAGACCGCCACCAAGCTCGCGGCATCCGCCATCGCGGTGTCGCCGCATCGACGCGCCGTGCGGGCGTCCCGCGGCGACGGGCCTGTTTCTCGAACCGCGGCGCTCGTGAAAGGAACCGACCAATGATCGACCTCGTCGGCGACTACCTGCGGCAGGCGACCTCCCGCTTGGAGGCGATCGCCGGGATGGCCCGCGACGGCGGCCTGGACTCGGCTGTGACGCTGATGTCAGAGGCGATCGCGGAAGGGGGCGTGATCCAGGCGTTCGGAACCGGCCACTCGGAGGCCTTCGCGATGGAGATCGCCGGTCGTGCCGGCGGACTCATCCCGACGAATCGCATCGCTTTGCGAGACGTCGTGCTGCACGGTAGACGGGATGCCTCGGAGCTCGGCGGATCGGCCTTGGAACGGGATCCCGAGGTGGTGGACGAGCTGTTCGCGGTGTCGCCGATCTCCCCGGCAGACGTCTTCATCATCGCTTCGAACTCGGGGGTGAACGGGTCGATCGTGGGTGTGGCGTTGAAGGCGAAGGAGCTGGGGCATGCGGTGATCGCCGTCACGAGCGTGCAGCACACCAACGCGGTCGAGCCCAAGCATCCCAGCGGACGGCGGCTCAGCGAGATCGCCGACGTGGTGATCGACAACCTGGCCCCATACGGCGACGCGACCCTCGAACTACCCGGCGGCATCGGTATCGGAGCGATCTCCTCGATCACTGCCGCGTTCATCGCCCAGTTGCTGACGCTGGGCGTCGCCGAACGCATGGCCGCAGCCGGCGGCACGCCGCCGGTCTACATCTCCGCCAACATCCCCGGCGGAGACGAGCACAATCACGCGCTGGAAGACCTCTACCGAGATCGGATCAGGCGTGACGCATGAAGGCCCACCGTTCCCCTTGCATCGAAACACAGCGGTTTCGGTGCTTCCCGCAAGAGAACAACACCAAAACAACGGAAGGTAAGAGAAGCAATGGAGATTGAGAAGAAGTCAATCGACCGTCGCAGCTTCATGCGCGGCGCGCTTGCGGCTGCGGTGCTCGTGCCCATCGGCGGGGCCCTGGCATCCTGCGCCGGTGGTGGCGGAGGCGGCGGAGGCGGCAACGGCGGCGGTACGAAGTCGGCGAGCAATCCGTTCGGCCTGAAGAAGTCCTCCAGCATCGAGGCGGTGATCTTCAACGGCGGTTACGGTTACGACTACGTCACCTTCGCGTCGAAGCTCGTCGACAAGAAATGGAGTACCACGAGCAAGGTCACGCCGCAGACGAACATCGCGCAGTCATTGCAGCCGCGCTTCGTCGGCGGCAACCCACCGGACCTCGTCGACAACTCGGGCGCCAACCAGATCGGGTTCAACACGATCCTCAAGCAGCTCGAGACCCTTGACGACGTGTTCGAGGCGAACAACTACGAGGGCACGAAGATCTCCGACACGCTCTACCCGAACGTGAAGGTCCCCGGTACGTTCAGCAACAAGTTCGTGGCGCTGAACTACGTGATGACGGTCTACGGCATCTGGTACTCCGCGAGCCTGTTCGAGGCGAACGGCTGGACGCCGCCCAAGACCTGGGACGACGCGCTCGACCTGGGCGCCAAGGCGAAGGCGAAGGGCAAGTACCTCTTCGTCTGGGGCAAGGAGGCCGCGACCTACTACCTGACGCTCGCCCTCGACTCGGCGATCAAGGAGGGGGGCCTCGACGTGCTGAACGCCGTGAACAACCTCGAACCGAAGGCATGGTCGCAGAAGCCGATCCAGGACGTGTTCGGCAAGCTCGAGGAGATCGTCAAGCGCGGCTACTTCGTGCCAGGCGGCGCGGGTACCCAGTTCACCGCGGCGCAGGCCAAGTGGAGCAACAACGAGCAGGCGGTGCTCTACCCCTCGGGTGGCTGGATCGAGAACGAGATGAAGAACGCGACCAAGGCGGGCTTCAAGATGACCGGCGCTCCGGAGCCGACCGTCACCTCGAGTTCGAAGCTGCCGTATGAGGCGCTGCGCGCTGCTGCCGGTGAGCCGTACATCGTGCCGTCGAAGGGCAAGAACGTGGCAGGTGGCAAAGAGATCATGCGCGCCATGCTCTCCAAGGATGCCGCGACGAACTTCTCCAAGACGCGGTTGGCTCCGACGATCGTCAAGGGTCTTGTACCCCCGGACGGTTTCGGATCGACCGCCCTGGTGTCGCAGACGAAGATGCTGGATGCCGCGGGCACCAACATCTTCGACTGGGAGTTCGCCAGCCTGTATGGGCTGAACACTGACCAGTTGGTGATCTGGAACTCGTTCCTGTCCGGTCAGGCCTCCGCTGCGCAGCTGACGGCGCAACTGCAGAAGATCTCGGACGGCGCGAAAACGAAGTGATGACAGCACCGAACAGCACCACGGCACTGGGGGGGCGGCTCAATCCGCCTCCCCGGCGCCGGGGCAGGAATAAGTGGACCTTCGATCGGGTCAGCTTCATGGCGGTATTCCTGGTTCTTCCGCTGGCGATCTTCCTGATCTTCGTGATCTCGCCGTTCGTGCAGGCGCTCTACTACTCGCTCACGGACTGGGGCGGGTTCTCACCGACGATGAATTTCATCGGAGTTCAGAATTACCTCCGGCTGTTTCAAGACAGCACGTTCGTGCACGCCGTGATCAACTGCATCCTGCTCGGATTCATCGTGCCGTTGGTGACGATCGTGATCGCTTTGATCATCGCGAGCGTGGTCACCGTCGCCGGGCCGAGCAAGGGTCAGATCCGCGGGGTGAAGGGATCCGGCTTCTATCGCACCGTCTCGTTCTTCCCGTACTGCATCCCCGCGATCGTGATCGGCCTGATCTGGGCGGAGGTGTACGACCCGAGCGCGGGGCTCCTCAACGGGTTCCTGACCGGCGTCGGTCTGCACCAGTTCACGAACTTCGCCTGGCTGGGCGACGTCGCCACAGCCATGCCGGCATCGATGTTCGTGATCATCTGGGGCTTCATCGGTTTCTATACCGTTCTGTTCGTGGCGTCGATCAAGAGCATTCCCGCAGAGATCTACGAGGCGGTGCGTCTGGATGGCGCGACCCGGCTTCGCACGGCGGTCTCGATCACGATCCCGTCGATCCGTGACAACATCCAGACCGCGTACATCTACCTCGGCATCGCCGCACTGGACTCGTTCGTGTACATGTCAGCCCTGTTCCCGAACGCGGGCGGCCCGGCGAACACGACCTTGGTGATCAGCCAGGATCTGTTCAACACCGCATTCCGCAAGGGCCAATTCGGTTACGCGACCGCGATGGGCGTCGTGCTCGCCGCGATCACGCTGATCTTCGCGGCGATCGTCTTTCTGATCAATCGCCTCAGCAAGGGTCGAGAGAGGGGCGCGGCATGACCGCCACCGCTCAGAACGTGAACGTGGGCAAGCCCACGTTCACCCCGAACAAGTCGAAACTCACCCGGGGCGATGCCGCAACCGGAGTGTTCTCGCACATCCTGCTCATCGCTTGGTCGCTGATCGTCGCGATCCCGCTGGTGTGGGTTTTCATGTCGTCGTTCAAGACGACGACGCAGATCTTGGATTCCCCGTTCGGTCTACCGACGAAGCTCGACTTCACCAACTATGTGAAGGCGTGGAACGGGTCCGGCATCGGCAGCTACTTCCTCAACACTCTGATCGTCGTCGGCTGCGCGCTGGTGATCGTGATGATCCTGGGTGCGATGTGCGCATACGTGCTCGCCCGGTTCAAGTTCTTCGGCGCGCGCGCGATCTATTACCTCATGCTCGCGGGTCTGACCTTTCCGCCGTTCCTGGCGATCGTTCCGCTGTTCAAGATCCTGCAGAACATCGGCCTGCTGAACACTTTGCCTGGCCTGATCCTGACGTACGTGGCGTTCGCGTTGCCGTTCACGGTGTTCTTCCTCTACTCGTTCTTCCAGTCGCTGCCCGACGAGATCTACGAGGCCGCACAGGTCGACGGGGCCAGCGAATGGCGCACGTTCTTCCAGGTGATGCTGCCGATGGCCACGCCCGGCATGGCCGCGGTGGCGATCTTCAACTTCCTCGGTCTGTGGAACCAGTTCCTGCTGCCGGTAGCCCTGAACTCGGATCAGAGCAAGTACGTGCTGACCCAGGGCATGGCGCAGTTCGCGTCGCAAGCCGGTTACTCGATCGACTTCGGCGCGCTGTACGCCGCGGTCGTGATCACGGTCATCCCGGTGCTGGTCATCTACGTCTTCTTCCAGCGCCAACTGCAAGGCTCGGTGAGCCAAGGCACCATGAAGTAGAGCGCGCCGGCCTTGCATGGCGCTTACGCTCGCCGCGCCTTGCGTCGCGCCACTTTTCGCCGGAACCAGCGTTCCCGCCGCGCTTTTCGCGCCGAAGCCCTCCGGCCTCGTTGCCGTGCGCCACTTCTCGCGCCCTGCGCCA
>DATMTS010000099.1:0-26575 GCA_035564555.1 Humibacter sp.
GGCGGTGAAGTCGGCCGTCGCAGCCGGTTTGCGCAGCGCGGTGTCGGTGCTCGACGCCGCCGAACGCGACCCGCGCGGCCCCGAGGGCACCATGCGGGTGACGGAGTTCCTGCTGAGCGTTCCCGCGATCGGCGTGACGAAGATGCGGCACACTCTGCAGCAGCTGGAGATCTCGCCGGTCAAACGGCTCGGCGGCCTGGGCAAGCACCAGCGGGAACGGCTTCGGTCGTTCCTGCTCGAGCGCGCAGCGGTCTCCCTCGCGCGTGGCTCCAAACGCTCCCGTCTCGTCGTGCTGGCCGGGCCGACCGCGGTCGGCAAGGGAACCGTCGCCGACCACATCCGCCGCAACTACCCGGAGGTCGCGCTGTCGGTCTCCGCGACGACGCGTGCGCCGCGCCCCGGCGAGGTGAACGGCATCAACTACTTCTTCGTGGACGACGCCGAATTCGACCGGATGATCGCCGACGGCGAGTTGCTGGAGTGGGCGACCGTGCACAATGCGCACCGGTACGGCACCCCGCGCGGTCCGGTGGAGGCGTCCCTGGCTCGCGGTCACAGCGTGCTGCTGGAGATCGACCTGCAGGGCGCCCGCCAGGTCAGGGCTGCGATGCCGGGTGCGACGCTCGTCTTCCTCGACCCGCCGAGCTGGGACGAACTCGTGCGACGGCTGGTCGGGCGGGGCACGGAATCCCAGGACGAGCAGGCGAGGCGGCTGCGCACCGCGCGGGTCGAATTGCAGGCGAAAGACGAGTTCGACGCGGTCGTCGTCAACCACGACGTGGCCGAGGCCGCGCGCGAGGTCGTAGAATTGATGGAGTTGCGTCCCGCCGGGCGCTGAACGCACGCTTTCGCCGCCGATCCACGAGGTGCTGTGTGACCCTCACACCGCCTTCGGCAGGCGTCATGATCGAACGAGGAGATCATCACCATGTCAACAGCCGCCAAAGGCATCATCGACCCGCCCATCGACGAGCTGCTCTCCAAGGTCGAGTCGAAGTACGCCCTGGTGATCTTCGCCTCCAAGCGGGCGCGTCAGATCAACGACTACTACGCCGACCTGCACGAGGGAAGCCTGTTCGACAACGTGGGCCCGTTGGTCGACTCCACCATCGACGACAAGCCGCTCTCGGTCGCGTTGCACGAGATCAACGAAGACAAGCTCGAGCTGCGTCCGATCGCCGACTAGGCAGCAAGGCCAGGGCCTCGAGGAACCGCAACCGATGTCGACGGATGCCCGCACCCCGCTACGGGTCGTCGTCGGCATCGCGGGCGGCATAGCCGCATACAAGGCCGTCGCCGTCGTTCGCGGCTTTGTGAAGCAGGGTCACGACGTGCACGTCGTGGCGACCGAGGCCGCGCTGCGGTTCGTCGGGCGTCCCACGCTCGAGGCGATCAGCCGCAACCCCGTCGACACCGACCTCTACGAGGGCGTGGCGCAGGTGCGCCACGTGGCGATAGGCCAATCGGCCGACCTGATCGTCATCGCGCCGGCCACGGCGAACACGATCGCCAAGCTCGCCGCAGGCCTCGCCGACGATCTGCTCGGCAACACCGTGCTGGCCAGCACCGCACCGCTCGTGATCGCGCCGGCGATGCACACCGAGATGTGGCAGAACGCGGCGACGGTAGCCAACATCGCGACGCTGCGCGAGCGCGGCGTGACCATCGTGGGGCCGGCATCCGGAGCCCTGACCGGAACCGACGAGGGCGTCGGCCGCATGGAGGAGCCGGAGACGATCGTCGAGTCGGCGCTGGCGGCCCTTCGACGTGCTCAGGGGCGCAACGGCGCCGCAGGCGACCTTGCAGGCAGACGTATCGTGGTCACCGCCGGTGGCACACGGGAGCCGTTGGATCCGGTGCGCTTCCTCGGCAATCGGTCGAGCGGCAGGCAGGGCGTGGCACTGGCGACAGCGGCACGCGACCGAGGCGCCGCCGTAACGCTGATCGCCGCGCACCTGGAGGTGCCAGCGCCGGCGGGGATGACCGTCGTCCCCGTGGCGACCGCTCTCGAACTGCAGCACGCGGTCGAGGATGCTTCGGCGGCCGCAGACCTCGTCATCATGGCGGCCGCGGTGGCGGACTATCGCCCCGTCGCTGTGCGTGACGCCAAGATCAAGAAGGACGAGACCGGCGACAACCTCACCCTCGAGCTCGTGCAGAACCCCGACATCCTCGCCTCGCTCGCCGCTCACCCGCGACCGGGTCTCACCATCGTCGGATTCGCCGCCGAGACCGAGCAGGACCGGGATCGATTGCTGCGAATCGGCCGCGAGAAGCTGCTGCGCAAGGGCTGCGACTACCTGGTCGTGAACGCCGTCGGCTGGCGCCAGGGCTTCGCAACGGAGAGCAACGAGGTCGTCGTGCTCGATCGCACCGGCACTATAGTGTTGGAGGCTTCCGGCACGAAGTTGTCGGTGGCGGATCGTATTCTCGATCGAGTAACCGCCTAACGCGAACCAGACGTGGATGGGCCCGAATCAAGGGACAACTATGACTGAACTGCGCCTGTTCACCTCCGAGTCCGTCACCGAAGGGCATCCGGACAAGATCTGCGACCAGATCTCCGACAGCATCCTCGACGCGCTGCTGAAGGTCGACCGCAATTCCCGCGTCGCCGTCGAGACGCTGGTCACCACGGGGCTGGTGCACGTCGCCGGTGAGGTGTCGACCGAGGGCTACGTGGAGATCCCGGCGATCGTGCGCGAACGCATCACCTCGATCGGCTACACCTCATCAGACGTCTGGTTCGATGGCAGGTCCTGCGGTGTCTCGGTCTCGATCGGCGGTCAGTCGCCCGACATCGCCCAGGGCGTCGACAACGCATACGAGGCCCGAGAGCAGTCCAGCACCGACCTGATCGACCGTCAGGGCGCCGGAGATCAGGGCATCATGTTCGGCTATGCCACGACCGAGACGCCGCAGCTGATGCCGATTCCGATCTGGTTGGCCCATCGCATGTCGGAGCGGCTCGCCGCCGTACGCAAGGACGGCGAACTGGACTACCTGCGCCCGGACGGCAAGACGCAGGTCACCGTGGGCTACGAGGGTCTCACTCCGAAGACCGTGAACACCGTCGTGCTCTCCACCCAGCACGCCACGAACGTGGCGATCAGCACGCTGCGCGCCGACATCGAAGAACTCGTGATCAAGCCGGTGCTCGAGACGGCCGAGCTCGAGCACGATCATCCGCGGCTGCTGATCAACCCCACCGGACGATTCGAGATCGGCGGCCCCCAGGGCGACGCCGGGCTCACCGGGCGCAAGATCATCGTCGACACCTACGGCGGGGCCGCGCGCCACGGCGGGGGAGCATTCAGCGGAAAGGACCCGTCGAAGGTCGACCGCTCGGGTGCGTACGCGATGCGCTGGGTGGCTAAGAACGCGGTAGCCGCGGGCCTCGCCGACCGGCTCGAGGTACAGGTGGCGTATGCGATCGGCGCAGCTGCTCCGGTCGGTCTCTACGTGGAGGCGTTCGGCACGGCTCATGTTCCCGAAGAGCGCATCACGCGGGCTATCCGCGAGGTCTTCGACCTGCGTCCGGCAGCGATCATCGCCGACCTCGACCTGCTGCGCCCGATTTACGCGCAGACCGCGACCTACGGGCACTTCGGCCGCGAGAACCCGGACTTCACCTGGGAGCGCCTGGACCGCGTCGACGACCTGCGCTCGGCAGCCGGACTGTAACCATGGCAGTGGCGGGCGCGATAGCGCGCGTGCTGATCGACTCCCCGTTGCCGCAGCTCGACAGGCTGCTCGACTACCGCGTTCCCGCGCGTCTTGCCCGGGATGCCTCGCCGGGCGTACGCGTCACCGTGCCGTTGCGCACCGCCGGCCGGCTGGCCTCCGGCTACCTGATCGAACTGGCCGCAAGCGCCGACTTCGCGGGTTCGCTGAGCGAAATCGAGACCGTCGTCTCCGGCGTCCCGGTGCTGACGCCGCAGGTATGGACCCTCGCTCGCAAGGTCGCCGACCGCTGCGCAGGCAACGCGAGTGACATCATCCGGCTCGCCGTCCCGAGCCGACAGGTGCGCGTCGAGAAGACGTGGCTGGCCGCGCGGGCCGCCGCAGCAGAAGCGGCATCGGGGCCGCCGGCACCCTCGCCTGCACAGCAGACGAGTCCCGCTGCGCCGCCGGTGACCGGTTACCCCGCGGGGCGGATCGAGCAGGCCATCGCCTCCGATGAGCGGCTCGCGGTCCGCGCGATCCCGCGGCTGGTCAAGCTCGCGCCCTCGAGGAGGCGCACACGAACCGACGCGTCCCAACGGGTGCACGACGGTGAACGCCTGCCCGACGGCAACCACGTGCCGGTCGGCGAACCCGTGCCCGACGACGAACACTGGGTGGGCGCCTGGGCCGCGACGATGGCTCAGGCGGCCGCGCACTGCCTGGCGGGCGGACGCAGTGCGATCCTGATCGTTCCGGACTATCGCGACCAGGATCAGCTGCAACTCGCCCTCGCCGCGATCGTACCCGCCGGCGCCGTCGCCCGGGTCGACGCCCGTCAGTCGAATCCCGACCGCTATCGCGCCTTCCTGTCGTGCATCGACGAGCGTCCGCGAATCGTGGTCGGCAACCGATCCGCGGTGTACGCACCCGCCGAGAATCTCGGGTTGATCGCGGTGTGGGACGACGGCGACCCGTTGCACAACGAACCGCTCTCGCCGTACGCCTCGGCGCGCGACGTCGCACTGCTGCGCCAGGAGCAGCAGCACTGCGCGCTGATCTTCCTCGCACACACCCGTAGCGTCGAGACGCAACGTCTGATCGACCTCGGCTGGCTCGCCGAGCTGACCCCGGCACCGGCCGTGGCCCCCCGGGTCGTCGTCACCGCCGCGCAGGCATCCGATGCCCGCGCACAGGAGAGCCGGATCCCGCCTGCGGCCTACCGTGCCGCCGCGAGCGCGCTCACCGACCGTCCGGTGCTCGTGCAGGTCGCCCGGCCCGGATATGCGCCCGTGCTGGCCTGCCGCTCCTGCGGACAGGCCGCGCGCTGCCGGCACTGCGACGGACCGCTGGGCATCGCGGGCCGGGGCTCCGCACCGAGTTGCGGCTGGTGCGGAGCAATCGCCTCCGACTGGCGTTGCACGAACTGCGAAGGCACCGCACTGCGACTCGTCACGCGCGGCGCGGGAAGAACGGCCGAGGAGCTCGGCCGCGCCTTCCCCGGCGTGCGGGTGATCGTGGCCGACGGCGAACGGACCGTGCAGAACGTGCCGCGCGGACCGGCGCTGGTGGTGGCGACACGAGGGGCCGAGCCGATCGTCCCCGGCGGGTACGGAGCGGTGCTGCTGTTGGACGGGGAGCGGATGCTGGCCAGAGAGAATCTGCGCGTGGGCGACGACTGTCTGCGCTGGTGGTCGAACGCCGCGGCGCTCGCGGCGCCCGGGGCGAGCGTCGTGCTCGCCGGCGTCGGCGGCGGCCTGGGCACGGCGCTGGCGACCTGGCGACAGGATGTCTATGCCCGCGCCGAACTCGCGGACCGGCGCGCCTTGCGGTTCCCGCCGGCCGTGCGCGCGGCATCGGTGACCGGGCGCGCGCAGGCCGTCGCGAACGCGATCGAAGCGCTGGAGGATTCCACCGTGGTCGACACCCTCGGACCGGTTCCGATCGGCGACGGCATCGTTCGTACGATCGTCCGATTCGACTACGCACACGGAGCCGCCGTCGCACAGGCGCTGCGCGGCGCCATCATCCGCAACGCGACCAGTGGACGCCGGCCGCCGCGCGGCGGCTTCAAGTCCGCCCCTACACTCAAAGTACGATTCGACGATCCCCAGATACTGTGATGAGCGATCCCCAAACACCGTGATGAGCACTGATCCTGTGACGAACACGTCCCCTTCCCGTCGCGACGGCGCCGCCTGTAGCGACGGCGTTTCCCGTCGCGCCTCCGTTTCCCGTCGCGACGGCGTTTCCCGTCGCGACGGCGGCCGATATGACGGCGCCCGGCATGACGGCGCTGAGAGCACGAGCGCATGAGGCTCGTCTTCGCGGGCACCCCGTCGGCCGCCGTGCCGTCGCTGAACGCGCTGCACGCCTCGGCGCACGAGATCGTCTCGGTCATCACGCGCGCCGATGCGCCGCTGGGGCGCAGGCGCATCATGACGCCATCCGCCGTCGGAGGCCGAGCTGACGAACTCGGGCTGCCGACGATCAAGACCAACCGACTCGACGACGCCGTGACCGACGAGGTCGCCGACCTGCGCCCGGACCTCGGGGTGGTCGTGGCCTACGGCGGCCTGGTTCGACAGCGGTTGCTCGCCGTGCCCCGGCTGGGCTGGATCAACCTGCACTTCTCGCTGTTGCCGCGATGGCGCGGCGCCGCGCCCGTTCAGCACGCCGTCCTCGCGGGGGACGAGACGACCGGGGCCGCGGTGTTCCGGCTGGTTCCCGAGCTCGACGCGGGCGATGTCTACGCCACGATCAGCCGGCCTATCGGCGCTTCGCAGACGGCGGGCGAACTGCTCGAGCAGCTGGCGCGCGACGGAGCGGAACTGCTGGTGTCGGTCGTCGACGGGCTCGCGGCAGGCACAGCATCGGCCGTGCCCCAGTCCGGGGAACCGACGCCAGCGCCGAAGGTCACGATCGAGGACGCCCGGCTGCGATGGAGCGACCCTGCGCAACGCGTGCTCGCGCGCATCAGGGCGTTCACGCCCGAGCCCGGCGCGTTCACCACGGTGCAGGGCACGCGGCTGAAGATCCTCGAGGCGCGACCGGTGTCCGAACCGTCCGCCACCGCGGCAGCGGCTGCCTCTCAGGCGCACACGGTGCCGCAGGCGCCCGGGGAGGTGCGCGCGGACGGCCCGAGCATCCTGATCGGAACGGGCACCGATCCGATCGAACTCGTCGCCGTGCAGCCGGCCGGAAAGCGGCCGATGCCCGCGGCCGACTGGTGGCGCGGCCTCGCGGCGCGGCCGGTCGTCGCGGAGGCCGGCCGATGAGCGCGCGACAGGGCGAGCCGGCGCGCTCGACCCGGCCGGCACGCGCGCTGCATGCCGTAGCGAACGCCCGAACCGTCGCCTACGACGTCATCGCCGCGGTGCGCGAGTCCGATGCATACGCCAACCTCTTGCTGCCCACACGCATCGAGCGAGCCGGGCTCGACCAGGCCGACGCGGCCCTGGCCACCGAGCTCACCTACGGCACGCTGCGGATGCGCGGCTATTACGACCGGGTGATCGCACTCGCGGCCCGCCGCGATGTCGATGCGATCGACGCGCCCGTGCTCGATGTGCTGCGGCTCGCCGCGCACCAACTGCTCTCGATGCGCATCCCCTCTCATGCCGCCGTCAACGAGGCGGTGTCGCTCGCGCGCACGGTCGGCTCACGGTCGGCGACCGGATTCGCCAACGGCGTGCTGCGCACCATAGCCCGCACCGAACCCGAGGTGTGGCGTGCACGCGTGGCGCAGGCGGCATCCGATTCGGACGACCGGCTGGCTGCGCTGCACTCCCATCCGGTCTGGATCGTTCGGGCGCTGCGCCATGCGCTGAACGCCGAGCACCGCGCCGCCGAGCTGGAAGCATTGCTCGAAGCCGACAACGCGGCGCCGCGGGTCAATCTCGTCGCCCTGCCCGGTGTCGCCGACCAGCCCCAGGGTGCGACCCCGAACCGGTTCTCGCCGATCGGGTTCACACTCTCCGGGCGCGACCCGCTCGGCGCGATGCGCGCTCCCGGCGGCGGGATCCGCGCGCAGGACGAAGGCTCGCAGCTTGCGGCTCTGACGCTGATCGGCGCTCGACCCGTGCAACCGGGGGAGCGCTGGCTCGACCTGTGCGCCGGCCCCGGCGGCAAGGCGGCACTGCTCGGCGCCGAGGCGCTGCGCTCCGGCGCCAGGCTCACGGCGAATGAACTCGTGCCGGCACGCGTGGACCTCGTGCGATCGGCGGTCGCTCCGGTCGCCGACGCGGTCGACGTGGTGCTCGGCGACGGCATCTCCTTCGGCGATCAGCACCCGGAGAAGTACGACCGGGTGTTGTTGGATGCCCCGTGCACGGGTTTGGGCGCACTGCGACGACGCCCGGAGGCACGCTGGCGCAAGACACCACGGGATGTGGCCGAACTGGGCCGGCTGCAGGCCGCGCTGCTGGACTCCGCGGTCGCCGCGCTGAAGCCGGGCGGCGTGCTCTGCTATGTGACGTGCTCACCGCACCTGGCGGAGAGCCGGATCGCCGTCGCCGACGTGCTCAAACGGCATCCCGCCCAGCTCACGGAGCTGCCAACCCGCGACGCTCTCGCCCGCGTCGCGCGCGACCAGCCGGACCTCGCCGGCGACCCCGCTCAAGTGCAGCTCTGGCCTCACCGGCACGGCACCGACGCGATGTTCATCGCGCTGCTCGGCAAGCGGCCCACCGCCGAATCCGTTACCACGTCACGAGCGGACTCGGACTCCGCGGTCGAGCCTGGATAGGGTTGACGCATGCCCGCCAGGATCAACCCGAGCATTCTCGCCGCCGACTTCGTCAACCTGCAACGCGACCTCGAGCGCATCGCCTCGGCGGATCTCGTGCACGTCGACGTGATGGACAACCATTTCGTGCCGAACCTCACTTTCGGACCGCAGATGGTCGAGCGCATCCAGGCCGTGTCTCCCGTGCCGTTGGACGTGCACCTGATGATCGACGACCCCGACCGCTGGGCGCCCGGCTACGCCGAACTCGGCGCGTACTCGGTGACCTTCCATGCCGAGGCCGCGCATGACCCGGTCACCCTGGCACGACGGCTCCGCGACCTGGGTGCGCGAGCCGGAATCGCTTTGAAGCCCGGCACCGAACCCGACGACTACCTCGACCTGCTCGCCGAGTTCGATCAGGTGCTCGTGATGACCGTCGAGCCCGGTTTCGGCGGCCAGAGCTTCATGACCGAGACGATGCCGAAGCTGCGCCGGCTGCGGGATGCCGCCTCCGCCGCGGGATTGGAGACCTGGCTGCAGGTCGATGGCGGCATCACCGAGCAGACCATCGTGACCGCAGCCGAGGCAGGAGCCGACACGTTCGTCGCCGGTTCCAGCGTGTTCCGCACCGACGACCCGGCACGACAGATCGAGCTGCTGCGCGAAACGGCTGCCCGGCACATCCACTAGCCTGGAGCACGTGAAAACCTTCGACGGCCTCTTCGCCGAGCTGAGCGAGACGGCAACGACACGCCCGGAGGGCTCCGGCACCGTACGCGAACTCGACGCCGGGGTGCACGCGATCGGCAAGAAGATCGTCGAAGAGGCGGCCGAGGTCTGGATGGCCGCTGAGCACGAGTCGCTCGAGAACACTGCGGAGGAGATCTCCCAGTTGCTCTACCACCTGCAGGTGCTGATGCTCGCGAAGGGTCTGAGCACGGCCGACGTCTACCGACATCTGTGAACCGGCTCCTCAGACGTCACTAGACCGCCGACACGAAGAAAGACCCTCATGCTCAAGATCGCCGTGCCCAATAAGGGCGCGCTCTCCGAAACCGCAGCGCAGATGCTCGCCGAGGCCGGGTACACCGGTCGCCGCGACCCCAAGGAGCTCATCGTTGCCGACCCGCGCAACGGCGTGGAATTCTTCTACCTGCGCCCGCGCGACATCGCGACCTACGTCGGCTCCGGCGCACTGGACGTCGGAATCACCGGCCGCGACCTGCTGCTCGACTCGTCGTCCGAGGCCGCCGAGATCGCGCCGCTCGGCTTCGCCGCCTCCACCTTCCGGTTCGCCGGGCCCTCCGGTCGGTTCGCCGACCTCGCCGACCTCGCCGGCCTGCGCGTCGCTACGAGCTATCCCGGCCTGGTCGGAGACTTCCTGACCGGCAAGGGCGTGGATGTGCGGCTCGTCATGCTCGACGGCGCCGTGGAGTCGGCCGTGCGGCTCGGGGTCGCGGATGCCGTCGCCGACGTCGTGGAGACCGGTTCGACGTTGCGCAAGCAGGGGCTGGAGATCTTCGGACCGGTGATCCTGCAGTCCGAGGCCGTGCTGATCGGCGCCCACGCCGAGGTGGCGGGCCTGGACACGCTGCACCGTCGGCTGCAGGGCGTGATGGTGGCACGGCGGTTCGTGCTGATGGACTACGACCTGCCGGCACACCTGATCGACGAGGCCGTCGCCCTCACGCCCGGCGTCGAGTCGCCCACCGTCTCGCCGCTGCGCGACGCCGGCTGGGTCGCCGTACGTGTGATGGTGCGACGCGACGACACCAATCAGGTGATGGACGACCTGTATGCGCTCGGCGCCCGCGCCATCCTCGTCACGCCGATCCACGCAGCACGCATCTGACCATGACCGGCTCGCAGACCTCCGTCACGATCCGCGTCATCCCCTGCCTCGATGTGGCCGACGGCCGGGTCGTCAAGGGCGTCAACTTCATGAACCTGCGCGACGCCGGAGACCCGGTCGAATTCGCCGCGGCCTACTACGAACAGGGCGCCGACGAGTTGACCTTCCTCGACGTCACTGCGACGGTCGAAGGTCGCGGCACCACCGAGCAGATGGTGCGGCGTACCGCGGAGCAGGTCTTCATCCCGCTCACCGTCGGCGGCGGGGTGCGGTCGGCCGAAGACGTCGCACGGCTCCTGGGCAACGGCGCCGACAAGGTGGGCGTGAACAGCGCGGCCATCGCCAGGCCGCCCCTGCTCACCGAGATCGCCGACCGGTTCGGCGCGCAGGTGCTCACGCTGTCGCTCGACATCAAGCGCTCGCCCCGCACACCGAGCGGGTTCCTCGTCACCACGCACGGCGGCCGCACCGAGACCGACCTCGACGCGTTGGAATGGGCACGGCTGGCCATCGAACTCGGGGCGGGCGAACTGCTCGTCAATTCGATCGACGCCGACGGCACCAAGGCCGGGTTCGACCTCGAGCTGATCACGGCGATGCGCCGACTCAGCACCGTGCCGGTGATCGCCTCCGGCGGTGCGGGCGACGTGTCGCACTTCGCGCCGGCGGTGCACGCCGGCGCCGACGCCGTGCTCGCCGCGAGTGTCTTCCACGGCGGCGAGTTGACCATCGGCGACGTCAAGCGCAGCATGGCCGAACAGGGAATCGAGGTGCGAGTGTGACCCCGCAAGACGCCACCGCCGTACTGGAACGCGTCGTGATGAACTCCGACGGACTGTTCCCGGCGATCATCCAGCAATGGGACACCCGCGAGGTGCTCATGCTCGGGTGGATGGACGCCGAGGCGTTCCGCCGCACGATGAGCACGGGTCGCGTGACCTTCTGGTCGCGGTCGCGGCAGGAGTACTGGCGCAAGGGCGACACCTCGGGTCACGTGCAATACGTGCGGTCGGCCGCGCTGGACTGTGACGGCGACACCCTGCTCGTGACGGTCGATCAGATCGGCGCCGCCTGCCACACCGGAACCCGCACGTGTTTCGACGCCGACCGGCTCGACCCTGAGCAGGGCGGATCATGAGCGAGACGACGACCACGCGAGAGCGATTCGACCGGTTGGTGCGCACGCACCGCGTCGTGCCGGTCGCGCGTGAGTTGTTCGCCGACGGCGAGACACCGGTGGGCATCTACCGCAAACTGGCGGCCGACAAGCCGGGAACGTTCCTGCTGGAATCCGCCGAGCAGGGCGGCATCTGGTCGCGCTTCTCATTCGTGGGCGTGTCGTCGTTCGGGGTGCTGACCCAGGACGGCGACGAAACGGTCTGGCTCGACTACGGGCTGAGCGCGGAGCGCGCGCTCGGCGACGTGACCGGGCTCGGCCCCTTGCGCACGCTTGCACGACTGTACGAACGGTGGCAGACCCCGCCGGTCGACGGCATGCCTCCGCTCACCGGCGGTCTCGTCGGATTCATCGGCTGGGAGGCGATCCGGCAGATCGAGCATCTGCCGAACCGGCCGCCGGCCGACTATCCGATGCCCAGCCAGGCGCTCTGCTTCGCCGCCGACGTCGTCGCCATCGACCACCGCTACGGCACCGTTCAGCTGATCGCCAACGTGCTCGCCGACGGGCACGAGGCCGACGACGAGTTGTGGGCGGCCGCTCAGCAACGATTGGATGCCATGCAGGCGTCCCTCGCCCGGCCCGCTCAGGCGCAGCTCGCCCAGGTCGACCTCACCACACCGGCCGATCCGGTCTCCCGCACCGTGCGTGACGACTTCCTCGGCGCGGTCGAAGTCGCCAAGCAACGCATCCACGACGGCGACGTCTTCCAGGTCGTCATCTCACAACGGTTCGAATTGGATTGCACGGCGCATCCCCTCGACGTGTACCGCGTGCTGCGCACCCTGAACCCGAGCCCGTACATGTACCTGTTGCGGCTCGACCGCCCCGACGGCGGGCAGTACACCATCGTCGGATCCTCGCCGGAGGCGCTCGTGAAGGTGCAGAACAGACGCGCCTTCACGCATCCGATCGCCGGGTCGAAACCGCGCGGCGCCACGCCCGAGGAAGACCTCGAACTGGAGACGGCACTGCTCTCCGACGAGAAGGAACGCGCCGAGCATCTGATGCTCGTCGACCTCGCCCGCAACGACCTGCTCAAGGTGTGCGAGGCCGGCTCGGTCGAGGTGACCGAGTTCATGCGGGTCGAGCGATTCAGCCACATCATGCACCTGGTCTCCAGCGTCGAGGGCGATCTGACACCGCAGGCCAGTGCGATCGACGTGTTCCGCGCGACCTTCCCGGCCGGCACCCTGTCGGGTGCGCCGAAACCGCGAGCCCTGCAGATCATCGACGAGCTCGAGCCGGCGCAGCGCGGCGTCTACGGGGGAGTGGTGGGCTACTTCGGCTTCGCGGGTGAAGCCGATCTCGCGATCGCGATCCGCACCGCCACGATCGTCGACGGCGTGGCTCGGGTGCAGGCCGGCGGCGGCCTGGTCGCCGACTCCGACCCGGCGAGCGAGTTCGAGGAGTCGCAGAACAAGGCCGCGGCTCCGCTGCGCGCCGTCGCCGTCGCCAACGCGTTGCGACCGGTGAGCTGACGATGCGCCGGGCACGCTCGCTCAAATACGGCAGCATTGCCGCCTTCGTGCTCTCGGCCGGACTCGCGCTGACGGCGTCTACGCAGGACTGGTTCGGCTTCCACCTCGCGGCGACCACCGCGCAGTCGGCCACCGTGATGGCACAGGGATCGGTCGCCGCTCCCGGCCTGACCGCGCTGTCGCTGGCCGGCATCGCGCTCGCCGGCGCGCTCGCCATGGCCGGCCGATTCGCCCGGCTGATGCTCGGCATCCTGGGTGTCGTGCTGGGCTTCTGCATCCTGTGGTCGTCGGCGGCGCCTCTGGCCGACCCCATCGCGGTCGGCGCTCCGGCGATCACCAAGCAGACCGGGGTGGCGGGGGACTCCGCGGTGCATCACCTGGTCACCGCGACGGATGTGATGGCGTGGCCCGCCGTCGGAATCGCGTCGGGAGTGATCTTCACCCTGGCGAGTCTGGCCGTGATCGTGACCTTCACCGCCTGGCCATCGGCCAGTCGACGCTACGACGTCGTGCGTTTCGCCGATGCCGACGCGAACGACCGGTCCGGCGCCGAGGCACTCCGTCCCGACGCAGCCGACGCTGACCACGCTGCCGACCGTGCCACAGACGCGACCTCGGCGGAACACGCCGCCGCTCGGCCGGAGACGGCATCCGCACCGTTGCCGGACGACGTGCTCCCGGATGACGAGGGCGCACACGCACGCGACGCCGCGATCGACAGCTGGGACGACCTGAGCCGCGGCGACGATCCGACCACCTGAACGCCCGGTCCGTCCCCGCCTCACCCGCGCCGTCCCGCCGCAGGTGTCTGAGCGCGGGCGAGGCAGCGGCTGCCGATCCGATCCGGTGCATTCGCTAGACTGGCTGCGCGGACGGCTCACCGACCGCATCCCGAAACGGGCGCCGTCCCGCATCACCCCCAGGAGAGACATGAGCACTGAGTCAGCAGATCCCGGCCACGGACACTCCCCGGCCGCCTGGACGGCTGTCGTGATCATGCTGGTGGCCTTCGTGATCGGCACGTTCGCGTTCTGGTTCGATCAGCCGTGGATCGTCGTCGGCTCGGGCGTTCTGCTCGTGATCGGCCTGATCGTCGGCTGGGCGATGGCTCGCGCCGGCTACGGCGTGAACGGGCCCAAGTACTCGCCCAAAGGGCACTAGCCCCGTGCTAGCCGACCTGGTAGCCGGGTCGGTCGCGGATGCGCGCGCGCGCATGCTCGACCGTCCCCTGTCTTCCGTCGAGGCCGCGGCACGCGATCAGCGCCCGGCGCTGGATGCCGTCGAGGCTCTCGCGCCCGCGGATCGGGTGAAGATCATCGCCGAAGTGAAGCGGGCGAGCCCCTCGCGCGGTGCGCTCGCCGAGATCCGCGACCCTGCAGCGCTGGCCGTGTCGTACGAGCATGGCGGCGCGAGCGCGATCAGCGTTCTCACCGAGCAGCGACGCTTCCACGGGTCGCTCGCCGACCTCGAGGCCGTGCGCTCGGCGGTGACGGTCCCGGTGCTGCGCAAAGACTTCATCGCCGAGCCGTATCAGGTCTACGAGGCGCGCGCGGCAGGCGCCGACCTGGTGCTGCTCATCGTCGCCGCGCTCGACCAGCCGACCCTCGCGTCGCTGCACACGCTCACCACCGACCTCGGCATGACGGCCCTCATCGAGACGCACTCCGCCGACGAGATCGACAGAGCGCTCGAAGCGGGTGCCCGCCTGGTCGGCGTCAACGCCCGCGACCTCTCGACGTTCGAACTCGATCGCGACCTGTTCGGCCGGCTCGCCGATCGCATCCCGGCCGGCGTCGTGCGCATCGCGGAGTCGGCCGTGCTGGGCGCCGCCGACGTGGCGCATTACCGGGCTGCCGGCGCCGACGTCGTGCTGGTCGGCGAGGCGCTCGTGACCGGCGACCCTGTTCGCACCCTCGAAGACTTCCTGGCGGTATGACGATGACCAAGCTCTCCGAAGCATCCGGACCCTATTTCGGCGAATTCGGCGGACGATTCGTGCCCGAATCCCTTATCGCCGCGCTCGACGAGCTCTCCGAGGCCTGGGAACTCGCGCGCGTCGACGCCGGGTTCCGCACCGAGCTCGACGAATTGAACCGCAGCTATGTCGGACGCCCCTCGATCATCACCGAGGTGCCGCGGTTCGCCGAGCATGGCGGCGGCGCCCGGATGATCCTCAAGCGCGAAGACCTCAACCACACCGGCTCGCACAAGATCAACAACGTGCTCGGCCAGGCAATCCTGACCAGGCGCATCGGCAAGACCCGCATCATCGCCGAGACCGGTGCCGGCCAGCACGGCGTCGCGACCGCGACCGCAGCCGCGCTGTTCGGGCTCGACTGCGTGATCTACATGGGAGAGGTCGACACCGAACGACAGGCCCTGAATGTGGCGCGGATGCGCCTGCTCGGCGCCGAGGTGATCCCGGTAACGACGGGCTCCCGCACGTTGAAGGACGCCATCAACGAGGCGCTTCGCGACTGGGTCACCAACGTCGAGAACACCAACTACATCTTCGGTACGGTCGCCGGTCCGCACCCGTTCCCGTCGATGGTGCGCGACCTGCAGAAGATCATCGGCGAGGAGGCCAGGCAGCAGGTACTCGACCTCACCGGGTCGCTGCCCGACGCGGTCGCCGCCTGCGTCGGCGGCGGGTCGAACGCAATCGGCATCTTCCACGCCTTCCTCGACGACCCGTCCGTCGCCCTGTACGGCTTCGAGGCAGGCGGGGACGGCGCCGACACGCCTCGCACCGCCGCGACCATCACCGTCGGACGCCCTGGCGTGCTGCACGGGACGCGCAGCTACCTGCTGCAGGACGAGGACGGCCAGACGGTCGAGTCGCACTCGATCTCGGCCGGGCTCGACTATCCGGGGGTCGGCCCCGAACACTCCTGGCTGGCCTCGATCGGTCGCGCAACGTACCGCCCGGTGACGGATGCCGCGGCGATGGATGCGTTCCGCCTGCTCAGCCGCACGGAGGGCATCATTCCCGCCATCGAATCCGCGCACGCCCTCGCCGGCGCTCTGGAACTCGGTCGAGAACTGGGGCCGCGCGCGAGCATCCTGATCAACCTCTCCGGGCGCGGAGACAAAGACATGGAGACCGCCGGACGGTACTTCGGTCTGATCGACGAGTCGGCGGTGCAGGCATGACGAGCACCGACCGAGCGGAGTACGCATTCCCGAGCCCGGTGCAGAGCGCGATCGCGCACGCCCGCGAGCAGCGCGGAGGCGCCCTGATCGGCTACCTGCCGATCGGCTTCCCCGACCTGACGGCGAGCATCGACGCCGCCGTCGCCCTCGCCGCCAACGGCGTCGACGTGATCGAGTTGGGGCTCCCGTATTCCGACCCGGTGATGGACGGGCCGGTGATCCAGGCCGCGACCCAGCAGGCTCTGCGCAACGGGTTCCGGTTGCGCGACGGCTTCGAGGCCGTGCGACGGATCACCGAGCAGGTGCGGGTGCCGATCCTGCAGATGACGTACTGGAACCCGGTGGTGCAGTACGGCGTGCAGCGCTTCGCCGACGACCTGCGCGAAGCGGGCGGCGCCGGGCTGATCACGCCCGACCTGATTCCGGATGAGGCCGCCGACTGGCTGGCGGCGTCGTCGCGCGCCGGTCTCGACCGGGTCTTCCTCGCCGCTCCGACCTCCTCCGACGAGCGGCTGCGTGAGGCGGTGCGGGTCAGCCGCGGCTTCGTCTACGCCGTATCGACGATGGGCATCACCGGAGCACGTTCCGATGTCGACGCGGCCGCGCGCACGCTGGCCGACCGACTGCACGCCGCGCATGCGCCGACGGTGTGCGTGGGAATCGGCATCTCCACGGCGGAGCAGGTCGCCGAGGTACTCGGGTACGCCGACGGTGCCATCGTCGGGTCCGCCCTGGTGAAGTCACTGGCAGACGGCGGGGTGGATGCCGTGGCGCGCACGGCCGCCGCGCTTGCGACCGGCACCGCGGCGTCCCGCCCGGCGCCGTCCGGGCGCGCATAGCGAATTAGACTATGGTGGCGCCGGGCGCACGACACGATCGTCGGTGCCCATCGGCAACGGCACAGGCAGCCGCACCGACTCCCCAACCGAGCACAGCATGAAAGGGACCATCCAGGTGATCGCACCGCTGAGCATTCCGAGCCCGCCGCCTGCCTGGCAGTCGTTCGACATCGTCGTCTTCGGCTGGCACTGGACGATCCACTACTATGCGCTGATCATCCTGGTCGGCATCATCGTCGCCGCGATCTGGACCTCGCGCCGCCTCACCCATCGGGGCGGAGAACCGGGCATCGTGCTCGACTTCGTGCTCTGGACCGTGCCGCTGGGCATCGTGTTCGCCCGTTTCTACCACGTCTTCACGCATCCGCACGACTACTTCTTCCCCGGTGCGAACCTGTGGAACGTGTTCGCCATCTGGGACGGCGGCAACGCGATCTTCGGCGCCGAGATCGGCGGCGCGCTCGGGGTGCTGTTCGCCGCCCGCATCTCCGGCGTGCGGTTCTGGTCGTTCGCAGACGCGCTCGCGCCGGCGCTGCTGCTCGCGCAGGCCATCGGCCGGCTCGGCAACTATGTGAACCACGAGTTGTTCGGCCTTCCCACGAACCTGCCGTGGGGTCTGCAGATCCCGCAGCCGAACGCCGCCATCCCGGTCGGGCTGCCCGCCGACACCCTCTTCCAGCCGTTGTTCCTGTACGAGATGATCTGGAACGTGATCGGCATCGCGGTGATCCTGTTCCTGGAACGCAAGTTCCGTCTGCGCTGGGGCAAGTCGTTCGCCGTGTACCTGATCTGGTACGGCCTCGGCCGCTCCTACCTGGAGTCGATCCGAATCGACCCGAGTGAGTACACGTTCCTCGGCATCCCGAGCAACGTCTGGGCGGCATTCGCCGCGGTCGCGCTGGGCATCGTCGTCTTCATCGTGCAGTCGCGCAGGCACCCCGGCGTCGAGGTCGACGTGTACCGCCCGGGCCGCGCATGGCGTCCCTCCGGCACTGAGGTAGAATCGTTCGACACCGATTCACTTCTGGCGGACTCCGACGATGCAGCTGGACGTCCACACGAATCGCACGCTGCCAAAGCCACAAGCTCTGTCGGCTCTTAGTCGCACGCTCCGGCAATCCCGAACGCTTTCCGCCCGGTACAGGACATCCCCGGCGCGCGCACCACTCCCTCCACGGGCCGACGTCGTCCCCCCACGCACCTGAGAAGAATGTGAGGACGGTACCCCATGGCATCCCGGCACCCTCTTTCCCGTCTTTCGGCGTTTTCCCGCTTTTCGGCCGTGCCCGACAAGCAGGGCCTCTACGACCCCGCAAGCGAACACGACGCCTGCGGGCTGGCGATGGTCGCCACACTGCGGGGAACCGCAGGGCACGACATCATCGACGCCGCGCTGGGCGCGCTGCGCAACCTCGAGCACCGTGGCGCGGTCGGCTCGGATGCCGGCACGGGTGACGGCGCCGGCATCATGACGCAGGTTCCGGATGCCTTCCTCCGGGCCGTCTCCGGGCTGGAACTACCACCGGCCGGCCGCTACGCGGTCGGGAACGTCTTCCTGCCCCTCGACGACGCCGAGCGCGCCGAGGTGCAGGCCGCGATCGAGACGATCGCCGGCGAAGAAGACCTCGACGTGATCGGCTGGCGCGACGTGCCGGTGCGCGAGGACCAGATCGGGTCGCTGGCCCGGGACGCGATGCCCGCGATCATCCAGCTCTTCGTCAGTTCCCGTCGCTCGGGCGACAACGGCGCACCCGCGGGCGGGCTCGCCCTCGACAGGCAGACGTTCCGTCTGCGCAAGCGCGTGGAGCGCGAACTCGACGTGTACTTCGCCTCCCTGTCGGCGCGCACCATGGTCTACAAGGGAATGGTCACGACGCTCCAGCTCGAGCCGTTCTACCCCGACCTCTCCGACCCGCGGTTCGCGTCTCGCCTCGCCCTCGTGCACTCGCGGTATTCGACGAACACCTTCCCTTCCTGGCCGCTCGCCCAGCCGTTCCGCATGATCGCGCACAACGGCGAGATCAACACCGTGCAGGGCAACCGCAACTGGATGAGGGCACGTCAGTCTCAGTTGGCCAGCGACCTGCTCGGCGATCTGAAGCCTGTGCTGCCGATCGTCACACCAGGTGCCAGCGACTCCGCGTCGTTCGACGAGGTCGTCGAACTGCTCACGCTCAGCGGCCGCTCGCTGCCGCACGCCGTGATGATGATGGTCCCCGAGGCGTGGGAGAAGCAGACCGAGATCGATCCGGCCCGCCGTGCGTTCTACGAGTACCACTCGATGCTCATGGAGCCGTGGGACGGACCGGCGGCGCTCGTCTTCACCGACGGATCACTCGTCGGCGCCACGCTCGACCGCAACGGGCTGCGCCCGGGACGATACGTCGTCACCGACGAGGGTCTCGTCGTGCTCGGCAGCGAGACCGGGGTGCTCGACATCGATCCCAGCCGCATCGTGCGCAAGGGGCGTCTGCGCCCCGGACGGATGTTCCTGGTCGACACCGTCGAGGGTCGTCTGATCGAAGACGACGAGATCAAGAGCGAACTGGCATCCGCGCAGCCGTGGGGCCAATGGCTCGACGAGGGCCGGATCAACCTCAAGGATCTGCCCGAGCGCGAGCACATCGTGCACACCCCTGCATCGGTGACCCGGCGTCAGCGCACGTTCGGGTACACCGAAGAAGAAGTGCGCATCCTGATCACGCCGATGGCGAAGACCGGGGCCGAGCCGTTGGGCGCGATGGGGTCGGACACGCCCGTCGCCGTGCTGTCGGAGCGCCCCCGGTTGCTGTTCGACTACTTCACCCAGCAGTTCGCGCAGGTCACCAACCCTCCGCTCGACTCGATCCGCGAAGAGGTCGTCACCTCGTTGCAACTCGGTCTGGGTCCCGAGCGCAACCTGCTCTCGGCCGGTCCCGAGCACGCCCGCCAGGTCGTGCTCGACTTCCCGGTTATCGACAACGACGAGCTCGCCAAGATCCAGCACATCGATCCGCGGCCGGGCAGTCGGATGACCACCACCGTGCGCGGCCTGTACCGGGTCGACGCCGGCGAAGACGCGATGGAACGGCGCATCACCGAGATGTGCGCCGAGGTCGACGACGCGATCGAGGCGGGCGCACAGTTCATCGTGCTCAGCGACCGCGACTCCAACAAAGACCTCGCACCGATCCCGTCGCTGCTGATGCTCGCCGGAGTGCACCATCATCTGATCCGCACCGAGACCCGCATGAAGGTCGGCATCATCGTCGAGGCCGGCGATGTGCGAGAGGTGCATCACGTGGCACTGCTGATCGGCTACGGCGCGTCCGCCGTCAACCCGTACCTCGCGATGGAGACCGCAGAAGACCTCGTCCGCGCCGGGATGATCACAGGCGTGACCGCCGAGACGGCGGTGCGCAACCTGATCAAGGCGCTCGGCAAGGGCGTGCTGAAGATCATGTCGAAGATGGGCATCTCGACCGTCTCGAGCTACGCGGGAGCGCAGGCCTTCGAGGCGCTCGGGCTCAGCCAGGAGTTCGTCGACCGGTATTTCACCGGCACCATCTCCAAGCTCGGCGGTGTCGGCATCGACGTCATCGCGGCCGAGAACCAGGCGCGACACACCAGTGCGTATCCGGAGGAAGGCGCCGTCACCGCACACGAGCGCCTCGCCACCGGAGGGGAGTACCAGTGGCGTCGTGACGGCTCGCCGCATCTGTTCAACCCGGAGACCGTGTTCCGCTTGCAGCACTCCACCCGCACCAGGCGCTACGACATCTTCCGCGACTACACCCGGCAGATCGACGAACAGTCCAAGACGTTGATGACGCTGCGCGGGATGTTCCGGCTGCGCACCTCGGAACGGCCGGCGGTTCCGCTCGACGAGGTCGAGCCCGTCTCCTCGATCGTGAAGCGCTTCTCCACGGGTGCGATGAGCTACGGCTCGATCTCGAAAGAGGCGCACGAGACGCTCGCCATTGCGATGAACAGCATCGGCGCCAAGTCGAACACCGGCGAGGGCGGCGAAGACATCGATCGGCTGCTGGACCCGGAGCGACGCAGCGCGATCAAGCAGGTGGCATCCGGCCGCTTCGGCGTCACGAGCATGTACTTGACGCACGCCGATGACATCCAGATCAAGCTGGCCCAGGGCGCGAAACCGGGGGAGGGCGGCCAATTGCCGCCGACCAAGGTGTACCCGTGGGTCGCCCGCACCCGGCACGCCACCGCGGGCGTCGGCCTGATCTCGCCGCCTCCGCACCACGACATCTATTCGATCGAAGACCTCAAGCAGCTGATCTTCGACCTCAAGCGCGCGAACCCCAAGGCCCGTGTGCACGTGAAACTGGTCAGCGAGTCGGGCATCGGCGCAGTCGCAGCCGGAACGGCGAAGGCCCTGGCCGACGTCATCCTGGTCTCCGGCCACGACGGCGGCACCGGCGCGAGCCCGGTCAATTCGTTGAAGCACGCCGGCACCCCGTGGGAGCTCGGCCTGGCCGAGACCCAGCAGACGCTGATGCTCAACGGCATGCGCGATCGCGTGGTGGTGCAGGTGGACGGCCAGCTGAAGACCGGCCGTGACGTGATCATCGGCGCGCTGCTGGGAGCCGAGGAGTTCGGCTTCGCCACCACCGCGCTGGTGGTCTCCGGTTGCATCATGATGCGCGTCTGCCACCTCGACACCTGTCCGGTCGGCGTCGCGACGCAGAACCCCGTGTTGCGCTCCCGGTTCAGTGGCAAACCGGAGTTCGTGGTGAACTTCATGGAATTCATCGCACTCCAGGTTCGGGAGTACCTCGCCGAGCTCGGGTTCCGCAGCCTCGACGAGGTGATCGGCCACACCGAACTGCTCGACACGACGGGCGCGATCGAGCATTGGAAGGCGTCCGGCCTCGACCTCTCGCCCATCCTGGTCGGTCCGCAGTTCCCGCCCGACCAGCCCCGCAAGAACCGCCGCGGCCAGGATCACGAACTGGAGAAGCACTTCGACAACCGCCTCATCGCGCGGAGCACCGAGGCTCTGGAACACCGCGGCCAGGTGCGGATCTCATTGCCGATCCGTAACACCGAGCGCGCCGTCGGAACCATGCTCGGACACGAGGTGACCGTGCGGCACGGTGAGAACGGGCTGCCGGCGGGTTCGATCGACGTCACACTGACCGGCTCGGCCGGCCAGTCGCTCGGCGCGTTCCTGCCCAGCGGCATCACTCTGCGCCTGGAGGGTGACTCGAACGACTACGTCGGCAAGGGACTCTGCGGCGGGCAGATCGTGCTTCGGCCGGAGCGCTCCAGCGTCTTCCAGGCCGAGCGCAACGTGATCGCGGGCAACGTGATCGGTTACGGCGCCACGCAGGGCAGCATGTTCATCCGCGGCATCGTCGGGGAGCGCTTCCTGGTGCGCAACTCGGGTGCGACCGCTGTGGTGGAGGGCGTCGGTGACCACGCGCTGGAGTACATGACCGGCGGCCTCGCGCTGATCCTCGGTCAGACGGGCCGTAACCTGGGCGCCGGCATGTCCGGTGGCACGGCATACGTGTACGAACTGCGCGAGGAACGCGTGAACCGCCAATCGCTGGAATCGGGCGAGTTGGAACTGTCGGCGCTCGGCAGCGCCGACGCCGAGATCGTGCGCGACCTGCTCGAGAAGCACCGCGCCGAGACCGACTCCGCCGTCGCGGCAGCGATGCTCGACGACTTCGAGGCCACGATCGCGAAGTTCGTCAAGGTACTGCCTCGTGACTACGCGGCAGTGCTCGAGACCCGGCAGAACGCGGTGGATGAGGGACTCGACCCGGACGGCGACGTCGTGTGGACCAGAATTCTGGAGGTGACCGGTGGCTGACCCGAAAGGCTTTCTGAAGACCACGGAGCGCGAGCTGCCCAAGCGGCGGCCCGTCTCCGTGCGCCTGATGGACTGGAAAGAGGTCTACGAAGCGGGCGACTCGCCCACGCTGCGCCGCCAGGCCGGTCGTTGTATGGACTGCGGCGTGCCGTTCTGTCATCAGGGTTGCCCCCTCGGCAACCTGATCCCCGAGTGGAACGACCTGATGTGGCGCGGCGAGGGCCGCCAGGCCATCGAACGGCTGCACGCCACGAACAACTTTCCCGAGTTCACCGGGCGGCTGTGTCCGGCGCCGTGCGAATCCTCCTGCGTTCTCGGCATCAACCAGCCCGCGGTGACGATCAAGCAGATCGAGCAGACCATCATCGACGACGCCTGGTCGAACGGCTGGGTGCAGCCGCACCCGCCGCAGCGACTGACCGGCAAGACCGTCGCCGTGGTCGGCAGCGGCCCCGCGGGGCTCGCCGCCGCCCAGCAGCTCACCCGGGCCGGCCACACCGTCGCCGTGTACGAGCGCGACGACCGCATCGGCGGCCTGCTGCGCTACGGCATCCCGGACTTCAAGCTCGAGAAGAAGCAGATCGAGCAGCGCCTGGCGCAGATGACCGCCGAGGGCACCCGGTTCCGCGCCGGCGTGAACATCGGCGTGGATGTCAGCTGGGACGACCTGCGCGCCCGGTACGACGCCGTCGTGGTCGCCACGGGCGCCATGGTCCCGCGCGATCTGCCGATCCCCGGACGCGATCTGCCCGGCGTGCATTTCGCCATGGAGTACCTCGTTCAACAGAACCGCGTCGGTGCCGGCGATGCCGTGCCCGACCAGATCGACGCGGAAGGCAAGCACGTCGTCGTGCTCGGCGGCGGCGACACCGGATCCGACTGCATCGGAACCGCCCACCGCCAGGGCGCCGCGTCGGTGACCAACCTCGCGATCGGCAAGCGCCCGCCGGAGGAACGGCCGGAGCACCAGCCGTGGCCCACGGCGCCCACGGTGTTCGAGGTGCAGACCTCGCACGAAGAGGGCGGACGACGCGAATTCCTCGCATCCACCATCGAGTTCCTCCCGAACGAGTTCGGTGAGCTGCGGGCCATCAGGGTGGCCGAGACCGAGTATCTCGACGGACGCCGCGTGCCCAAGGCGGGAACAGAGCGCGAGATCCCGGCCGACCTGGTGCTGCTGGCGCTCGGTTTCACGGGCCCCGAGCAGGCCGAACTCGGCGCACAGCTGGGCGTGCCGTTCGACGCGCGCGGCAATGCCGAACGCGACGACGATTACCAGACCGGTCAGCCCGGCGTGTTCGTTGCCGGTGACGCGGGCCGCGGACAGTCGTTGATCGTCTGGGCCATCGCCGAGGGACGCGCGGCTGCAGCGGCCGTCGACCGGTATCTTGAAGGGGAGACCAGCCTGCCCGAACCGGTGCGTCCGAACGATCGAGCAATCTCCCTCTGACCCAGGCAGCCCGCGACCCGAAGAGGTCGCGGATGAGACGCGCGCACACTGCGCGCAGAATCAGGAAGCAAGAGAACCATGAGACGAGCCAAGATCGTCGCCACGCTGGGGCCCGCGACCTCCAGCTATGAGAACATCCGAGCGATCATCGATGCGGGCGTCGACGTGGCGAGGATGAATCTCAGCCACGGCAGCTACGACGTGCACGAATCGGTGTACGCGAACGTTCGAAAGGCTGCAGACGACTCCGGCCGCGCCGTGGCCGTGATGGTCGATCTGCAGGGCCCGAAGATCCGCCTCGGCAAGTTCGAGGCCGGCCCGTACGAACTCGCCGTGGGCGACATCTTCACGATCACGACGGAAGACGTCGTCGGCACCAAAGAGCTCTCCAGCACGACGTTCAAGGGTTTGCCGGGCGACGTCAAGCCGGGCGACTTCCTGCTCATCGACGACGGCAAAGTGAAGGTTCGGGTGCTCGACACCGACGGAACGCGCGTGCGCACCGAGGTGATCGTCGCGGGGCCCGTGTCGAACAACAAGGGCATCAACCTGCCCGGCGTCGCGGTCAACGTGCCCGCACTCAGCGAGAAGGACGAGGCCGACCTGCGCTGGGGGCTCGGGCTCGGCGCGGACTACATCGCGCTCTCCTTCGTGCGCAATGCCGCAGACATCGAGCGCGTTCACGAGATCATGGCCGAAGAGGGCCGCAAGGTTCCGGTGATCGCGAAGATCGAGAAGCCGCAGGCCGTCGACGCGCTCGAGGAGATCATCGACGCGTTCGATGCGATCATGGTCGCCCGCGGCGACCTCGGAGTGGAGCTTCCGCTGGAAGCCGTGCCGATCGTGCAGAAGAAGGCTGTCGAGATCGCCCGCCGCATGGCCAAGCCGGTCATCGTCGCGACCCAGATGCTCGAGTCCATGATCTCCAGCCCGATCCCGACCCGCGCCGAGACCTCCGACGTCGCCAACGCGGTGCTCGACGGCACGGATGCGGTCATGCTTAGCGGCGAGACCAGCGTCGGCGAGTACCCGGTCATCACGGTGCAGACCATGGCGCGCATCATCGAATCCACCGAGGACCACGGACTGGAGCGCATCCTGCCGCTCGGCACCACGCCGCGCACCCAGGGTGGTGCGCTCACCCTCGCCGCGGCGGAGATCGGCGACTTCGTGGATGCCAAGTTCCTGTGCGTGTTCACCGAATCCGGCGACTCGGCGCGGCGGATGTCGCGACTGCGGTCGAAGATCCCGATGAAGGCGTTCACGCCTCTTCCGGGCATTCGCCGCCGGCTCTCGCTGACCTGGGGCATCGAAGCGTTCCTGGTCGACCGGGTGACGCACACCGACCAGATGTTCGGTCAGGTCGACGACATCCTGCTCGGCAACAAGGAGGCGTCGGTCGGCGACAAGGTCGTCGTGATCTCCGGTTCCCCTCCCGGCATCTCCGGCTCCACCAATGACGTGCGCGTGCACATCGTGGGCGACGCGCACAACGAGGCCGCACCGGCGTACGCACGACTCTGAGGCACGGTGCTCGGCGTGCCGGGGTCACCGGGCGCCGAGCGCCGCGCGCACCTCGTCGTCGGCGGTCTGCGTGAAGTCGGAATACCACTGGCCGATGGCGAAGAAGTGCGTCGGCGTCGCCAGCGTGATCAGCTCATCGGCATCGACGCCCGGCGTCGGATGCCAGTCGGGCGGCGACACCGGAACGGCGGCGATGACACGGCGCGCACCACGGGCGCGCACCACCACGCAGGCCGCACGAATGGTCGCCCCCGTCGCGATGCCGTCGTCGACGACGATGGTCGTCCTGCCCGCCACTTCGAGAGGCGCCCGATCGCCGCGGAAGCGTTCAAGCCTGCTGGCAAGCTCCCGGCGTTCGCGCTGTTCGACCGCAGCGAGTTGCCTCACTGAGACGCCGGACGCCCTGATCAGGCGTTCGTCGAGAATGCGGGTGCCCTCACCGATCGCGCCCATGGCGACCTCGTCGTTCCAGGGCAGGCCGAGTTTGCGCACCACGATAACGTCGAGCGGCGCGCCGAGCGCGTTCGCCACCTCCGCCGCCACCGGTACTCCACCGCGCGGGATGCCGAGCACGATGAGGTCCTGTGCGGGATCCGACACGGTGGACGCGAGGTCCCGGCATGCCTCGGCGAGGCGACGGCCGGCATCCGATCGATCACGGAAGATCATGGGTGCTCGGAATCCATCATCGTCGCCTCCCGTCGGATGCGCCGCTCAAGCACCTGTACACCGCTCCAGCACCGGTGCCTGGCGCCCCTTCTCAACGAGGAAGCTACGCCCACCTCGTCGGGTGCTCAAGGGGTTGACCGGTGAGTCTGCCGATGGCGCCCCGGTGAGCGCAGCGCCCGGCGCGGGACGCGCGCACGCGGGTCGCGGCGCACGC
>DATMTS010000100.1:0-10647 GCA_035564555.1 Humibacter sp.
CCCCGCGCCCGCCGCCCCGCGCACACAGCCGCGCGCCGCAGCCCCGGGCACACCCGCCGCCCCGCGCACACATCCGCGGCCCCGACACACGCGCCGTGGTGGCAATCCGCGCGGAATAGAATGAGATACCCGGCGTAGTCGCCATCGTTCCCTTCCCCCTTTCCACTAGGAGCGCATCCGTGGCCCTGATCGTGCAGAAGTTCGGCGGTTCCTCCGTCGCGGATGCCGAGAGCATCAAGCGCGTCGCGAAGCGCATCGTCGAGACGCACAAGGCCGGCAACGAGGTCGTCGTGGCGGTCTCTGCCATGGGAGACACCACCGACGAACTGATGGATCTCGCACACGAAGTCACACCGATTCCCGCCCCGCGCGAACTCGACATGCTGCTGACCGCGGGCGAACGCATCTCCATGGCACTCCTGGCGATGGCGATCCGCAGCCTCGGCCACGACGCCCGCTCTTTCACCGGCAGCCAGGCCGGGATGATCACCGATGCCCAGCACGGCGCCGCGCGCATCGTGGATGTCACCCCGGGCCGCATTCGGGACGCCCTCGATGAGGGAGCCGTGGCCATCGTCGCAGGCTTTCAGGGGTTCAGCCGGGAATCAAGGGACATCACGACGCTCGGTCGCGGCGGTTCCGACACGACCGCCGTCGCGCTCGCCGCGGCATTGGATGCCAGCATCTGCGAGATCTACACGGACGTCGACGGCGTGTTCACCTCAGACCCGCGGGTGGTGCCGCTGGCGCGCAAGATCGACAAGATCACCAGCGAGGAGATGCTCGAACTCGCCGCGGCCGGGGCGAAGGTGCTGCACATCCGTGCCGTCGAATACGCACGCAGGCACGGTGTCAGGCTGCATGTGCGATCCTCGTTCAACAACACCGAGGGCACCCTCGTGGTGAACGAGACAAGGGAAGAGTACGCCGCGCGTATCGGCGCACCACGACAGGACGGAACCACAGTGGAAGAACCCATCATCGCGGGCGTCGCCACCGACCTCAGCGAGGCGAAGATCACGGTCGTCGGCGTTCCCGACGTGCCGGGCAAGGCCGCGCAGATCTTCACGATCGTGGCCAAGACGAACGCGAACATCGACATGATCGTGCAGAACGTGTCGTCGGCATCCACCGGCCTGACCGACATCTCCTTCACGTTGCCGAAGGCCGAAGGGCAGAAGGTGCTGCAGGCCTTGACCTCCGAGCAGCGCGACGTCGGCTTCCAGACCCTGCAGTACGACGATCAGATCGGCAAGCTCGCCCTGGTCGGGGCGGGCATGCGCACCAACGCCGGCGTCTCGGCGCAACTGTTCTCGGCGCTGCACGAAGCGGGCATCAACATCGAGATGATCTCCACCAGCGAGATCCGCATCTCGGTCGTGACCCGCGCCGACAGCGTCAACCAGGCGGCCAGGGTCGTGCACCACGCCTTCGGCCTCGACGGCGACTCGCAGGCCATCGTCTACGCGGGAACCGGTCGCTGACGCACACCGTCACTGTGCACCAATCACAGCGCACGAACCCACCAGCCCCCACCAACCCGCACCTCGCACCCACCCCGAAGGACCCTCGATCATGGCAGAGAACGGACTGAACGTCGGCATCGTCGGCGCGACCGGACAGGTCGGAACGGTGATGCGCGGCATCCTCGAGGAGCGCGACTTCCCGATCGCCTCGCTTCGCCTGTTCGCGACCGCTCGCTCGGCGGGGCGCACCCTGCCGTTCCGCGGCGAGCAGATCGTGGTGGAAGACGTCGAGACGGCTGATCCCGCCGGCCTCGACATCGCGCTGTTCTCCGCGGGAGCCACCGGCAGCCGCGCCCAGGCCCCGCGGTTCGCCGCGGCCGGCGCCACCGTGATCGACAACTCCAGCGCCTGGCGCATGGACCCCGACGTGCCGTTGGTCGTCAGCGAGGTCAACCCGCACGCGATCGAGTTGGCCCGCGGCCCCGGCGGCAAGGGCATCATCGCGAACCCGAACTGCACCACGATGGCGGCGATGCCCGTGCTCAAGGTGCTCGACGCCGAGTCGGGTCTGACCCGACTGATCGTCTCCACCTATCAGGCCGTTTCCGGTTCCGGCCTGGCCGGAGCCCAAGAGCTCGCCGATCAGGCGCGTGCGGCCGTCGCCGACGAGAATCTGCTGGGCCTGGTGCACGACGGCTCGGCCGTGGCGCTTCCGGAACCGGTGAAGTACGTCCGCCCGATCGCGTTCGACGTCATTCCGCTCGCCGGCTCGATCGTCGACGACGGGCTGAACGAGACCGACGAGGAGAAGAAACTGCGCAACGAGTCGCGCAAGATCCTCGAACTGCCCGGCCTGCTGGTCAGCGGCACGTGCGTTCGAGTGCCCGTGTTCACGGGGCACTCGCTGTCGATCAACGCCGAGTTCGAGCGCCCCATCTCGCCGCAGCGGGCGATCGAACTGCTCTCGGATGCCGCCGGAGTGGTGGTCACCGACGTGCCGACCCCGTTGGAGGCCGCGGGCAAGGATCCGAGCTTCGTAGGCCGCATCAGGCAGGACCCGGGTGCTCCGGATGGCCGCGGCCTGGCCCTCTTCGTCTCCAACGACAACCTGCGCAAGGGAGCCGCGCTGAACGCGGTTCAGATCGCCGAGCTGATCGCGGCGAAGCATTTCCAGCTGCTGACGCCGTAATACGGGGCATCGAGGGCCTGTAGAAGCGCCTGGACCGCTAACATCAGTCCATGGCGTGGGGGAGGCTCTGGGGTAACGTGCGCGTGCCCATGGAGCGCGCGCCCGGAGCACGTGCCGCCTTCCTCGCACAGTTGCCACTGACCGGTGCGACCGCGCTGGTGGTCTTCGCCATCGCCATCTTCGAACCGAAACTGCTCGGGTCAGCGGGTTTCGTGTTCGGCACCATGTTGGTCTTCATCATCACCGCGTTCGCGCTCGTCCTGCCGTGGGGCAGGCTTCCGCCTGCCCTGGTCGCCGTGCTGCCGATCGCCGACATCGTCGCGATCGGCTTCATGCACGTCTCCGGCGACGTGATCAGGCTGAGCATGCTGTTGTTCCTGCCGACGATCTGGCTCGCATCGTGGTTCTACGCACTCGGAGCAGTCATCGCCTTCGTGCTCGGCGCCATCGTGGTGTGGTCCCCCAACGTCACCCAGGGCCACGGACTCACCATCGCGGACTTCTCGCGGGTGTCGCTCGTTCCCGCGATGCTCGCGATCCTCGGCGCGACGATCGCCGCGATGGCGCTCCGCAACGCGGCGCAGAGTGAGATGCTGGTTCGGCAAGGCGCCCTGATCGAGGAGGCCCTGGAACGAGCCAAACAGCAGCGGCGCGTGCTCGACGGCATCCTGAACGCGGTTGACTTCGGCATCATCGGGTTGGATGCCGCCGGTCAGCAGTCGCTGGTGAACAGGCGCGGATCGAGCCTCCTCGGCCTCGCCCCCGGCGAAGCGGTCGGCAACCTGGAACTCTACGATCGCGACGGCGACACGCGCCTGGCCGACGAGGACGAACCGCTGACGCGTGCCGCGCGGGGCGAGGCCTTCCAAGGCGCACTCGTCTGGCGACGGCCGCAACGCGGCGCCCCGATCGCGCTCTCGGTGTCTGCACGGCAGATCGCCGCTGAGAACGGCCGGCGCACCGGAGCGGTGGTCGTCTTCAGCGACGTCACGGCCGAGGTCGAAGCGTTGCGCGGTCGCGACGAACTCGTCTCGGCGGTCACGCACGAGTTGCGCACGCCCCTCACCTCGATCGTCGGATACCTGGAGCTGGCGGAGGACGAGCCGGGACTGCCGGCCATGGCGGCCAGCCACATCCGCGTCGCCGAGCAGAACGCGGACCGCATGCTGCACCTGATCGCGGATCTGCTCGCGGCGGCGAGCGCGGCGGCAGGCAAGCTCGAGGTGCATCCGCGGCCACTGGATCTGGCCCCCATCGTGCGCGACGCCATCGCCGGCATGCTGCCGCGCGCGCACGATCGCGACATCACCGTGGAGTGCACTCTCGACGATGAGGCCCACGTGCTGGTCGACGACCTGCGCATCAGGCAGGTCGTCGACAACGTGCTATCGAACGCAATCAAGTACGGCAAGGTCGGCGGCCACGTCGAGGTATCCGCGCACGACCAGGACAGCAGGCTCGTGCTGGTGGTGCGCGACGACGGCATCGGAATCGACGACGGCGACCAGGAGCGCCTCTTCGGCCGCTTCTTCCGCGCGTCGGCGGTGCGCGGCGGCGAGATCAGCGGAACCGGCCTCGGCCTCAGCATCAGCCAGGCCATCATGCGCGAGCACGGCGGCGACATCCGTTTGACGAGCACGTTGGGGGAGGGCACCACGGTCTCGATCGTGATCCCGCGCGCGCCCCGGGATGCCGGCGAGGCGGACGCCTCAGTCAGCGACCTCCTGCGGAACGAAGCGGTACACGCCGCTGTCCGCGACACGACCGCATCGGAGACCTGATGCTCACCGCAGCACTCGACCTGACCACTGTGCTGATCGTCTCGGCGGTGATCGTGACGCTCATCGGCATCCTGTTCGTCGTCGACTCCTTCAGCCGACAGGACGACCCGACCGGGCGCACCTGGTCGCTCGCCTACCTGGCCGGGATGATCTCCACATTCTCGTACCTGGCGTCGGGAATGTACCCGTCGTTGTGGTGGGGCATCGCGATCGGCAACGGCGCCGTGGTGCTCTCCGGAGCGTCGGTGTGGGCCGGCGCGCGCCGATTCAACCAGCGACGCTCGTTGCTCTGGGTCGCGCTGGCGGCCGCGCTGCTCACCGCGCTGGTCGCAGTGATCGGTGTTCCGCGCGGCGGCGTGTGGGCGGGCAGCGACGTGATGATCGGCGCCACGGCCGTGTTCGGCATCCTGGCCGGTGTCGAATGCTTCCGCAGGCCGATGTGGTCGTACCGGAACGGCCGGTTCCTGGGCGTGGTCGCCCTGCTCGCCGGTGCGTACTACGCGGTTCGCTTCGTCGCCTACCTGCGTTGGGGGCCGCTGAGCCCGACGTTCACCGCGTTCGCCGGTACGGCGATCTCGACTCTCGTCGTCTTGATCTTCGTCACCGGCGGCGCCTTCGCCATGGTCGCCCTGCGGGGGGAGGAATCGCGGCGCAGTCTCTTCGCCTCGGCGTCGTCCGGGGGCGCCGAACAGGTCGCGGAGCGCGAGGAATTCGACGTGATCGCGTCGAGCATTCTGGATGCCGCGGAACGCGCCGAGCGGGAGGCGTCGCTCGTGGTCGCCGACCTCGACAACGTCTCCACGCTCAACGCCGCATTCGGGCGCGCGTACGGCGATCATGTGCTGACCCGGTTCGTCGAGGTTCTGCGCGAACAGTTGCCGGCCGCGACGCCCCTCTCGCACGCGAGAGGCAACCGATTCTTGTTCCTGGTCGAACTCGCGGCGGGTGACGCCGTGCACCTGGCGGAGCAGATCCGGGAGGCCCTGCTCGACGAGCCCTTGGTGCCGGATCAGACCGGCCTACGGGTCACCGCCAGCTTCGGCGTCGCGGGCTGCGCCCAGGCGGGATACCGCCTCGACGGCCTGCGGGATGCCGCCATGACCGCCGTCGACACGGCCAAGCGCGACGGCCGTAACAGGGTGGTCCAGCACGCGCGGTAGAGGCCGGGGCGGAGCTTGAGCAAATCTTGAGCAATCCTTAGGACTACCGAAACGACTTGTTGAGATTCTCTCGGCATACTGGTGTCACCCCGAAAGGTGGCCAGGAAATCGTGAGAGACCGGCCGCTTACCCTAGACCGGGGCGCTGACCCGAACGGCGCCCCGGCCACCTCATCCGTTCCCCGGAAGATGCTCATGTCGAACCCGCTCCGCACACCTGGCGGCATCGAATGAGCGCGGCAGCCGAAACCCGCGGCACCCCCGGGGGATGCGAGATCCTCGACGAACGGGCCCTCGATCGCCTGGCGACGGAACTGCACGGTTCCCGCCTCATCGTGCGGCACTTCGTCGACGACTTCGTGGCCGGCTGGGACGTCAAGCTGAATCGCCTGCACAGCGCGTGCCTCGCGCACGACGCCGCCGAGGCCTACGTGACCCTGCTCAGCATTCGCACCAGCAGTGAGATGATCGGCGCCGTGGCCCTGGCGAAGACGGCCGGGCGGTTGCAGGGATACGCCTCCGACGGACGCATCGACGAGTGCTGCCGGGCCCAACCCGTTCTCGCGGCCATCGGCGCGCGCACGCTGGCCGTGCTGCGCGATCCCGATCTGCGAGCCGACCGGCTCAGCTGACCAGTCGGTATCCGACTCCGCGCACCGTCTCGATCCACCGCGGTTGCGAACTCTCGTCGCCCAGTTTGCGACGCAGGTTGGCCAGGTGCACCTCGACGGCCCTGCGATCGGAATCAGAGACGTAGTCGCCGATCGCGTCGTTGCCGCCCTCGGCGCGCATCGCCAGGGCGAGCGTCGACTTGCTGACCACGCGGTGGCCGTTGTCCATGATGCACATCAGCAGTTCGAACTCGCTGCGGGTCAGCTCGACGCGTTCGCCGTTGCGCTCGACCAGCCGCATCTCCTCGTTCAAGCGCAGGCCGTCGTGCTCGAGCCAGCCGTTGCCCTCGGGCGCCGCGGCCGGGGATGCCGTCGCTGCCGGGCCGGACGCGACGTCATCGGTGGGCACCGTCGTCACGGTGCGCGGCCGGCGCAGCATGGCCTCGATGCGTGCCCGCAGTTCGCGCGGCCGGAACGGCTTGGTCAGGTAGTCGTCGGCGCCGGCTTCGAGCCCCACCAGCACGTCGATCTCCTCGCCGCGCGCGGTGAGCATCACGATGTAGGTCGAGCTGAATGCCCGGATGCGCCGGGCCACTTCGAACCCGTCGATACCCGGAAGGCTGATGTCCAGCGTGGTGACCACCGGCTGATGTTCCCGCACCGCCTCGACGCCGGAGAGCCCGTCTGCGGCCGAGTACGTGGTGAACCCTGCCTGGCCGAGCACCGCCTCCAGCAGATTGCGGATGTCTGCGTCGTCTTCGACCACGACCGCGACCCGATGCTGTCCCCCGTCGACCATGTGATCACCGTACCAAGGGTGGGACCCCTCTCCGCCCATGTGACCGGTCGGCGCGCGGGGTTCCCGCTCAAGCGCCACCCATAGAATGGGTCGGTGAGTTCTTCCCGAGACCCGTTCGACGTCGTCCTCATCGGTGGCGGAATCATGAGCGCCACCCTGGCCACCATGATCCAGCGCGTGCAGCCGGACTGGAGCATCCGAATCTACGAGCGGCTCGGCTCCGTCGCACAGGAGAGCTCGAACCCGTGGAACAACGCCGGCACCGGTCACTCCGCACTGTGCGAATTGAACTATATGCCGCAGGCTCCCGACGGCTCGGTGGACCCTGCCAAGGCGATCAGCATCAACGAACAGTTCCAGCTGAGCAGGCAGTTCTGGTCGACGCTCGTGCAAGAGGGCGTACTGGGTGACCCGAAGAGCTTCATCAACTCCATCCCGCACATGACCTTCGTGCGGGGCGAGCACGACATCGACTACCTGCGCACCCGTTACGAGGTGCTGAAGAAGCAGCCGCTGTTCGATGAGATCGAGTTCAGCGACGACCCGAAGAAGATCGCCGAATGGGCGCCGCTGCTGGTGGACAAACGACCCAAGAGCGAGAGGTTCGCCGCGACCCGCGTCGCCGGCGGCACCGACGTCGACTTCGGCTCCCTGACCAACCAGCTGTTCGATCGGCTGGTCGGCAAGGGCGCCGAGCTGCTGCTCAACCACGAAGTGCGTTCGTTGCGCAAAGGCTCCGACGGGCTGTGGACGCTCCGCGCCAAGCACACCGTGGGCAACACCCCGCATCTGGTGCGGGCGCGGTTCGTCTTCGTGGGTGCCGGCGGCTACGCCCTCAAGCTGCTGCAGAAGTCGCACATCCCTGAAGCTAAGGGCTACGGCACCTTCCCGATCAGCGGCCAGTTCCTCCGCACGAGCAACCCTAAGGTCGTCGCCCGGCACCACGCGAAGGTCTACAGCCAGGCAGCGGTCGGTGCGCCCCCGATGTCGGTGCCGCACCTCGACACCCGCGTGGTCGACGGTCAGGCATCCCTGATGTTCGGTCCGTACGCCGGGGCCGACCCCAAGTTCCTCAAGCACGGCAGCGTGCTGGATCTGCCGCTGTCCGTGCGCGGCGGCAACATCGGCCCGTATCTGTCGGTCGCGCGCGACAACCTGAACCTGGTCAAATACCTGATCGGCGAGCTGCTGACGTCTCGCGCCGGCAAGTTCCGGGCGCTTCAAGAATTCGCTCCGAGCGCCCGCCCGGAGGACTGGGAGCTCATCACCGCGGGCCAGCGTGCGCAGGTCATCAAGAAGGATGCCAAGCGCGGCGGCATCCTGCAGTTCGGCACCGAGGTGGTCGGCGCCGACGACGGCAGCATCGTGGGTCTGCTGGGCGCATCGCCCGGCGCATCGACCGCCGTGCCGATCATGATCGACGTGCTGAAGCGCTGCTTCCCCGACCGCTACGCACAGTGGGAGCCCACGTTGCGCGGGCTGATCCCGACCCTCGGCACCACACTCAACGACCAGCCGAAGAAGGCGAAGAAGGTCATGGCGGCCACGGCCGAGACGCTCCAGCTGACCGCAAGCGCCTCGACGTCGGCGAGGTCGAGCTCCCGCCGCGCACTCGGTGCCGTCCCGTCACAGGCGTAGGTCCTCACCCCGGCCGCCGGCGGTCGGTGGCGAAGAGCATCGGCTCCGACGTGGAGCCCGGCCCGGCACCTCAGTAGACAGCGGCGCTCGCGCCTGATAGCGTCGTTCGCGCAATGAAGAGATAACGCCTTTCGTCCCGCGTCCGAGGCCATGCCCGGCGGGAATTCCTGCTCCATCGCGCCTCGCGCGGGAGTATCTCGAAAGGCGGTCTCATGACTGCGCAGTCTGCTGCTGTGAACACCCTCGCTTCCGGCGTCATCGCCCGCGCCTCCGCCCACACCGACTATGTGCGTGCCGACGGCATCTCGCACTCGTACGCAGATCGGCGGGTGCTCATCGACGTGTCGCTGACCGTCGCGCCCGGGCGCCGGCTCGGCCTGATCGGCGAGAACGGCGCGGGAAAGTCCACCCTGCTCCGGCTGCTCGCCGGCGTCGAGCACGCCGACTCCGGCGGCATCCAACGGCCCGCTCGCACCGGCATCCTGTGGCAGGAAGTTCCCTTCGAGTCGACCAGCACGGTGGGGGAACTGATCGAGCACGCGATCGCCGACGTGCGCGCCATCGAGGCCGAACTCGACGCGGCGGCCGCCGCGCTCGCCGAACCGGATGCCGGCGCGGCTGCCGGGGAACGGTACGACCTCGCGCTGGCGAACGCCGAACGCGCCGAAGTCTGGAGCCTGGATGCCCGGCGAGACGAACTGCTGCACGGCCTCGGCGTCGGCGGCATCGAGTTCGACCGGCCGCTGGGCCAGGTCTCTGGCGGGCAGCGCAGCCGCATCGCGCTCGCCGCTCTGCTGCTGTCGCGCCCCGATGCGCTGCTGCTGGACGAGCCGACCAATCACCTCGACGACGTCGCCGCGGCGTTCTTGGAGCGGCAGTTGCTCGCCTGGCGCGGCCCGGTGATCTTCGCCAGCCATGACAGGGCGTTCCTCGACGCCGTCGCGACGAGCTTGCTCGATCTCGATCCGAGTCGCGGCCCGGTCGGCAGGGGCGGAGCCGGCAGCGCAGGCGCGGCCTCGGCCGGCGCAACGACCGCGTTCGGTGCCGGTGCCCGCACCGGCGACGACGCTGAGCCGGTCGGCGCCTACACGCGGTATCTGCAGGCCAAGGCCGACGAACGTGCCAGGTGGGAGCGCCAATTCGCTGAAGAGCAAGGCGAGCTGAAGCGGCTGAAGCACTCGGCAGAGGTCACCGCGCGCAACATCTCGTTCAGCGGGCCGCCGCGCGACAACGACAAGTTCGCCAGCGGATTCAAGGCAGGCACTCTGCAGAAGCAGATTCGGCGGCGGGTGAAAGACGCCCAGGGGCGGCTCGAAGACCTGCGTGAGAATCAGGTGCGCAAGCCGCCCGCCGTGCTCAGCTTCGGCGGCATCCCAACCGGCTCGCACGCTCTCGACGAGGCGGCCGGAACGCTGCTGCAGCTGACGGATGCCCGAATCGCGGGACGGCTTGACGTCGCGCGCTTTCGCGTGGAGCCGACCACCCGCGTGCTGATCACGGGCCCGAACGGAGCCGGCAAGTCGACGTTGCTGACCGCACTGGCGGGCACGCTGCCGGTGCAGGCAGGAGCCGTCGGTCGACGTAAGGGGCTGCGCGTCGGCCTGCTCGAACAAGACGTGCGGTTCCTCGATCCGAGCGAGACTCCGCGCCGCGTCTACCAACGGGTGGTCGGGGAGCATCGGGCCGAGCAGGTGCCACTGACCACACTGGGCCTGATCGCACCCCGCGATCTGGATCGGCCGGTCGGTTCTCTCTCCATCGGGCAGCAACGCCGCCTTGCCCTCGCGCTGATCATCGCGCGGCCGCCGCACGTCTTTTTGCTCGACGAGCCGACCAACCACCTGTCGCTGTCGCTGGCGACAGAACTCGAAGACGCGCTCGGGTCGTATCCCGGCGCGGTCGTGGTCGCAAGTCACGACCGCTGGTTGCGCCGACGGTGGAACGGCGAACACGTGCAGATGTACGAAGGTCGCCTCCTGGCGGCGTAACCCCTTCCGCCGCGGG
>DATMTS010000101.1:0-62092 GCA_035564555.1 Humibacter sp.
GAGCGTTCGTTGTACATCCACCCGGATGAGTGTGTGGATTGCGGGGCGTGTGAGCCGGTGTGTCCGGTTGAGGCGATCTATTACGAGGATGATCTGCCGTCGGAGTGGTCGGATTACTACAAGGCCAACGTGGAATTCTTCGACGATCTGGGTTCGCCCGGCGGCGCGGCGAAGGTGGGCGTGATCCCCAAGGACCACCCACTGGTCGCAGCACTGCCGCCGCAGAACCGCTAGCGCCCACCGTGCCTGTGCTCGAGCTTCCCGATTACCCCTGGGACCTGATGGTGCCGTACGCGGAGCGGGCGCGTGCTCACCCGGCGGGTATCGTCGATCTCTCGGTCGGCTCGCCGGTGGACGAGACCCCGGCGGTCATCCGGGATGCGCTTGCTCGCGCGAGCGACGCGCACGCCTACCCGCAGACCGTCGGCACTCCGGCACTGCGGCGCGCCATCGTCGACTGGTACGCGCGCCGTCGTGGGGTCGCCGGTCTCGATGAACGTGACGTGCTGCCGACGATCGGCTCGAAGGAGCTCGTTGCACTGCTTCCGCTGCTGCTCGGCCTCGGCGACGGTGACATCGTCGTCCATCCCCGCGCGGCTTACCCCACCTACGCGGTCGGCGCCGCGATCGCCGGGGCGCGGCCGATGGCGTCCGATGATCCGGCGGATTGGCCGGCGGGAACGCGGCTGATCTGGTTGAACTCGCCCGGAAATCCGGACGGCCATGTGCATGACGTGGATGCGTTGCGCGCCGCCCGGCTGCGGGCCGCGGAACTCGACGCGGTGATCGTGAACGATGAATGCTACGCCGAACTGGGCTGGGACGGGCGCTGGGCGAGCGAGCCGATCCCGAGCATCCTGGACCCGCGCGTGACCGGCGGCGATCCCACCGGCGTGCTGTCGATCTATTCGCTGAGCAAGCAGTCCAATCTCGCGGGCTATCGCGCCGCGTTCGCGGCGGGAGACCCGCTGCTGATCGAGCGGATGCTGCGGGTGCGCAAGCACGCCGGGCTGATGGTTCCCGCGCCCCTGCAGGATGCCATGGTCGCCGCGCTGGGCGACGACGCGCACGTGCGCGTGCAACGCGAGCGGTACCGCCGCCGCCGCGATGTGCTGAAACCCGCGCTGGAGTCAAGCGGATTCCGCATCGATGACAGCGAGGCCGGGCTCTACCTATGGGCCACCGAGGGGCGCGAGGCCTGGGAGAGCATCGGGCGCCTGGCGGACGCGGGCATCCTGGCCGGACCCGGAGTGTTCTACGGGGATCACTTTCCGCAGCATGTGCGACTGTCGCTGACGGCGACCGACGAACGCATCGGACAGGCCGCCGCCCGGCTCGCGAAGCTCCCGCAGAGTTGACCGCTCCGAGCGAGCGTGATCCGGGGTAACACGACGCCGGAAGTCCGACCGGGAATCCCTATGCTGGGAGAGGCACTCAGGCCGCCCGAGGGGACGATCGCACATGGCAGCATCCAGCAGCACCGCACGGCGTGAGACGAGCCGAACGCGGACGCTCGTCTGGCTCGCGCCCACTGTTGTCGTCGTGCTCGCCGTGATCGTGCTCGCGGCCCGCTGGTTGCGCTCGACGAGCGGGGTACAGGACTTCATCGCCACCTACCCGGGATCGTCGACGCTGCCCGCGTGGGCCCCGGTGGGCTTCCCGCTGTGGGTCGCGCTGCTGCACGCACTGAACGCGCTGTTCATGCTGCTCATCGTGCGCTCGGGATGGCAGCTGCGCAGCAAGGGCCGGCCGGCAGCGTTCTGGAAGAGGAACAACAC
This sequence comes from Humibacter sp., assembly GCA_035564555.1. Lineage (GTDB taxonomy): Bacteria > Actinomycetota > Actinomycetes > Actinomycetales > Microbacteriaceae > DATMTS01. Next base: position 1,779 of record DATMTS010000101.1, read on the forward strand.
GGGTCTGTTGCGCACGCCCGGTCAGCCGATGCGGATCAGCCTGACCTTGTGGTGGCATCTCACGCTCGACGCCCTGTGGGTGGGCTGCGGCGTGTTGTTCCTGATCCTCCTGTTCAGCACGGGGCAGTGGGTCCGGATCGTGCCGGTGCACTGGGACGTCGTGCCGAACGCGTTGTCCGCGACGTTGCAGTACGTGTCTCTGCAGTGGCCGACGGAGGACGGCTGGACGAATTTCAACGCCCTGCAGCTGTTGACCTATTTCGTCACCGTGTTCGTCGCGGGCCCGCTCGCGCTGCTTTCCGGGTTGCGCCTGTCACCCGGCCTGGCCCGCTGGTGGCGGCCGCTGGATCGGCGCTTCACGCTTTCGGCGGCGCGCGTGCTGCACGTGAGCGTGATGGTCTACTTCGTGGTGTTCACGATCGTGCATGTGACGCTGGTGCTCGCCACTGGCGCGCTGCGCAACCTCAACCACATGTACGGTCTGCGCGACGACGGCACGTGGATCGGCTTCTCGGTCTTCGCTGCATCCGTGGTGCTGATGGCGGCTCTGTGGGTGCTCGTGCGCCCGGCACTTCTACGCCCCGTCGCGTCGCTGACCGGTTCGGTCAGCCGCTGACCGACGTCTCTCGTCAGCCGCGACGGGCCTTGATCGCCTCGACCAGTCGGGGCACGATCGTGAACGCGTCGCCGACGACGCCGAAATCGGCGATCTCGAAGATGGGCGCACCGGGGTCGGAGTTCACGGCCACGATCGTCTTGGCGTTCTGCATTCCCGCCAAGTGCTGGATGGCGCCTGAGATGCCGAGCGCGATGTACAGGTCGGGGGTGACCGTGACGCCGGTCTGGCCGACCTGCATGCCGGGATCGCAGTAGCCGGCATCCACCGCGGCGCGTGAGGCTCCGGTGGCGGCGCCCAAGGCGTCGGCCAGGGCGTCCACCAGCCGGAAGCCGTCGGCCGAGCCGAGTCCGCGTCCGCCGGAGACCACCACGTCGGCGCTCGTCAGCGGCGGACGGTCGGTCGCGACCTCCCGCTCGTGCCGAGCCGTCACCTCGGCGGACCGAGCTGGATCCACGCCGACCTGGAGAGTCAGCATCGCGGGCGCCGCAACGGCGGCCATCGCATCCTGAATCGAATTGCCGCGCAGGGTGATCACCGGGACGCCGCGCGTGGCCTCCGACACGACCGTGTAGGCCCCGCCGAAGGCCTGTTGCGTCACCGTGAGCACGCCCTGGTCGACCTTCAGGTCCACGACGTCGGTGAAGAACCCGCCGCCGCGTCGCGCAGCGAGGCGTGCTGCCGCCTCCCGAGAGTCGGTCGCGGTGCTGGTGATCACGGCTGCCACGTCGCCGACCGCCTCCCACGCTGCCTCCAGCGCAGCCACGGCCGGCCCGACGAGCAGGGAATCGGCGCCCGGGATCGCAGCGAGGGCGACGGTTGCCGCACCGGCACTACCGACGGCATCCGTGTCGACCGGATCGGACGGCTCGTGCGCCAGGACCGCGACAGGCTCGCCCAGGCGGGACGCCGCGGCGATCAGCTCGGGCAGCCCGGGCGACGGGGTGCCGTGCTCGTGGTCGACCAGAACCAGTACGTGTGCCATTGTTGCGCCCTTCTAGATGAACTTGCGCGAAGCGAGGAACTCGGCCAGCTGGTCGGCGCCGTTGCCGTCGTCGGTGACGACCGTGCCGGCCGCACGCGGTGGGCGCGGGGTCACGCTGCGCACCCGGGACCATGCCGAGGATTCGCCCACCTCATCGGGCGCAAGGCCCAGCACGGCGGCATCCAACGACTCGACAGGCTTCTTCTTGGCCGACAGGATGCCCTTGAATCCGGGGAACCGGGCCTCCGCGATGTGCTCGGTGACGGAGACGACGGCGGGCAGCCCGACCCGAATCTCTGCCCGACCGCGGTCGGTGAGTCGCTCGCCGGTCAGCGTCGCGTCGGCGACCTCGAGTGAGCGCAGGAAGGTCGCGTGCGGCAGTTCGAGCAACTCGGCGAGCATCGCTGGAACAGCAGCGCCCCGGCCGTCGGTCGCCTCGTTGCCTGCGACGATGAGATCGAAGCCGCGGGGCGCAACCGCCGCGGCCAGAGCGCGCGCCGTCTGCGGCACGTCCGAGCCGGCGAGCGCGTCGTCGACCACGTGGATCGCGTCGTCCGCGCCCATCGCGAGCGCGTCGCGCAGACCCTTGAGCGCCGAATGCGGTCCCATCGTCACGACCGTGACGGTCGTGGCCTTGTCGGCATCCTTGATGCGCAACGCGACCTCGAGCGCCTTCAGATCGATCTCGTCGACGACCAGGTCGCCGGAGCGATCCGTTCGAGCGGTGTCGACGTCGATGTGTCGTTCTCCCCAGGTGTCCGGCACCTGTTTGATGAGCACGGCGATCTTCATGTCACTCCTTCGGAACCGGACGGGACTATTGTTTAACCTACTAGTATTTGCACGGAGATCCTACTAAATCGCGTCGGCGCCGACACGGCCGCCGGCCCTGGCCAGCGGAAGGACCTGGATGCCCGAGTTCAGCGACGAACAGCAGGCGATCATCGAGATGGTGCGCGATTTCGCCGCGGAGAAGCTCGCCCCCAACGCGGCGGAATGGGACGCGGACCACCACTTTCCGGTGGACGTTCTGCACGCAGCTGGCGAGCTCGGCATGGGCGCCATCTACGTACCCGAGGAACGTGGCGGCTCCGGCCTCGGCCGGGTGGACGGCGTGATGATCTTCGAGGAACTGGCCAAGGGCGATCCGACGATCGCGGCATACATCTCGATCCACAACATGGTCGTGGGAATGATCGACACCTTCGGCTCGGACGAGGTGCGGCAGCGGTGGATGCCGGGTCTCGCCGACATGTCGGTGCTCAGCAGCTACTGCCTCACCGAACCCGGAGCCGGCTCCGACGCGGCCGCATTGCGCACCCGCGCCGAACGCGACGGTGACGGCTACGTGATCAACGGCGTCAAGCAGTTCATCTCCGGAGCGGGTACCTCCGGCGTGTACGTGGTGATGGCTCGTACGGCCGACACCGGAAGCCGGGGAATCACGGCGTTCGTGGTGCCCGACGGTACGCCCGGTCTCTCGTTCGGCACGCCCGAGAAGAAGATGGGCTGGAACGCGCAGCCGACCCGGCAGGTGATCCTGGACGACGTGCGCGTGCCGGTGGCGAATCGGCTGGCCGAGGAGGGCGACGGGTTCGGCATAGCGATGAAGGGCCTGAACGGTGGCAGGCTCGGCATCGGTGCGTGCTCGATCGGGGCGGGCCAGTGGGCGCTGGAGAAGACGATCGGCTATCTCACCGAGCGCAGCGCATTCGGCAAGCCGCTTGCAGAGCACGAAGCGCTGCTGTTCGCGCTCGCCGACATGGCGACCGAACTGCAGACCGGCCGTACCATGCTGTGGCGCGCGGCGGAGGCGCTGCAGAACGGCGATGCGGATGCCGTCGCTCTGTGCGCGATGGCGAAGCGCGTCGCGACGGACGCCGGATTCCACGCCGCGAACGAGGCTCTGCAGTTGCACGGCGGGTACGGCTATCTCAGCGATTACGGGCTGGAACGGGTCGTGCGCGACCTGCGCGTGCATCAAATCCTGGAGGGCACGAATGAGGTCATGCGGATGATCGTGGGCCGTTCCCTGCTGGCCGGCCGGCGGTAACGTTGGAAACGAGCCAAGGCGACCGCCATCGAAGGAGATGACCGCTGTGACCGAGACCGGCAGCCCACGGGCAGCTTCCGCAAATCGAAGGGCTGATCGCCCCAAGGCAACGCGCGCTCACGAGGCAGCGCCGAAAGGAGTCACCATGGCTGAGACCGTACGCGAACTGACGCACTTCATCGGGGGAGAGCACGTCGCCGGCCGCTCGGGCCGGTTCGCGGATGTCTACGACCCGAGCGACGGAGTCGTGCAGTCGCGCGTTCCGCTCGCCTCCCGCGACGAGGTGGCGGCAGCGGTCGCGGACGCGGCGGAGGCGCAGTCGGAGTGGGGGGCGTGGAATCCACAGCGCAGATCGCGCGTCCTCCTGAAGTTCCTCGACCTGGTGGCCAAGGACACCGACTCGCTCGCGCGGCTACTGGCGAGCGAGCACGGCAAGACGATCGCCGACGCGCGGGGCGACATCCAGCGAGGCACCGATGTGATCGAGTTCGCCGCCGGCGCACCGCACCTGCTCAAGGGTGAATACTCCACCGGGGCCGGCACCGGCATCGATGTCTACTCGATGCGCCAACCGCTCGGTGTCGTCGCCGGAATCACACCGTTCAACTTCCCGGCCATGATCCCGCTCTGGAAGTGCGGACCCGCGCTCGCCGCGGGCAACGCGTTCATCCTGAAGCCGTCGGAACGCGACCCGTCCGTGCCGTTGCGCCTGGCCGAGTTGTTTCTCGAGGCGGGTCTTCCGGCCGGCGTGCTCAACGTCGTCAACGGCGACAAGGAGGCGGTCGATGCCCTGCTCGAAGACGACCGGGTCAAAGCGATCGGATTCGTCGGATCCACGCCGATCGCGAAGTACATCTACGCCAACGCCGCCGCCAACGGCAAACGCGCGCAGTGCTTCGGAGGTGCCAAGAATCACCTGATCGTGATGCCGGACGCCGACCTCGACCTGGCCGTCGACGCGCTGATCGGCTCCGGTTACGGATCGGCAGGTGAGCGCTGCATGGCGATCTCGGTGGCGGTTCCGGTCGGCGAGAAGACCGGGGACGCGCTGGTCGCCAAGCTGCGCGAGCGGATCGGCGACCTGAAGGTGGGGCCGTACGACCAGGAAGGCACGGACTTCGGGCCGTTGGTCAGCTCGGCGTCGCTGGAACGCGTCAGGCGCCTGATCCAGACCGGGATCGATGAAGGCGCCGAACTCGTCGTGGACGGTCGCGGCCTCACCGTCGCCGGCCACGAGAACGGCTTCTACCTGGGGCCAACTCTGTTCGACCGCGTGACTCCGCAGATGGCGGTCTACCGGGAGGAGATCTTCGGACCGGTGCTCGTGGTCGCACGTGCCGCCGACTATGAGACGGCGTTGCGGCTGCCGAGCGAGAACCCCTACGGAAACGGCGTCTCGATCTTCACCAGAGACGGCGACACTGCGCGCGACTTCACGGCGCGGGTGAACGTGGGCATGGTCGGAGTGAATGTGCCGATCCCGGTGCCCGTGGCGTACCACACCTTCGGCGGTTGGAAGGATTCCGGGTTCGGCGACCTGAACCAGCACGGGCCCGACTCGTTCCGGTTCTACACCAAGACGAAGACGGTGACCTCGCGTTGGCCCAGCGGCATCAAGGAAGGCGCAAGCTTCGACATGCCGTCGACGCACTGACCCGGCGTAGACCGTGACGACGGACGAGGTGCCCAGCGGCTCCGGCGACATCCTGTTCGAGGTGCGCGGTCGGATCGGTCGCGTCACGCTGAACCGGCCCCGCGCGATCAACGCGTTGACCCACGAGATGGTCGCGCGACTGCACAGCAGGCTCGATGCCTGGGCCGACGACGAAGCGATCGCGGCGGTGCTGATCGACGGCGCGGGTGAGCGCGGGCTGTGCGCCGGCGGAGACGTCGTCTCGCTGTACCGGGATGCCGTCGCCGGCAAGGATGCCGAGCCGGCCGCGTTCTGGCGGGACGAGTACCTGATGAACGCCGCGATAGCGCGGTATCCGAAGCCGTACGCAGCGATCATGGACGGCATCGTGCTCGGCGGCGGCATCGGAGTCTCCGCTCACGGCTCGCACCGCATCGTCACGGAGCGCTCGCGGCTGGGGATGCCCGAGACCGGCATCGGCTTCGTGCCCGATGTCGGCGGGACGTGGCTGCTCGCGCACGCACCGGGCGAAACCGGCACCATGCTCGCGCTCACCGCCGGCTCGATGTCGGGGGCGGATGCGATCGCGGCCGGATTCGCCGACGCGTTCGTCCCCTCCGACCGGCTGGCAGAGCTCGTCGGCGCCATCGAGGCCGAGATGGTCGACGCCGACACCCTGAATGCGGTGATCGAACGGTTCGCGGAGGATTCCGGGCCGCCCCAGCTCGTGCGTCAGCGCGAGTGGATCGACGCGGTGTTCCGCGGCGACTCGCTCTCGGAGATCGTCGCGCGAGCGGCCGCGAGCGAATCAGCCGGGGCGCGAGCGGCGGCCGAAGCGATGTCGACGAAGTCGCCCACTGCCATGGCCGTCGCGCTCGAGTCGCTGCGGCGGGTCGCCGACATGGACCGGATCGAGCAGGCGCTGATCCAGGAGTACCGGGTGTCGCTGCGCGCGCTCGCAGCGCCGGACTTCGCCGAGGGGATTCGGGCGCAGGTCATCGACAAGGATCGGAAGCCGGCCTGGCACCCGCCCGCCGTCGAAGACGTGACGACAGCGGTCGTCGACGCCTACTTCGCGCCACTCGGCGAACGCGAACTCGCACTCAGCCAATCGCACAGATAAGGAAGATCGACCATGAACATCGCATTCCTCGGTCTCGGGCACATGGGTTGCCCGATGGCGCTCAACCTCACGGCGGCCGGGCACACGGTCGTCGGGTACGACGTGATGCCTGCAGCGAACGACGCGGCGCGGGCGGCGGGCATCCAGGTGGCGGAGTCCGCGGTCGCGGCGGTGTCGGACGCCGATGTGGTGATCACGATGTTCCAGACCGGGGCACAGGTGATCGAGGCCTACCGAGGAGGCGACGGGACGTCGGGACTGCTTGCATCGGCGCCGCCGAACACGTTGTTCATCGATTCCTCGACGATCGCTGTGGACGACGCGCGTACCGCACACGAACTCGCCACGATCGACGGTCACCGCAGCCTGGATGCTCCGGTCTCCGGCGGTGTGGTCGGCGCGGAGGCGGCCACGCTCGCGTTCATGGTGGGCGGTTCAGACGAGGACTTCGCAACCGCCGAACCGTTGCTGGGCGCCATGGGCAAGCGCATCGTGCACTGCGGCGGCGCGGGCCTCGGCCAGGCGGCGAAGGTGTGCAACAACCTGATCCTCGGCATCTCGATGATCGGGGTCAGCGAGGCGTTCGTGCTCGGCGAGCGACTGGGGCTGACACATCAGGCGCTGTTCGACGTGGCATCCAATGCTTCGGGGCAGTGCTGGGCGCTCACCACGAACTGCCCGGTGCCCGGCCCGGTGCCGACGAGCCCGGCGAACAAGGAGTATCGGCCCGGATTCTCCGGCGCGCTGATGGCGAAAGACCTGGGCCTCGCCGGGGTCGCCATCGCATCCACCGGTGTGCACGCCGAACTGGGAGAGGTTGCGCGGTCGATGTACGAGCGGTTCGCCGCGGGCGAGGGAGCCGGCAGAGACTTCTCCGGCATCATCAACGAGATCAGAGCGATGAGCGCCGGGAAAGCAGGGGAGCAGGCATGACCGAGACGATCCTCGTCGACCGACGCGGCCGCGTGGGCCTGATCACGCTGAACCGGCCTGCCGCATTGAACGCGCTGAACCGCGACGCGATGACCGAGATCGTGGATGCCGCGACCCGGTTCGACGAAGACCCGCAGATCGGAGCGATCGTCATCACCGGATCGGAGCGCGCCTTCGCGGCAGGCGCCGACATCACGGAGATGGCCTCGAAGGGTTACGCAGACGTGGTCGTCGACGGGTTGTTCGAAGGCTGGAGCCGATTCACGTCCGTGCGCACGCCGACGATCGCCGCGGTCGCGGGGCACGCGCTCGGCGGTGGGTGCGAGCTGGCCATGATGTGCGACATCATCATCGCCGCGGACACCGCCCGGTTCGGCCAACCCGAGATCAACCTCGGCGTGATCCCGGGCATGGGAGGGACCCAGCGACTGACGCGCGCGATCGGCAAGGCGAAGGCGATGGAGTTGATCCTCACCGGCCGCACCATGCGTGCCGACGAGGCCGAACGATGCGGACTGGTCGCCCGCGTCGTGCCGGCCGACGAACTGCTCGACGACGCACTGCGCACGGCCGAGACCATCGCCGCGAAGTCGCTGCCCGTGCTCTATGCGGCGAAACAGGCCGTGAACGCGGCATTCGAGATGACGCTCGAGGCGGGCATCCGGTACGAACGCGAGGCGTTCCGTGGCACCTTCGCCCTGGAAGACCAGAGCGAGGGGATGGCGGCATTTCTGGCCAAGCGGCCGCCGGAGTTCCGCGGCCGCTGACCCGCTCCGCCCCTCGCGCGCGCTCCGTCCCCTCGCGCGCTCCGTCCCAGCCGTCATCAAAATCAGGTGAGACGCGCGCTCGACTGGATTATCCACTCGGATGCCAGTCTCACCTGATTTTGATGCGGTGTCAGGACGCGGGCGCGGGGCGCGGGTCGGGGTCGCGGATCAGAGGGGGTCGGGAACCGGGCGCGGATCGGTGAAGTCGCCCGCGGTGCGACGGAACCGCGCCAGAATGCGTACCAGTTCTGCGACGTCGCGTTCGTCCATGCCCACGTCGGCGAAGATCCGGTTCAGCGCCCGCTGAGCCCGGGATGCCAGTTCACGGCCCGCGGGTTCCAGAACCACCAGAGTCGCCCGGCCGTCGGTGGGATGTGCGGTGCGGCGCACCAGACCGTCGCGCTCGAGCCGGTCGACGGTGTTGGTGACGCTCGTGGGATGCACTTGAAGGCGGGCGCTGGCACTCGACATCGGCAGCGTCCCGCCCCGGGTGAAGCTCAGCAGAGTGAGGAACTCGAACCGGGCGAACGAGAGCGCGAACGGCTTCAGAGCAGCCTCGATCCTGGCCATGAAGAGCTGCTGTGCGCGCACGATGGAGGTGACGGCAGCCATACCGTCCGCGGCCTCCGTCCAGCCGTGCGCCAGCCACTGCCGACGGGCCTCGGCGATCGGATCGATGGGCAGTGGAGTCGGCGGCACGGCTCCAGTATTCCGCATGGCGGGCGATGTTGGAGGAGAGCGCCATTCGATCCGGTCCCGTCTTGGGCGATGTCACAGTTGCCCGCCGAAGACCCTAGGCTGTATCTGCACACCCGCGCGGACCGCCCCACGATCGGCGAACCCGGGCGCAGACTTCAGATCCGAGGAGACGTCGTGAGCGAAAGCGGCACCGAGCCCAAGGCCACACTCACCTACCCGGGCGGCAGTGCCGAGTTCCCCATCGTGCCGAGCACGCAAGGCGCATCGAGCATCGACCTGTCGGCGCTGACCCGCCAGACCGGGCTCACCGCCCTGGACTACGGTTTCGTCAACACCGCGGCGACGCGCTCCTCGATCACCTTCATCGATGGGGACTCCGGCATCCTGCGCTACCGCGGGTATCCCATCGAGCAGCTCGCACAGCAGTCCACCTATCTCGAAGTGGCCTGGCTGCTCATCTACGGGGAACTGCCGAGCCCGAGCGAACTGGCCGACTTCGACGAACGCATCCGCCGGCACACCCTGTTGCACGAGGACCTCAAACAGTTCTTCGATGCGCTGCCGCACGACGCGCATCCCATGTCGGTTCTCTCCAGCGCCGTCTCAGCGCTCTCCACCTTCTACCAGGACTCGCTCAGCGTGCACGACCCGGAACAGGTCGAGCTCTCCACCTTGCGGCTGCTCGCGAAACTGCCGGTCATCGCGGCGTACGCGCACAAGAAGAGCCTGGGGCAGGCCTTCCTCTATCCGGACAACTCGCTCAGCTTCGTCGACAACTTCCTGCGTCTCAACTTCGGCACAATGGCGGAGCCGTACCAGGTGAACCCGGTGCTCTCGCAGGCGCTGGAGCGTTTGCTGATCTTGCATGAGGACCACGAGCAGAACGCGTCGACCTCGACCGTGCGACTGGTCGGCTCGACGCAGGCCAACCTGTTCGCCTCGGTCTCCGCGGGCATCAACGCCCTGTACGGGCCGCTGCACGGTGGGGCGAACGAAGCCGTTCTCGACATGCTGGCGCGCATCAAGGAATCCGGCGAGAGCGTGCATCGCTTCGTGGAGCGGGTGAAGAACAAGGAAGACGGCGTGAAGCTGATGGGCTTCGGGCACCGGGTGTACAAGAACTACGATCCGCGCGCGAAACTCGTCAAGGAGAGCGCGGACGCCGTGCTCGAGGCGCTCGGCGTTCACGACCCTCTGCTCGACATCGCGAAGGAACTCGAGCAGATCGCGCTCGACGACGACTACTTCCGCGAGCGCAGGCTTTACCCCAATGTCGACTTCTACACGGGCGTCATCTACAAGGCGATGGGCTTTCCGACGCGCATGTTCACCGTGTTGTTCGCGATCGGCCGGCTGCCGGGATGGATCGCCCACTGGCGCGAGATGAACCTCGACCCGGCGACGAAGATCGGTCGTCCGCAGCAGTTGTACACCGGCGAGAGCGAACGCGACCTGCGCGCCTGACGCGCCTGTGCGCGACGCGGCGGATCGGCGCCGACCGGAAGGAAGGGACATGGAGTACACGGCACAGTCCTGGCCCATCGCAGCGGCGATGATCAACTTCTCGGTCGCCGAGACCGATCCGTCGGTGCAGGATGCTCCGGCCGAAGGATGGGCGTCCACCTTGCGGCAGGTGCGCCGAGCGGGTTTCGACCATCTGGACCCCACGGACTCCTGGCTGCGGGTGGCAGATCTGTCGTCGGAGCGCCGGCGCGAGTTCGCCAGCGTCGTGGCCGAAACCGGCCTTGCCATGGTCTCGTTGTCAACGGCTCGGCGCAGCGTGATCGATCCGGAGCGCGGTGAGCGGAATCTGGCCTACTGCCACCGGGTGCTCGAGGTCTGCGCCGAACTCGGCATCGGCACGGTCTCGATCGGGTTGCTTCCGACGCTGACCCCGAGGCAGCAGCGGGCGCTCTGGTTCTGGACGGCTCCGGGGCAGGTCGACCCGGACGATCCCGAGGTCTGGGCGATGGCAGTGCGGCGCTTGCGCGAACTCGGTGACCACGCGGCATCCATCGGGATCACCATCGGTCTTGAGATGTACGAGGACACCTACCTCGGCACCGCGGATTCCGCCGTTCGCCTCGTGCAGCAGATCGACAGCCCGAACGTGGGCCTGAACCCGGACATCGGCAATCTGGTGCGCTTGCACCGCCCGATCGAGCACTGGCGCAGCATGATCGAGAAGACGGCGCCGTACGCGACCTACTGGCATGTGAAGAACTACAGCCGCACCGAAGACGAATCGACCGGTGCGATCCACACCGCTCCGACCTCGATGGAGCTCGGTGTGATCGACTACCGCTTCGCCATCGGATACGCGATCGAGCACGGCTACCGCGGCGCGTTCCTCACCGAGCACTACGGCGGCGACGGGCTGAGCGTCAGCGCCACCAACCGGGAGTACATCCGGCGACTTCTGCCGAATTTCGTGTCCGCCGCCTGAGCCGGGCCGCCCCGGCGGCCCGTGACACCGAAGGAGAGCCAAATGATCGAGAAGATCCAGTCCGTCGCCGTCGTCGGAGCGGGCTACATGGGCGGTGGGATCGCGCAGTCGCTTGCCGCGACCGGCTACCCGGTCGTCATCGCAGACGTCAGCGCGGATGCCGCGGCTGCGACTCTGGAGCGCCTGAATCGCGAGGCGGACGACTTCGAAGCCAAGGGCATGTTCCCGGCAGGTGCCGCAGATCGCGTGCACGCTGCTCTCTCCGCCGCGTCCACGATCGCAGAAGCTGTCGAGACGGCCGACTTCGTCGAGGAGGCGGTCTTCGAAGACGTCGACGTGAAGCATGCGGTGCTCGCCGAGGTCAGCGCAGCGGCCCGGCGCGAGGCGATCATCGGCAGCAACACCTCCACGATCCCGGTGCACGTGCTGGCCGAAGCGGTCACCGGTCCGGAGCGCTTCCTCACCGTGCATTGGAGCAACCCGGCGCCGTTCATCCCCGGCGTCGAACTGGTCGCGGGCGAGAAGACCGACCGCGCCATCATCCCCGTCGTGAAGGACATGCTCACGCGCGCCGGCCGGCAGAGCGCCGTCGTCGCCGATGTTCCCGGGTTCGTGCTGAACCGGCTGCAGTACGTGCTGCTCTCGGAGGCGATCGCGATCGTGGAGGAGGGCGTCGCCACCGTCGAAGACGTCGACACGATAGTGCGCTCGACGTTCGGCTTCAGGTTGCCGTTCTTCGGTCCGTTCGCAATCGCGGACATGGCCGGTCTGGACACCTACCGCGGAGGGTATCGCACGTTGCACGACGGGCTGGGGGAGCGCTTCGCGACACCGCGGATGATCGCGGAGACGGTGGACGCCGGCCATTACGGGCTGAAGAACGGGGAGGGACTCACGGGCGGTTTCGACGCGGAACGCACGGAGCGCTACGTGGCGTACCGCAGCGAGGCATACAGCAGGCTCTCAGCACTGCTGCGCGAACTGGGCAGCCCGGACGACTGAGAACCGTCGGCTGACGGAGCCGCGAGCCGAGATCAGCCGGCCGGCCGCAGCGTCAGAGTGTTCGTCGTCGACTTCGCGATCGCCGTTGGACTGAAGGGCCAGTCGCGTGTTTCGTCGTGCTGCCACAGCGGCGCCTGATCGTCGTAGTTCGGGTGGAATGCGTGCCCGGATGCGCCCGTGAGGTTGATCCACCTCGACCGGTCGAAGCCGGCGAGATCGATCACCTGACGCATGGACGGCACCCAGTCGACCTGATAGCCGACCGAGGCATCCCAGCCCACCGCGTCCACGACGGCCGATGCGCCGCCGAGCCGGTACGGACCGCGGTTGAAGATCGCCTCGATCGGGCCGATTCCCGAGCTGCCGAAGCTCGCGTTGCTGATGGTGAGGGTGTGGATGTCCTCCCATCTCCACGCGGAGGGGTCGGCACCCATCAGCTGAACCGCCTCGGCGTACGCGTCGCGTGCCGCGCGCGCGAACATCCGATCGCGGCCGGTGGTGCCCCAAGCGTCATCGCTCCACCACGTGGAATCGGGCTGCTCGGCGAGCGCGTCCACCACCTGGAACCAGCGATCTCCGCCGACCGGGGGAGCGGAGGCGGGCAGCTTGCGGGCGAAGGCATCTTTGAGCAGATTGCTCCAGAAGATGTTGAAGTACGCGGCCGCCGCGCTGTCTCCGTCGTCGTGGAAGTTCCAGCCCTTCAACAGGTCGACGCCGCGTTGCGCTTCGCCGTTGACCGGGATGCGCGTCAGGATGGGCGCGAGCACCGACGCATTGGCGTCGTAGGTGTCCGCCTGGATGCTCGCCATATCGGCGACCGTGACCTTGGTGCCGGAGGAGATCAGTTTCTGCAACCGCGCGGTGATCCGGTCGGCGCGGTACCCCGAGTCCCAGTCCTTCGTGATCATCACCGGGTACGACGGCCCGACGGCGGCGTTGTTCGCTGTCACGATGTAGCCGGCCGGCGGGTTGAGAACGCTGGGCATCCGGTCGAAGGCGACGTAGCCGCTCCACCCGTATGCGCTCGACCATCCCGGCTCGGGCACGGTCCCGTCGCCGGAGCGTCGAATGGGCACGAGTCCGGGAGCCTGATAGCCGATGTTGCCCTTGGTGTCGGCGTAGAGCAGGTTCTGCGACGGGACATCGAACGATCTGGCCGCCGAGCGGAATCCGCTCCAGTCGGTCGCGGCATCCAGCGCGAAGATCGCCTGCGCAGTGTGACCCGGCTGCAGCGCCGTCCACTGCAGCGACAGCTCGTACCGCCCGGCGGGCACGGCCGCATGGCCGGTGCTCCGGTAGCTCTTCGCTATGGCGGAGTAGTCGTCGGTCAGCCCGGTCACGATCGGCCCGTGTCCCGTCGAGCGCACGGTCAGCGTGACCGGTTTGCCGCCGGCGACGCGGATCGTCTCGGTGCGCGTGGTGAACGGCACCGTTTTGCCGTCGTAGAGGTAGCCGTGGTTCGTCGTCTTCTCCACGAACAGGTCGGCGACGTCCGGGCCGAGATTGGTGAAACCCCACGCAATGTGCGCGTTGTGGCCGATGATGACGCCGGGCAGTCCGCTGAAGCTGTAGCCGGCGACGTCGAAGGGGCAGGACGCGTTCACGGCGACGCAATGCAGACCGATCTGGTACCACACGCTGGGCATCACGGGGCCGAGATGGGGGTCATTGGCCAGCAGCGGTTCGCCGCTGGCGGTATGGGCTCCTGAAACGGCCCAGGAGTTCGATCCGATGTCGGTGCCCGCCGGCCCGATCAGTCGGGGCACCCCGGCCAGGGATGCCTGCAACTCGGTGAGCGGTGCTGCAGCATCCCGTGCGAGGGCGGAGTCGGCAGCCGGGGAGCGTGCCTTGGTCACGGTCTGGGCGCTCGCACCGCCGAGCCCGGTGATCGTGGGATGCGCGGCGTACGGGTACGACGGATGCAGCGTCGCGATCTCCTCCGGCGTCAGTTTGGTCGCCAGAAGCGCCCGGTCGATCTCGTCGTCGAGGTTCGATCGCAGATCCCAGGCCATCGCCTTCAGCCAGGCGACCGAATCGGCGGGCGTCCACTTCTGCGGCCGGTATCCCGGGTTCTGCAGCCCGAGCAGGGCGTACTCGAGCGAGATGTCCGCGCCCGAGTGGGTCTTCAGATACGCGTTCACGCCGTCGGCGTACGCCTGGTAGTACGAGAGCGACCTCGCATCCATGGCCTTCACCTCCTGCTCGGCGACGCGGCGCCAGCCGAGGGTCCGGATGAAGGCGTCGGTGCCGACCTGACTCGCGCCGAACAACTCCGAGAGCCTCCCGGCCGTCACATGCCTGCGGAAGTCCATCTCCCAGAAGCGGTCCTGTGCCTGCACGTAGCCGTCGGCGAGGAAGAGGTCGTGCGCGGTGTGCGCGGTGATCTGCGGAATGCCGGCGCCGTCACGTCGCACTGTGACGGGCTGCCCGAGCCCTGCGATGTCGATCGTGCCGGAGAGTTTCGGGAACGATCGGGTGACCGTCCAGACTCCGATGCCGCTTGCGATCAGCGCGAGGGTGAGGATGACGATGAACACGACGAGCAGGAAGCGCCAGACCGGATGCCTGCGCCCGATGCGCGGTGCGTCGGTTCCCACGTCTCTCCTCGGTTCACCCGGGTCGACGCCGACGCGGGTCTCAGGTCAGCGTAGCCGACCGCCCGTCGCGTGAACCGTCCCGTCGCCTCGAAGGCTTTCACCACGGAACCGTGCCGTTGCGATCCGTGAACGTGCCGGATGGACCGTCGATGCCGATCGAGGCCATCCGAACGATCGCCTCGGCGCCTTCCTGCACCGTCTGGGTGCCGCGGTGCTCGTTGAAGTCGGTGTCGGTGTAACCGGGATCCACGACGTTGACACGCATCCGCGGGTAGGCCTTCGCGTACTGCGTCGTCAACATGCTGACGGCTGCTTTGGACGAGGAATACGGCAGCCCGACAAGGGTGGACTCCAGTCTGCCCGGGTCGGTCGTGATCGCGATCGACCCCATCCCGCTGCCGACGTTGACGATCACCGGGCACTCCGACCGGTTCAGCAACGGAACGAACGCCTGAGTGACCCGCACCAGCCCGAAGACATTGACGTCGTAGACGCCCAGCATGTCGGCCGCCGTCACCGTCTGCAGCGGTACGAATCCGCCCCGGATACCGGCGTTGTTGATCAGCACGTCGAGTCGTCCCTCACGCTCGTCGACGAACTGCGCAGCCGCGGACGCCGATGCGTCGTCGGTGACGTCGAGAGGAACGAACGTGGCGCCGAGTTCGGTGGCGGCGATGGCTCCTCGTTCCGGGTCTCGCGCGCCAAGGTAGACGGTCTGTCCCGCGGAGACCAGGCGTCGCACAGTCTCGCGGCCGAGTCCCCGGGTGGCTCCGGTGACGAGTGTGATGGTCATGACTGAATGGTGGCGCCCGGCGTCGTATCGAACCAGTGCCCTGTCGATCCATACGATCAAGCAGGGGATGCTCGTAAGCTGATCCGCGATGGACGACGATCGCGCGCTGGGCGCGCTGCTGCGCGCTTGGCGTGACAGATTGGACCCGCTCGAAGTGGGAGTGCCGGTCACGAGCACCCGCCGATCACGGGGACTGCGCCGGGAGGAACTCGCCGATCGAGCCGGGCTCTCGGTCGATTACCTGATCCGGCTGGAACAGGGCAGGGCCACGAATCCGTCGGAGCAGGTGATCGTGTCGCTGGCCCGCGCACTGCTGTTGAATGCCGACGAGCGCGGCGCCCTCTTCCAGCTCACCGGACGCAGACCGCCGGTCGCGGTGCCGGGCGATGGCATGCCGGCGGGAGTGCGCAGGCTTCTCGAGCGCCTGAGCGACGTGCCGGTCGCCGTGCACGACGATGCCACCAATCTGCTGGCGTGGAATGAGATGTGGGCGCGGCTGCATGGCGAGCCCGACGAGGATCCGCTGCAACGGAACGTCGCCTGGCGCGCGTTCCTGGGCGGCGGGTCACGCATCGTGCGCGATGCCGAGGAATCCGCTCGGGCGCAGACGGAACTGGTCGCGTCACTGCGCGCCGCGTCGGTGCGGCGGCCCCAGGACCCCGCGGTGGCCTTCATCGTTCGCGAGCTGCGACGGACCAGCGATCGGTTCGACCGGCTGTGGAACTCAGGAGTGGTCGCCGCACGCGTGTCGGATCGGAAGACCTTCGATCATCCCGAGATCGGCCGCGTCACGGTGGACTGCGACGTGCTGCATGTGCAGGGTTCCGACCTGCACATCGTCGCGTACACCGTCGAGCCCGGCAGCCCGGCGGCTGCCCAGTTCGAGCGGCTGCGGAGCGACCCGAGCGGCCTTCGACAGGCTGCGGGACCAGCCGCGGGAATCAGGCGTGCAACTCCTGATTGAGCACGACTCCCGTGCCGTCTCTGCGCAGCACCTCGACGGCGCCGGTAAGCGAATTGCGGCGGAACAGCAGATTCGGCATCCCCGACAGTTCGGCGGCCTTGGCCGTCTGTGCTCTGCCGTCCGCGGTGGGAGCGGCGCCGACCACCACCACCTTGGTGCCCGCGGTGACATACAGCCCCGCCTCGACGACGCAGTCGTCGCCGATCGAGATCCCGATGCCCGAGTTGGCGCCGAGCAAGGAGCGCGCTCCGATCGACACCCGCTCGGTTCCGCCGCCTGACAGGGTGCCCATGATGGACGCGCCGCCCCCGATGTCGCTGCCGTCGCCCACCACGACGCCCTGCGATACGCGCCCCTCGATCATCGAGGAGCCCAGCGTGCCGGCGTTGTAGTTCACGAAGCCTTCGTGCATCACGGTGGTGCCCGGGGCCAGGTGCGCGCCGAGCCGCACGCGGGATGCGTCGGCGATGCGCACCCGTTGCGGCGTGACGTAGTCGGTCAGGCGCGGTAATTTGTCGATGCCGACCGCCTGAACTCCCGCGCGTTGCAGCGCTGGACGCAACCGGGCGAAGTCGTCGGGATGCACCGGGCCCGCGTTCGTCCAGACCACGGTCGGCAGCTGTGCGAAGATCCGGTCGAGGTTGATCGTGTTCGGCTTCACGAGCAGGTGCGAGAGCAGGTGCAGCCGCAGGTAGGCGTCCTCGGTCGACCCGGGCGCTGCGGCGAGTTCGATCTGCGTGGTGACGATGTCGATGCGTACGTTGCGTCGGGGATCGTCGGTGGCGAGCTCTTCGAGCTCGGCGGGAGCGATCCACCGATCCCGACCTGCAGGAAGCGTGCCCAGTCTCGGCTGCGGGTACCAGGTATCGAGCACCGTGCCGTCGCCGGCGATCGTCGCCAGTCCGTAGCCCCAGGCATGGGTCGGTGCACCCGCGGCGGCCTCGGACGTGGGCGCTGACGTGGATGACGGGGTCGGCTCGAGCATGGCTCTAGATTAGTAGGGTGACCGGCTTGCCTCTCGACCTCGGTGCCTCCGCCGTCGACCTGACCCGCGCCCTGTGCGACATCGAATCGGTGTCGGGGAACGAGCGGCGGATCGCGGATGCGATTCAGACATCCATCGACCGGCTGCCGCACCTCGAGGTGATCAGGGACGGGGACTGCATCGTCGCGCGCACGCAGCTCGGCCGCGACAGTCGAGTGATCATCGCCGGTCACCTCGACACGGTGCCGGTCAACCACAATCTGCCCACCCGGCTCGAGACGATCGACGGGGTCGACTGCCTCTGGGGGCGGGGAACGGTGGACATGAAAGCGGGCGTCGCCGTGCAGCTCAAGCTGGCCGCCGAGCTCGTCGATCCCGTCGTCGACATCACCTGGATGTGGTATGACAACGAGGAGGTCGAGAGCTCGCGCAACGGCCTCGGCCGGCTGGCACGCAACCGGCCTGACCTCTTTGCGGGCGACTTCGCGATCCTCGGCGAGCCGACGCGTGGCGACGTGGAGGGCGGATGCAACGGCACGTTGCGCGTTGACGTCACCACCCGAGGGCTGCGCGCCCATGCCGCTCGACCCTGGGTCGGCGACAACGCGATCCACAAGGCCGCCGGCATCCTGACCGCCCTCGCCGACTATCGCCCGCGCAGCGTCGAGGTCGACGGACTCGTTTATCGGGAGGCACTCAACGCGGTCGGCATCACCGGAGGGGTTGCGACCAACGTGATCCCGGACGAATGCGTGGTGCACGTCAACTACCGGTTCGCGCCCAACCGCACCTCGGCGGAAGCGACCCAGCACCTCGTCGGACTGTTCGACGGATACGAGGTCACCGTCGTCGACGCCGCCGATGGGGCGCGGCCGGGTCTGGACACGCCCGCGGCCCGGGACTTCGTCGCCGCGGTCGGAGCCGACCCGAAACCGAAGTACGGCTGGACGGACGTCGCCCGGTTCTCGGCACTCGGCATCCCCGCCGTGAACTACGGCCCCGGTGACCCGTTGAAGGCGCACGCCGACGACGAACACGTCGAGCTGCGGACCATCGTCGCCTGCGAGACCGGGTTGCGGGCGTGGCTGACCGGCGGCTGACCGTCCCCGGTCGCCGATCGCGCCGGGCCTCGTCCATCGCGATTCGCGTGCACTACCGCCTGACGTCGTGGTGGGCGAAGGTCGTCGTCGTCTACGTGCTGTCGCGGGCCGTGACGACCGTGCTGCTGGTCGTGCTCGCCGCCGCGCAGGGGCCGAACCCGTGGACCGGCGGGCATCCCGGTTACTTCGACTTCGCCAACATCTGGGACGGCCGGTGGTATCAGATCGTCTCCATCGGTGGGTACCCGAAGACGCTGCCCCTCACCGACGACGGGCATGTCGCCCAGAACCAGTGGGCGTTCCTGCCCGGCTACCCCTTCCTCGTCGCCGGGCTGATGTTCGTCACCCAGTTGCCGTGGACGGTCGTGGCCGTTCTCGTCTCGCTCGGCTTCGGACTCGCCGCGTCGCTGCTCTTCTACCGGCTGATGGTGTCGAGGATCGGCTCAGCCGCTGCGCTGTTCGCGGTCGTGCTCTTCTGCGTCGCTCCAGCGTCGCCGTTGTTCCAGCTCGCGTACGCGGAGTCGATGTTCCTCTTCCTGATCGTTCTGGCATTGCTGCTGCTTGAACATCGCCGTTACGGCTGGTTGATGGCCGTGCTGGCGCTAATGGGCTTCGTGCGCCCCGGCACGCTCGCTTTCGCATTGGCGCTCGGTCTGCACGTCGTCTATCGCTGGTTCCGACGCGCGCACGAGCCGTTTCCGCTCGCCGAGCGGGTCTCGTCGGTGTGCGCCACCGGGGTCGCCCTGGCGGCGGGATTCGCGTGGCCGGGTATCGCGGCACTGGTCACCGGGAACGTGAACGCGTACGCCGACACCGAGCTCGCCTGGCGCGCCGACTACATCGGCTACGACTCGCTGACCCCGTTCGCTCCCTGGTTCGACGCGGTGCACTGGTGGTTCACCGTGTGGCTGCGGCTGCCCGCCTGGTTGGGTTACACAGCGCTGGTGCTCTTGATCGTCGCGTTCGGGCTCTCGCTCTTCCTGCCGTCGATGCGCCGGCTCGGCGTCGACCTCCGGTTGTGGGTCGCTTCGTACGGCCTCTACCTGCTCGCGGTGTTCTTTCCGCAGTCGAGCACCTTCCGACTGTTGATGCCCATGTTCCCCATGCTCGGCGCGCTCGCGCAGCCGAAGAGCCGCTTGTTCCGAGTCGGGCTCGTGCTGCTGGCTCTCGCGCTGCAGCTGGGCTGGTTGATGCTGTGCTGGGCGGTCGACGGATACGACTGGTCGCCGCCCTGATCGCACGGCTTTCGGAGCGTGCACAGAACCGCACGATTTCCGCCCGTCGTGCTGCATGGCAGATAATGGGTGTACATCCACGAAAGGGGAGCTACATGGCGGCCATGAAGCCGAGAACCGGAGACGGACCCATGGAGGCTGTGAAGGAGGGGCGCCTGATCATCGTGCGCGTCCCGCTCGAGGGTGGCGGTCGGCTCGTCGTTTCGGTCAACGACGACGAAGCCAAGGAACTCCACGACGCGTTGGGGAGCGTCGTCGCAGCGAAGTGACCGGTGCCTGAACCCCTCGAGGTTCAGGCACCGAGTTTCGTGAGCTGGAGCAGTCCGTCGCCGACCGGTGTCAGCGCGCTCACCACAGCGGCGGAACCGGCGATCTCGGTGACGAGGCTGCGGAATCCGGATGTGATCGGGTCGCGTTGCGCGGGGTCGGCGACCCGGCCTTTCCACAGCGCGTGTGCGACGAGCACGGTTCCGCCGGGGCGCGCCAGCCGCAGGGCATGTTCGACGTACTCGATGACGGACGCTGGGTCGGCGTCGACGAAGACGATGTCGTAGGCGTTCTCATTCATACGCGGAAGCACCTCGATGGCGCGCCCGGTGATCAGGCGGACCCGGGTGGCGGGGATGCCGGCCTCGGTGAAGGATGCGCGAGCGTGCTGCTGATGGTCGAGTTCGGAATCGATCGAGGTGAGCATCGCGTCGGTGCCGCCGCGGAGCAGCCACAGGCTGGACACACCGACTCCGGTGCCGATCTCGAGGATGCTGCGCGCGCCGGTGGCCGCGACGACGACCGCCGCCTGGGCGCCGATCGCCGGTGCGATCGGATCTATCCCCAGTTCGAGCGATTGCGCTCGAGCCTTGCCGATCACCTCACCCTCGTCGACCAGGTCGTTCGCGAATTTCCAGTTTCTGTCGTTGTCAGACACGCTCCGCCTTTCCGGCACCAACTTCTGCACCAGAATACGGCTCCTTCGAACGACCGATGTGCAGGCGCACGCGTTAGTCTGTTCTGGTGCTCGGGCTGACTTTCGACAAGATCCTGGTGATCGCTGTGATCGCCGTCTTCTTGCTCGGCCCGCAACGGCTTCCCATCTACGCCGCCAAGCTCGGCCAGTTGGTGCGCAATCTGCGCTCGATGGCGAACAATGCGCAGGATCGAATGCGCGAAGAGCTCGGTCCCGACTTCGACGTGGACTGGAAGAAGCTCGATCCCCGTCAGTATGACCCGCGGCGCATCATTCGCGAGGCGCTGCTCGACGACGATCCAGAGCCGGTGCGGCACGAGGAGCCGGAGACCAAGACGGTGGCGATCGAGAGCTCGGCGATCGCCGGCGCCGCGATGGCGGGAGCGGCCGCTGCCGCCGACCGTGCCGACGACGCGTCCGAGTCATCCGACGACGCAGGAACACAGCTGACGAGCGTGCCCGCAGGGGACGCGCCGCCGTTCGACAACGAGGCGACCTGACCCATCACCCCAGTGGCAGATGGGCTCAGCCCAGTGGCAGACGGGCTCAGCGGCCGCCTACCGTGAGGCCGAGTTTGCGCCCGGAAAGCCCGCGCGGCCGGCGCGCGAGCGAATCCGCGATGCTGCTGATCGCCATCGCTGCCGGGTCGGCCGGGTCAGCGAGGACGATCGGTGTCCCCGCGTCTCCGCCGGATCGCAGGGCGACGCTCAGCGGAACACTGGCCAGCAGCGGCACGGCGGCATCCTGCCCGTCTGACAACCGCGCAGCGGCCTCGGCCCCGCCGCCTGAACCGAACAGGTCGAGCACACTCCCGTCCGGCTGCGGCAAGCCGGCCATGTTCTCCACCACGCCGTACACGTTCTGACCGGTCTGGCGTGCCACGACCCCGCTGCGCACGGCGACGTCCGCTGCCGCGGGCTGGGGGGTCGTCACCACGATGACGTCGGCGCCCGGCAGCAACTGGCCGATCGAGATGGCGACATCGCCGGTGCCGGGCGGCAGATCCAGCAACAGCACGTCGAGGTCGCCGAAGTACACGTCGGTGAGGAATTGCTGGATGGTGCGGTGCAGCATCGGCCCGCGCCATGCGACGGCGGTCGAGGCGCCCTGGCCACGAGCCGGATCGAGGAACATGCCGATCGAGACCACCTTCACGCCGAACGCGATCGGCGGCAGGATCATCTCGTCGACCCGCGTCGGCTGCTGCGTCACGCCGTCGTGCACCAGACCCAGGATGCCGGGGATCGAGAATCCGTACACGTCGGCATCCACCAGTCCGACCCGAAGCCCCCGTTCGGCGAGGGCCACGGCGAGGTTCGCGGTCAGCGTCGACTTGCCGACCCCGCCCTTGCCGCTCGTGATCGCGTACACGCGGGTGAGGGATTCCGGGGTGAACGGGATGCCCCGCGCGGCCCTGCCGCCGCGCAGCTTCTCCGTGAGCGCAGCCCGTTCCTCCCGAGACATCACGCTCACGCGCACATCGACATCGGTCACGCCGGGGGTCGCCGCCGCGGCGGCCCGCACGTCGCGCTCGATCGTGTCGGCTGCCGGACAACCCGCTATGGTCAGCTTCACTCCCACGACTGCCCGGCCGCGGGCATCCACCTCGACCGACGACACCATGTCGAGTTCGGTGATCGGCTTGCGGATCTCCGGATCCAGCACCCGGCTCAGCGCGGCGCGTACCGCGGTGGCCGTCGAAGCGGCGCCGCCCGAGGTGCCGTCAGCCACCGACGCGCTCCGCGTCGTCCTCACGGTCGCTGCGATCGCGGTCCAGTTCCTCCAGCAGAGCGCGCAACTCGGCGCGGATGAAGTCTTTCGATGCCATGTCCTTGACAGCCAGGCGCAGCGCGACGACCTCGCGTGCGAGGTACTCGGTGTCGGCCAGATTGCGTTCGGCGCGCTGCCGATCCTGCTCGATCTGCACCCGATCGCGATCATCCTGCCTGTTCTGGGCCAACAGGATCAGCGGTGCGGCATACGAGGCCTGCAGCGACAGGATCAGGGTCAGCACCGTGAAGCCGTACTTCTGCGAGTCGAACCGCAGCGTATCCGGTCCCCAGCTGTTCCAGACCAGCCAGATGACGCAGAACACGGTCAACGCGAAGAGGAACCACGGAGTTCCCATTGCGCGCGCGATCCACTCCGTGAAACGGCCGAATCGGTCCCTGCCGGTTCCTCGGCGCAATGGCAGCACGGTCGTGCGAAGGCCCTTCGGTGCGTCGAGACGCATGTCGCTCTTGCTAGCTCGTGCCATTGTTCACCCTCCTTCCCGTGGTTCCGATCTGGGTCGTACTTCGCGACGCGGCGCTTCCCAGCACGTCGTCGTCTTCGTCGTGACTTCGCCAGTCATCGGGCAGCAGGTAGTCGAGGATGTCGTCAATGGTCACCACCCCGACGAGTCGGTGGTTGTCGTCGACGACCGGCACGGACACGAGGTCGTAACTGGCCAGGATGCGCGAGACTTCGGCCGCCGAGGTGTCGGCGGAGACCGGCTCCAGGCTCTGGTCGAGGATCGTGCCCAGACGCTCGTGCGGCGGGTAGCGCAGCATGCGCTGAAAGTGCACCATGCCGAGGAACCGGCCGGTGGGAGGTTCGTACGGGGGAAGGGTCACGCAGACCGCGGCGCCGAGCGCCGGCGCCAGCTCGGATCGCCGGATGAGGGCGAGGCCTTCTGCCACGGTGGCGTCTGCCGAAAGGATCACCGGTTCGGTCGTCATCAGACCGCCAGCGGTGTCGGGCGCGTAGCTGAGCAGCATGCGCACGTCGTCCGCCTCTTCGGGCTGCATGAGCTCGAGCAGATGCTCGCCCCGCTCATCGGGCAGCTGCGCGATCAGGTCAGCAGCGTCGTCGGGCTGCATCTGATCGAGCACGTCGGCGGCACGGTCGTCGTCGAGTCCGGCGAGGATCTCCACTTGATCGCTCTCCGACATCTCCTCCAGCACGTCGGCGAGCCGGTCGTCGGGCAGTTCACCCGCGACCTCCAGCCGGCGCTGCTCGGGCAGATCGAGCAAGGTGTTAGCGAGGTCTGCTGGCTTCAAATCGGAGTAGGTGGCGATGAGCTGTTCGGCGGACTGCGCTTGACCCTGTGCGGTCTTCTCACGCACCTCGTCCCACCGGGCGAAGACCGTGGGACCCTTCGCGAACGGCGACGGACTCGTCTTGGGACGACGCACGAAAAGCTGCGCGATCGCCCACTCGCCCGGTCTGCTCTGCTCGATGGCGACATCCTCGATCGTGGCCGGACCGGAGCCGTCGCGGAACACCACGGTGCGGCCGAGGATCTCCGCGATCACGCGCACTTCTCCGCCGCGCTGCTCGAACCTGCGAACGTTGATGAGCCCCGTCGTGATGATCTGGCCGGAGCCGATGCTCGTCACGCGTCCGATCGACACGAACACCCTGCGTTTGCCGGGGATCTCGACGACGAGACCGACCACGCGCGGCGGATCGCTTTTTCGATAGACCACCAAGACGTCACGCACTTTGCCGACCCGGTCACCCGCCGGATCGAAGACGGTGCACCCGGCCAATCGGGCGACGAATACTCTGGTGGCACTCACAACTAAACCTTAGTCGCGCAAGGTTGGACCATGGGACAATGGCCCGGTGAGCAATCAGTCCCCGTTCGGCGGCCGCGGTCGCGTTCCGCTTCCCTCGGTTCCGCGAGGCGAAGTCATCGCGAGCTATGAAACGTATCCGCAGGCTCAGCAGGCGGTGGACGTGCTGGCCAGAGCGGATTTTCCGGTCGACAAGGTGTCGATCGTCGGCAGCGATCTGAAGACGGTCGAGCGTGTCACCGGCAAGCTCACCTGGGGCCGGGTCGCGCTCGCCGGCGCGGCATCCGGTGCGTGGCTCGGGGTGTTCTTCGGTCTGCTGCTGGTGATCTTCTCGCCGGCGACGAACCTCGGATTCATCCTGGCGGCGGTGCTGATCGGAGCAGGGTTCGGGATGCTCTTCGGCCTCGTCTCGTACGCGATCACGCGCAGCAGGCGCGACTACACCTCGATGACCCAGGTGCTCGCGACGAGCTACGCGGTGATCGTCGACCCTGAGTTGGTGAACCGGGCGCGCAACCTGATCGCCGGCGGCGGCCAGCAACCGGCAGCCGGCGCCACGGAGCGTCCGGTGCAGCAGCATCCCTCCGACCCGCCTCCGGCGCAACCGGAGCCGCCCGAGCACCTGGAACCGTCGCAGGCGGAGCCGGCCGAATCCGAGACACGTGCACCCGATTCGACCCAGGCGTCGCCTTCCCAGGAACGTCCTCGCTATGGCGAACGCGACGATTCCGGGCGTGAGGGCTGAGGCCGGCGCTCTTCGTACGCCCCGTGCAATCGGGTGTTCCGGTGCGGCGCACGCATTCCGACGTGGGAATACGAGCGTTCGCGCATCAGTCGGTGAGCCGCGAGATCCAGGCCTCGACGTCGTCGGCGGTGCGCGGGATCGCGATCGAGAGGTTCTCCGCGCCGTGGGCGGTGACCAGGATGTTGTCCTCGATGCGCACCCCGATCCCGCGTAGGTGCTCGGGCACGGTCAGATCGTCCGGCTGGAAATAGAGGCCGGGTTCGATCGTGAACGTCATGCCCGCCTCGAGCACGCCGTCCAGGTACAGCTCACGGCGCGCCTGTGCGCAGTCGTGCACGTCGAGCCCGAGGTGGTGACTCGTGCCGTGCACCATGTACCGGCGATGCTGCTGCTGATCGGTCTGCAACGCCTCCTCCGCGGTGACCGGCAGCAGACCCCATTCCGCTGTGCGCCGCGCGATGACCTCCATCGCGGTGGCGTGGATCTCGCGGAACCGGATGCCGGGTCGCACGACAGCGAACGCGGCATCGGCAGCCTCGCGCACTGTCTCGTATACCAGCCGCTGAGCATCGGTGAACCGTCCGTTCACCGGGAGGGTTCGAGTGATGTCGGCGGTGTAATAGCTCTCGACCTCGACGCCAGCGTCGAGCAGGATCACGTCGCCCGGCACGACGGGACCGTTGTTGCGCGTCCAGTGCAGGATGCAGGCGTGCGGACCGGACGCGGCGATCGTGTCGTAGCCGACGGTGTTTCCGTCGGAACGGGCCCGGCTGTTGAACGCGCCCTCGACGAGACGCTCGCCGCGCTCGTGGGCTGTGATGCGCGGGAGGTCGCGGATCACGTCGTCGAAGCCGCGCGCCGTCGCCGCGATCGCCTGGCGGAGCTGGTCGATCTCGTAGTCGTCCTTGACCAGGCGGGCCTCGGAGAGATCGCGGGCAAGGGAGGTGTCGTCGGGAGCCGTGTCTGCCCCCGATGCGGCGGTACGGGCGGCGTCGACTCGGAGAGTCAGGGCCGGGTCGGCCTCCCGCAGGATCAGGGTGTCGCCGTCGGCGGCGTCGACGACGCTCGCCAACGCGTCGATGCCGCTCGTGGCGATCGCCAGATCGCCGGAGACCTGCGCGAGGGAGGGACGCGGGCCGATCCAGAACTCGCCGATCTCGGGGTTCGCGTAGAACTCGTCCGAGTCGCGACCCGCGCGCTCGCGGAAGTAGAGCGTCGCCTCGTGGCCCGTCGCGGTGGGCTCGAGAACGAGCACAGCGCCCGGCTCGGAGTCGGCCCCCCACCCTGTGAGGTACGCGAAGGCGGAGTGCGCACGATAGGCGTAGTCCGTGTCGTTGGAGCGCTGCTTGAGCCGGCCTGCCGGCACGATGAGGCGTTTGCCGGGGTAGGCGGCGGAAAGCCGCTGCCGGCGCGACGCTGCGTACGATGCCTGCTCACGGGCCGGCGGCACCGGCTCGTCGCGCTGCGCCCAACCCGACGCGATGTACCGCTTGAAATCGTCCGAACCCGGCGTGGTGGAGCGATTGGTGGTCGCGCGGGGAGCGGATGTCTTCTGAGTGGTGTCGGCGTTCGTGCTGATGGCCATCCCTCCATTGTGTCACCGGCATCGATTGTGTCACCGGCATCCCGGGCGCCGCCGGGCATACGATTGAGGGCATGCCCGGCGACCCCCAGTTCACTGCACCGGTCGATCTGCACACGCATTCGAGCGTCTCCGACGGTACGGAGAGCCCCGGCGAACTCGTGCGGAGCGCTCGCTCGGCCGGTCTGGGCACGGTGGCCCTGACCGATCATGACTCGACGGCGGGATGGCCGGATGCCGCTGCGACGGCCCGCGAGGTCGGTGTCACGTTCATTCCCGGCATGGAGTTGAGCACCCGCTACGGCTGGAAGAGCGTGCATGTGCTCGCCTACCTGTTCGACGCGGACGACCTGCCGCTGGCCGCCGAGACGGCACGCATCCGACAAGCACGGCGCACCCGGGCGGAAGCGATGGTCGACCGGCTCGCGGTCGACTACGACCTGACCTGGGAGGACGTGCTCGCGCAGACCACCCCCGGCTCGACGGTCGGCAGGCCGCACATCGCCGACGCGCTCGTGAAGCGGGGACACGTCGATTCCCGATCCGACGCGTTCGAGACGCTGTTGCATCCGCGCGGCGGTTACTACGAGCCGCTCTACGCTCCGACGCCGCTGGACGGCGTGCGACTGATCAGGGCGGCCGGGGGCGTGCCGGTGCTCGCGCATCCCGCCACGCGCGGACGCGACCGGGTCGTTCAGGAGGATTACCTCGAGCGGTTGATCGACGCCGGCCTGTTCGGACTCGAGATCGACCACCGGGAGAACACCGAGGATGGGAAGGCGTATCTGCGCCAGCTCGCCGAACGTCATGGTCTCGTGCTGACCGGTTCGAGCGACTATCACGGGGCCGGAAAGCCGAACCGCCTCGGTGAGAACACGACGCCCCCGCAGGTGCTCGAACGGATCATCGCCGAAGCGGTGGGCACCTCCCCGGTCTACGCGTAGTCGCGGAATCGGGCAGGTTCGATCCGCGGAACCGCGCAGGTGCGGCGCTGGCGTCAGCGTGCGCAATCGGGGTGCGTCCGTTGTGCCCAGCGCTGTACGCCGGTCTGCCAAGCGCCAGTTCTCACGCCGTGCGCCAGAAAATCCGGCGCGTGGCGTGAGAAGTGGCGCACTGCGGTGAAACGTCGCCGGGCTGGCAGGACCGGGCTATTGCGCGGCCGGCGCGCTCGCGCTTCCCGCTCCGCCGCGGCGATTGCGGCTGCGCCGGCGCGGAGCGCTGTTGCCGTCGTGATGCTGCGAACCGTGACCGTCGTGCGTGCCCGCCGCGACGGGCGCCGCATCCGTGGTCGACGGGGCGGTGCTGGCCGAGGCCGAGCCGGAACGGGTGCGGCGCCGGCGCGACGATCCCGTCGTGCTCGAAGAAGACGCCTGAGCGCCCTGCCCACCGGATGTTACCTGACCGCCGCGCCCGCTCGCGGCCCGTTCGACCTTCGGCGCGGGAGTCGGCTTCAGCCGGCCCTTGGCATCCGACGGGATGTCCAGGTCTGAGAAGAGATGCGGCGACGAGGAGTACGTTTCCGTCGGCTCCGGCTGGCCGAACTCCAGGGCGCGGTTGATCAGGGCCCACTTGTGCAGGTCGTCCCAATCGACGAACGTCACCGCGATCCCCGTCTTGCCGGCGCGGCCGGTGCGGCCCACGCGGTGCAGATAGGCCTTCTCGTCTTCGGGGATCGTGTGGTTGATCACGTGCGTGACGTCGACGACGTCGATGCCGCGCGCCGCGACATCCGTGGCGATCAGGATGTCTTTCTTGCCGGCCTTGAACGCGGCCATGGCGCGCTCGCGCTGCTCCTGCCCGAGGTCGCCGTGCACCGCCGCCGCGTTGAATCCGCGGTCGTTGAGTTCCTCGACGAGCTTCGCCGCGGCTCGTTTGGTGCGGGTGAAGATGACCGTCTTGCCGCGTCCCTCGGCCTGCAGGATGCGCGAGATGACCTCGTCCTTGTCCAGCGCGTGGGCGCGGTAGATGACGTGCTTGATGTTCGCCTGGGTCAGCCCCTCGTCGGGGTCGGTGGCGCGGATGTGAATCGGACGGTTCATGAAGCGTCGCGCGAGCGCGACGATCGGGCCCGGCATCGTCGCGGAGAACAGCATGGTGTGCCGCACGGCCGGAGTCTGCGCGAAGAGCTTCTCGATGTCGGGAAGGAAGCCCAGGTCGAGCATCTTGTCGGCTTCGTCGAGCACCATCTCCCGCACATTCGAGAGGTTGAGCAGGCGTTGGCCCGCGAGGTCGAGCAAGCGTCCCGGGGTGCCGACGACGATCTGCGCGCCGGCCTTGAGCTGCTCGATCTGTCCTTCGTATGCCTTGCCCCCGTAAATGGCGACGACGGAGGTCGGGCGTCGGGAGGTGCACAGTTCGAGGTCTTCACTGACCTGCATGGCGAGTTCGCGCGTGGGCGCCACGACCAGCGCTTGCACACCCGGCGCCGGATCGGGGCCGAGCCGCTGGATCAACGGCAGGCCGAAGCCCAGGGTCTTGCCCGTGCCGGTCTTGGCCTGACCGATGATGTCTTGGCCTGCCAATCCGAGAGGAATCGTCTGCTCTTGGATCGGGAACGGATCGATGATGCCTTTGTCGGCGAGAGCGTCGACCATGTCCTGGTCGATATTGAGATCGGAAAACGTCACGTGAGTGTATGCCTGTCGTATCGATGAGGCCGCGTCGGCGACCATGAATGGCTACGCCGGCGGATTCGGATCGTCTTCGTACAGGCGTAGGGCCGTCGATCCTGTGCCGACGGCTCCTTCAGTCTACCGACCGGTCGCTGAACGCTCCGGACCGCGCCCATAGAATTGCTGCGTGGCATCCTGGTTCAAGCGCGTCCGCCCCGCTGTGGAGGCTCCACGGCTGACGCCGCGCCGCGAGCAACGAGCCGCCGAACGGGTCGACCTGGGCGAGATCGCACCCGCACTCGTGCCGTATCTGGCGCAGGCGGCCTACCTGCAGCTGGAGGCGTTCCAGACGCTGTCGCAGTTGGTCTCGGATCTGCCGGATCTGGCCGCAAAGGAGCACGTGGGGAGCGCCGCCGGTTTCGCGCTCGCCAAGCACAAGGGACTGATCGCCGAGCTGCGCAGGCAGGATGCCGATCCCGTGCAGGCCATGCTGCCGTTCGCCGCGACGATCGACCGGTTCCGTTTCGTCACCGAGGGTGCCGATTGGCGGGAGAACCTGCTCGGCGTGTATATCACGGCGGGCCTGCTCGACGACTTCTTCATCCGCCTGGCGGCCGGTCTGCCCGGGGACGTGGGGCCGCGAGCGGCTGGCCTGCTCGGCACGGAGTCGGGAGCGACGGCAGCCGTGCAGATCCTCTCGGCGGAACTCGCGGCAGACCCCCTGTTGGGATCGCGACTCGCGCTGTGGGGACGAAGGCTCGTCGGCGACACTCTGTTGGTGGCGCGTTCGGCCCTGCACCTGGCGGGAGGCGGCACCCCTGAGGCGCAGCGTGCGGAACAGCGCGTGGAGCCTGTCTTCACCGAGATCATCGCGGCGCACACCCGCCGCATGGATGCTCTCGGTCTCACCTCTTAAACGCATCGGATCGTCATCAGCGCATCGGGACGGCCCTGAGCCGGATCGGCGAGCGGCTCAGGCGGGGCGGGCGGCGCCCTTGCTCAGCGACTGGAGCAGGTGCTCGTCGCTGCGTTGACGCACGGCGCCGATCACCAGGTCGACGGCCACCGTCACCAGTGCCGTCGCGATCAGAGTGACCCACCAGATCCAGCCGGCGTTCCATTTCAGACCCGCCCAGGTCAGGAGTTCCCAGAGCACCGCCGCGACCCCCGCGCCGAGCGCGGGAATGAGCACGGCGCCGTGCCGGTGACGCTGCGGCAGCACATAACGGGCCGTCAGCCCGATGATCGCGCCGCCGAGGGTGATGAACATCAACTCCATCGTCGTTCTCCGCAGCTCTGCTAGGCGACGAACCCGACCCGGCGGGCCTGGTCGCTGCCGATCTCCACGTATGCGATCCCGGCCGACGGCACCACGAAGAGCGTGCCCTTGTCGTCGTGCAACTGAAGGGCGCCGTTGCGCTCCGCGAGTGCCGCAGTGACCGCCTCGGCGATCTCGGCAGGGGTCTGGTCCGACTCGAAGCTCAGTTCTCGGGGGGCGTTCACGATACCGATGCGGATGTCCACGGATACAGCCTTTCGTCAGTTCTGCGCCGCGGCGAATCCCTCGTGCGGCCACTGCTCAGATTACGGCAGTCGCGCGTGCCAGCAGGCGACGGTTCTCTGTCGGCGGAAGCCGCCGGTGTCGGCGGGTGACGCTACCGTGACGTCGTGACGTTCGAAGGCTTCGCAGACCCGCTGCAGCAGCAGACGCCGTCGCTGGACGCGTCCCAATGCGCGGTGCTCGCGTTGGCTCCTGATGAGAGCGCGGTCGTGATCGGCGCACCCGGCAGCGGAAAGACGACGACGCTCGTCGAACTTCTCGCCGACCGGGTCGAGCGGCGCGGATTCGCGGCCGACGAAGTGCTGGCGCTGACCACGAGTCGTACCACGGCGACCCGGCTGCGCGACCGTCTCGGAGTGCGGTTGTCGGTGGCGACCAACGGGCCGCTGGCCCGCACCGTCGCATCCGTCGCCTTCGACATCGTCGGCAGTGCAGCGCGTCGAGCCGGACTGGAGCCGCCCCGGCTGATCACCGGCGGCGAACAGGACGGCGACATCGCCGCGCTGCTGGCCGGCGAAGTCGAAGACGGCCGAGGCCCGAACTGGCCCGATCCGCTGACGTCGCAGGTGAGAGCGCTGCGCGGTTTCCGGTCCGAGTTGCGCGAGCTGATGGCCAGAGCAACCGAATTGGGAGTGAGTCCCGACACGCTTCGGGCTCTCGGCGCGGCGCACGGGCATCCGGAGTGGGCGGCCTCCGCCGACTTCATCGACGATTACCTCAGTGTGATCGCCAACGCCAGACAAGATCAGCTCGACTCGGCCGAACTCGTGCAATTCGCGGTGGCCGCGGTGCAGCGCGGGGAGGTCAGCGACACGGTCGGCAGGCTGCGCCTGGTCGTGATAGACGACGCCCAGGAGGCCACGGTCTCGACCATGTCGCTGCTGCACGCGCTCTCGGCGCGTGGAGTGGCGGTCGTCGCGTTCGGCGATCCGGACGTCGCGGCCAACGTCTTCCGCGGCGGCGAGCCCGACGTGCTCGGGCGGTTCGGGGAGCGCCTCGGCGCAAGGTCGCGCACGCTCTTTCTCGACGTCGTGCACCGACAGCGGCCGGCGTTGCGCGAGCTCACCAGCAGGATCACCGAACGCATCGGCACGGCAGGAGTGGTCGGGCACCGCGCGGCTCGGGTCGCTGCCGACTCGGCGGCGTCGACGGATGGGGACGCGCCCCCGCCCGTCGCGACGATCCTCGCTCCCAGCTCGGCCAGGGAATACGCCGCCGTCGCCCGCGTGTTGCGCGAACACCACGTGCTGCGGGGAGTGCCGTGGCGTTCGCTGGCGGTCGTCGTGCGCTCCGGTTCCCAGGTGCCGGCGCTCGCCCGCGCGCTCGGCCTGGCGGAGGTGCCCACGCGCACCGCGGTCGGAGCCACCGCGCTGCGCGACGATCAGGCGGCGCGCGCGCTGCTCACCGTG
The DNA here is from genome assembly GCA_035564555.1 of Humibacter sp. Taxonomy (GTDB): domain Bacteria; phylum Actinomycetota; class Actinomycetes; order Actinomycetales; family Microbacteriaceae; genus DATMTS01. Next base: position 34,143 of record DATMTS010000101.1, read on the forward strand.
ATCGATGTCGGATCAGGCAGAAGCATTCTCACTGCCGAGGTCGCCACGCAGCTGTTGCTCGGGCCGTTCGGCGGCCTCGACAGGCTCGCACTGCGCCGACTGCGGCTCGCGCTGCGCGCCGAGGAACTCGCCGGTGACGGTACCCGACAGGCCGATCAGCTCATCGTCGACGCGCTGAACTCGCCCGGGCGGTTGAGCACGATCGACGCGAAGGTGGCCCGCTCGGCCGATCGTCTGGCCCGCACGCTCGCCGAGGTTGGTGCCCAGACAACGGCCGGCGCGAGCATCGAAGAACTCCTCTGGCTCGCGTGGGAGCGCAGCGGGCTGGCGGTCGCCTGGCACGATCAGTCGGTGGGCACCGGCGTTCTCGCCGCCGAGGCCAACCGCAACCTCGACGGCGTGCTCGCCCTGTTCACCGCAGCCAAGCGCTTCGTCGAGCGCGAGCCGGACTCGCCCGCCCGGGTGTTTCTCGACCGGGTGCTCGATGCCGAGGTCCCGGAGGACACGCTCTCGCCGCGACCGCTGGCCGACGCCGTGCTCGTCACCACGCCGCCGGGAACTGTGGGGGAGGAGTTCGAGGTCGTCGTGGTCGCCGGCCTGCAGGAGGGCGTCTGGCCCGATCTCCGGGTGCGGGGCTCGCTGCTGCATCCGCAACGCCTCGTGCAGATCGTGACGGGCGAGGCGAATGCCGTTCTCGATGCGCGTCGGCTCGTGCTGGCCGACGAGCTTCGCATGTTCGCCCTCGCGGTCTCTCGCGCGCGCACCCAGGTGATCCTTGCCGCGGCGAGCAACGACGACGAAGCCGCCAGCACGCTCTTCTCCCTCGCGCCCGAGGGAACCCCCGCGCTCGACCCCAACGCGCATCCGCTCTCGTTGCGCGGGCTCACCTCCCGGCTGCGCCGGGAACTGACCGCCTTGGGCCGCAGTGCGGCGGAGCGGAACGCCGCCGCGTCGGCGCTCGCCCGACTCGCGTCGGAGCGCGTGACCGGTGCCGACCCCGCCCAATGGCACGGGCTGATCGAACCGTCGACCACCGATCCGTTGTACGCGCCGGATGAACAGGTGCCGGTCTCGCCTTCGAAGCTCGAGGCATTCGAGGAGTCGCCGCTGGACTGGTTCATCGACACGGTCTCCGGCAGCCAGGCCAGCGTCGCGATGGGGCTCGGCACGATCGTGCACTGGGCGATGGAGACGGCCCCCGGAGCCGACGTCGACGCGATCTGGGCGGCGATCCAGCAGCGCTGGCCGGAACTCCCGTTCGAGTCCGCCTGGCTGAGCGAACAGCAGCTGCGGGCGGCGCGAACCTTCGCGCTCGGTCTCGCGGACTACCTCGCCGACTTCGAGCGCGACGGCAAACGGCTGGCCGCGGCGGAACCTCGATTCGAACTCGAGCTCGAGCGCGCGGTGCTGCGCGGCGCTATCGACCGGGTCGAGGTCGGGCCCCACGGTGAGATCGTGATCGTGGATTTGAAGACCGGCCGCACGATTCCCCGGGCCGCGGACATCCCGTCGCACGCGCAGTTGAGCGCGTACCAACTCGCCTACCAGCACGGCAGCCTGGACGAGTCGCTCGGTGCCTTCGGCGAGCACCGCGGCGGCGGCGCGAAGCTGCTCTTCGTGCGTGGCGGGGTGCGCGGCAAGGCGTACCGGGAGACCGTTCAGTCCGCTCTCTCGTCCGAACAACTGGCCGAGTTTCGCGCGCGGGTCACCGCGGCCGCCGAACGGATGGCCCAGGCCCAGTTCGATGCGCCGCTGGAGATCAGCGACTGGGGCGGGGCGAATATCGCGCGGAAGCGGTTGCAACGAGTCCCCGCCGTCTCGAGCGACGGGGCGGGGAGCGCATCGTGACGATCGACGCGGTGCAGATCGCAGCGGCACTCGGGCCCGATCGCCCGACCGCGGAGCAGCGCCAGGTCATCGAAGCGGAGCTCGCGCCGGCTCTGGTGATCGCCGGGGCGGGCAGCGGCAAGACCGAGACCATGGCATCGCGCGTGCTGTGGCTGCTCGCGAACGGGCACGTGCGCCCCGATCAGATCCTGGGTCTCACCTTCACCCGCAAGGCGGCAGGGGAACTGGCCGATCGCATCCGCCGTCGGATCGTCGCGCTGCATGGCGCTGGGCTGATGCCGACCGATTACGACGAGTTCGACCCGCCCGTGGTCGCGACCTACAACTCGTTCGCGAACACCATCTATCGCCAGAATGCGATTCTGCTCGGCCGGGAGGCCGACGGGGCGGTGCTGGGGGAGGCCTCGGCCTGGCAGCTCGCCCGCTCGATCGTGGTCGCCAGCAGGGATCGACGTCTGATCGACCTCGATCACAGCGTCGACGCGATCACACGGGCCGTGCTGCGGCTCAGCAGGGCGCTGGCCGAGAACATCGTGAACCCCGCCGAGGTCGCTGCGATGGCAGGCGAGTTCGCTCGGCTGACACAGCTGCCGAACGGTGGACGTGGCGGCTACCCCGAGGTCGACACGATGGTCTCGACGGTGGCCGCGCTACCCGTGCTGCTGGAGTTGGCGCACGACTACGAGCAGCTCAAGCAGCGGCGCGGATTCGTCGAATACTCGGATCAGGTGTCGCTCGCGCTGCAGTTGCTGCGAACGTCCCCGTCGATCGCCGACGAGCTGAGAGAGCGGCATGTTGTAGTACTTCTCGATGAGTATCAGGACACCTCCGTGGTGCAGACCTGGTTGCTCAGCGAGCTGTTCGCCGGGCGAGCGGTGATGGCGGTGGGCGACCCGCATCAGTCGATTTACGGCTGGCGCGGAGCGAGCGCCGGCAACCTCGACTCGTACGCGCGACAGTTCGGCAACGGTGAGGTGCAGCAGTTCGCACTGTCGACGAGCTGGCGAAACGGATGTGAGGTTCTCGCGGTCGCGAACGCGCTGGTCGAGCCGTTGACGGCGATCACCCGGGTGCCGGTGCAGCGGCTGCAACCGGGCCCGGCAGCAAGCGCCCGACCGGTCGATGTCGTCTTCGAGGAGACGATCGAAGAGGAGGCGGAGGCGGCGGCCCGCTGGTTGGGCGAGCGGTTGCGTGCGAAGCCCCGGACGGAACCGGGTGAACATGCGACGGTGACGCCGCCCAGCGCGGCGATGCTCTTCCGGGCGCGCAAGAACCAGGACGTGTTCATCGCCGCGCTGCGCCGGCACGGGATCCCGTACCACGTGCTCGGCATCGGCGGACTGCTCGCGGAGCCGGAGATCGCCGATCTGGTCTGCGCGCTCACGGTGGTCAGCGACCCGGGCGGCGGAGCCGAGTTGGTGCGGTTGCTCGCCGGGTCCCGGTGGCGGATCGGGGTGCGTGACCTGCACACGCTGAGCCGGGTGGCGTCGTGGTTGCGCGATCGCGACTGGGCACAGCAACCGCTGAACGACGGCGTACGTGCGGCGCTGCGCTCGTCCGTCGCCGAGGGCGAGGGCTCCTCGCTCGTCGACGCCCTCGACTTCGTGGCGCACGCCCGTGACGGGCACAGCGTGCTGCAGGGGTTCAGCGAGCCGGGGCTGAAACGACTGCGGCACGCCGGGCTGCTGTTCGCGCGGTTGCGTGGCCGAGCCTCGCTCGACCTGCTCGAGACCGTCACCGTCGTCGAACAGGAACTCGGGCTCGACATCGAGACGGCAGCCAACGAAAGCAGAAGTCAGGGCAGGGCGACGATGGACGCCTTCTTCGACGCTCTGAACGGGTACCTGGCCGTGAGTGAAACGGGTGGTCTGGCGGGGTTCCTGGCCTGGTTGCGTGAGGCGGAGTGGCGCGACGGCCTTGCGCCGCGTGCCGAGGAGCCGGAGCCCGGCACGGTGCAGTTGCTCACGGTGCACGGCTCGAAGGGTCTGGAGTGGGATCACGTCGTGGTGCCGCGCATGGTCGCCGGAGAGCTGCCGGGAAAGCCCAACGAGGGCACCGGCGGATGGCTCGGGTTCGGATTGCTTCCGTACGAGTTCCGCGGGGATGCCGACGAGTTGCCCGAGTTCCGGTGGCGGTCGGCGGAGACCCGCAAAGAGGTCAAAGACGAACGCGCGGCGTTCGGGGATCGCGTCGCCGAGCATCACGAGCGCGAGGAGCGCCGATTGGCGTACGTCGCGGTGACGCGTGCGCGTCATTCGCTGCTGCTGAGCGGATCGTTCTGGGCGACGCAGACGAAGCCGCGCAGTCCCAGCCCGTTCCTGATGCTCCTGGCGGAGCGCGGGCACATCGCTCCCCTGCCGACTGCCAGCGCATTCGAACAGAATCCTTCCGGCAGGGCATCCGAAGTGATGACCTGGCCGCCCGACCCCCTGGGCGGCAGGAGACCCGTGGTGGAAGCGGCAGCGGAAGCGGTGCGTGCTGCGTCGCCCGGCGCGGAGGGGCGTTGGCGGCGCGATGTCGAGCTGCTGCTCGCGGAACGGCGGCGGATGCTCGAGCGGGGCAGCGTCGTCGAGTTGCCGCGTCGCATTCCCGCTTCCCGTTTCAAAGACTTCGTGACCGAGCCCGCCGCCGTCGCTGCCGAGCTCCTGCGGCCGATGCCCGAGAGGCCTTATCGCGCGACGCGATTGGGCACGCTGTTCCACTCGTGGGTCGAGGCGCGCGCCGGAGTCGACGGCGGGGTGCAGCAGATCGACGCGCTTCTTCTCGAGCGCGACGACGATGGGGGGTCCGCCGACAACGACCTGGCTGCGGCCGAGGCGGAGCGGCTCGCCGCGCTTCAAGCGACCTTCGAACGTTCGCCGTGGGCCGGTCTGCGGCCGATCGAGGTCGAACGTGAGATCCATCTGCCGTTCGACGGGCGGCTGGTGATCTGCAAGATCGACGCCGTCTACGAGCGCGACGGGCGCTACGAGATCGTCGACTGGAAGACCGGCAGGCCACCCGCGAACGCCGAGGAGCTGGAACGCAAGCAACTGCAGTTGGCCTTGTACCGCCTGGCGTACGCGCGGTGGCGCGGTATCGAACCCGATCTGATCGACGCGGCGTTCTATTTCGTCGCCGACGACCTCATCGTTCGACCCGCGCACGTGGCCGATGAAGCGGAGTTGCTCGCCCTGTGGCGCGGCAGCCTGTCGCAGAACGCATAGCCGATTTCGATTTCGCGAGATAGCGTGCTCTCAACGATATATCGGCGTCAAGACTTGATCGAGCCTTGAGAGACCAGGGAGGTCGTCATGAGCAGTTCACACACGAGTGGGGGTTCCGGAGCCCGCGGTTTCGGAGCCGGGCACCTCGGCTCCGGTCAGCATCTGAGCGATGCGATCGACCAGTTGCGTTCGATGTTCGAGCAGCGCGTCGGACCCCGCACGACACACGGCGATGTGCGAGCGGCGATTCTCGCCCTCCTCGCGGAGACACCGATGCACGGGTACCAGATCATCGCGGAGATCGAGCAGCGCAGCGGCGGTGCATGGAAGCCGAGCGCAGGCTCGGTGTATCCGACGCTGCAGCTTCTCGTCGACGAGGGCCTCATCGTCGCGGAGGCGGTCGATGGTCGAAAGACGTATTCGCTTACCGAGACGGGGAGAGCGGTGGTGGATGCCTCGGCCGGTCGCTCCGCGCCGTGGGAGGCGTCCGGGCAGCACGACCTCTTCGGCATGGGCGCCCTGCCCAAAGCCGGCGTCGCGCTCGCGCAAGCTGCGGCACAGGTGAAGCGGACCGGCACGCACGAGCAGGTGGATCAGGCGGTCAAAGTGCTCGACGAAGCTCGTCGCAAGCTCTACTCGATCCTCGCCCAGGACTGATCGGATGCCGACGGCTCCTGGCCATCGAGAGCATGAGCAGCCCCAGGCCGGAGACAATCGGGCCCGTTACCGCCGGATTCTCCGGTTCGCGTTGCGCTACCTCGCGCAGGCCTGGTGGTACGAGATATTGCTGCCCCGCGTCGGGCTCGCGCGCCTGGCGGAACGGGGGCGCGCAGCGAGGCTGACGCGTGTCGCACAACGTTTCCACGCGCTCGCGGTCGAACTCGGCGGATTGATGATCAAGGTCGGACAGTTCCTGTCCTCCCGGCTCGATGTGCTGCCGCCCGAGATCACCACCGAGCTCGCTGGCCTTCAGGACGAGGTTCCGCCCGCCGAATTCCCGTTGATCCGGCAGTTGACCGAGGCGGAGTTGGCGGTGCCGCTCGAGCGCGCATACGCATCGTTCGGCGAGGTGGCGGTGGCTGCGGCATCCCTCGGTCAGGCGCACCCCGCCCGACTCGCCGCACAGGATGCCGCCGACAGCGGCTTCGAGCAGGTCGTCGTGAAGGTGCAGCGTCCCGGTATCGCGGGCATCGTGGACGTAGACCTCGCCGCGCTGCGCCGGGTGGCGAGGTGGCTCAGCCACCTCCGAGTCGTTTCCGACCATGTCGATCCACGCGCACTGGTCACCGAGTTCGCCAATACCAGCCTCGACGAGATCGACTATCTCCACGAAGCGATGGGCGCCGAGCGATTCGGGGAGATGTTCGCGGGTGACCCGCGAGTGGCCGTTCCCGAGGTCGTGTGGGAGCGCACCACCAGGCGGGTGCTCACGTTGTCGGATGTCACGGCCATCAAGATCGATGACGTCGATGGGCTGCGTGCCGCGGGCATCGATCCGTCCGAGGTGGCGGCGGTCTTCGCCGAGGTGATGTTCGAGCAGCTCTTCGGCCATGGATACTTCCATGCCGACCCGCACCCCGGCAACGTCTTCGTGACACCGACCGGCGGAAGCGGGCGCGGTGAAGGCGCGGGGAGCGGGCGCGACGACGCAGCCGGACCCGGCTGGCAACTCACCTTCGTAGACTTCGGCATGATGGGCGAGGTCACCGACGAGTTGCGCGACGGCCTGCGCCGGCTTCTCATCGCGGTCGCGGCGCGCGACGGACGCGGCCTGGTCGAGAGCATCCAGGAGGTCGGCATCCTGCTGCCGTCCGCAGGCACCGCCGAACTGGAGCGGGCGATGGTCGGGCTGTTCGACCGGTTCGGCGGAATGGGGTTCGCGCAGTTGCGGAAGGTCGAGACCCGCGAGTTCCGCGAATTCGGACGTGAGTTCGGCACGGTGGTGCGCTCGCTGCCGTTCCAACTGCCCGAGAACTTCCTCCTGGTCATCCGTTCGATGTCGTTGACGTCGGGCGTGTGCAGCTCGCTCGACCCCGAATTCAACGTCTGGGATGCGATCGAGCCGTACGCGACCCGGCTGGTGCGTGAGGAAGGCGGCAACCTCGTCGTGGCGGCCGCGAAGGAGGCGGCGTCGATCGCGGGTATCGCTGTGCGGCTGCCCGGGCGGATCGACGCACTCATCACTCGCATCAACGAAGGCGCCGTCTCGGTCGCGACCCCGGCCATCGATCGCCGACTCAGTCGCCTGGAACGGCTCGTCCGTAGAGCCGTCGGTGCGGTGCTGTTCGCGGGATTCCTGGTCGGCGGCATCCTGCTGATCCCGGATGCCGCGGCGCTCGGCATCGTGCTGATGTGTGTTTCAGTGCTGCCGCTGCTCTACGCCGTTTTCGGCGGGTCAGGTGGAGGACGAGGGCGATGACGCCGCACTCGCGCTTCGCCGTGCGAGCGCTCCGGCTCGGCTAATCGTCCTCGTCGCGTGGCAGGCGGTGGTGTTCGCTCGTGTCGTCGGCCACGGGGAGCAGCCCCGGGGCTTCACCGCCGTTGCGCATCAGTGGCGTGGCATCCAACAGTTGCTCGACCTCGGTCACCGCCATCACCGGGCCTGTGATCGGGTCGAGCGGGTCGAGCGAGTCGGAGTGCACGCGATCGACGAGGCCATCGAGCATCTGGACCGCGTCGTCCACGATCGACACGTCGTGCACCTCGCGTCCGTGCAGCAGCCACCTGGCGACCTCGAGCTCGGCGTACAGCATGGCACGCTGCGACACCTGCCTGTCCTCGGCGCCCGCTCGCTCGGCGGCGTATGCGCCGAGCGCCGACTCGAGGGCGTCCTGACGCATGGCCAGCAGCCAGTGCAGGTCGCGGGCCGGGTCGCCGATGCGCAGTGCCGACCAGCCGAGCACGCCGACGACGGATTCGTCTCGCACCAGGATCGACTCGACCGACAACGCGCCGTTGATGACGGTCGGCTGGAAACGCCAGAGCGCGTCGTCTGCGACGGCGCCGCGCCACCGCTCGCGCAACGCGGCCGGGAGCTTGCCGGTTCCGGATGCGGTGTCGACCAGCGCTGACACCGTGTCCCGGCAGTCGGCGGCGCTCAGCACCGGCAGTCCGGCGTCGCCCACGAACGAGGTGGGCAGGGCGTGGATCGCTGCTATCGAGCGCCCGATCGACGATGCGAGGCCGTCGCCGCCGGCGATGTCATCGAGTTCGACCTTGGCGCCGGGCAGGAAGTGGTAGACCACGGCGCGGGTGCCACCGACGGGCGCCTGCCCGACGAAGTCGGGCACGTCGAACGGCAGCCGACCCCGGATGCCCGCGGTAAGAGAGCGCAACGCAACCAGGTCGGCGCTCTGTTCGGTTTCGGCGGCCTGAGAGGTCGGAACCCGGATGATCAGCTGGTCACCGTTACGCACGTCGAGCAGTGCGGAATCGTATTCGCCGTGCGCGCCGTACCCGTGACTCCGGGCGCCCGTGACCTCCAACCCGGGAACGGCCGAGGTCGCCAACGCGGCTAGAGTGAGATGCGATCGGCCCATACCGTCTAGGGTAGGTCGACAACCCCGGCTCGAGGCAGCGCGCCACGCCCGTCGCGGCAGCCGAGACCCCCGAAAGCCGCCGCTGTGCAGCGTCGCTGCGTGGCGGGAACCATCGAAGACGAGCACAAGGGATCAGGTGCGACACGGCATGACAGACGGCAGCGCGACGGCCCTCCAGCTGGCCAGGGCCGCTGTCGATCGGGATGCGGTGCGTCGCGCCGACCCGGCGCTGTTCGACGCCTTGTTGGGCGATGACGGCACGCGCGTCCTGCCCGTCTGGCAGGGCAAGGCGCTTGCCGTCCCTGATCGCGCGGCACTGGCGCTGCAACCCGCGCACCAGGTGACGGCGGCGCTGGTCAGGGTCTATCTCGGTCGCACCCTGGAGGCGTCTTCGCTCGAGCCCGCAGGTACCCCGGTGATCGCGTCGGTGCTCACGGATGCCGCTGCGGCCGAACTCGAACCGGACCCGGAGCGCTGGGTCGGCTTGCGCGCCGCGTCGACGCTGATGAGCGCGCGCGACGCCGCTCTCTTCACCCAGGCACTCGCGATCACCAACTGGCACGCCTCGCACGGCTACTGCCCGCGTTGCGGATCGCCGACCGTGGTGGAACAGGGCGGCTGGGTGCGCCGGTGCTTCACCGATGACACCGAGATCTTCCCGCGCACCGATCCTGCGGTGATCGTTCGCGTGCTCGACCCGGACAGCCGGCTGCTGCTGGGTTCGAACGCGCTCTGGGAACACAACAGATGGTCTCTGCTGGCCGGATTCGTCGAGGCCGGCGAGACCTTCGAAGACGCCGTCGAACGCGAGGTCTTCGAAGAGTCGGGCGTGCGGGTGACCGCAGCTCGTTACCTCGGGTCGCAGCCGTGGCCGTTCCCCGCCTCGATCATGATCGGGATGGAGGCGCGAGTAGCGCCAGGATACGACCCGGAAGCCGTCACGCCCGACGGTCAAGAGATCCTCGCGCTGCGCTGGTTCAGCCGCGACGAACTGTGGCAGGAGCACGAGGACATCCTGCTGCCCGGTGGCAGCTCCATCGCGCACGCCATCCTGCGGGACTGGTACGGCGGCCCGCTCGACCGGCCACCGGCGGAGCGACGATGACCGATTCCGCCGAGCGGCTGCTCGACGGATTGGACGAGCAGCAGCGCAGCGCAGCGGAGACGCTGCTCGGGCCCGTTCGGGTGCTCGCAGGCGCCGGCACCGGCAAGACGCGTGCGATCACGCACCGCATCGCTTACGGAGTGGCATCCGGCGTCTACGCCCCGAATCGGGTGATGGCGTTGACCTTCACCGCCCGCGCGGCATCCGAGTTGCGCAGCAGACTGCGCCACCTGGGCGCAGGGCCGGTGGTCGCGCGCACCTTCCACTCCGCGGCGCTCAGCCAGCTGAGCTACTTCTGGCCCTTGACGGTGGGCGGCACCGCCCCGCGGGTGCTCGACGGCAAGGCGCGCGTGCTCGGTCAGGCGGCGGAGCGGCTGCGGATCAAGGTCGACACCGCGACCCTGCGTGACATCGCAGCGGAGATCGAGTGGCGCAAGGTGTCGGCGATGAGCATCGAGGACTACGCGAAGGCGCTTCAGCGGCCTCCGGGATGGACGGGTCCCACTCGGGAGACACCGGGCAAGTTGACGGCCGAACAGGCGATCGACCTGCACCGCACCTACGAGACGCTGAAAGACGAACGCAAGCAGATCGACTTCGAAGACGTGCTGCTGGTGACCGCGGGCATGATCGAGGCGGAGCCGTCGGTTGCGATGCACGTGCACGAGCAGTACCGGTTCTTCGTGGTCGACGAGTATCAGGACGTCTCGCCGCTGCAGCAGAACCTCCTCGACCTGTGGCTCGGCGAACGCCGAGACCTCTGCGTGGTCGGCGACGCCAGCCAGACCATCTACTCGTTCGCCGGCGCGAGCAGTTCATTCCTGCTCGACTTCGGCTCCCGGTATCCGGATGCCGCGCTCATCCGGTTGGAGCAGAACTACCGCTCATCCGTTCCGATCGTGGACACCGCCAACCGCCTGATGCGCGGACGGCCGGGTTCACTGACTCTGCATGCGGTCACGCAAGCCACCCCGGCACCCGGCATCACCTCGGACATCCCTGCGATCTCGGCTCATGCCACCGATCTGGCGGAGGCGAGAGCCGTCGCGACCGACATCCGATCCGCCATCGATCGCGGCGCCGCGCCGGAGTCGATGGCGATCCTGTACCGCATCAACGTGCAGGCGGCAGCGCTCGAGAACGCGCTGAACGAGGTGGATGTCAGCTACCAGATTCGCGGCGCGAAACGATTCTTCGACCTGCCCGAGGTGAAGCAGGCCGTGCTGACGCTGCGCGGAGCATCCGTATCGGTGATGGGGGAGCCGCTGTTCAAATCGGTCAGCGACGTGTTGCGCTCGCTCGGCTGGACGGAGCAGGCCCCCCAGGCACGAGGTGCCGTGCGAGACCGGTGGGAGGCGCTCAACGCGATCATGGGGCTCGCGGATCAGGCCGTGCCCGGCACAACGTTCCGCCGGTTCACCGATGAGTTGCTGGAACGTCAGGCCGCACAGCACGAGCCGACCCTCTCGGCTGTGACGCTCGCAACCGTGCACTCCGCCAAGGGCCTGGAATGGGATGCGGTGTATCTGATCGGCCTGAGCGAGGGGCTGCTGCCGATCTCCTACGCCACGAATTTCGATCAGGTGGACGAGGAGCGACGACTCTTCTACGTGGGGATCACGCGTGCCAGAAGGCGGTTGTGGTTGAGCTGGGCCCGTCGTGTCGCTCAACGCTCCGGTGAGGTAGAGCCGTCACGTTTTCTGGCAGAGCTCGGCAGCCGCAGTCCGGGTGTTGCCGGTGTTCGCGTTCGCTGAAGCGACCCGTTCCGACGTCGATGCGCAGGCTGCGCGTCGCCCATCGCGCGTCGTGGTCTCGGAGCACCGCGTCGAGCATCCGGCCGGCGTGCGCGACCGCGAACGCTGCGCCCCCCGGCGTCAGCGTCGCTGCTCGCGTACCGACGAGTTGCGCTGCGATGACCGGCCACGCGGCGTCGCCGTCGCGCCGGTGCAGGCTGATGCAGCGCAGGCACGGTCCGGCTCCGGGCCGGATGAAGGGTCCGACTTCGACGACGCGGTCGCCGAACACGATAGGCAGGTGCGGGATGTCGCGGCCGAGCCACGCGCCGTAGCGCCCGGGGGAGACGACGAACGATGCGGCGATGACGACGGCGTCGGGCGCCGGGTCGCGCTTCGACGGGCTCCCTGCGCGACCGGCCGACCGGGCGTCGATCGTTCGCACGCCTGATGCGGTGAGCAACGCGTGCAGGGCCGCCGCGAGGGGCTCCTCGCCGGCTTCGATCGCGACCAGATGCGACGGCTGCCCGGAAGCGCTCGGCCCGGCGGCATCGTGATCGGGCAGCAGCGCCGGCGCCACGAGCCTCATCACCTGGTCGAGCACCCCGGGCTGTGCGCCGGCGTGTTCGGCGACGACCTCGATGGCGCCGGGCGGCACGCCCGCCACCAGCGCGGCCAGGATGCGTTCGGTCGCCGCGGTCGACGGCAGCGTGCAGACCGCATCGTCGACGCCCAATTGCACCAGGTGCGGCGTGCGCCACACGATCGGGACGTCGGGGTCGAGACGGATCGTCATGCCGGAATCATGCCGCCTCACGGCACCGGCCCGCGCACGTTATCCACAGCCGCGTTCGCCACCCGGTGAAACGCGCTACTCCTCGGTCGGGCGCTGCTCTCCGTCGTCGCGCAGCAGGTCTTCGATGGCCTGATCGACCTCGTCGAGCTGCGGCTGTGCTCCGGACACCTCCGCGCCGAGACGGGCGATCAGTGCGGCGGGGTCGTCGATGTCTGCCGAGGTGGGCAGCAGGTCAGGATGCGACCAGAGCCGGTCGCGCGCCTCGTCACCGACAGCATCGGTGACCGCCTGCCACATCGCGGCGGCCTCGCGCAGCCGGCGGGGGCGCAGTTCGAGACCGACCAGCGTGGCGAACGCCGATTCCGCCGGGCCGCCCGCGGCTCGCCGTCTGCGCACGGTCTCGGCCACGGCCGACGACTTCGGAAGCCGTCCTGTGGCCTTCGCGGTCACGACGTCGACCCACCCTTCGATGAGCGCCAAGGTCGTCTCCAACCGAGCGAGCGCCGCCAGCTGGGCTTCGGTCTTCGGCGGGATCAGCGCGCCGCTGACCATCGCCTGGCGCAACTCCTCGGGGTTCGACGGGTCGAAGCTCTCCGCGAGTTCCTCCATCCGGTCGGTGTCGATGCGGATGCCACGCGCGAACTCCGTGACTCCTGCGATCAGTTGCAACCTCAGCCATTTGGCATGCCGGAACAGCCGGGCGTGCGCCAATTCCCGCACGGCGAGGTAAAGCGCCACCTGATCGTCGGGAATATCGAGACCGTCGCCGAAGGCGGCGACGTTCTGCGGCAGCAGCGCGGCCTGTCCGTCGGCGAGCAGCGGGATTCCGACGTCGCCGCCGGAGACCACCTCGGCCGAGAGCTGGCCGACGACCTGCCCGAGTTGCATGGCGAACAGCGTTCCGCCGATGGCGCGGACCATCGGCCCGGCGCCGGCCAGCACGTTGCGCAGTTCCTCCGGCGCCTGCTCCTCCAGCACTCGGGTCAGAGCGTCGGAGATGCTCGTGGCGACCGGTTCGGCCAGCTGCGTCCACAGCGGAAGAGTGCGTTTGACCCATTCGGCCCTACCGAGTAGCAGCGGGGTCTCGGTGAGCGCCGAGATGTCGGTGACCTCGTCGAGCCAGAGTTCCGCGACGTGGAAGGCCTGCTCCAGCGACGAGCGTTCCGCAGGTGTCGTGGCCACGGCATCCTGCTGCGCCAGAGCCGTGCCCTGCTGCGAAGCGAGGTCCCAATTGATGCCGTCCGTGCCGCCGCCGCGCATCGCGTTCTGAAGCTGGGTCATCAGCTGCTGGAGCATGGCGGGGTCGGCCGGAAGCCCGGCCGCGCCAGCCAGCTGAGCGGGGTCCATCGACCCGTCACCGGAGAGGAACTGGCGCAGCATGTCGCGGAACTCGTCGTCCGGATTCTCGCGTTCATCCTCTGGCATGATGCCCGCCTCTCAGGTTGGTGACTGGTTGCCGCCGCAGAATCTACGCTAGCCCGGTGCCGCCCGGCGCGCGGTGGGAATTCGCCTATGCTCACTGGTTGGATGTCCGCCCGTCGCGAACACTCCGGCCGGAAAGGATGCACGTGACCCTCTTCGCACAGCACGGCGCCTCCGACGAAGACTTCCCCGGCGGTCCTCCCGACGGCGCGGGTGCTCGCATTCCGCGTCGTGCCCGGGTCGGCTGGCTGTTTCTCGCGGCGTCGTTCGTTCTCGTGTTCATCCTGATCCTCGCTCCCGCGCCATTCGTGATCGATCAGCCCGGACCGGTGTTCGACACCCTCGGAACCGACAAGCCGATCTGGCCGGCGAACGCATCGTCCCAGCCGACCCAGGTGCAGCCGCTGATCAGCATCCCGGGCGCCAAGACGTATCCCACGTCGGGTTCGCTGGACATGCTCACCGTCTCCAGCGTCGGCAACCCGCAGCAGCTGCCCAGCTGGGTCGAGGTGATCAGCGCATGGCTCGACCCGTCGAAGGCGGTGATCCCGGTCGACGTCGCCTACCCGCAGAACCAGTCGACGCAGCAACAGGACGCCGAGAACTCGCAGTTGATGACCGATTCGCAGAAGGATGCCGTCGCAGCGGCGTTGAACACCTTGGGCTACGGCTTTCCGCAGCGCATCATCGTGGCGCAGGTGATTCCGAATACCCCGGCAGCCGGAGTTCTGCAGACCGACGACCGGATCCTCCAGGTCGACGGACACGCGGTGGGCGGCGTGCAGTCGCTGCGCGACGCGATCAAGGCGAACGGCACCGGTCACCCAGCCTCGCTGCAGATCGAGCGGGGCGGAGCAAAGAAGACCGTGCAGCTCACTCCGGCGGTCTCCGGCGGTGCGACGATCATCGGAATCGGGGCGCGCATGGACTACACCTTTCCGATCGACGTGAAGATCCGCCTCGACAATGTGGGCGGACCGAGCGCGGGTCAGATGTTCGCGCTCGGCATCATCGACAAGCTCACTCCCGGCGCACTCAACGGCGGCCGCAAGGTCGCCGGCACCGGAACGATCGACAACGAGGGCGACATCGGCCCGATCGGCGGCATCCGTCAGAAGATGTACGCCGCCCGCGCCTCCGGAGCCACCTGGTTCCTCGCACCGGCATCCAACTGCGACGAGGTGAAGGGGCACGTTCCCGACGGGCTGCACGTGTTCGCGGTGAAGACCCTGCACGACTCGCTGGCCGCGTTGAAGGCCGTCGCGACGGGTTCCGGCGTAGCCCGTCAGCCCACCTGCACGTCCGGCTGACCCGTCCGGCGCGTTCTCGGGGAGAGCCGTGGGAGTCGGAAGATAACCCACAGCATGCGCCGCATAGGATGGATTCCGTTCGTCTGATGTACCCCATCTCGATCCGCGCGTGCCGCGCACGCGCACGAAGGACCACACCGTGAGTTCCACAGCCGCAGGCAACCAGGGCGGGCGTCGCCGTGCAGCGATCTGGATCACGATCGGGGTGATCGTCGCGGTGGTGATCGCCTTCTTCGTGTTCGCCGGCCTGTACACCGATGTGCTCTGGTACCAGCAGCTCGGCTACCTCGAGGTGCTCACCACTCAGTGGTTCGCCGGGGCCACGCTCTTCTTCATCGGCTTCCTCGGCATGGCGCTTCCGCTCTGGTTCGCTGTGCAGCTCGCATACCGGCTGCGCCCGATGTACGCGAAACTGAACGGACAGCTCGATCGCTACCAGCAGGTCATCGAGCCGTTGCGGCGGCTGGCGATGTACGGCATCCCGGTGATCTTCGGCATTTTCGCGGGGGCCGCATCCGCCAGCCGCTGGCAGGTCGCACTGATGTGGCTGCACGGCACACCCGCGGGCACCACCGATCCGCAGTTCCATCTCGACACGTCGTTCTATCTCTTCGCACTGCCCTTCTATCGCGGCGTCGTCGGGTTCGCGTCGGCGGTCGTGATCATCGCGCTCATCGCCACGGTCGCCACGTGCTACCTGTACGGCTCCATCCGCGTCAGCGGACGCGAGGTGCGCATCACCAAGTCCGCCCGCATCCAGGTCTCGATCACCGCTGCTCTCTACCTGCTGCTTCAGGCGGTCAGCATATGGCTCGACCGGTATGCGACGCTGACCGACTCGAATGTGAACGACCTGATCAACGGCGCCGCATACACCGACGTGAACGCGACGATCCCGGCTCGCACCATCCTCGCCGGCATCGCCGTCGTCGTCGCACTGCTGTTCGTGCTCACCGCGTTCATCGGCCGGTGGCGTTTTCCCCTCGTCGGCACCGCCCTGCTGATCGTCTCCGCGATCGTCGCCGGTGGACTGTACCCCTGGGGTGTGCAGAAGTTCGAGGTCGACCCCAGCGCGAAGACGCTCGAAGCGCCATACATCAAACGCGCGATCGCCGGCACGCGAGCGGCCTACGACGTCACCGATGTCAAGGAGCAGACCTATAACGCTAAGACCGACGCGAAGGCCGGTGCGCTGCGCCAGGACGCCGATACGACGGCGAGCATCCGCATCCTCGATCCCACGGTCGTCAGCCCCGCCTTCGAGCAGCTGCAGCAGTTCAAGCAGTATTACGGGTTCCCCACCGACCTCGACGTGGACCGGTACACGATCAACGGCAAGGAGCAGGACACCGTCGTCTCGGTGCGCGAACTGAATCAGAAGGGCCTCGGCACCAGTCGCAACTGGTACAACGACACGCTCGTCTACACCCACGGCTACGGTCTGGTGGCGGCATACGGCAACAAGCGCTCCTCCGACGGGCAGCCGCAGTTCCTGGAATCCGGCATCCCCTCCGCGGGCGCTCTCGGCTCCTATCAGCCGCGGGTGTACTTCGGCGAGGATTCGCCGACCTACTCGATCGTCGGCGGCACGACCAGCGGAAAAGACGTCGAACTCGACTACCCTGCGGGCAAGAACGGGCAGACCGCGACCTACTCCACCTTCTCCGGAAACGGCGGCCCGAAGCTCGACAACCCGTTCAACCGCCTCGTGTACGCGTTGAAGTTCCAGGACGAGCAGATCCTGCTGTCGAATGCGGTGAACAGCAAGTCGCAGATCCTCTACGACCGCAATCCGGTGAGTCGGGTGCAGAAGGCTGCTCCGTATCTCACGTTGGACTCGAATCCGTATCCGTCGATCGTGAACGGACACGTCGTCTGGATCATCGACGGCTACACCACCAGCGACCAGTACCCGTACTCGCAGCAGCAGAGCTACAGTGACGCGATCGCCGATTCACAGACCGCGAAACTCGCCTACCCGATGGACAACATCAACTACATCCGCAATTCCGTCAAGGCGACGGTCGATGCGTACTCAGGCAAGGTGACGCTCTACTCGTGGGATGCCTCCGATCCGGTACTGAAGACGTGGGAGAAGATCTTCCCCTCGACGGTCAAGCCGATGAGCGCGATGAGCGGGGCGCTGATGAGCCACGTGCGTTATCCGGAGGATCTGTTCAAGGTTCAGCGCGGCATCCTGGCGCAGTATCACGTGAGCGACCCCGGCACGTTCTTCTCCAATGAGGACGCGTGGAAGGTGCCGGACGACCCGACAAAACAGGCCGACTCCTTTCAGCCCCCGTACTACCTGACGATGCAGATGCCGGGGCAGAAGTCGCCGTCGTTCTCGCTGTATACGACCTACATCCCGCAGGCGACCAGCGAGTCGACGCGAAGCGTGCTGAAGGGCTACCTGGCGGTCGACTCCAACGCAGGGTCGACGGCGGGCACCAAGGCGAAGGGGTATGGCACGCTGCGCCTGCTCAACCTGCCTTCCGAGGAGAACATCCCCGGCCCGGGCTCGGTGCAGAACAACTTCGACTCGGACACGAGCGTCTCACAGGCACTGAACCTGCTTCGGCAGGGTTCGACCGACGTGATCAACGGAAACCTCCTTACACTTCCCGTCGGAGGCGGTCTGCTCTACGTGGAGCCGGTGTACATCAGGTCAAAGGGTACGACCAGTTATCCGCTGCTGCAGAAGGTGCTCGTGGCCTTCGGTGACAACATCGCGTTCGAAGACACCCTCGACGGCGCGCTCGACGTGCTGTTCGGCGGCAATTCGGGTGCGAATGCGGGCGACACGAATACGCAGCCCACCACGCCGCCCACCAGCGGAACCGGTGGAACAGGTGGAACCGGGGGAGTATCGGGCAACGGCACGAGCAACAACCCGGCACTGCAGGCTGCGCTCGACGATGCCAAGCAGGCGCTCGCCGATCGCGAGGCGGCATTGAAGAAGGGCGACTGGACGGCGTACGGCGCGGCCGACACCCGGCTGCAGAAGGACATCGCGGCGGCTCTTGCCGCTTCGACGCAGTCGACCTCGACGCCGAAGTCCACGTCGACCTCGAAGCCCACGTCGACCCCGACACCGAGCAAGTAGCGCGGCGGGTCGGCGACTGCAGAGCGGCCGGGAGCGTCAGCTCCGCTGTTCGCGCGGATGCCATCCGATCAGCAGACCGAGATGCGCGACCGCGAAGGCGGTGGCGACGCCGATCACCAGCAGCCAACTCGGCGCAGTCGTGCCACCCGCGAACGCGACGCCGATCAGTGTGGTCGCCAGAATCGCGCCGATGTAGCGCGAGGTCTGGAACATGCCGGCGGCTACCCCGGCATCCTGCGGTCGGGCCGAGGCGTAGAGTGCCTGATTCATTGCGATGCTGACCACGCAGTACGGCAGGCCCATTCCGGCCGTGAGCAGCAAGACCACCACCGGCGCCGTGGTCACGCCGGCGACCGCGAGAAGACCGGCACCGACGACCAGGGCCGAGCCTCCGGCAAGCAAGGTGACGCGTACTCCGCGCCGCTCGATCACGCGGGCCGCCAGCGGGGTGACCACGATCGTCACGGCGGCAAGCGGGAACATCAGGATCCCGGCGATGCCTGCCGAATATCCACCGTGCTCCTGCAGCAGTTGCGGCAGGCCGAAGAAGGCGCAGTAGTAGATCAGATTGAACAACGCGAAGCACAGGTAGACCATCATCAGCGACCGGTTCGCTCCCAGCAGCCGCAAGTCGAGGAACGGAGTGTCAAAGGTCAGCTCACGCCAGACGAAGAGCGCCCCGGCGACGACGGCCACCGGCAGCAGCCACCAGATCGGCGTCGGTCGCAGGCCGAGCAGAAAGACCAGCAGCGCAACGAGCGTGGCGATGAACGCGAGGATGCCCGGGATGTCGGATGCCGCGACGATCGACCCGAGCGGCTGACGCTGCACCGCAGGATCCCTGGGGGCGAAAACGAGTACGCCGGCGAATGCGAGAGCGGCCAACGGGATGTTGATCCAGAAGATCGCCTGCCACCCCAGCGTGCTCACCAGCAGGCCGCCGAGCACCGGGCCCACCGCCGCGCCCGCCGTGTTCGCGATCTGCACCCGCCCGAGCAGCCTCGGTGTGCTGGTGCCGGAGCCACGCGTGATCGACCGCATCATGGCGATCGCCGAGGGGAACGCCGTCGCGGTGCCGATCGCCAGGAACACGCGACCCGCGCAGACCAGTGCGAAGCTCGGGGCGAACGGCGTCAGGGCGCACACTATGGCGACGACGATCATGCCGAACAGGAACAGCCGTCTGGGGCCGAATCGGTCGGCGAGCCGGCCCATCAAAGGCTGTCCCGCCGCGGAGGCCAGATAGAACGCCGTGATGACCCACGTCACCACGGACACCGTGAGAGCGAAATGCCGTTGCAATTCGACAAGGGCGACGGCGATCATCGACGAGTTGAGCGGATTGAGTGCCGTGCCGAGGCTGAGCGAGGCGATGGTCAGACCGGTACGCGGGTTCGGCCGCCGTGCTGCAAGGCCGCCGGTCTCTGTCGTCACCGGATCAGCCTAGGGCGCGTACTCCGCGCGCGGTTCGCGGACGCGCGATAGCGTTTCCCCGTGCGGAACGTACTCGTCGTCGGTGCCACCGGTTACCTCGGGCGTCGGCTCGTCGCCGAGCTTGCGGCATCCGGATGCCGGGTGCGGGCTCTTCTCCGGCGTCCCGATCAGGCTGCACTGGTGCCCCAGGCACACGAGACCGTGTTCGGGCAGGTCACCGAACCCGACAGCCTGGCGGGCATCGCGGACGGAGTGGACACCGTGATCTCGAGCCTGGGAATCACCCGCCAGCGCGACGGCGTCGGCTACGAGCAGGTCGACCATCTGGGCAATCTCGCCGTGCTGCGCCGGGCGGAACGCGCGGGCGTTTCGCGCTTCATGTACGTCTCTGTGCTGCACGGTGAGGAAATGCGCCGCTCAGTGGCGCTGGCGGCGGCGAAGGAGCGGTTCGTCGACGAACTCAGGGCGTCGCCGGTCTCTTCCACCGTCGTGCGCCCGACCGGGTTCTTCTCCGACATGGCGGATTTTCTGACCATGGCGCGAAAGGGTACCGTGACGCTCTTCGGCGACGGCACGAATCGCATGAATCCGATCTCGGGGCGCGATCTCGCCCGGGAGTGCATCGTCGCGGCGGAATCGGCGAGGGGCGATGACGAGTTCTCGGTAGGAGGCCCGGACGTGCTGAGCCACGAAGAGATCGCGCAGCTCGCCTTCGCAGCGCTCGGGCGGCCCGTACGGCTGCGGCACGTGCCGCAGCCGCTGATCTCCACCGCGGTGCGCGTGCTGTCGGCGGTCTCGAGTCAGCGAGTGTACGGGCCGGTGCAATTCCTTGCCGCGGCGCTCTCGCGCGACATGGTGGCGAGGCAGACCGGTTCCGATCATCTGGCCGACGACTTCGCCTCTCACCTGCCCGGCACACCCGGTACGGCGTTACGATGACCCGGAAACCGAGGAGGTCATCATGGCTGAGAAGGAGCACGAACTGCACACCGTAGCCGGTGTTCAGCACTACGCGGCGCAGTTCGCCAAGCTCGCGGTATCACTCCAGGACGACGATGCGCTGGCGCAGAGTCTGATCGAGGCGGTGCACAGCGGGAGCAGTGCCGAGGTCGAACGCGCGCTCGCCGCGGCGGGGGTCGACGCACGCGTGTCGTTGACGACGGTCGACGAGTCCGGTGGAGGCGGGGAGCCCGGGATCGCGGCCGCGGCCCGGACGGGCACGACGACCGTGACCGTCACCGTGAAGATCGGCATCGGTCCGTTCAACGTGTCGTTCTCGTATGCGAAGGAGAAGAAGACCAACTGACTCGGATCGGGCCGGCGACGGTGATGAGCGACCACAACGACCAGCCGAGCACCGCGAGCAGCACGAGGTTGCGTGCCGTGAGCACGAGCAGCAACCCGGGGTCGGTCCTCAGCAGGGAGCCGTACAGATACGGGTAGAAGCCCTGGGTGAGCGTGGCGGCCGCAGCGACGAGGACGGCCGGGATCCGGAAGCGGCGGCCCTGATGGACGAGCCCGATCACGACCGGCGCGGCGAACCATAGCAGATACTGCGGGGAGCCGACCTTGTTGAAGACCACCATCGCCGTGACGAGGGCCAGCGTCAGCGGCGGCAACAGTTGCGACGTGCCGACGCCGGCCCGCGTCGCTCTGACCCCGAGAGCGACGAGGGCGATCACCGCCACGGCGAGCAGCGGGGTCATCAGCATCGCCGCCAGTTGCACGCCGTGTCCGCTGACCTCGAACGTGTTCAGGCTCCGGTCGTAGTACACGGCGGCACCCGATCGGCCCGCAGACGCCTGCCACATCCAACCGGTGCTGACGGGTGCCTCGACCTGCAGGCCGCGGTCGGCCTGCGCGGTGACGAAGCTGTACACGTTCGCCCCGGCCCCGAGGATCAATGCGACCACCACCACCGCCGCGCTCGTCAGAACGGCGGTCACGGCGACGACGCGTCGATTCCGGCTCGCGACCACGAGCGCGACGAGCACGGCCGCAGGCCACACCTTGATCCAGGTGGCGATGGTCAGCAGCACCGCGGCCGACCGTGGTCGTGAGCCGAGCCACAGCAATGCCAGGATCACCAGCGGCACCGATATCGTGTCGAGCCGCGATACCGCGATCGGGCCCAGCAGCACGCTGAAGCCGAGCCACCACCACGCGGCACGAACCCGGCGGTGATCACCCCGGACGGTCAGCGCGGCGAACCCCACGGCATCCGCTGCCACCACGAGCACCAACCAGCCGGCGATGTATCCGGAGTTGCCGAAGACCAGGGGAGCCAGGATCGGTGCCCAGGCCAGCAGCGGATATACCCACGGTCCGTCGATGCCGGGAACGAATCCGCGTTCCGCGTGCAAGGCCAGCGGCCGGTAGATGGAACCGACATCGCCGAGTGCGCCCTGCGACGCGAGCAGGGCGAGACCGATCACCACAATGTGCACGACCACGAACGCAGACCACTGCGCGACGCGACTGTCGATCAGTCGGTGCACACGGGACCGGGGGGTGGGAAGCGAGGTCATACCGTCATGCTAGGCGGCCGGGCTCGGCGTCTGATCACGGGCCGTCATCATCCGCCCCGCGCCGACGCTCTCGCGTGCGCAGCACGATCGTGCGCCCGGCGAGCCCGACCACGAACATCCCGAGCCCGCTCAGAACCGACACGGTGGGCAGTGTCGCGATCAACACCGCGCAGCCGATCATTCCTACAAGGAACAGCCCGCGCGGCCATCGGCGCTGACCGGCAGGCTGGGTGAAGGCCGAGGCGTTCGCGATGCCGTAGTAGACGAGCACACCGAACGATGAGAAACCGATGACTCCGCGCAGGTCGGTGAACAGGAGCAGCACGCACACGACGGCCGCCAGGGCGACCTCGGCGTGATGCGGAACGGCGTAGCGCGGGTGCACCGCCGCCAGCCACCGAGGAAGGTCTCGATTGCGGGCCATCGCGAGCCCGGTACGTCCGATCCCGGCGATCAGGGCGAGCAGGGCTCCGAGGCTGGCCACGCAGGCGCCGACGCGGACGACGGGCGACAGGTATCCCGCCCCGGCCGCACGCACCGCCTCGGTCAGCGGTGCGGAGGCGTGCGCGAGTCGTTCCGGCCCCGCCCCGACGAGAGCGGCAGCCCCGATCACGAGGTACACCCCGATCGCCACAGCCAGCGCGATGCTTATCGCACGGGGGATCGTGCGCGCGGGGTCGCGCACCTCCTCACCCATGGTGGCGATGCGCGCATAGCCGGCGAACGCGAAGAACAGCAGGCCGGCCGACTGCAGGATGCCGTAGGCGCCCTCCGCGAAAGGGTTCGCGGCGCCCAGGTTCCGAAAGTCGGCGCTTCCGCCGAGCACGATTCCCGCCAGCACGACGGCAAGCGCGGCCAAAGAGATGGTCACGAGCACTCGGGTCAGGGCCGCCGTCTTCGTCACTCCCCGGTAGTTCAAGGCGGTCAGCGCGATTACGCCGCAGATGGCGACGAGGCGTTGCAGCCAGGTCGGCCCGGGGACGGCGTACGAAGCGAAAGTGAGTGCCATCGCGGCGCATGAGGCGGTCTTCCCGACGACGAAACCCCAGCCTGCAGTGAAGCCCCACCACTCGCCCAGACGCTCCCGCCCGTATACGTAGGTGCCGCCGGAGGTCGGATAGACGGCCGCGAGTTGAGCGGAGGCGGAGGCATTGCAATACGCGATGACGGCGGCGATCAGCAATCCGATCAGCAGCCCACTGCCTGCCGCGCTCGCCGCAGGTCCGAACGCGGCGAAGACGCCGGCGCCGATCATCGAACCGAGCCCGATGAACACGGCGTCGCCGAGTCCCAGCCTCCGTGCGAGGTGCGCGTGGTCGGCGATCATCCGCGCTCTCCTCTCCACCCACCGATGCGCGGGCGGAGCCACTGTACCGGGCCGCGGCGAGGAGCGCGTGCGACGACACAGTATGCGCATTCGGCGCTAACGGCCGGGTGTCGCCGGTTCACGGGGGAGCGGGGCGCCGAATGGCCGCTCCTGCGAAAGCCAGCGGGTGTTCTGCGACTCCGGGCCTGACCGTTGAGCGCAGATGTTGTCGGTGTTCTCCTTTCTCTGATCAGCCAGGGCGTGGCCGGCTCGGCCGCCCGAACTCGCCCGGTATGGCGAGATTATCTGCTTATGTGGTTGCATATCCGTTGTACATACGGAAGAATAAAAAGACAATTACTCGAAGGAAATTGTGAGGATGACGGAACGTGACACGACGACCCCCGTCTACAGCATCGCCGTCGTGGCCGAGCTGGTGGGAATCCCGGAGGCGACGCTGCGGCTGTTCGAACGCAAGGGACTGCTTCGACCCTCGCGGACGGAAGGCGGCACACGGCGCTACAGCGACGACGACCTGGCGCGACTGAGGCGCGTCGCCGGCCTGCGGGAGAAGGGGATCAACCTCGCCGGAATCGGACGGGTGCTCGACCTGGAAGACGAGAACCAAGGTCTGCGCGACGAACTCGGCGCCGACGACGATTCGCACGAGTGACGGGTCGGACGCCGCGTTCCGGCATCCTCGACTTCACGAAGGGAGGAAACGATGGGCACTTTGATCTATGGACCGCAACTGCGCGTGATCAGCTTCGACGATCGGTTGGTCGCACATCTGGAGGCCGCCATGTTGTCCAAGCTCCGAAGGCAGGAGCCGTTCGCCTTCACGTGGAAGGATGCCATGGCAGAGGGCTCGGTGCGTCACACGATCTGGGTCTATCCGTCGATCCCGCTCGAGTTCGTCTTCGACGACGAGCTCGCCGGCCCGCTGAACCGAGCCTGGATCGAAGAACTGGTGAAGTCGGCGAACAGGGGCAATCTGCAGGTGCGGCCGGAACCCGAGCCCGCGCTCAACGCATAGCGAGCGGAGGCGTTCGCGGTGGGGCGGCGCGACGCGTGCCGGTCGCCTCGAACGCCGCGGCCAGTGCCAGCAGCGTCGCGTCGTCATAGGCGCGCCCGGCGAAGGTGAGGCCGACCGGCATCCCGATGTCCGCCATGGTGCCCATCGGAACCGTGACGGTGGGGATGCCCAGGTGCCGCGGCACGAGATTGCCGTTGGCCACCCACACGCCGTTGCGCCAGCCGAGATCGGCCGATGAGGCGTCGACGTCCATGTCGGCCCGGCCCACGTCGGCGACCGCTGGAAAGATGACGGCGTCCAGGCCGAGGCGATCCATCCACTGTTCCAGGTCGATCCGCCTGGTCTCCTCGAGGCCCCGCAGGCCCTGCTCCAGGTGCGGGATGTCAGTGAACGCCGCGAGTTGATGCTCGCGCACCTGCAACGGGTACTGCGCGATCTCGTCGTCGAACCCCTCGTATCGATCCGGCAGGGTGTCAGGGGTGCTCGGGAAGATCCGCTCGCCGTCGACGTCGGCGAGCCGGTTCAGCGCCGGATCGCCATTGGCGCTCAGGAAATCGTCCCAGGCCCAGGCGCAGAGGTCGAGGATCTCGCGTCTCAGATATTCTTCACCGACCAGTCCGCGGGTCGCGATCGTCGGCGCACCGGGGCGGTCGCCTTCGTAGTTGGTCACTGCGGGGAAATCGACGAGGGTGACCTCGGCGCCGGCAGCTTCCAGGTCGACCCGTGCGGCATTCCACAGCTCCATGACCGAGGCGCGCGTCAGGATGCGGCGACCCGTCGCCCCGCCGATCCCGGGCGACGCGCTCGTGCCGGCCTCCGGGTCGGCGTTCACGTACATCCGCGGCACACCGAAGCGTTTGCCGCGCAACGTGGCATGCGCGGTCGTCGCGTCGGCGGGGGCGAGCGCGGCATAGCGGGCCGGACGCACCTGTGATGGCGTGGGCAGGCGGATCCATGGCTGCGACCGCCAGAAGTCGCCCCGATGGTCGGCGTCGTCTGCGACGATCACCTCGAGGACCTCGAAGAGGTCGGCCATCGTTCGCGCGTGCGGGACGACGACGTCCATGGTCGGTACCAGTGGCCAGTTGCCCCGCACCGAGATCAGGCCGCGCGACGGCGTGTACGCGCAGAGCGCGTTGTTCGACGCGGGTGCCCGTCCCGACGACCAGGTCTCCTCAGCCAGCCCGAACGCGGCGAAGCTCGCCGCGGTAGCCGTGCCCGAGCCGTTCGATGAGCCCGATCCGAACGCCGCCGTGAGATAGCGCGCGTTGTACGGGCTCTCGGCACGTCCGTAAACGCCGCGCTGCATGCCGCCGTTGGCCATCGGGGGCATGTTGGTCAACCCGATCAGAACCGCGCCTGCCGAGCGCAGCCGTTCGATGGTGAACGCGTCGCGTTGGGCGATGAGGTGCTCGAAGGCGGGCGAGCCGGCGGCCGCGGTCAGTCCGGTGACGAGGTAGCTGTCTTTCGCCGTGTATGGGATGCCGTCGAGCAACCCGAGAACCTGACCACGGGAGCGGCGTTCGTCGGAGGCCCGGGCCTCGTGAAGGGCGTTCGGATTCATCACCACGACGGCATTCAGCGCGGTCGGCGTGGCCGGCCGGTCGTACGCCTCGATGCGCTCGAGGTACGCGGTTACGAGCTCGACGCTGGTCACGGCGCCGGCCTCGAGCGCAGCACGGAGGTCGGCGATCGACGCCTCGACGACGTCGAACCCCGTCACCGGTCTGCCCGTTCTGCGCTGATTGCCGGCTGCTGCTGCGTGATGCAATGCACTCCGCCGCCACGGGCGAAGATCGGTCGCGAATCGACCGTGACGACCGTGCGGCCGGGGTAGGCCTGCTCCAGGATCTCGCGGGCGAGGGCATCCGCCTTCGGTTCGCCGAATCCGCACGCGATGACACCGTCGTTCACCACGAGGTGATTGATATAGCTCCAATCGACGAATCCCTCCTTGTCGCGGATCGTCTCGGGTGCCGGCAATTCGACGATGTCCCAGGAGCGTCCGGCGGCATCCGTGGTCTCGGCGAGCAGTGCGAGAAGGTCACGAGTGACCGCATGGTCCGGATGCTCGGTGTTGCGCTGCGCGTGCAGCAGGATGCGCCCGGGAGAGGGGATGGTGGCGACGATGTCGACGTGGCCCCGGGTGCCGAAGTCGTCGTAGTCGCGGGTGAGACCGCGGGGTAGCCAGACGGCGTGCGTTGCACCGATCGTGCGTGCCAGTTCGGCCTCCACGCGGGCCTTGTCGGCACACGGATTGCGGTTCGGGTCGAGCTGCACCGTCTCGGTGAGCAGTACAGTTCCCTCGCCGTCGACGTGGATGCCGCCGCCCTCGTTCACGAGCATGGAGCTCACGAGCTCGACGCCCGGTCGGTGCGCGATGAACCGCGCGATCTCGGCCGACTTCGCCCATTCCGCCCACGCGGGCGCGCCCCAGCCGTTGAAGATCCAGTCCACGGCGCCGAGCACGCCGGGGCGTTCGTCGTCGACGACGAAGGTGGGCCCGAAGTCGCGCATCCAGAACTCGTCGAGCGGAACCTCGACGATCTCGATCTCGGCGCCGAGCATGCGCCGAGCGCGCTCGAGCTCGCTCGGATCGACGACCATGCTGACAGGTTCGAACTCGGCGACGGCATGCGCGACCGCCGTCCAGGTCGTGTACGCCTCCTCGCGCTCGGCCGCACTCTCGCCCAGAGTGGGGCCTACGCGCGGGAACGCCATCCAGGTGCGTTCGTGGGGCGCTGTCTCCGATGGCATCCGCCAAGCCATGCTGCGATCCTCTGATAGGGGACGGATGCCGCGGCATCATCGTCCAGCAATTATTGATCTAGTGATCAATAACGTACAGAACGTATCTAGACTGAGGGCACGATGTCAAGCACCGAACGCACCAGGGCCAGCCGGAAACCGCCCGGGGAGCGCGCGGCCGAGATCGCCGAAGCCGCGCGCTCGATCGCCCTCACCCACGGGCTGGCGGCGGTGACGCTGCGCGCGGTTGCAACCCGGGCCGGAGTCACCCCTGCGCTGGTCGCGCACTACGCAGCCGGAATGGAGATGCTCGTCGCAGAGGCGTTCGCGGCCATCGTGCAGGCCGAACTCGAGGAGATCCGGGGCTTCGCCCTGGGCGGATCGACGCCCTCGGCGCAGCTCGCGCGCCTCGTCTCGGCCGCGCTCGATCCACTGCGGCAAGATGTCACAGTGGTCTGGGTCGAGGCCTGGTCGCTCGGTCGGCGCAATGAGGCGCTCGCGGTGCGCGTCCGCACGCAGATGGATGCCTGGCAGCAGACCGTGCGCCGCATCGTCGCCGCTGGAGCGGAGACGGGCGAATTCGTGACGGAGGATCCGGCCGGCGTCGCCTGGCAACTGCTCGGCATGATCGACGGCCTCAACGCCCAGGCCCTCGTGCGGTGGGGCACCGCGACCGAACGCGGTCCCCTCATCGCGCACGCCGTAGAAGGCATGCTGGGCCTACCACGTGGCTCGCTGACGGCGGAGCCGATCCCGGCGCCGCCGATGGACTCGCCCTGACCTCGGCGAGTGTGACCGAGGCGGCGCCCAGACCGGAGGGCGCCGGCCATAGC
>DATMTS010000102.1:0-11815 GCA_035564555.1 Humibacter sp.
CGCGGCGCGTGCGCGGTGTGGCACGTGTGCGGTGTGGCGCGTGTGCGGTGTGGCGCGTGTGCGGTGTGGCGCACCCGGCGCCCCCGGCGCACCCGGCGCACCCGTTCGACGCAACGCCGTTCACTCTCGGCGCCAACCGAATGACGCACGGCTTTCGTCGGGTACAACGGCAATCCGGTAGCTCCTTTGCCGTCGTATCCACCGATTGCCGCTATTCGCGAAACAGCGAAGACGGCGTCTCGTCGCCATCCGGCCGGGCGGCGCGCATACAGGAGCCGGAGATCGTCTTTGCCTCCACAGGCTGTGCATCGGCGACCTTTCGATAGTTCGGGCATGCGAGGACGAATGCTCCGGCATCGTGGCGCACACTGGCCGCATGCTGCTGAACGACTACCTGCGGTCACGGGACGGCATCGTGCGACGAGTCGAGCTGCGCGACCGCGGCTTGACGTCGTACCGGATCAACGCGCTCATCGAAGCGGGGGAACTGATTCCTGTCGGTCGCAACAGGGTCGCGCACCCGCAATGCCCAGCTCCGGTCATCGCCGCGGCGCAGGCGGGCGCGCGGCTGGGCTGTATCTCTGCAGCGGCGCTTCGCGGGCTGTGGGTACCCGATGACGACAGGAGGCTGCACTTCGCCGTTTCCCACGGCTACTCAAGGCGGGCACCGTCGGAAGATTCCGCGCCCGTGTTGCATCGGTCACACGTCCCGGTGCCGACGGGCGCCGGACAGACCGTCGACGTGTTGCCGAACGTTCTGGTACACGTGGCCCGTTGTCAGAGGCTGGAATACGCGGTCGCGTTGTTCGACTCTGCTTTGAATCAACGCCGCCTTGAGTTGGAAGAGCTGCGGGGCATGGCGGCAAAGCAGTCCAGGAGGTTTCAACGCGTCGTAGCGTTGTGCGACGGGCGCGCGGATGCCGGGAACGAGTCTGTGCTGCGGGTCCGACTCGGCCAGATCGGCATCGTGATGGTTCCCCAGGTCGTGATCGACGGGCATCCCGTCGACGGGCTGATCGGGGAACGACTCGTGATCCAGTCCGACGGATTCGGTCCGCATTCTGACCCGGTTCGCAGAGCCCGGGACCTGCGGCAGGATAATCGGATGCGATTGCGCGGCTATGAGGTGCAGCGCTTCTCCGCCGTTCAGGTTCTCCATCGTTGGGACTACGTCGAGTCGATGATCGTCGGAGCGATGGCACAGGGCCTGCATCTCGCACCGCGCCGCCGCGGATAGCAGCGAAGCGTCACCGCATCGATGTCAGCGTGGTGTCGGTCAGCGCGACGTCGCGAGCCGAAACGCGGCATTCACGAGATGGAACGGCGATTCCGGGACAGAATTGCCGCCGCATCTCGTGAATGCCGTTGTACGTGTGCCACTGGCGTCGGCCCTGCGCGCCGCGCAAGACCGCGCGCCTGCTCGACGCGCAAACCGCACGGCGCAAACCGCACGGCGCAAACCGCACGGCGTCAGTTCAGCTTGTCGGCGATGATCTGCATCACGGTCGTGTCGGCGAGCGTAGTGGTGTCACCGACCTCGCGACCCTCCGCGACGTCACGCAGCAGCCGACGCATGATCTTGCCGCTACGTGTTTTCGGCAGCTCGTTCACGATATACACCTGACGAGGCCGGGCGATCGCGCCGATCTGCTGCGCTACGTGTGCGCGAAGCAGCTCCGCGACATCCGCTCGTTCGGCCGCCTCGACCTGCGACTCTTTGATGATCACGAATGCGACCACGGCCTGGCCGGTCATCTCATCGGATGCTCCGACAACGGCGGCTTCCGCAGTCAGGGGATGCGCCACGAGCGACGACTCGATCTCAGCCGTCGAGAGGCGATGGCCTGAGACGTTCATCACATCGTCGACGCGTCCCATCAGCCAGATCTCGCCGTCCTTGTCGCGGCGGGCGCCGTCGCCCGCGAAGTAGACGCCGTCGAACTTCGACCAGTACGTCTCGACGAACCGCTCCGGGTCGCCCCAGATGCCGCGCAGCATCGACGGCCACGGCTCGGTGATCACCAGCAGCCCGCCCTGATCGGCGCCCACGGGCTCGCCCGAGTCGGAGACGACATCCACCGAGATCCCCGGCAGCGGCACTTGCGCGCTTCCCGGCTTCGCCGTCGTGATCCCCGGCAGAGGCGAGATCATGATGGATCCCGTTTCGGTCTGCCACCAGGTGTCGACGATCGGCGTGCGGTCGCCGCCGATGACCTCGCGGTACCACATCCATGCCTCGGGGTTGATGGGTTCGCCCACCGAGCCGAGCAGGCGCAACGACGACAGGTCGAATTGCTGCGGGATGTGCCTGCCCTGCTTCATGAACGATCGGATCGCCGTCGGTGCCGTGTAGAAGATCGTCACGTCGTACTTCTGGATGATCTCCCACCAGCGACCGGGATGCGGCGTCTCGGGCGTCCCCTCGTACATCACCTGCGTGGCACCGTTGGCGAGCGGACCGTAGACGACGTAGCTGTGCCCGGTGACCCAGCCGATGTCGGCGCTGCACCAGTACACATCGGTCTCGGGGTGCAGGTCGAAGACGTTCTTGTGCGTGAACGCCGTCTGCGTCAGGTAGCCGCCGGAGGCGTGCAGGATGCCCTTGGGCTTTCCTGTCGTGCCGGAGGTGTAGAGGATGTAGAGGGGATGCTCCGCCGGGAACGGCTTGGCGACGTGCTCGGTGTCGACCTGGGCGAGTTCCTCGTGCCACCAGAGATCGCGTCCCGGGGTCCACTCCACGTCGTTGTCGCCGCGCTTGATCACGAGCACGTGTTTGACGTCGGTCTCACCGAGCCGCAGCGCGGCATCCACCGCCGGCTTGAGCGCAGAGACCTTGCCCTTACGCCAGCCGCCGTCCGCGGTGATGACAAGCTTGGCATCCGCGTCGTCGATGCGGGAGTAGAGGCTCTCGGCGCTGAACCCGCCGAACACTACCGAGTGAACGGCGCCGATGCGGGCCACGGCGAGCATCGCGATGACGGCCTCGGGGATCATCGGCAAGTAGATCGCGACGCGGTCGCCCTCGCGGATGCCGAGGCTGGTCAGCAGGTTCGCCGCTCGCTTCACCTCCGCGGTGAGCTCGGCATAGGTGATCGTGCGGGAGTCGCCCGGCTCGCCTTCCCAATGGATTGCGACGCGCTCGCCGTTGCCTGCCAGCACGTGACGATCGAGGCAGTTGTATGCCACGTTCAGCTCGCCGTCGTCGAACCACTTCGCGAACGGGGCGTTCGACCAGTCGAGCACCCGTGTGAACGGCTTGTGCCAGTGCAGCAGTGCGCGGGCCTGATCGGCCCAGAACCCTTCCCGGTCGGCCGCCGCCTGCTCGTACAGTCGCGGGTCGGCGACCGCTTGTGCTGCGAACTCCTCGCTGGGCGGGAACCGACGG
Organism: Humibacter sp.; assembly: GCA_035564555.1. Taxonomy (GTDB): domain Bacteria; phylum Actinomycetota; class Actinomycetes; order Actinomycetales; family Microbacteriaceae; genus DATMTS01. The sequence continues at coordinate 3,386 of DATMTS010000102.1, forward strand.
GATTCGTGAAGCAGGTTGTCGATGGTGTCGGCCATAGGGATCTCGCTCCTTTGCGACGCGTCTGTTCCCTCGAATGCGCGGGATCAGTAGAGACCCTATCGCGGCGGTCAAGGCGGTCATCTCCGGAGCAGCAGCGCCCGTCAAAAATGCCTTGCGAAATAAACTTGATAGCGTACACTGGCTCCTGGCCGAATGAATATTCTGGCGTGCGGCGCGCGTGATTCCCCCCAATCCAGCGTCGCTGAGGCGGCACCTGTTCCCCCCAATGGGTGCCGCCCCCCTTCTTTAACGCCTCTTTGATGCCGCCGGTTTGTCGCGCGGTTGATGCGCGGTTTGATGCCGGCGGACTCTGGCGGACTGGTCCCGGTCTGCGCGGCCCTGCCTTCGGCGATCCGCTCCCTGCACGTCGGCACTCTGTCTCAACAGGCCGTGCTGCGCTCGGTTGTGCCAGCTGAGCACCATCAGCCTCCGGACGACGTGATCTGCTGGCTAACCTGCCCATATGGCGAGGGATTCAACGACTGAGGATGCGGTGCCGTTCGTGGTGCGACCGGTCCGATCGCGTGTCGCTCGGTCGGATCCCACCGGGAACCGTAAGGGGAGCGCACCTGCTCGCCGACTGGACAACGAGAAGCATGACGATCGCAATGCCGTCGCCCGTAGGGATGGTGGCGGAGTGGCACCGGGTTCGGTAGGCGGCGGCGTGGGGGCCGCTGCCGACGGTGATGCTGCAGGCGGCGCAGCAGCCGCCGTCTCCGGCGCAGCAGCCGCTGTCTCCGGCACCGCAGCCGTTGCCGCGACACGCGAAACGGTCGTCGGACGGACCGACCCATTGTCAGCGGCTCCGCCCGATGGCCTGCCCTCGGATCCGGCTGTCGAGGTTGCCTGTGCGGAGCACGCAGCGGCTCCCCCCGATGGTGGCCTCGATGAGCCGAGCGACCGCGATGGCGACACCGGCCTCGACGGCTCGGATGACGGCCCTGACAGTGCCGAGGACTGGGCGCAATTCGGCTCCCTCGCGCCATTCGTCGCACGACCCGGCGTGACCGACGTCTTCGTGAACGGGTCGGACGGGCTCTGGTTCGAAGACGGCGGCGGTCTGCGCCGCGACGACGCCTGGTGGTGCGACGAGCGAGGGCTTCGCGAGTTGGCCGTGCGCCTGGTGGGGCTCGGCGGTCGGCACATCGACGAGGCGACCCCGTGCGTGGACGTGCGCTTGCGCGACGGGATGCGAGTGCACGCGGTTCTGCCGCCGATCTCGACGAACGGCACCCTGCTGTCGATCCGCATTCCGCGCCGCCGGTCGTTCCGATTCGACGAATTGGCGGCCGCCGGAATGGTGACCGTCGAACAGGCGGCTCGCCTGCGTCGCGCGATCTCCGCAAGGGAGAACCTGCTGGTCGCCGGTCCCGCGGGCAGCGGCAAGACCACCCTGCTTTCTGCACTGCTCGCCGAAGCGCCGCACCACGAACGACTCGTCTGCATCGAAGACGTGGCCGAACTGCGTGTTCGCCATCCGCACGTGGTATCGCTTGAGGCACGGCAATCCAATGTCGAGGGCGCGGGCGAGGTCGGGTTGGCGCGGTTGGTCCGCGAGGCGTTGCGGATGCGACCGGACAGGGTGGTGGTCGGAGAGTGCCGAGGAGCCGAGGTGCGCGAGTTGCTCTCCGCTTTGAACACGGGCCACGACGGCGGGGCCGGAACTCTGCACGCGAACTCGTTGACTGATGTTCCTGCGCGGCTCGAGGCGCTCGGAGCCCTCGCCGGGATGTCGGTGGAAGCGGTGGCCCGCCAGACCGTCAGCGCGATCGGTCTCGTGGTCCAACTGGAACGCGTCGGCGGCACCCGACGTGTATCGCGCATGGGACGTTTCGAAGTGGATGTCCACGGGCGGCTGACGATCGCCGCGGACGGTCAAACTGGGGCGCCTGCCCTCCGAGACGTGCCGTGCTGAGGCGTCGTAACCGAGCCAGGGCGCCCGCGATCGAGCAGATCGCCTCGCTCGCCGAGCGGCTGGCAGTGCTGCTGGCCGCCGGGGTCCCACCGTCGGCCGTCTGGGGCCACTTGGCCGACGCGATTCCCCTCGCAACGGTTGCGGCCGCAGCCGACGCGGCAGGCGAGGGTGAGAACGTGGCGGTCGCGATCGAGCGGGCATCCCGCACCGCCCCTGCCAGCGAACGAGCCGCATGGAACGCGCTCGCCGCCGTGTGGTTCGTCGCCGTCGAATCCGGTGCTCCGCTGGCCGATTGCCTGCGTTCGACTGCGTCGGCGTTCCGATCGCTCGCGCAGACCGAACGCGATCTCACCGTGGCGCTCGCCGGGCCGGCGTCCACGGCTCGGCTTGTGACAGCTCTTCCCGCGATCGGCCTGCTCTTCGGCGCCGCGCTCGGCTTCGATACGCTGCGCACACTCTTCGCCACACCGCCGGGTTGGTCCTGCCTGTTGATCGGCGTCGCGTTGATGCTGGGCGCCCGGCTCTGGAACCGGCGGATGATCCGGCGTGCCACGCCGACCGACGCCAGCCCGGGGCTCGTCGTCGACCTCATCGCCGTGGCTATGGCCGGCGGCGGATCCGCCGAGCACGCGCGTGAACTCGTCACAGAAGCGACGCGTCGTTTCGCCGTCTCGACGAAGGGCTCCGATGCCGTCAAGTCGGTGTTCGAGTTGGCAGGGCGGGCGGGCATTCCCGTCGCGGAACTGATGCGCAGCGAAGCTGAACGGATCCGACTGGACGCACGGGCGGAAGGCCAGCGAGCCGCGGCCACGCTCGCTGTGCGGCTCATGCTGCCCCTTGCGCTCTGCGTTCTGCCCGCGTTCATGCTGCTGGCCGTCGCGCCGCTGATGCTTTCGATCATCTCCTCCACAATCGCCACTCTGTGAGAGTTGTGCACCGTTCGGGGCGTTTGCGGAATGCGCCTCTCGGCACCGGAGCAGACTTGAAAAGCTCGGCCAGGGTGGGCGGCGATCCTCTCAGGATCGCCGCTAGGACTATCAAGAGAAGGGAACATCATGAACTCTCAACACCTGGGGCACGGTCGAGATCGCAAGCGCGGGCCACACCTGAACGACGTGCACCTGGACGCCACGCACCTGGACGACGTGCACCTGGACGCCACGCACCTGGACGCCACGCACCTGGATGCCCAGCACCCGGACGCCCCGCCCCTGGACCGCCGGCGGCTGGACCGCCTGAGGCTCGACCGCCTGATGCTGGATCGCCTGATGCTGGATCGCCTGAGGCTGCAGGGTCTGCGGCGCCGGCTGGCGGCAGAAGAAGGCGCGGCCACGGCCGAGTATGCGGTCGCAACAATGGCCGCTGTCGGTTTCGCGGGCCTGCTCGTGATCATCCTGCGCGGCGACGAGGTGCGGGGCATCCTGACCGACCTGGTTCGTCGTGCGCTCACCGTTTCGGTATAGAAGAGGAGAGCACGGCAGCGTGACCGCGGAATTCGCGGTGCTCGTCCCGGGCGTTCTGTTGGTGCTCGCCAGTTGCCTGGCCGCAGTACAGGTAGTCGGGCAGCAGGTCAGGCTGACGGATGCCGCCGCCGACGGTGCGCGGTCGCTCGCACGCGGTGACGACTCCGGCACCGCTCATGCCAGGGTGCAGCATTCGGTGGGCGCGGCCTCGATCTCCGACCAGCGCAGTGGAGAGTACGCATGCATAGTCGTGTCGCAACCCGCCGGGTTCCCACCGGCGGCGCTGGTGGGTGTGACCCTGAGCGCTCGCAGTTGCGCCCTTGCCGGAGGGCTCTGATGAGAAGGCGGCGACCGGCAGGCAGAGCGGCCGCGGCACACGTGACGCCGTTGTTTGCCCGACCGAGTCGCTCGCCGGCGCGGCGCGTAATCGGCGGTGAGCGCGGGTCGGGATCCGTGTTGGCCGTCGCAGTGCTCGCGTGCGTTCTGGTGATGACCGCGGCCGTAGTGCCCACGAGCGCGGCACTCGTGATCAAGCAGCGGGTGGTCGCGGCGGCGGATGCCGCGGCGCTTGCGACGGCCGATACGGCATCCGGGCTGGTGGCGGGCGTTCCATGCGACGTCGGACGACGGACCGCTCGACGCAACGGCGCAGCCTTGACCGCTTGCTCCGTGCACGGCACCATCGCGACGGTGACCGCTTCATCGAATTGGCTCGGGTTGACGATCACGGTTGCCGCACGGGCCGGGCCACCGGGCGCCTCCGCGCGGTCGCCGTGATCCGAGCGGAAGTCGGTGGCCGGGAACGTGCGTCGGCGCTGGCGCTGTGGCGGCGTCTCCCTACACTCGAAGCCGACGGCCTCGAGTACTCGGCCGCCTCCGGCTTCAGTCGAAGACTGCCTCGAGATAGCGGTAGTCGACGGCGCTCGGGCGTTCGTCCGATTGATCGTCCGATGCGTATTCGACACCGCCGCTGCGGGCGTAGAGATATCGTTTCTCGCCGTTCTCGACCGGAATCTCGATGCGCGGACGGGGATCGCCCGACTCAAGGAACTCGGTGCGGATCGTCTTACCCTCGAGCGGCCCGTCTGTCAGTTTCGCCGTGTAGGTGTCAGCTGGTGAAGTGCCCATGTAGGTCATTGTCCTCCCGCCCGGCGGCGGGTCAAGGGGGCCGCCGTCACTGGAAAGAGGGGTGACGCACAGCGACTCGATTCGGCGGCCGACCGGTATCAGTGTGTATGGTGTGCCTGATGGAGCGGCGCGGCTCGTGGACAGCCGTAACGACGCACCGACTTTCATTGCCCGGGTCGAGATGAGCACGCGAGCAACGGCTCGGCCACAGCGACGCATCCGCATGGATATATAAGGAGTCAGGTGCCTGGCACGAAGAAACTGGTCATCGTCGAGTCGCCGACGAAGGTCAAGTCGATTGCGCAATACCTCGGCGACGGGTACGAGGTGATGGCATCCGTCGGTCACATCCGCGATCTGATCGAGCCGAAGAACCTCCCCGCCGACCTGAAGAAGGGTGCGTTGGGCAAGTTCGGCGTCGACGTCGAGAACGGGTTCAAGCCGTACTACGTTGTCTCCGAGCAGAAGAAGAAGACGGTCGCCGACCTCAAGCGCGCGCTGAAGAGCGCCGACGAACTCGTGCTCGCCACCGATGAAGACCGCGAAGGCGAAGCCATCGCGTGGCACCTGCTCGAGGTGCTCAAGCCCAAGGTTCCCGTCAAACGAATGGTGTTCCACGAGATCACCAAGGATGCCATCCAAAAGGCGCGCGACAACACGCGCGAGATCGACACGGCGCTCGTCGACGCGCAGGAGACCCGTCGTGTGCTCGACCGGTTGTACGGCTACGAGGTCTCGCCGGTGCTGTGGCGCAAGGTCGGGCCGGGGCTGTCCGCAGGTCGGGTGCAGTCGCCGGCCACCCGGCTGGTGGTGGACCGGGAGCGTGAACGGCTCGCGTTCGTGCCGGCAGCGTACTGGGACCTCACGGCGGGCTTCGCGCCTGGCGAGAATGCTGCTCCGTTCGAGGCGCGCTTGGCACGGCTGCGCGGCAACCGGGTCGCCACCGGACGGGACTTCGACGACCGTGGGCAGCTGACCGGATCCGCCACGGTGCTCGACGAGGGGGCGGCCGAGGCGCTCGCCGAGGCGTTGCGCGCCGACGGCACCGACGCGACCGTGAGCAAGGTCGACTCCAAGCCGTATTCTCGCCGCCCTGCCGCGCCGTTCACGACCTCGACCTTGCAGCAGGAAGCGGCGCGCAAGCTGCGCTTCTCGGCCAGGCAGACGATGAGCGTCGCACAGTCGTTGTACGAGAACGGCTACATCACCTATATGCGCACCGATTCCCCTTCGTTGTCGCAGCAGGCCACGAACGCGGCCCGTGCCCAGGCGACGGCGCTGTACGGCGCCGAGACGGTTCCCGACAAGCCGCGCATCTACACCGGCAAGAACAAGAACGCTCAGGAGGCGCACGAGGCGATCCGGCCTTCGGGCGAGGCCTTCCGCACGCCGGCCGAGCTGTCATCGGTGCTGCGCGGCAACGACCTTCGACTGTACGACCTGATCTGGAAGCGCACCGTCGCTTCCCAGATGGCCGACGCCAAGGGGCAGACAGCATCCGTCGCGATCGAGGCCCGAATCAACGGCGGTGAACTCGACGGCACGGTCGCCGAGTTCACCGCGAGCGGAACGGTGATCACCTTCCGCGGTTTCCTGCACGCCTATGAAGAGGGACGCGACGAGGAACGCAATCAGGACGCCGGTTCGAGCGACGCCAAACTGCCGCCGTTGACCGTCGGCCAGTCGTTGGTCGTCGCGGACGTCGAAGCGAAGGGACACGAGACCGCCCCACCGCCGCGCTACACCGAGGCGAGCCTGGTGAAAGCGCTCGAAGAGATGGGCGTCGGCCGTCCATCGACCTATGCGCAGATCATCTCCACGATCATCGACCGCGGTTACGTCACCCTGCGGGGCCAGGCCCTCGTGCCGAACTGGATCGCGTTCTCGGTGGTGCGCCTGCTCGAGGACTACTTCGGCGATCTGGTCGAGTACGACTTCACAGCCGAGCTCGAAGACGATCTCGACCGCATCGCAGGTGGCGACGAGTCGGGCGCGGAGTGGCTCAAGGGCTTCTACTTCGGCGCTGGCAAGCACCGGGGGCTGCGCGGAGTCGTGGACAATCTCGGCGAGATCGATGCGCGCGAGATCAACTCGGTGCGCATCGCCGACGACGTCACCCTGCGGATCGGCAAGTACGGACCGTATCTCGAGGTCGTCGACGAGGGCGCAGACCCGGATGCCACACCGCGCCGGGTGAACATCCCGCCGGAACTGGCTCCGGACGAGTTGACACCCGCGAAGGCGCGCGAGCTCATCGAGGCACCCGTGCAGACCGATCGCGTTCTCGGTCTCAACCCGGGCGACGGCAAGATCGTCGTGGCGAAAGACGGCCGATTCGGCCCGTACGTCACCGAGACCGAGCCCGAAGCGGTGGAATCGTCGGCGACGGACGCCGCGGCCGCGGCATCCCTGTTGGGCGCGATCGTCGTCGACCCCGAGACGGGCGAGGTGACCGAGCCTCCGAAGAAGAAGCCGACCAAGAAGGCGGCCGCGGCGATCAAACCGCGCACGGCATCCCTTTTCAAGAGCATGGACATCGCGACGATCGATCTGGACACCGCGCTTCGACTGCTCGACCTGCCGCGCACCGTGGGGGAGGATCCGGAGTCGGGTGAGCCGATCCTGGCCCAGAACGGCCGATACGGCGCGTACCTGAAGAAGGGCTCCGATACCCGTTCGCTCACCAGCGAAGACGACATCTTCGCCATCGACCTGTCCGGTGCGCTGGAGCTCTTCGCGCAACCCAAGTACGGCGCGCGGCGCGCGTCGAGTGCGTTGAAGGAGTTCGACGCCGACCCGGTCAGCGGCAAGCCCATCCGGATCAAGGACGGCCGATTCGGCGCCTACGTCACCGACGGTGTGACGAACGCGACGATTCCACGCGGCGAGACCGTCGAAGAGATCGACTTCGAACGCGCCCAGCAGTTGCTGGCCGACAAACGGGCGAAGGGACCGGCGACCTCCAAGAAGGCGCCGGCGAAGAAGGCCCCGGCCAAGAAGGCTGCAGCGAAGAAGCCGACGGCGAAGAAGGCCTCGACGAAGAAGGCGTCCTAGGCGTGGCGGCAGCATCATCCGGGATCTTCATCACCTTCGAAGGCGGTGACGGTTCAGGCAAGTCGACGCAGGCCGGGCTGCTCGAGACCTGGCTGCGCGAACAGGGCCGTTCCACTCTGCGCACACGCGAGCCGGGCGGCACGGAAGTCGGCGTCGAGGTGCGCGAACTCGTGCTGCATCACCGGGGCGACATCGCTCCGCGGGCCGAGGCGCTGCTCTACGCCGCCGACCGTGCGCAGCACATCGCGACCGTGGTGCGGCCGGCGCTCAGTCGAGGCGATATCGTCATTCAGGATCGGTATCTCGACTCGTCCGTCGCCTATCAGGGCGTCGGACGAGTTCTGGATGCTGCCGAGGTGCGAGACCTCTCCCTCTGGGCCGCGGAGGGCCTGCTGCCGGAGGTCACATTCCTGTTCGACCTCGACGAGACACTCGCGCGCGCCAGACTCGACCGAGCACGCACTCGATACGACCGGCTGGAAGCAGAGAAGGCGGAGTTCCACGCGCGCGTGCGCGGCGCGTACCTGCGGCTGGCACAAGACGAGCCCGAGCGCTTCTTGGTGTTGGATGCGACGTTGCCCGTCGACGTGCTCGCCGACGCCGTCCGGGAACGCATCGCGCCCCTGCTCTAGGTGGGCCCGGGCCGCGGCCGGGTCGCGTCGTCCCGGCGGGCGCCTGCGGCCCGCGCCGGGATGCATGCTGGGGCTGGCGCCGGCGAGGTCGTTGCTTTTCCGCCCTGCGCCATTTCTCGCGCGCTGCGCCAGAATTTCTGGCGCACGGCGTGAGAAGTGGCGCGTGGCGCGTGGCGCGTGGTCGGCCTCCGATCACATC
>DATMTS010000103.1:0-1591 GCA_035564555.1 Humibacter sp.
CCCCGCACCTTCGGCACGATGGTCGGCGACAAGCGGCAGGGGTACGCGATCCTGGCCACCATGGGGCTGCTGTTCACCGTCTCGCTGGTCGCCATGACGCTGTTCGAGGCGACGAGCGGATCCATGGAGGGCAAAGAGACGGTGTTCGGGGTCCTGGGCTCGACCCTGTTCAACACCGCAAGCACCACCACCTCCACCGGTGCCGTCAACTCGATGCTCGACAGTTACGGGCCGCTCGGCGGCATGATGGCGCTGATCAACGTCATGCTCGGCGAGATTGCGCCGGGAGGCGTGGGCTCAGGGCTGTACGGGATCCTCGTCGTCGCGGTCATCGCGGTGTTCGTCGCCGGTCTCATGGTCGGCCGGACTCCGGAGTACCTAGGCAAGAAGCTGGGGCCGCGCGAGATCAAGCTGGCGAGCCTCTACATCCTCGCCACTCCGGCCATCGTGCTGATCGGCACTGGGCTGACGTTCGCGATCCCGGCGATCCGGGCGGACGTCGCGAAGACGTCCATCCTGAACCTGGGGCTGCACGGGTTCACGGAGGTGCTGTACGCGTTCGCGTCGGCGGCCAACAACAACGGCTCGGCCTTCGCGGGGCTGACGGCGGCGACGCCCTGGCTGAACACGGCGCTCGGGGTGGCGATGTTCTTCGGCCGGTTCCTGCCGATCGTCTTCGTCCTGGCGCTCGCCGGCGCCCTCGCTTCTCAGTGGAAGGTCCCCGCGAACGCCGGGACACTGCCGACGCACCGCCCGCAGTTCGTCGGGCTCCTCACCGGGACGATCGTGCTCGTATCGGCCCTCACCTACTTTCCCGTTCTCGCGTTGGGCCCGCTGGCGGAAGGACTGAAATGACCCTGACCACGCTCACCTCGCCGATCACGCCGACGACCACCCCGAAGACGCCGGCGCCACCGCGGTCCTTCACGCCCGCACAGCTGCTGGCTGCCTTCCCGGGTGCGCTGCGCAAACTGGATCCGCGCTCGATGTGGCGCAATCCGGTCATGTTCATCGTCGAGGTGGGAGCCGCGCTCACGACGGTCGTGGCGATCGCCCAGCCGTTCGTGGGCGCCGCGGGAGCTGGTCCCGCCGGGCTGGCCTTCACCTGGAGCATCGCCGTCTGGCTCTGGCTCACCGTCGTGTTCGCGAATCTCGCGGAGGCGGTCGCCGAGGGCCGAGGCAAGGCGCAGGCCGCCACCCTGCGGCAGACGCGTTCGACGACGCTCGCCCACCGGATCCCCCGCTACGACGAAGCCCAGCCGGATGCCCTGTCCGCGACCATCGAGCAGGTTGCCTCGAGCGACCTCCGCCTCGGCGACGTGGTGGTCGTGACCGCCGGTGAGCTTATCCCGGGCGACGGCGACGTGATCAACGGCATCGCCACGGTGGACGAGTCGGCGATCACCGGAGAATCGGCGCCGGTCGTGCGGGAGTCCGGAGGCGACCGCAGCGCGGTGACCGGCGGCACCCGTGTGCTCTCCGATCGCATCGTGGTGCGGATCACCAGCCGACCCGGCGAGACCTTCGTGGATCGCATGATCGCTTTGGTGGAGGGTGCTTCGCGTCAGAAGACGCCGAACGAGATCGCGCT
>DATMTS010000104.1:0-43676 GCA_035564555.1 Humibacter sp.
CGGCGACGCGCGCGGTTGCGGGCACCGTCGGGCTGCGCTAGAACGGGCAGAAAGCACGAGGTCGAACAAGGAGGTTCCGATGGCCGAGCTCGCACCCATCCAGCCGTGTCTGTGGTTCGATGACCGGGCGCGGGAGGCGATGGCCTATTACGTCGACGTGTTCCCGAATTCCCGCATCACCTCGATCGTCGAGTATCCCGACGAGTCCCTCGACGAGCACTTCGCCGGAAAGTCCGGCAGGGTGCTGAACGGCCGGTTCACTCTGAACGGAGTCGACTTCACCTGTCTCGACGGCGGGCCGCTGTTCACGTTCAACGAGTCGATCTCGTTCGTCGTCTCCTGCGCGGATCAGGAGGAGATCGACCACTACTGGGCCAAGCTGTCGCACGTGCCGGAGGCGGAGCAGTGCGGCTGGTGCAAGGACCGGTTCGGCGTGAGCTGGCAGATCATCCCGGAGAACATGGGTGAGCTGACCCGTCGACCCGAACAGATCGGCGTGATGATGGCCCAGAAGAAGATCGTGATCGCTGAGCTCCAGAACGCCTGAGCTCCGTCGGTCGGCCGTGCGTCACGCCGGCAGGGGCGCTCCGCGCCACAGCGCGCCATCGCCCCACGTCACCACGACCTCGTGACCCGAGAGTTCCACCGATGGGGCAGGGGCCACCGCCCCGTCGCCGCTCAGGCACACGGCGACCGCGGCGAGGGCGCCGGGCGTGAGCGCGGCATCCAACCAGGGCACGGCGCTCGCACTGCCGAGCGGTGAGACGTCTGAGTCGGTATGGATGCGGGCGCGCACGTCGGTGAGGCCGCCGAGCGCGATCAAGCGGGAGGTGAGGCGCCCGGCCGTCACGACCACCTCGCCCTCACAAGTACCTGAGCCGGCCGCGGAGCCGATCGCTTCGGCCCCAGCCGCCGCGAGCGGCCACCCGCTGAAGCGCAGCGGCACCGGCGACCTGTCGCGCTCTGCTCCGCCGTCGTCGAGCACGCGTACGAACCGAAGCTCCCAGGCGCCGCGCACCAGTGATGCGACCGCGAGACGTGGTCCCGAGGTCACGATGCCTTGCCTGCCCGAGCCGTGGTCACGTGTCGTGCTGCCCACGACGTCCACCCAGTGAGCGTGTTGGATCGAGGCGCCGAATGCGGTCGCACCATCATCGGCGGCGGCGACGAGTTCGAAACCCGTGCGATGACTGGCCCGGCCGGAGGCATCCAGCACCGACACCGACGAGTCCACCGGCGAGTCGATCGTGCCGCCGGTCAGCGGTGGAATCGTCGCGCTCGAGTATCCGAGTCGGGCGTAGATCGGCGAATCCGTCGTGGCGTCGCCCGGTCCCGCGTGGTCGGTGCCATGGTTCACCACACGCACGATGCCGTCGGCGCGCGTGCCGCTGACCAACCAGCCCGGCGCCGCGATCACCCGGGAGACGTCGGCGAGCTCGATCGGCAGGGGCTGCTCGACCGCGGTCCAGACCGGATGCGAGGCGGGCAGCGCGAGCCCGAACATCCCCTTCGCGGCCCAGTACGGCGAGGCCGAACCGGAGTAGGTCTGCGCCAGCCCCGGCCATTCGCCGAACAGTCCGAGCGTGAGCAGGCCACGGTCATCCGGCACCCCATGGTCGAGGTAGGCGCGCAGGATGCCGCTCGCGGCCCGCCGGATCAACCCGGGCTCCAGCCGGGCCGCCCCCGAAGCGGCTCCCATCCACAGCGGTGCCGCCGCGGCGAACCGGTAGATCAGACTGCGCCCCTGCATCACGGGCATGCCGTCGCCGCCGATCAGCGTGACGTAGTCGTCGAGGTAGTCGGCCAGCCGCTCGCGCCACACCGGGGCGAGCGACTCGGAACCGAACGGCTTGGCGGCATCCCAGCCGGCCCAGAGCAGCGGGTAGAACTGCATGGCCCAGCCGCAGTAATAGTCGAACGAGCGTCCCGGCCCGTCCGCATACCAGCCGTGTTCGCGGTAGTACGACTCGAACAGAGCGAGGTCGGCAGCGATATCAGCCTTGTCGAACGGGCCTCCGACGGATGCCAGGAACGTCTCGACCGCGACCCGGAACCACAGCCAGTTGTTCGGCGGATACCAGCCGTTGATCACCTCCGCGAACCAGTCGATCACGTTGGCTCGCGCCCTCTCGTCGAGCGTGTCCCAGAGCCATGGGCGGGTCAGTTGCAACCCGAGCGCCACGGATGCCGCCTCCACCTTCGCCTGCGGCACCGTGCCCGGCCGGGGCCATCGCTCCGGATTCGACGGATCGGTGCCGGCGATCACGCCGTCGCGGTACCAGTCGAGCAGGCCGTGCGGATCGTCGCCGTTCTCGCCGACCATCCGGAAGGCGACGAGCATGAACGACCGGGCGAAGCCCTCGAGGCCGTCGCTGTCGCTGCCGGAGGAACTCGTGCGGCCCGGCGGCAGTACCCGCGCGCGGGTCGAGGAGAAGTAGGGACGCAGCGCGAGCAGCAGTTGATCCGCCACCGTGGCCCAGTGCTCCCGGGTGAGGCCGGTGTGCGGCGAGCGGGCACGGTCTTCGGCCGGCAGGGTCAGGGGCGTCATGCGGTCGCTTCTCTCGGTTTCTCGCTTCTCGCAGGCTGCGCCACGATGGACGACTCCCGCACGACCAGCTCCGGATTGAGTTCGAGGCGGTGGATCGGTCGTCGCCGACCGGACTCCAGTCGCGCGATCAGCATCTCGACGGCCTCGCGCCCGACGAACTGCTTCGGCGGCCGCACCGCGGTGATCGCCGGGTCGCCCAGGTGTGCGACCTCGTCGTCGTAGGCCACGATCGCGAGGTCCTCCGGCACGCGCACCCCCTTGTCGACGCAGTGCTGAACGAACGCCACGGCCTGCGGGTCGGAGAGGATGATCAGTGCTGTCGTGCCGGTGGAGTGGCACTGCCGGATGATGTCGTCCAGTGCACCGTCGCGTTCCGCGACGTCGAAGCCGACGGCGTCGGCGTTCACCACGTCGAGCGGAAGCCCGAGCGACACCAATGTCTCCTGCCAGCCGCGTCGAACGTGCGCCGTCGTCGGGCTGAACGGTTCGGCGAGCAGCCCGATGCGGCGGTGCCCGGCGGAGTGCAGATGGCGCACCGCAAGGCTCGCGCCGTACGCGTGGTCGGTCGCCACCGACTCGAGGCGGTGCGCCGCAGCCGCCGCCGTCGCACGGCGCTCGGCGAGCACCACCGGAATCGGCAGCCCGTCGAGCCACGCGAGCATCTCCAGGCCCGCGTCGCCGGACGTGTCGGGCGCGACGATCAAGCCGTGTACCCCCGGGGTGTTCGCCAGCACCTGCACCTGTCTGCGGTTGTCGCCCACGTCGTAGGACGATCCGCGCAGCACGATGCGGGATTGCGCCTGGGTGGCGGCGGCACGGGCGCCGTTGACGATCTGCGGCCAGTAGTAGTCGAGCGACGGCACGACCATGCCGATCGTGTACCGGTTCATGGCCGGGTCGCGGGAGCCGATCGAGGCCGCCAGGTTCGGCTCGATCGAACTGCGCAGGGTGGCTCCCCCGTGCACACGGGTGACCAGCCCTTGTTTCGCCAGGGTGTTGATGTCGCGGCGGATGGTGAGCTCACTCACCTGCAACCGGGCGGCGATCTCGTGCACCGAGACGGAGCCGTGCGTGCGCAGCTCATCCATCAGCCGCTCCCGGCGCTGCAACCCGAACAGTCGTGCGCCGTTCTCTTGTTCCGTCATCGTTCCGCTCCGATCGTCAGCACCAACGCGCCCTGTTCCGCGTGCGGCGGGATGAGTGCAATCCGGGTGAGGTGGTCACCCCAGCTGGCGGTCAGCAGCGGATCCTCGAGCATCCAGTGCTGAACGGATGCCTGCGTCCCGGGGTCGTCCCACGCGATCGTGAGGGGGGATGCCACGTCGGGATGCCGCACGGTCGCCCGGTTGCCGAGCACCGTCGCCTCCCCGGCGAGCACCAGGTGGATGCTCGTCGGCGCGGCGTCTTCGCACCGCGGGAGGCGCCAGGCGTCGCGGATCGTGATGCGGCGTCGGCTGCGGTCGAGAGTCGCGGTGCGCTGCCAGGTGAGTGCTCGACCAGCGAGATCGGGCACGGGATACGCGCCCGCGAGCTCGAACGCGACCGTGTCGGCGTCGTCGGCGAACACCGGGGCATCCACCAGGTCGGCGCGGAAGTCCGGTCCTTCGCCCTGCTCGAGTCCGAACGGGGCTGCCGTGTTGTGCCAGCCGCTCTGCATCGCCCGGATGCCGTACCGGTCGGCGCCGAACGTCTGCGCCGTGTAGGTCGGCTGACCGACATCGACGATCAGCGGAACGCCGTCGAGCGCCACGATGAATGAGCCCAGGTCTTTGTGATTGTGGCTCTCGCCGTTGTGGCCGCCCTTGACGGCCAGAGCGAGTCCGCCCTGGTCGCCGCCTCGTTCGCGTGCGACGAGCAGCTGAACCGAAGGCAGCCAGACCCGGCGCGGCAGCGGCGGCGCGGCCGGGGTGGCATCCACCCAGTCGCGATCGGTGAGAGCGTGCAGCAGGCGTGCCAGACCGGAGGAAACGGATGCGACCGGGGCGCCCGGTTCCCGCTGGCCGGCAGCGTGCGCGGTCACGTCGGGATCGCCGGTGCGCAGTCCCCAGCGGAACGGCACGTGCCAGGGCTGCCGGCCGGTGGCACGTGCGGGGCCGTCTGCGACGTTGACATACCAGGGCCCGCCGAGCTGCATCCGCATAGGGAACCGCAGCGTCTGGCGCACGACGGCCAGGCCGCTCGCGTCAAGTTCGCCGGCGGTCGCCCGCGTCAGCAGTTCGAGGCACTCCAACATGCGTCCGGCCCCGTTCCACCAGTAGGCGCATCCTTCATCGATCGCGCCGTCGGGCGGCAGCGCCGCGACGAACCGATCGAGTGCTCCGATCGCGCGTGCCACGATGCGCGCCCTGCGCTCATCGTCGTCGCAGAGCATGATCGCCGCGCTGACGATATTGCCGGCGATCCACGGAGTCCAGTTGATGGGCGTGCGGTACAGGCCGAGCCACCACCAGTCGTCGCGCTCGAGAAAGGGCCCGAACACGCGCAGTTCTGCCTCGTGCCGTACGCGCTCGCGCAGCCCCGGCACCCGGTTCCCCAGTGCGGGACCGAGGATGCGGTCGACCCACGCCAGTTGGGCGACGACCTCGCCGGCGCCCAGGTCGACGTAGGGCGAGTCCGCCGTCGGGATCACGCGGCCGTGTCGCGCGAACGTGTCGTCGTGCGCGGCCCACGACCAGCTGCTCTGCTCGCACAGCAGCACGACGCCGTCGGCCGCCTCGTCGAGCCAGCCCTCGCCTGCCGTATGCGCGCCCATGACCGCTGCCCGGGTGAGTCGGGCCTGACGTGCCGCGACGACGGACTCGTATGCGGTGCGGTTGCCGTCGCGGAAGAATCGCGCATAGTCGGATGCCAGCGCCTGCGGCCACGCCGTGCCCCGCTCCAGCTCTGCCTCGACGGCGACGGCGGCGATCGTCCCGGCATCCATCGCGCTCCAGGCGGCGCGATCTTCGATGGTCGGGATGCCGGTGCGGTCAGGTGCCCCCCGGAGGCTGTGCGCGAGCGCGCGTTCGGCGCCGCGATCACCCCACAGGCCGAGCAGTGGGCCCGGCGTGTTCCGCTGCTCGTGCGGGGTCGAGGTCGGCATCGGCGACGCACCTGTCTGAATAGAACGGATCGATTATGTTCGAGTCTGATCGAAGTGTTTGACTGCTTTCGAAGACGAGTATGTACTGATTACTGCGACGATGCAACGCCTCGGCCGAGCGATCGCAAACCTCCCCTCGACTTCCTGGAGCGCCCGAACCGATGACACCGCCGACCCTTCCCGAGGCCCTGATCCTGATGGGTCGCGAGGCGTTCGAAGCGCAATTCGACGCGCAGCGCCTTGATCGGCTGCGCTCGCTGGCCACGCTGGGCGACCCGGTCTGGACGGGCGACCTCGACGACTCCGGGCTCGCCGAACGCCTTGCGTCCGTGCAGGTGCTGCTCACCGGATGGGGCGCGCCGCGCCTGACCGCGAGCCGGCTCGAGCGGATGCCGTTGCTGCAGGCCATGTTCCACTGCGCCGGCACGATCCGGCCGCACGTCACGGAGGAGTTCTGGGAGCGCGGCGTTCTGGCATCCAACGCGGCGGACGCCAACGCGATCCCGGTGGCCGAGTTCGCCTTCGCCGCCATCGTGATGGCGGGCAAGAAGGCGCCGTTCCTTGCCGCCGCGGCCCGCGATCGTCGCGATGTCGCGGTCGACGCCTTCGGCGGCCTCGGCAATCTCGCCCGCACGATCGGCATCGTCGGGTTCTCGCGCATCGGCCGCAAGGTGGTGCAGCTCGTTCAGCAACTCGAAGACGTGCACTGCCTGGTCAGTGACCCGCACGCCGACCCGCTCGAAGTCGCCGCCGCCGGAGCGGAGCTCGTCGAGCTCGACGAGATGCTGCCCCGACTCGACGTGCTCTCGTTGCACGCCCCGCAACTGCCGAGCACGCACAACATGATCGGCGCGAACGAGCTTGCGGCGCTGCCGCCTCACGCGACGGTGATCAACACCGCACGTGGGTCTTTGATCGATACCGCCGCGTTGGAACGCGAATGCGCCTCCGGGCGCTTGAACGCGATCATCGACGTCACCGAGCCCGAGCCGTTGCCGGCCGGCTCGGTGCTCTACGACCTGCCGAACGTGATGGTCACCCCGCACATCGCAGGCTCGCTCGGATCCGAGTTGCACCGGCTCACCGACGGGGCACTCGACGAGCTCGCACGATTCGTGCGCGGCGAACCGCTGCGCGCGGAACTCTCGCGCGACGACCTGCTGCTCGGCGCCTGACCGGGCGGCAACCACCCTCATCCCACGACCCGCACCGAACAAACCACCACATAACAAAGGAGTTAGACCATGCGTCTCAAGCGCACCCTGATCGCAGCATCCGTTGCCGCGACAGCGCTCGTGCTCGCCGGCTGTGCCGGCTCGCCCTCGAGCGGAACGACGAACGCCGGAGGCAAGACCACCCTCACGGTATCGGTCTGGAATTACGCACAGACGCCCGAATTCAAGGCGCTCTTCGACGCGTTCGAGAAGGCGAATCCCGACATCACGATCCAGCCGGTCGACATCCTCGCCGCGAACTACGAAGACAAGGTCACCACCATGCTCTCCGGCGGTGATTCGACAGACATCATCACGGTGAAGAACCTGACCGATTACGCGGGCTACGCCGCGCACAAGCAGTTCGTCGACCTCAACGGCATCGCGAGCAAGCTGCCGGCCGACAAGATCCCGGCGTTGAAGGATTACGACTACCAGGGAACGCACTATGCGATCCCGTATCGGCAGGACTTCTCCGTGCTCTACTACAACAAGACGATGTTCAAAGCAGCGGGCATCGCCGACCCGGCCAACCTCACCTGGGACGAATTCGCCGCCGATGCGAAGAAGCTCACCAAGGGCTCCGGATCGAGCAAGGTGTACGGCGCCTACATCCACACCTGGAACTCGATGGTGCAGGGCATCGCAGCGGTGCAGACCGGCAGCGACGCCACCAAGCCGTCCTACGGATGGATGAAGGACCAGTACAACCTGACGCTCGGCATGCAGAAGGCCGGGTCGATCCTCAACTGGGCGACCGCCAACAGCCAGCAGACCGGATACCAGAACATGTTCGAGACGCAGAAGGCCGCGATGGTGCCGATGGGCACCTGGCTCATCGCGCCGCTGCTGGCCGACGAGAAGGCGGGCACTACCAAGGTCGACTGGGGAATCGCGCCCCTTCCGCAGGTCGCCGCGAATGGAACGATCACGACCGACGGCGGACCGACCGGCTTCGGCATCAACAAGAACGCCAAGCACGTCGCCGCGGCGAAGAAGTTCATCCAGTTCGCAGCAGGGGCCGAGGGAGCCAAGGCCGTGGCGTCCATCGGCATCGTGCCGGCGTATCACAGCGACGCGATCACGAGCCAGTATTTCGGGCTCGACGGCATGCCGCAGGACGCGACGTCGAAGAAGGCGTTCAACCCGGATGTGATCAAGCCCGATCTGCCCGTGAGTTCCGACACGGCCGCGATCGGCAACATCCTGAATCAGGAGCATCAGCTGATCATGACCGGAAGCAAGTCGGTCGACGCTGGCATCGCCGAGATGGAGAAGCGTGTGAAGACCGAGGTGCTGCACCAGTAGCGCGTCGCGGGGTGCGACGGCCCCAGGCCGGCCGCACCCCGCATCCCCAGCACAACGACCGAGAACGGCACGCGAGATGACAACCACAGCGCAGCGCACGGTGCGCAGCCCCGCGACGCGAAGCAGACGGATGCGCCGCAAGAGCATCCTGGTCGGCTGGAGCTTCATCCTGCCGAACTTCATCGGCTTCGCGCTCTTCACCCTCGTTCCTGTGATCGCCGCCCTCGTGCTCGCGTTCACGAACTGGGATGCCTACAACCCGCCCACCTGGGCCGGGCTGGGCAACTTCACCCGGATGCTCGGCGACGAGAACTTCTGGATCGCCCTGCAGAACACCTTCCTCTATGCGCTCGGGCATGTTCCGCTCACGCTGGCGATCGCGCTGGGCCTGGCGCTGCTGCTCAATCAGAAGCTGCGCGGCATCGCATTCTTCCGGGTCGCGATCTTCTTTCCGTACATCACCTCGCTGGTCGCCGTCGCCATCGTGTGGAACATGCTCTTCGACCCGACGAGCGGCCCGATCAATCAGTTCTTGCAACTGATCGGCATCGCGCACCCGCCCGGGTGGACGGCGAGCACCACGTGGGCGCTGCCCGCGGTGATCATCACGAGCGTCTGGCGCGACATGGGCTACTACATGGTGCTCTACCTGGCTGGTCTGCAGGCGATCCCCCAGGAGTACTACGAAGCGGCCGAGGTCGACGGCGCCGGGCGCTGGCAGAAATTCCGGAACATCACCCTGCCCAGCCTGCGACCGACGACATTCTTCGTGCTCGTGATGCTCAGCGTCTCGAGTTTCAAGGTGTTCGACCTGATCATCGTCATGACGCAGGGCGGCCCGGGACGTGCGACGACCGTGCTCTCCCAGCTGATCTATCAAGACGGCATCGTGCAAGGCCAGTTCGGCTACTCGTCGGCGATCTCGCTCGTGCTGTTCCTCATCGTGCTGGTGATCACGGTGTTCCAATTCAAGCTGCAACAAAGACGGGAGCGCTGATGTCCACGCTCACCTCAGACCTCACCCAGGAACTGGAGTCGGCCGCGCTCGGCGCCGCAATTCCGAGCCGGCCCGGTCGCAGGCCCGGTTCGCGACGCACCCGTTCGGTGCTCGGCCGCGCGCTGCTGTACGTCGTGCTGGTCGTGCTGCTCGCTGTTGTGCTCATTCCCTTCATCTGGATGCTGTCGTCATCGTTCAAACACGACAACCAGGTGCTCTCGGTGCCGGTGCAATGGTGGCCGACCGAATTCGTCTGGAGCAACTACGCGCAGATCTGGAAGCAGATTCCGCTGGCAGGCTACCTGGGCAACTCCGCGCTGCTCTCGGTCGTGATCACGATGCTGCAGGTGCTCACCGGCAGTTTCGCGGCATACGGGTTCTCGAAGATCCGGTTCCCCGGTAGGGACGCATTGTTCCTCGCCTACATCGCGACCATCGCGGTGCCGTGGCAGGCGTACATGATTCCGCAGTACATCATGATGCAGAAGGTCGGGCTGACGAACACGTTCTGGGCGCTGATCCTGTTGCAGGCCTTCGGTGCGTTCGGGGTGTTCCTGATGCGTCAGTACTACCTGACGATCCCCGACGAGCTGAGCGAGGCGGCGCGCATCGACGGGTTGAGCGACTACGGAATCTGGGCACGCATCATCCTGCCGCTGTCGAAGCCCGCGCTCGCATCGCTGGCGCTTCTCACGTTCGTCAACACGTGGAACGACTACATGGGGCCGTTCATCTACCTCTCGAGCAACAACCTCTGGACGGTGCAGATCGGCCTGCGCTCCTTCATCGGGCAGTACTCGGCGCAGTACGCGCTCATCATGGCGGGTTCCGTGGTCTCGGTCGTGCCGATCCTGCTGATCTTCCTGTTCGGGCAGCGGTACTTCATCCGCGGCATCGCGACGAGCGGGATGAAGGGATGACGGCCACGGCTCCCGGCGGCCGATCCGCGCGGTTCTCGGTATCGCAGGGCACGTTCGAGGCCGTGTTCGGGTTCGTCTACACGGCGCTGACCGTCAATGCGGCCCTCGTCGTCACGAACCTGCCGCTGGCGGTCACGCTGTTGCTGGTGCCGGACCCGCTGGCATCCTGGCCGCTCCTGCTGCTGCTCTCCCTCACCGTCGCTCCCTCGATGGTGGGCGCCTTCGCGGGCTTCCGCGCGATGGTCGACGACGGTCCTCCCCGCCCGGTACGGGCGTTCTGGCGCGGTTACCGCACCAGAATCGTTCGAGCCGCTCTGCTGGGCGCGGCGACGGCGGCGGTCGTGGGGATCACGATGGCCGATCTGACCGCGTTCGCCGGCACGATCTGGGCTCCGCTGCTCGGCCCGACCCTGCTCGTGCTGGCGCTGACCACGGTGGCCGTCGCCATTGTCGCGCTCGCCGGATTCGCGCTCTATCCGCACGTCTCGGCCCGCGCGATCGTGAAGGCGGCGGTGTATCTGGCGCTGCGTCGGTGGTACTTCAGCGTCATGGCGCTCGCACTCACCGGGATCACCCTCGCGGCCGTGCTCGTGCAGCCTGTGCTGGGCGCGGCCCTCGTGCCCGGCATCCTCTTGTTCGCAGTCTGGAGCAACGCGCACTATTCCTTCACCAGGCTGGTCGAGACCGCGATCAGCGGGCGCGCCGAGCCGGGGGCAGACTCGCCTGTTCAGTAGGGTTGAGGCGTCCCGCCCGCTCGCGTCAGGAGAGCTGCTTTGCGTCAACGCGGATACGCCGAGCCGATCACGCTCCACGAGAAGGGCCGCCGCCGGTGGTTCACGGCCATCGTCGCCGTCGCCGTCATCGCCATGATCGCCCTTGTCGGTTCGAGCACGCCGTGGCCTTCTGCGTTGGTGATCCGCGCGGTCTTCACCAAGGGAGGTGAAGCGACGGCGGCCGAGATGGACCGTCACGTTCCGAGCACGCCGGTGCGTGCCCAGTCGAACATCTCCTACGGGTCGGCGGGCCACGACACGACGCTCGACGTGTTCTCACCTCGCAGCGCGACCGGGCCTTTGCCGACGATCGTCTGGATCCACGGCGGCGCCTGGATCTCCGGCGACAAGCGCGACGTCGACCCATACCTGCGCATCCTTGCCGGCCATGGATACACCACCGTCGGCTTGAACTACACGGTCGGGCCCGAGGCCACCTACCCGACCGCGCTCATCCAGCTGAACTCTGCGCTGAGCTACATCGACGCGCACGCCGCCCGGCTCGGCATCGATCCCCAGCGCATCGTGCTCGCCGGCGACTCCGCCGGCGCTCAACTCGCCAGCCAACTCGTCGGCATCATCACCGACCCCGACTACGCGCACCTCATCGGCATCCGACCCGCGATGACGCCGAGCCGACTCAAAGCCGTGATCCTCAACTGCGGCGTCTACGACCTCGGAGCGCTCGCCGAACTGACCGGCATCGGCGCCTGGGGCTTCAAGACGGCGCTATGGGCGTATTCCGGAACGAAGGACTGGTCGCAGAGCTATGTCGGCTCGACGATGTCGACGATCGACTTCGTCACCTCGGCGTACCCGCCGACCTACATCAGCGGGGGCAATGGCGACGCCCTCACCTGGCTGCAGTCGGTGCCGATGGCCCGTGCGCTGAGCACCGTCGGCGTGCCGACGACGACACTGTTCTGGTCTGCCGACCATGAACCTCGACTGCCGCATGAGTACCAATTCCACCTCGACCTGCCAGACGCCCGCATCGCGCTCGATGCGACGCTCGACTTCTTGTCCGCGCAGTTGGGCCGAACGGCGCAGCCGGGCTGAAACGTCGCCGAGGCCGACGAAGCGGCTGCGCCCACTCGGCGCAGCCGCTTCGTGGTGCTCGGTCGTGCTCGGTCAGTGCTCGACGTCGCCGCGCCAGGCGCCCGTCTCCTGGCCCCGGCGTTCGATGAACTCCTTGAAGTTCTCCAGGTCCTTCTTGATGGAGCGATCATCGACACCCATCGCAGCGCCGGCGGATTCGAGAGCGCCGGAGGGTTCCCAGTCCAGCTGCACCGTAACGCGACAGGACTCATCGTTCAGCTTGTGGAACGTCACGACGCCTGCCTGGTTCTCGTCGCCGCCGATGCTGTGCCAGGCGACGCGCTCATCGGGATGCTGTTCGGAGATCTCCGCATCGAACTCCCGCTCGACGCCGTGCACGCTGACCTTCCAGTGCGTGCGCGTGTCGTCGAGTTGGGTGATGGATTCGACGAAGTCGAGGAACTGCGGAAAGGACTCGAACTGCGTCCATTGGTTGTATGCGATGGAAACGGGGACGTTGACGTCCACCGATTCGGTGACCCGAGCCATGCTGCTCCTCCGTCGTGGTTGCGGTCGCGATGACCGCGGGTTGGTCGTCTTGACCGCAACCACGCTACGGACGGGCGGAGACCGGCTCTAGGGGCTTGTCAACCGCGACGATGGATGCTTCACTCCGCCACGTGCGGCGCGGTGTGTCCGCGACCCCAGCCCCATTGGATGAGACGTGCGCCGGAATCGTTGTTCGTGGTCAGCCACAGCGCGGTGCCGGAGCCGTGCAGCGTCTCCATGCTGTAGATGTCGCCGTTACGCAGGCCGGGCCAGTAGATCGATCCCATGCCGAGTGCGCGCACCGTGTCGGTCGCCGCCTGCAGGTACGCCACGTAGTTGTTCGTCTCGGGGTCGCTGGAGGTGCTGTCGGCGCTGTAGTCGATGCCGGTCGTCATGGGCGAACCGAATTCGTCGAGCACCGTGCGATCCGCGCAGCCGCCGATCCGGGTGGCGAAGTCGCCCAGCCACTCGCTGTAGGTACGCGTGCCCCAGAAGCCGTAGTCGTGCAAGGAGAGATAGGTGCCGTCCAATGCAGCGACCGAGCACACCGAGCCGACGTGGTCGTTGTAGCCGGCGCCGCTGATGAACATCCGATCCCGCGGGATGACGTTGTCATACCGCTGAACCCATTGAGTGGCCAGAGCCGCCCAGTCGGCCTCGGAATATCCGAACGGCTCATTCATCGGCTCGAAGTAGACGGCCGGGTCGTGCCGATAGGTCGAGGTGAGGGTGTTCCACATCGACCACCAGGCGGCGGGATCGTCGACCTTGCCGTCCTTGGCGGTACCGGTGCCTTCCCAGTAGCCCAGGACCACCTTGAATCCGCTGTGCTCGGCGGCGTCGATGGCCGCGCGGTACGACTGCCACCAGGCCGTGCCCACGGAATACGGATTGACCGGCAGGCGCACCGTGTTGGCGTGCAGATTCGCGCGGAAGCCGGCCACGATGGCGCTCGCCTTCGCGTATGTCTGGGCATAGGAGTCGGACGTGGACAGGCCGGACGGCACGACGGGTCCGTTGGCGTAGTTGTCGTTCGGGTCGGCCCAGTTGACGCCGTCGAACTGACCGGGACGCAGGGGTGCCGACGCATGCGTCGCACCGGCCGAGGCCGCCGTCGTTTGCACGCCGGGCGACGCATCGGCGGGTGCCCCGACCGCGACCACGAGGGCAAGAGCCGTGGCCGCTGAGGCTGCTGCCGCCAGCCCGCGCGCGGTTCTGATCGATGGGTGGTGTCTGCGCATGATCTTCCTTCACGCATCGACGCGGGGCGTTGGCCCGCACGCAGATGCTTGCTCGACATTGAGTGGAGGCCCCGAAAGGTCGCCGATGGGGAGGTCCGGAGGCTCCCAAGGCATCCGGATGTTTACGTGAACATGCTAGGCCCCCCGTGAAAGGGGGTCAAGAGCAGTCGAGTATTGACCTGCGCCGGGGCGCCTACGTGGCTCGACGCGATTACGATCAGGAACGGGGCCGCGCGGTCGCCGGAAGGATGTCAGCTGCCATGGGCTTGATGATTTACGCGGTCGCGCCGGCGATCGAGATCGATGATCGCGCACTCAAGCACGTTCAAGCCGTGATCATCTCCAAGCTACGACGCGGGGAGAGCTTCGCGTTCAGCTGGGACGCGGAACCCGATGTCGGTGAAGACGTCAGCGGTCCCGGCTCCGGCAAGCACGGCTCGGTGTGGATATCGCCCAGCTCGCTGCTCTATTTCTCCTATGAGGGCAGCCGCAACATGCCGCTGAACCCGGCCTGGCTCACGCTGCTCAGCCGCGAAGCGAACTCGAACTCCGGGCTCCGAGTGGTGCCTGAGCCGCCGGCGCCGGCCGAGTCGGAGGCCGCGCGCCCGAAGCGACGCTGACACTCCCGCCGGGACGGCTCGACGGCAGAAGGGCCCTGGCGATGGCGTGGGCCCAGGATGTCGCGCGACCGCCCTGCCTGACCGCACCTGCCTGACCGTGCCTTCGACTTGATCGCGCAGTGATCACGCCTTCGACTTGACATGCCGTCAGCTGGCATGTAACGATACAGATCAGCCAAATATGTATCGATAAAATCTTCGAGCACAGCCAACGACGCCCGCCAGGAGGACGCAGAGTGGATCTCGACAAGATGGACGGGCGCTCGTACTACGCCGACCCCGCGCTGGTCGCCTTCGGCGGAGTGTTCTACCTGTATCCCACGACCGATGGCGTGCCGAACTGGGCAGCCGAGGCATTCCGAGTGCTCTCCTCGCAGGATCTTCGAGGCTGGACCGATCACGGGGAGGTGCTGCGTCTAGGTCGCGACGTTCAGTGGGCCGAGCGCAACGCCTGGGCCCCGGCGGCGGCCGAGAAGAACGGGGTCTATTACCTCTACTTCACGGCGGACGACAACATCGGCGTTGCGACCTCGACGAGTCCGCTCGGGCCGTTCGTCGACTCGGGGCGGCCGATCGTGCGGCGAGACGCATTCACCGGCCGAGCCATCGATCCGTCGATCTTCATCGACGATGACGGCAGTGCGTTCCTGGTCTGGGGTAACGGAGTCGCCCATTTCGCCCGGCTGCACGACGATCTGCTCTCGATCGATGAAGACTCGGTCGAGTCATGGCAGCACGACACGTTCCGGGAGGCCGCACATGTGCACCGGCGCGGCGACATCTATTACCTGACCTGGTCGGAGAACGACACGCGCGACCCGTCGTACCGGGTGCGGTGGGGGGTCGGAACGAGCCCGACCGGTCCGTGGGAGGACCGGGGGGTGCTGCTGCAGCAGTCGCCCGAGAACGGCATCCTCGCCACCGGGCATCACTCGATTCTGCGCATGCCGCACACCGACGACTGGTGGATCGCCTATCATCGCTTCGCCGTGCCGAACGGCGACGGATTCCACCGCGAGATCGTGATCGACCCGCTGCATCACCTGCCCTCCGGCGAGCTCCGGCCCGTGAGCCCGTCGGCCGACTCGATCGTCCTCGCCGAATCCGCGCAACCGGATGTCCCGGCAGAAAACGTCCTCGACGCCTAGCCAACCTCGACACCAAGAGAAAGAAGAAAGCAATGACGCTCACCCAACCATCAGCCCGGCGTCGGCGACTCGCGCGCACCATCGTGGCGCTGTCGGCGATCGCCGCGACAGCCGTCGCGCTGACCGGATGCTCCAGCGCCGGATCGGGCTCCAGCGGCTCCAAGACGGTCACCTTCCTTTCGTGGGACAACGCGCAGACGATGCAGCCGGTGTTCGCCGAATTCGAGAAGGAGAACCCCGGCTACATCGTGAAGCCCTCCTACGCACCGCCGGTGCCGCAATACATCCAGAAGCTGCAGACGCTGCTCGGTTCCGGAACCGCCCCGGACGTCTTCATCATCACCGCCGAGAACAAGGTCCAGATCATGCAGGGCGGCTTTGCGAAAGACCTCAGCAAGGAGCCCTGGATCGGCAACCTCGCACAGGCGGCGAAGGCGACCTATACCAAGGACGGCAAGGTTTACGGCGCCGCGACCGCATCATGGGGCGGCGGCATCCTGGTCAATAAAGACCTGCTCGCGAAGGTCGGCTACACGAGCGCGCCCACGAACTGGGATGATTTCCTCGCGCTGTGCAAGAAGCTCAAGGATGCCGGTATCACCCCGTTCTACGAGGGAGGAGACGGCGTCCCGGTGACGCTGGCGGCCCTGCTCGGGCTTCAGAACGAGTCCCTGGGCGGCAGCATGGACCAGCAGATCTGGTCGGGCAAGACCACGTTCGCGACGACCTGGACGCCCGCGGTCAAGACGTGGGACACGCTGTTCTCCCAGGGGCTGGAGCCGCGCACCGTGGCCGGTCTCACCGGTGATCAGGTGACGCAGCAGTTCGAGCAGGGCAAGGTCGCAATGATCGGCACGGGTTCCTGGGCGCTCGGCAGCATCCAACAGGCGGCTCCGAACCTCAAGCTGCAGTACCTGGCCGTACCCGGCACGGACGGCAAGACGTACTGGGCGGGTGCGGTTTCACCCGGCTACGCGATCAACGCGAAGGCCAAGGATTCGGCTGCCGCGGAGAAGTTCGTGCGATTCCTGCAGAGCGCGAAGGGTGTGGAGATCTACCAGAAGCAGACCGGCTCGATCACGACGACCAAGGACTTCACCCCGAAGCTCGACCCGTCGCTCACCGACATGGCTGCGGCAGTGCGGGCCGGACGGTTCTATCTTCCTGCCGTGAGCTGGCCCGACCATAGTGATGTCATGGGCACCGAAGCCACGGCCCTCCTGCAGCAGAACATCGCGGGCAAGACCACGCCCGAGCAGGTCGCCAAGGGCTTGGACGCGAAGTTGCAGTCCGTCAAGTAAGCCGACCGGTGCGGGCCGCGCGCGAAAGCCCCGGCCCGCACCTCTCGAACTCTCTATCCCGATCACGTCCACCCCGGGAGGACGACATGGCCAACGCCACCACCGCGGAAAGACCCACGGCCGCTCCGGCGATCGAGGCGATTCCCAAACCGCGTCCGCGGCTCCGCTTCTCGCGCGAGCGTTTCGCGCCGTACTGGTTCGTGTTGCCGATCGTCGTCGTGTTCGTCGTGCTGTATCTGATACCGATGGCGCAGTCGCTGTACTACAGCTTCACCGACTACAACGGCTATGTCAGCACGCCGAGCTTCATCGGCCTGAAGAACTACTTCGCGATCTGGTCTGACTCGTCGATGGTCGCGGCCTTCAGCTTCACCCTGTTCTACGCGATCGCGACGACGGTGCTCGTCACCGTGTTCGCGATCCCCTTGGCGCTCGCACTCAATCGCCGGTTCTTCGGGCGCGGATTCGTGCGCTCGATCTTCTTCTTTCCCGCAGTGCCGAGCGTGGCGATCCTCGGACTGGTCTGGACGTTCATTCTCAGTCCGCTCGGCTCCGGCGTCATCAACTCCATCATCGGTCATCTCGGGGTGGCGCCGATTCCCTGGCTGTCGGACGAGACGCTGGCGCAGGTGAGCGTCATCATCGTCGCGGTCTGGGCTCAGACCGGATGGCACGCGATGCTGTACCTGGCGTACCTGCAGGCCCTGCCCAGCGACGTCTTCGAGGCGGCGAAGATCGACGGCGCCGGCAGATGGCAGGAGTTCAGGCACCTCACGTTGCCGCTGCTGACCCCGGCCATCTCGGTGAGTCAGTTGCTACTGCTCACCGGCGGACTGAAGGTGTACGACCTGCCGTTCACCTTGACCAAGGGCGGACCCGGCTTCGCCACCCGAACACTGACCCAGACCATCATCGAGAACGGCATCGCCCAGTCCGACGTCGGCCGGGCATCCGCCCTGAGCGTGCTGTTCCTGATCGCGGTGGGGCTGATCATTCTCGCGCAGCTCGCCGTCTCCCGTCGGCTCGAGGAGCGTTACTCATGAGACAAAGCCGTGGCATTCTGCTGAGCGTCATCATGATCCCTTTGGCCTGCGTGATCGCGGTGCCCTTCTATTACATCCTCGCCAACACGCTGAAGACCCAGCAGCAGACGGCGGCGAACCCGTTGTCGCTGCCCACCGGCCTGAACCTGAGCAACTACATCCGCATCCTCGAGAGCATGCCCATCGCACAGGCGTTTCTCAACACGCTGTACGTGACGGTGATCTCGATCGCGCTGATGCTGCTGATCGGTTCGATGGCCGCATTCGGGGTGCTGATGGGCAAAGGCCGGTTCGCGACGGTGATCGGCATCGTGCTGATCGTCGCATTCCTGGTACCCGGGCAGTCGACCCTGATCCCGCTCTATCACATGCTTGCCGGCGTGCAACTGGTCGACTCGTTGAACGGGTTGATCGTGATGTACACGGCGGGATCGATCTTCTGCTATTTCCTCATCATCGGATACCTGCGCACCATCCCCATCGAGCTGTTCGAGGCGGCACGCATCGACGGTGCGAGCGCGTTCCGGGTCTATGGTTCGGTGGCCCTTCCGCTGATCCGACCGATCCTCGTGACCGTCGGCGTGTTCCAGACGATGTGGGTGTGGAACGACTTCATCACGCCGAACGTGTTCATCAACTCACCCGAGAAGCAGACACTCGTTCTGCAGGTCTATACGGCCGTCGGTCAGTTCACGACGGACTGGCCCGCGTTCATGACCCTGAGCGTGATCGTGCTGATCCCGATGGTGGTGTTCTTCATCGTCGCCCAGCGACAGATCGTGAGCGGACTGGTCAACGGTGGTGTGAAGGGATGACGCGCACGGCGACGGCGTCAGCTCGACGCCGTCGATTCCCGCGCCACGACCCGGAACGAACTGACGATCTCCACCGGTTCATCCTGCGTGCCCTCGATGCGAGCGACCAGCAGATCCACGGCGGCGCGCGCCATGGTGTCGTGGTCGGGATTCACGGACGACAGAGCGGGAACCATGAAGCGGCAGAGGTCGACGTCGTCGAAGCCGATCACCTTCACTTCTCGGGGTACGGCGACCTTAGCGTCAGCAAGCCCGCGCAGCACCCCGAAGGCAACGTAGTCGGTCACGCAGAAGATCGCGTCGAAATCGAGACCCTCCGCTCTGCTGCGCACAACCATCTCGGCGGCCTTCTCCGGGGTGAACTCATCGATCGTCATGGTCAGCTCCGGGTCGAGGGGCATGCCGTGCGCGGCCAGAGCACGCCGATAGCCCTCGTGACGCAGCGTCGAGACATCCGTGTCGCCACCCAGCGGTCCATGCATCACTGCGATCCGGCGACAGCCGCGCTCGATGAGGTGCGCGACCGCGGCCTGCGCTCCGTCCACGTTCGCCATCGCGACGTGGTCGACCGGCCCTTTGAAGATCCGTTCGCCCAGGATCACGACCGGGAAGTCCACCCGAAGCCGCTCACGATCCGACTCGCCCAGCCCGACCGCGCTCAGGATGAGACCGTCGTACATTCGCAGGCGCGACAAAGCGAGTGCCGTGAGCTCGTTCTCCCGGGAGCGGCCGGTCTGCTCGATGACGACGTGCAGGTCGTGCTGGGCGCCGTATTGGATCACGGCCGCGGCGAGTTGACCGTAGTAGGGGCGATCGACCTCCGGCACGGCCAGTCCGATGGTGTGCGTGCGCCCGCGACGCAGATTTCGGGCCGCGACGTTGACCCGGTAGTCGAGGTCTTCGATGGTCTGCAGCACGCGTGCGCGGGTCGATTCGCGAACATGCGGACGCTTGTTGAGCACGTTCGAGACGGTCATGGGAGAAACGCCCGCCGCTTTGGCGATGTCGCGAATCGTCACCATGTGCTTCCGCCTTCCCCACGCCCCGCCGCCGGTACTGCGACGTCGTGTATAACGTTACAGGTCGAGCGCCGGATCAGTGGCACCGCGAGCACTGAGGGCCTCGGAGCGCTCCCGTGAGCGCACCGGTCTTCCGGGATCCGATCTTCGACGGCGCGACCGACCCCGTCGTGATCGCGCGGGACGGCACCGACGAATGGTGGATGTTCTACACGCAGCGTCGGCCGGAGGACCCCGGGCCCGGCGTGCGCTGGGTGCATGGAACCCGGATCGGAACGGCCGTCTCGACCGACCAGGGCGCGTCGTGGCGCTACCGGGGCACGGCATCCGGGCTGGAAGAGGGCAACACGCTGTGGGCGCCCGAGGTCGTGCGGTCGCCTCAGGGCTACCGGATGTATCTCACGGTCGTCGACGGCATCCCCAGTTCATGGTCGGATGCCGAAGCGCACATCGTGGAGTACCTGAGCGACGACCTCGAGCACTGGAGCCGGCGCGGACGTATCGAGCTCGGCTCCGACCGGGTGATCGACGCCGCCGTCGAGCACTGCGCCGACGGTCGGTGGCGGCTCTGGTACAAGAACGAACGCGACGGATCGAGCACCTGGGCCGCGACGAGTGCCGATCTGCAGCAGTGGAGCGTGGAGGGTCGGGTCGTGCCCGCCGAGCCTCCGCACGAGGGGCCGAACGTCTTCCGGCTCGGCGGATGGTACTGGTTGCTCACCGACGAGTGGCGTGGGCTGGGCGTGCACCGTTCGATCGACGGCGCGCGGTGGACGCGACAGGACGCTGCCGGCGGCCTGATCCTGAACGAGCCGGGCAGACACCCGCTCGACCGGCAGCTCGGGCGCCATGCCGACGCGGTGGTGCTCGATTCCACCCGTGCCGTGCTGTTCTATTTCACCCACACGGCTGCTGCAGAGGGCGAGGACCGGTGGTTGGATGCGGTCGCCTCGCGGCGGAGCGCGGTGCATGTGGCTCAACTCCGGGTGTTCGAGGGTCGGCTCGTCGCCGATCGAGACGTGCCGGCAGGCCGACCCCTGGTTGCCCGGAATGAAGCGTGCCCCCTCACAGAAGTCGAACCATCCGAAACGGAAGGAACCGCATGACCGACGACGACTCCGGCTACCTGCTCGCCTACTTCGCGAACGGCAACGGACCCGACTGCGAACAGATCAGGTTCGCTGTCACCGAGAGTCATCAGCCGTCGCGCTGGCGGCAGCTCAACGGCGGGGCACCCATCCTCGTCTCCGACGTCGGCGAGCGCGGGGTTCGCGATCCGTTCATCCTCAGGGACGACGTCAACCACCGGTTCGTCGTCGTCGCCACCGATCTGCGCACCTGGCCCGACGAAGACTGGGCACGTGCGGTGCGGCACGGCAGCCGAGGCATCGTCGTTTGGGAGAGCGCAGATCTGGTGAACTGGTCGCCGCCCAGCCTGCTCACGATCGCCCCACCACAGGCCGGCAATGCCTGGGCGCCGAAGGCCTTCCGTGCTCCCGGAGGCGACGGATGGGCCGTGTTCTTCGCCTCGGCGCTCTACCAGGAGGGCGACGATCGCGTCGTCCAGCAGCATCAGCGCATCCTCTGCTCCACCACTCGGGACTTCCGGTCGTTCGAGCCGGCGGCCGTCTATCTCGACCGGGGGCACGACGTGATCGACCTGACCTTTCTGAGCATGGGCGAGGCGACGTATCGGTTCGCCGCCGACTCGATGGCGGCCGACCCCGCTCTGCGGTCCCAGTTCATCTCCCAAGAACGAGGCGACAGCCTGTTCGATCCGGGATTCACCCCCGTCGTGCGCGACATCGGCAGGGGGCAGTTGGCGCGCGGCGAGGGACCCGCGGTCTTCTCCTCGCCCGACGCTCGAACGGCCTACCTGCTGATCGACGAGTTCGGACTGCGCGGTTACCAGTTGTTCCGCAGCACTCAGCCGGCAAGCGGAGCGTGGGAATGGATGCCCGACGCGGCGCTGCCGCCTGGCGCCAGACACGGATCGGTGATCCCCATCACGGCTGCGGAACGCCGCAGGCTGCTCGCCGAATAGGTGTCGATTCACCGCCGTCTGATTCGTCATGGCTCTAGAACGTAAGGAGCTGGTCATGAACGAACAGGACAACGCGGGCATCCGTGCGATCAGCACGGTCGGCATCCCGGTCACCGATCAGGATGCCGCACTCGCCTTCTACCGCGACGTGCTCGGTTTCGGGGTGCGGGTCGATGTTCCGCTGCCGCAACTCGGCGCGCGCTGGATCATGCTCGCACCGGCCGGGGCTGCCATCAGCATCTCGCTCGTCGCGGCACGAGAGCCGCAGGCGGCGGGCGTCGAGACGGGGATCCGATTCGAGACGGCGGATGCCGAAGCGACCCATCGCACGCTTCGCGAACGTGGCGTTGCCGTCGGTGACCTGCTGCGCTGGCCGGGCGCGCCGCCGATGTTTCAGGCCCAGGATGTCGACGGCAATCGGTTCGAGGTGGTCCAAGCCGCTGGGTGACGTGGCCCGACGCGCAGGTTGCCGAGATTGCGTGTGCGGCGGCCCGTGCCGGAGGGCCTCAGCAAGAGAGCGGATGACGGGAATCGAACCCGCGCTATCAGCTTGGGAAGCTGAAGTTCTGCCATTGAACTACATCCGCACGCCCCGCGATGCCAGTAAATCACTGGCAAGCAGGACTCGCGACCAGAGTACCCGGTCAATTGTTTTTGGCCAAACTCACCGTTTACTCACCGGTGGGCTCACCTCGGCGAACTCAGCGCACCCGGAAGGTGGCGCTGAGAGTCGAGCCGTCGCGGGCCTTCACGGTGAGCTGGTAGTCGCCGGCGGCGTTGGGCGTCTTCCAATTGAAGACGAAAGCTGCAGCACTCACGTCGTACCTGAGAACCGAACGACCGGCCGCGACAGCGTCTGACGCATCGGTCGGCGCCGTGCCACCCGCGATCGGCGCGAAAGTGATCGAAGCGATCTCCGTCGGCGCTGTGAGCTCGTCCGTCCCCCGGAACAGTTGGAACGTTATCGGCGCCACGCTGCCGCCCGTGACCTCGTTCACCGTGGTCATGTCGATGGGATGGAAAAACCCGGCGAACGTGTAAGGCGCAACCGTGAACGATCTGGTGACCGCGGCAGCGGGCTTGTAGTCCCCGTCGCCGGCCTGGGTGGCGACCAGCATGCACGTGCCGGCGCTGTTGAGATGCACCGTGGTGCCGCTGATCGCGCACGCGCCGCTCGCGGTGATGGCCACGGCCAGTCCCGATGAGGCGGTGGGCGACACGCTGAAATCGGGTGCACCGAAAAGTCGGTCACTGATCGAGGGGAAGTCGATCTTCTGCGTGGCCTTGGCCACCACGATCGTGTCGACCACATCGTTTGCGGCGTTGTAGTCGGAGTCGCCCGACTGGGATGCCGTCACGGTGCATTCGCCGCCGGTGGTGAAGTGGATGGTGGCATCGGTGATGGTGCAGGCGCCGGCGACGGTCAGGCTCACCGGCAGCCCCGAGGAGGCAGTGGCCGACGCGGTGAAATCAGGATCGCCGAACGTGGCCGAGTCGGGGGCGACGAGGCTGATGCTCTGGTCCGCCTTGACCACAGTGTAGGAGCGCGTCGCGGTGGCGACGTTGCCCGCCAGATCCGTTGCCACGGCTTTCAGGAGGTGATCGCCCACCGCGGTGCTGTATCCGGTGATCAGGCAATCCGCGATGCCGCTGCGGTCGTCGGTGGCCGCACAGGTCGGGCCGGCCGGCACCTCGCCGAAGCTGACCGTGCCGACCGGGCCGGCGTCGAAGCTCACGGTCGGTGGGGTGGAGTCGACCTTCACCTGCAGCGAACTGGTGCTGCTCCACTGCAGATTCGTGCCCTGCGCGCGGTAGTCGATGCCGTAACTGCCCTCCGGTAACGCGACCGGCGCCTGGTAATCGGTCCACGACCCGTCGCCCAACCGGTATTGCATCCCGGCAACGTCGGCGTCGCCGGTGAGCGTCAGCGCCGCGCCGGCACCGTACCACCCGTCGCTTCCGGCTTGGGAGACCGACGCGAGCGGCATCGCCGCCTCGTAACTGAGCGCTGGGACGCTTTCCAGGGTCGGCACGACCGGCTTGATCGTGCCATCGGCATTGAAGTAGACGCGGTCGATGGTGGTTTCCCGGTGCTGACCGTCGCCGCCGGGGATGGCGAAGCGGTGGTAAGCCATGTACCACTCGTCGGTGCCGGGGATCTGAATCATCGACTCGTGCCCGGTGGCGTAGATGCCCAGAGTCGGATCCTGCTGCAGGATCACGCCCTTGCTCGTGAACGGTCCTGTCGGGCTGCTGCCCATCGCGTACCGAACGTTGTATGAGGCATTACCGGTGTCTCCGTTGGAGTACGACAGATAATAGGTGCCGTTGCGTTTCACCATGAAGGAGCCTTCGGTGAAACTGGAGAGCTGGCTCGTCAGTTTGACGACCTTGGTCGGGTCGAACGAGACCATGTCGGCATTCAGCGGAACGACGTAGGCGTCGCCGTTTCCCCAGTAGAGGTAGCTTGTGCCGTCATCGTCGGTGAAGACGTCGGGATCGATCATCTGACCGGTGTGCGAGCCCTTCGCCACCAGCGGCGCACCCTTGTCGACGAACGGACCGGTCGGTGAACTCGACGTGGCGACGCCGATGTTCTGGGCGTCGCAGTAGTAGAAGTAATAGGTGCCGTCCTTGTACGCAATGGTCGGCGCCCAGGCGTTCGTGTGACCCCACGCGACGTCGGCCAGATCCAGAATCTTGCCGCCGTTCGTCCAGTTCACCAGATCTTTCGAGGTGTACACCGAGAACGTGGTGCTGCCCCAACCGGGATAGCCGTCGGTGGTTCCGTACATGTAGTAGGTGTCGCCGAAGCGGGCGATGTTCGGGTCGGCGAACAGCGGGATCAGCGGGGAGTTCATCACGTGCGCCGCCACCGTCCAGATGCGCTCCGTGCCGTCGGGGGTGGTCACCGTGACCTTTCTCGGGCTGGAATAGTCCTGCGGCCCGGTCTCGCTCAGCTTGGATCCGGCCGGTACGACCAACTCCGGATCGAACGCGGTCAGGTCGGTGCCGGGGGTGACCGGCAACGCAACCAGGTTGAGGTCGGCGGTGATGACCGGCGCCGACTTGAGTTGCGGCGATGTCGCGCCCACGATCACTGAGGGATCGGCCAGGGCTGCGACCTCAGCGGCGGAGAGCGCCCGGTTGTAGACCCGGAAATTCTTGACCTGACCGGACAACAGCTTGTCGCTCGAATAGAGGGACTTGCCGATGTAGTTGGCCGTGGTGTTGCCGAACCCGATCTGGGCGGGCGTCAACGTGATGCCCTTCTTCTGCGCGACCTGGACGCCATTGAGGTAAAGCGTGCCGGTGCCACCGGTTTGGGTATAGGTCAGGGTGCTCCAGCTTCCCCGGGGCAGGGCCGTCGAGTTGGTCGTCGTCTGCTCGGTCGTGTAGTTGCCGCTGGCGATCGACGTTCGGTACTTGTCACCGGTGGTGAACAGGTAACCGTTGCCTGTACCGGAGGAGTCGGTGTTGCCCATCCCCCAGATGAAATACGGCGTCGACTGGCTGGAGTTGAGAAGAACATCGGACGACACCGTGATCGAGTCGAGGCCCGACATGATGTTGTTCGGCAATTGCACGTACCCGCTCGAGCCGTCGAGCGAAAGCGCGGAGCCCGTCCAGGTGCCAGTGCCCTTCAGCGTTGCGTCATGCCCGTTGCCGCTGGCATCGGCGACCGTGGTTCCGGATGCCTGGGTCATCGGATAGTTCAACACCAAGCCGTCGGAGTCGGCCTTGACCGGGTCTGGTGCCTGGGTCAGCGCCGCCATCTCGGCAGCGGTGATCGGCAGCACGGTGCCGTGGCGCGGATCGGCCGGCAGTTGATAAGACGGGGGGACGGTCCAGTCGGGGTCGTCCAGGTCGTTGGTTCCCAACGGGGCGTACCCGGTGCCGGAATATTGGTCGACGAACAGGTAGTACTTGTAACCCGACGTGTCGCCGGGATTGGCCTTGAAGGCCGTCGGGCCTTCCACTACCCCGAGGCCGGCCTTGTTGCCGATGCACGTTGCCTGCGTCGTCCACGCGGGCGAGGTGGCCGCCTCCGGGTGGGGGTCGTTGCGAACCGCGAGCAGGTCGGTGTTCTTCTCCTGCAGGATGTCGGCGCAGCCGGTGACGTGGCCTTCGTCTTTCGTGAACCGGTAGTAGGTTCCGTTGTCCTGCAGCACCGTGGTGTCGATCACCGACGAACCCGGGTCGTCCCAGAGCCGAGGCGGGGTGATCGTGTAGAAGTCGCGAGTGTATGAGACGTAGGTGCGGTGGTAGGTGTTGCCGTCGCGTGTGACGTTGGCGGCCCAGTAGATCATGTACTCGCCCAGGCTCGGCACCCAACGCGCCTCAGGGGCCCAGGCGTCGCCCGAATCGGCCGGGCCGACCAGGATGTGCCGCTGAGCGGACCAATGCACGAGGTCGTCCGATTCGTAGACTTCCAGGTACAGACTGCCCTTGCTGGAGGCATCCCCCCAGCTGGTGCCGCTGCCGATGGACAGGTCGGTGGCCAAGACGTAGTACTTGTCTCCGTCGGCCGACCGCATGATGAACGGGTCGCGTAGGCCCGTGGTGTCCATGCTGGAGGTCAGCACCGGATTGCCCTTGTTCAGGGTGCTCCACGACAGTGCGTTGTTGCCGTTGGACGCAGCGAAATACACGTTCTCCCCGGCCTTGGAGTTGCCGGTGAAGTAGGCGAACATGTAGCCGGTGTCGGGTGCCGGTGCCGGCAGCGCAGGCACGGTTGCGGTGAACGAGCGTGTCGCCGTGGCTGCATTGACGGTGACGGCGGCGGTCAACTGCACGGATGCCGCAGGAGATCCGGAGGCAGGCCGATGCACCACGCCGGTGGGGTCGATGATCGAAATG
Organism: Humibacter sp.; assembly: GCA_035564555.1. Taxonomy (GTDB): domain Bacteria; phylum Actinomycetota; class Actinomycetes; order Actinomycetales; family Microbacteriaceae; genus DATMTS01. Next base: position 26,521 of record DATMTS010000104.1, read on the forward strand.
TCGGAGCTGCTCCAGGTGATCGTCGAGTTGTACTCCCCGGTGGTGGGGAGGGTCAGGTAGCCGCGCACGTCGCCGAGGTTGTGGACCACGACGTCGTCGGCTGCGGTCTGCGCCTTCTGGAGGTCGGTCGCCGCCGCCTTCACCGTGACCTGGAAGGTCTTGGTGTCGATGCCTGCGCCCGAGGTGATCGTGGCAGTCAACGTGACGGTCTGATCGGTGGTGCCCTGGGTCACGGTTCCTGCGGCGGACACCGCCGAAGGATTGCTCGACGACCAGGCGATCGCCGACCCCCAGCTACCGGCGGTCGGCAACGAGAGGTTGCTCGTGACGGCCGAGGTGTCGCCCAAGGTCAAGTCGGCCGTGTCGTTGTCAGCCCGCTGTTGGCCGGTGGGCGCTAGCGTTGCGACCTCGCTCGACGAGAGCGCCCTGTTGTAGATGCGGAAGTCTTTCAGGTTGCCTCGGAGGAGATTGTCGGTGGCGTAGTCGGACTTGCCGAGATAGTCCTGAGTGGTCACGCCGCCGCCGACCGCGCTCGGCGGAATGGTCACCGCGGAATTCTGAGCGACCTGCACACCGTCTTCGTAGAGGGTCCCGGTGGTTGCCGTCTGCGTGTACGTGATCGTCTTCCAGACCCCGCGGGAGATGTTCGAGCCTTTGCTGGTCGTCTGCTCACCCGACCAGTTGCCCTTCGTGATGCCGGCGCGTTCAACGTCGCCGGATGCGAACAGGTATCCGCTGCCCGTGCTGCTGGTGGCCGGATTGCCCATTCCCCACAGGAAGTACGGGGCTGCTTGTTTTGCATCCACCAGCACCTGAGTGGAGACCGTGATCGAGGAGAGGCCGGCCATGATGTTGTTCGGCAGGCGCACGTACGCCGATGATCCGTCCAGCCGCAGACCATCGCTGCCGGCCCACGTGCCGGAGCCGTTCAACGTGCCGGTGTTGCCGTTGCCCGAGGAGTCCGTCACCGCGGTGCCCGAGGCCTGGGTGAGGTCGTAGCGAAGGATCAGGCCGTCGGTGATGTCGGCAGCTCGCGCGACCCCTGGCGCCGCCAACAGGAGGCCGGCGAGCAAGGCGAAGCCCAGCACGGTGGCTGCGACGCGGCGGATGAGCGTGAACGGCGCGCTGGCGAGCACGGCACTCCTTTGTGAGTTGTGAGCGTTAACATGGTCAACATCCCACGGAAACCAGCCGCATGACAAGAGCCAATTCCAATTCGGTTGCACAAATGTGAACGCTCCGAGGGGGCGTACGACTTCGGGGAGGTCGCACTGGCATCCGTTACGCATCACCAAGCTCAGATAGTCTGGCGTCGTGCTGCTCTCCGATCGCGACATCAAGGCCGAGTTGGACGCCGAGCGCATCGCGCTCGAGCCGTATCAGCCCGAGATGATCCAGCCCTCGAGCATCGATGTTCGGCTGGACCGGTTCTTTCGTCTCTTCGACAACCACAAGTACGCGTTCATCGACCCCGCCGAGGACCAGCCGGAGCTCACGCGCCTCGTCGAAGTGGATGCCGATCAGCCGTTCATCCTGCACCCTGGCGAGTTCGCGCTCGGGTCCACCTTCGAAGCGGTCACCCTGCCCGACGACGTCGCAGCCCGGCTGGAGGGCAAGAGCTCGCTCGGCAGGCTCGGCCTGCTCACGCACTCCACAGCCGGTTTCATCGACCCGGGATTCTCCGGCCACGTCACGCTCGAGTTGAGCAACGTGGCGACCTTGCCCATCAAACTGTGGCCCGGCATGAAGATCGGGCAGATGTGCTTCTTCCGGCTCTCCTCCCCGGCGGAGAAGCCGTACGGCTCGGCGGAGTATTCCAGCCGGTATCAGGGTCAGCGTGGCCCGACGGCATCCCGTTCGTACCTGAACTTCCACCGTACGGATGTCGTGGCCAACGGTCATGGCTCCCTCTCCGGCGGTCACGACTGAGCTTCGTCCCACCGCAATCCGTCCGTAACGTCACGGCCGGTAAAATCGGTGCATGACGCCCACGACGTTCCCCGGATTCTCCGAAGCGCTGCTCGCGCACGGCCCCGATGAACGCTATGCCGCCAGGATGAGCCGCATCGGCAGGCTGGTGGGATCGTGGGATGCCCGCGGCCGGCGCCTGGACGAGGCGTCTGGAGAGTGGGTCGATCGCAGCTTCACCTGGATAGTGGCATACGTGCTCGGCGGTCGGGCGGTGCAAGATCTCGAGGTCGTACCCAGCTCGCAACCGGGTGAGGCGGTTACGATCGCCACCGCGCTGCGGGTCTACGACCCGGTGGCCGGCATCACCCGGGTGAGCTATTTCTCGCCGGCGTCGAATCAGTACTGCAACCTCGTGGCGATGGGCTGGCGAGACGGCATCCGGCAAGACGGTACGCAGAACGACGGACGCCCGATCCGTTGGAACTTCAGCGAGATCGCGGCCGACTCGTACGCCTGGGACGGCTGGGTCTCGAACGACGAGGGCGTCAACTGGGAGCTTGTGGAACACATCGACGGCACGCGCATCGCTTGACGGCCCGTTCGCTCAGCGGCTGCTTGCCCGTCGCCTATCCGAGCAGTTGGTCGAGCAGCGCAGGCAGTTGCAGCGTCAGCCAGGGGCTGAAGGCCCACGGCGCGGCCTCGACGGCGGTGAGCAGCATGGTCGCATCCACCCAGCGCCATTCGGCGACCTCATCGGCGGCGCCGCGCACCTCGTCTGCCGTCATGGCCGCGAACACCGGGCACACCTCGTGCTCGACCACGCCGCCCGCGTCGACGGCACGATAGCGGAAGTCGGGCAGGGCGGCCCGTAGGTCATCGAGCCGGATTCCCAGTTCCCGCTCTGCTCGCCGCCGCACGGCATCCTCGATCGTCTCGCCGGGGCCCGGATGCCCGCAGAACGAATTGGTCCATACGCCGGGCCACGCGGCCTTGGTCAGGGCGCGGCGCGTGACGAGGATGCGCCCGGCGGCATCGAGCACGTGGCACGAGAACGCAAGATGCAGCGGCGTATCGGTACCGTGCACGGTCGCCTTGTCTGCCACGCCTATCGGCGAGCCGTCGTCGGCCAGCAGCACGACCTGCTCGACGGGCTCGGGCGTCGGTTCTCGCATGCGTCCATCCTGCTCCCTCGCGCACCTGCGCGGCCCGGCCACAGCGTGCCTGTCGTGCAGCATCCGCGCGCTGCTGGCGCCACGCGCCAGTTCTCACGCCCCGCGCCAGAACTTGTGGCGCAGGGCGTGAGAAACGGCGCAGGGTGACGACGCGCAGGGCAAGCAGACCGGCACGCGTCGGCAATGCGTGGGCCACGCGAGCGCCGGCTACGCGTGGGCCGGGCACGTCGCAACGTGCCGTGTCCCCCAGGTCGCCACGCGCAGCACCACGTCGCAACGCGGGCGGCTACGACTCGCCGAACCGCGTGCGGGCCTCGTGCAGGTCGGCGAGCGTTGCGCTGGGCGGAACGAGGATGCTGCCGGTCGCCACGTGCTGTTCCTCGCCGCGGATCTCGTGGTGCAGGCGCTGCATGGTCTCGTCGAGTCGTGCGGCGTCTTCCGCGGCATCCTTGAGGCCGCCGAGCAACTCCTCCGGCACCGAGCGATCGTACTTGTAATAGATCTTGTGCTCGAGGCTGGCCCAGAAGTCCATGGCGATGGTGCGCAACTGAATCTCGACGATGACGGGCACGGGACCCGCCGAGAGGAATACCGGGATCTCGATGATGGCGTGCAGGCTCTTGTAGCCGTTGGGTTTCGGCGTAGCGATGTAGTCCTTGACCTGCAGAACCTTGATGTCGGTCTGCGTCGTGAGCAGTTCGAACACATGGTAGACGTCGGAGATGAAGCTGCAGGTGACGCGCACGCCCGCGATGTCGGTGATCGAGTCGCGGATCGCATCGAACGACGGATCGCAGCCCTTGCGCACGATCTTCTGCACGATGCTCTCCGGCGATTTCAGCCGGCTCGAGACATGCTCGATCGGGTTGTAGTCGTGCAGTTCGGCGAACTCCTGGCGCAAGATCTCCAGCTTGGTGCTGACTTCGTCGATGCCGAATTTGTACGGCATCATGAACCGGGCGAAGTCGTCGCGCAGATGCCTGATGTCATCCAGTGCCGAAGCGTCCACCGCCTCCAGCGCTTGCGCGGCACGATCGCTGAGCAGCGCTTCGTGCGGCAGATCGGGGTCATCGAGCATGGTCACGGCATCCACGTTAGCCAGCAGAGTTGTGCACCCTGTGTGAACCGCGGGCTGGCTACATCACTCGGAGCGCAGGCGCAACTCCTGCATTCCGCCGTCGACGGCGATGCTCGTGCCCGTCGTCGAACCGGATGCCGGACTCGCCAGGTAGGCGACCGCCGCGGCGACCTCGTCCGCCGTCACCAGGCGCCCGTGCGGTTGGCGGGCGTTGAGCGCAGCCCGCTCGGCCTGCGGGTCGGGCGCGGATGCCAGCAGGCGGCCGATCCACGGCGTGTCGGCGGTTCCCGGGTTGACACAGTTCACGCGGATGCCTTCGCGCAGGTGGTCCGCCGCCATCGCCCGGGTGAGCGCCAGTACCGCGCCCTTCGACGCGCTGTACAAGGCCCGCTGCGGCAGGCCGGCGGTCGCGGCGATCGAGCACGTGTTCACGATCGCTGCAGCAGGCGACTCGCGCAGATGGGGCAGGGCTGCGCGCGAGACGCGCGCCATGCCGATCACGTTGATGTCGAACACCCGGGCCCATTCCGCATCGTCGTTGTCTTCGACGGTGCCCTGTGCGCCGATGCCCGCGTTGTTGATCACGATGTCGAGCCGGCCGAACCTCTCGACGACGGAGTCGATCGCCGCGCGCACCGACGCGTCGTCGGCGACGTTGGCGAACACGCCCAGTTGCCCCTCGGGGACGGCGTCCGGATTCAGATCGAGCACGGCGACCCGCGCGCCGGCCTCATGCAGCCGCGTCACGATCGCGGCGCCGATTCCGGAGGCCCCGCCGGTCACCACGGCGACGAGTCCGTCGAATTCACTCATGTCAGGTTCCTCCAGATGCGTTGGGTGCAGCGAGTCGCGACGCGTCACGCCGAGATGAACTTCTGGCGCTGTCGGCCGAGGCCCTCGATCTCCAGTTCGACGACATCGCCCGGGGCGAGATACGGGAACCGACCTGACAGCGCGACGCCCTGCGGAGTGCCGGTGAGCAGCAGGTCGCCCGGCTCCAGGGCGAGGTACTGGCTGAGCTGCCAGACCAGTTGCTCCACCCCGAAGATCAGGTCTGCCGTCGTCGAGTCCTGTCGGGGCTGCCCGTTCACCCAGCTGCGCAGCCGCAGGCCGCCGGCATCCACCTCGTCGGGTGTGACGAGCCACGGCCCGGTCGGGCTGAATCCCGGCGCGCTCTTGCCCTTCGACCACTGGCCGCCGGAGATCTCCAACTGCCATTCCCGTTCCGAGACGTCGTTGCCGATCACGTAGCCCGCGATGTGCCCGGCCGCTTCCACGGGGGAGTCGAGGTAGAGCGCGCGACGCCCGATCACCACTCCGAGCTCCACCTCCCAGTCGGTCTTCGTACTACCCCGCGGAATCGCCACGTCGTCATTCGGCCCGACGACGGTGTTCGGTGTCTTCAAGAACATGATCGGTACGGTCGGCGGCTGTGAGCCGGATTCGGCGGCGTGCGCCGCGTAGTTCATGCCGATGCAGATCAGGGCGCTCGGCCGGGCGATCGGAGCGCCGACGCGCAACTCGGCTGCCGCGATGCGCGCATGCGCATCCGGAACCTCCGGGAGGCTGCCGGACCTCAGTGCCGCCCGGACGGCATCCACCCCACCGGCTTCGAGGAAGGCGCCGTCGATGTCGGCGGTCAGTCGCCGCAGGTCGAAGACGGCCTCGGCCGTGACGGCGACGGGGAACTCTGCGCCGAAGGATCCGAGTCTGCCGAGCTTCATTGATGCGCCTTTCTGGGAGTGATTCAGTGCTGCGGTCGCACCGATCCGACCACTCGGATGCGATTCGGCACCGATGAGCAACGGCGACCGCAATTGACAGTATAAACATCGGATGTTTATGCTCGCATCAACCCTAAGCACTACCCGAGCCCCGCAAGCCGTGAAGGACACCGTGAGCACGATCATCGCACTGGCAACCAGCGACGTCCGCTTTCCGACGTCGCTGCAACTCGACGGATCGGATGCGATGAACCCGGACCCGGACTACTCCGCCGCGTACGTGCGGGTCGTCACCGACGCCGACGAAGGAATCGAGGGACACGGCTTCGTCTTCACCATCGGCCGCGGCAACGACGTGGCGGTCGCGGCGATCCGGGCCCTGGAGGGTCACCTGATCGGCCGCAACGCCGAAGAGCTGCTCGACGACATGGGCGCGACCTGGCGTGAACTCGTCTACGACTCCCAGCTGCGCTGGCTCGGGCCCGAGAAGGGCGTCATGCACATGGCGATCGGCGCCGTGATCAATGCGCTCTGGGACCTGAAGGCGAAACGTGCCGGTCAACCGCTCTGGCGGCTGCTCGCAGAGATGACGCCCGAGCAGCTCGTCGACCTGGTCGACTTCCGTTACCTCACCGACGCGCTGACCCGCGACGATGCTCTGCAGATCCTGCGCGCGGCGCTGCCGGGCCGCGCCGCACGCGAAGCCGAACTCCTCGAAACCGGCTACCCCGGTTACACCACCACACCGGGTTGGTTGGGCTATTCCGACGAGAAGCTGGAGCGACTGGCGCGTGAGGCCGTTGCCGACGGCTTCGTGCAGATCAAGCTCAAGGTCGGAGCAAACGTGCGTGAAGACGTGCGCCGGCTCGGCATCGCCCGCGCAGCGGTCGGGCCCGACATCCGCATCGCCGTGGATGCGAATCAGCGCTGGGACGTGGCGGAAGCGATCGAATGGATGCGCGAGCTCGCCCCGTTCGACATCGCCTGGATCGAGGAACCGACCAACCCCGATGACATCCTCGGGCATGCGGCCATCGCGCGGGGCGTTGCACCGATCCCGGTCGCCACGGGCGAGCACGGCGCCAATCGGGTGGTGTTCAAGCAGTTCCTGCAGGCAGAGGCGCTCAGCGTGCTGCAGATCGACGCCACCCGGGTCGCCGGCGTCAACGAGAACATCGCGATCCTGCTGCTCGCCGCGAGATTCGGCGTTCCCGTGTGCCCGCACGCCGGCGGCGTCGGCCTCTGCGAAGCGGTGCAGCACATTGCGATGTTCGACTTCGTCGCTGTCAGCGGGAGCCGGGAAGGGCGGATGATCGAGTACGTGGATCACCTGCACGAGCACTTCGTCACGCCCATCGAGCTGGAGCGCGGCAAGTATCTGGCGCCGACCGCGCCCGGCGCCGGCACCGAGATGCTGGCCTCCTCGATCGCGGAGTACACGTTCGAGCCGGCCGGATCCATCCATGCCTGACGGGATCGCTCCTGGGCCGACCGCGGGGCGTGAAGGTCTGCTGGGATCGCACACCTGGATGCCGAGCGTCGGTTACGGCGCGGCGAACCTCGGCAATCTGTACCGTGAGGTCTCCGAGGAACAGGCGGTGCTCGCCGTCGACGCCGCGTGGGACGCCGGCATCCGGTATTTCGACACCGCCCCGCACTATGGACTGGGCCTTTCGGAGCGCCGGCTCGGCGCCGCGCTGCACGAGCGGCCCCGCGACGAATTCGTGCTCTCCACCAAAGCCGGCCGCCTGCTGCGCCCGAACCCGGAGGGCACCGGCACGCTCGACACCGCCGCCGACTTCGTCGTGCCGGCGGACCAGAAGCGGGTGTGGGATTTCAGCGCCGACGGCATCCGGCGCAGCCTGGAGGAGTCGCTCACCCGCCTGGGTCTCGACCGAGTCGACATCCTGTACCTGCACGATCCGGAACGCCACGACCTCGACGCGGCGCTCGACACCGCGATCCCTGCGCTTGCGGCGCTGCGCGACGAGGGCGTGGTCGCGGCCATCGGCGTCGGTTCGATGTCGACCGCTGCGCTCGAGCGCACCGCCGCGACCGGCGCGCTCGACCTGATCATGGTCGCCGGCCGCTACACCTTGGCCGAGCAGCCGGTCACGGACCGCGTGTTGCCGGCCTGTGAGGCGAACGGAGTCGGAATCGTGGTCGCATCCGTGTTCAACTCGGGTCTGCTCGCCACCGACCAGCCCGGTCTGATGGCCCGATACGACTACGGGCCGGTGCCCGCGGCACTGCTCGACCACGTGCAGGAGATCGCCGGTGTGTGCGCCGAGCACGGCGTCGCACTTCCCGCCGCCGCGCTGCAGTACCCGTTGCGCGACCCGCTCGTGCGCTCGGTGGTGACGGCCTCGGCTCGGCCTGAGCAGGTGCGTCAGAACGCCGAGTGGATGGCGGCGCCGATCACGCACGCGTTGTGGGCCGATCTCGCCGAGCGAGGGCTGATCCCGGAATGAACGACGGCGCCCTGGCAGGTGCGCGGGCGGGGTCGACGGCGCGCCCGGCCGTTGCGCGACGCATCGACGCGCATCTGCATCTGTGGCAGCTCGCCCCTGGCCGCTACCCGTGGCTCGTCCCGCAGCGCGGCGAGCTGTACCGCAGCTTCGAGGCGCACGAAGCCCGTGCCGAGTTGACAGCCGCCGGCTTCGACGGCGCCGTGCTCGTGCAGGCGGAGGACTCCTCGGCCGACACCCGGTTCATGCTCGAGGTGGCTGAGGCGAACCCCTGGGTGCTCGGCGTGGTGGGCTGGGTTCCGCTCGACGATCCCGCGCGAGCCGAGCAGGCGCTCGCCGAACTCACGCGGCATCGGCGGCTGTGCGGAATCCGGCATCTGGTGCACGACGACCCGCGCGACGGGTTTCTCGAGCTGACCGCCGTGCGCAGGTCGCTTCGCCTGGTCGCCGAGGCGGGCCTGGCGTTCGACGTTCCGGATGCCTGGCCACGGCATCTGGGCCAAGCGCGCGGGCTGGCGTCGGAGCTGCCACAGCTGACCGTCGTCATCGATCACCTGGCGAAACCGCCGTTCGGTTCCGCCGACTTCGACGACTGGGCAGCCGAACTGCGTCGCGTCGCTGCCCTGCCGAACACCGTCGCGAAGGTCTCCGGGTTGCGGATGCCCGGCATCCAGTTCACAGCGGACGCCCTGCACCCGGCTTGGCAGGTCGCCCTCGAGGCGTTCGGGCCGCACCGGCTGCTCTACGGAGGCGATTGGCCGATGACGGTGCCGGCGGGCGGCTACGCGCCCACCTGGCAGGTCATGCAGCAACTGATCGGCGAGTTGAGCGCGAGCGAGCGGGCGAGCATCCTGGGAGGAACCGCCGAGCGGGTGTACCGGCTGGCGGTCGAACCCGGTTGAGCGTCGGCGGAGGCTGCTCGCCGGGCAGGAACGAGAAAGGGACCCCATGTTGCAGGGAATCCATCCGCTGTTGATCGGGCGGCTGTTGTCCGAGCTTGATGCCGCCGGCCACTCCGACGGGGTGCTGGTCGCCGATGCGCACTTTCCTGCAGCCCGGCTGGCGGCACGCCTCATCGAGTTGCCTGGCACCACCGCGCCCGAGGTCGTAGCCGCGATCTGCACGGTTCTGCCGATCGACGACTTCGGTGGCGCCCCGGGACTGGAGCTGATGGCATCCGCGGACGGCCGGGTGCACGAGGTGCAGCGCGAGCTGATGGATGCCGCGGGTATCGGGGAGTCGGGCACCCGGTTCGTCGACCGCTTCGACTTCTACGACGTGGCGCGTGAGGCGTTCGTGATCATTCGCACCGGTGAGGTGCGCAGTTACGGCAACGCGATCCTGCGCAAGGGTCTGATCGGCTGAATCAGAGACCGTGAGGCCGGTGGTCAGGCCGGCTTCAGAGCGCAGCGCGCAGCCACTGCTCCACACCGCTGATGTGCACGGTCGTCAGCGCTTGCGCCAGCTCCGCATCGCCGCGAGCGAGGGCATCCACGATCGAGCGGTGTTCGGCGAGCGTGCGCGCGACCGAGTTCTCCTGGGTGAGACCGCGCCAGACACGCGCCCGGATGGTGTGACTAGACAGTCCGTCGATCAAGCTCGAGAGATAGGCGTTGCCCGCCGCGTCGACGATCGCGCGATGGAACTCCAGGTCGTGCGCGACCAGGTCCTCCACGCTCGTCGACCCGTCGACCGCGTCGACCATGCCGCTCAGCCGCTCCGCGATCTCCGGCGTCATGTGGGCCGCTGCCAACGACACGGCATTCGGCTCCAGGATGCGCCGTACCGCGAAGATGTCGAGCACCGACGCGTCGTCGTGCAGATCGACGACGAACGACATCGCCTCCTGCAGCAGGTGCGGTTCCAGGCTCGTCACGTACGTTCCGTCGCCACGTCGCACATCCAGTACCCGGATCACCTCCAGCGCCTTGACCGCTTCGCGCAGTGAACTGCGCGAGAGCCCGAGGCGCTCGCCGAGTTCCTTCTCCGGGGGCAAGCGCCCACCTGGCGAGAGCTCACCGGAGATGATCATGTCCTTGATCTTGAGGATCGCCTCGTCTGTGACCGCCATGACCACATCCTAGAGAGAGCGGCGCTTCGGGTCAGCCGCGAATCAGTCGCTCCAGCGTCGCGCGCGCACCGAACCCGTAGAGCGCGTCGAGCGCCCAGAGGTACGGTTCGACGAAACGCTCGTCGTCGACCAGGTCGCCGAAGATCGAACGGTCGGCGATGAACGCGGTGCGATCCTCGTGCTGCCGGGCCGCGTTGCCCATGACGCGTTCCTTGATCCGGTCGACGACCTCGATCGGATCGCCGTTCTCGTCGTAGCCGTCGGCGTATCGAGCCCAGCTCGCCACGATCGCCGCGGACAACTGCACCGGGCCGCCGGACGCCAGTTGCTCGCGCACGACAGGCAGCAGCCACTTGGGGATGCGATCGCTCGACTCCATGCAGAGTCGCGCCAGAGTGTCGCGCACCGCGGGGTTGGCGAATCGGTCGATGAGTTGCGTCTTGTATGCATCGAGGTCGATGCCCGGCACCGGCCGCAGGGTCGGTGTCGCCTCCTCGTCCATGTATCGGCGCACGAAACGGGCGATCACCGGGTCTTGGGCCGCTTCGTGAGCGAATCGGTACCCGCTCAGGTAGCCGAAATACGCGATGGCCTGGTGTCCGACGTTGAGCAGACGTAGCTTCATCAGCTCGTACGGTTCGACATCGTCGACGACCTGGACCATGCCGTTCTCGTCCGACGCGTTCTCGAACGGCGGGCGCCCGAGCCCGAAGCGCTCCTCGACGACCCACTGGAAGAACGGCTCGCACACCACCGGCCACGCATCCGCCAGGTCGAACCGCTCGAGGAGTTCGAGCCGGTCCTCTTGCGTCGTCACCGGTGTGATCCGGTCGACCATCGAGTTGGGGAACGACACGGACGACTCGACCCAGTCGCCGAGGCCGTCGTCCTTCAGCCGGGCGAAGGCGGTGAAGGCCCGACGGGCCACATCGCCGTTGCCCTGGATGTTGTCGCAGCTCATCACCGTGAACGGAGGGACACCTCGCTCGCGTCGGCGACGCAGCGCCTCGGTGACCAGACCGAACACGGTGCCTGGAACGGCGTCGGCAGCGGCATCGTGCGCGACGTCCGGGTCGTCCGCCTCGAACGCCCCGGTGACGTGATCGATGTTGTATCCGCCCTCGGTGATGGTGAGCGAGACGATGCGGGTGGCCGGATCCGCCATCCGCTCGATCACGGCATCCGGGTCGTCCGGAGCGAAGAGGTAGTCGACGATCGAGCCGATCACACGCGCCTCGCGACGACCGTCCGGGTATCTGAGCACGAGCGTGTACAGGCCGTCCTGCGCGCGCATCACGTCGCGCATGCGGGCATCTGCCGGCAGCACCCCCACGCCGCAGATGCCCCAGTCGAGCGCTTCTCCCCGATTCATCAGGGTGTCCACGATCATCGCCTGATGCGCGCGATGGAAGCCGCCGACGCCGAAGTGCACGATGCCGACCGTGACGGCCGAGCGGTCGTAATCGGGCACCACGACCTCGGGGTCGAGGGCGGGCAGGTTCTCGGCGTTGAGGGCGACCATGCCGTCAACGCTAGCGGTTGGCGACCCAAGGATGCGCGGCTCGATGGTGCTCAGGCCCGCGGTCAGGCGAGCTGGTGCTGCTTCGCGCGCACCGGGATGATCAGCGCAAGACCTATGGCCAGCACTACCACGATGCCCAGGATGCCCCAATACTGGGCACCGCCCCAGGTGACGAACAGCGCGAACGCGGTCGGCGCGATGAAGGTGGCGGCACGGCCCGTCGTGGCGTAGAGGCCGAACACCTCGCCCTCCCGGCCGGCGGGGATCAGACGGGCCAGGAACGAGCGGCTGGCCGACTGGGCGGGTCCGACGAAGAGGCAGAGCGCCAGCCCCAGGGTCCAGAACACGATCTGTCCGCCGTCGTGCAGCACGAACACCAGCGCGCCGCACACGACGAGCCCGATCAGCGAGGTCACGATGACCGGCTTGGGCCCGACCCGGTCGTCGAGTGAACCGACGGCGATCGTCGCCGCACCCGCGACGACGTTCGCCGCGATCGCGAAGATGATCACCTGGCCCGCCGAGAAGCCGAACGAGCCCGCTGCGAGCACGCCGCCGAACGTGAAGACGCCGGTCAGCCCGTCGCGGAAGATCGCGCTTGCGATCAGGAAGTAGACGGTTTGGCGGCTCGACCTCCACAGTCGGGCCACGTCTCCGCCGAGCACGGCGTAGGAGCGGAAGAAGCCGACCTTCGGCCGGCCGGCATCCTCGAGAGCGCGGTTCTCGGGCACGGCGAACAGCACGGGAATCGCCGACAATGCGAACCAGAGCGCGGCGACCAGCATCGAGATGCGCACCGACAGGCCGTTCGCGCTGGTCACGCCGAACCACCCGACATCGGGGTGGATGAATCCGAAGTACACGATCAGCAGCAGTACGATGCCGCCGAGGTAACCCATGCCCCAGCCGAAGCCGCTGACCTTGCCCACCGTCTTCGGTGTCGAGACCTGCGCGAGCATCGCGTTGTAGTTCACGCCGGCGAACTCGAAGAAGACGGTGCCGACCGCCAGCAGCACGAGCCCGAAGATCAGGAATGCAGGGTCCGACTGGACGAAGACCATGAGGACCAGGCACACCACGACGACTGCGGTGTTCAGCGCGAGCCAGAGTTTGCGCCTGCCGGAGGCGTCGGTGCGCTGTCCGGTGATCGGCGCGAGGAAGAAGACGACGGCGCCGGCGAGACCGAGAGCCCAGCCGAGCTGAGCCGAGATCACGTCTTTGTCGCCGAACGCCTTGCCCGTGAGGTAGACGGTGAACACGAAGGTCGTCGCCACGGCGTTGAAGGCCGCCGACCCCCAATCCCAGAGCGCCCAAGCGAGGATGCGGCCTTTGCCGGCAGGCAGCGCGACGACGGCGAGGGCCCCGTCGTCGGGTCGACCCGATTCGTCGGTCATGCGTTCAGGCTAGCGGGCATGCGGTTCGAGGGCGCCACCCACCTGCGGTGGCGCGTGCGGATGCGCGGCACGGGATGCCGCTCAGTACAGGTCGGTGACGAGCTCGGCCAGGATCGCCCCGGCATCCACGTCGAGGCCGCGCCGCGCGAACCAGTCGCAGACGTTGACGCAGTCGCGTTCGAGCAGGGCCATGCCGTTCGGGTTGCTCGCGATCTCGACCAGCTGCGGCAGGTCGATGACGATCACGCGACCGCGCTGCACGAGCAGGTTGTACGGTGAGAGGTCGCCGTGGGCGGTCCCCGCGCGCGCGAACGCGCGCATGATCTCGACCACCTGCTCGAACAGTTCCCGCAGTTCGGGGCGGGTCGGGCGCAGTTGAGCGAGGCGCGGAGCGGCGGCGGCGGCAGCGCCCTCGTCGGTGCCCGGGTGCTCGGCGATGAACTCCATCAGGATCTCGCTCCGATCCACCTGCACCGGGTACGGCACCGGCAATCCTGCCAGGTAGGCGGCGCGAAGCGCCTCGAACTCGGCGAGCGCCCAGCGGCCGGACGAGACCGACCTGCCGTACGCGGATTTGCGCCCGACGGCGCGCTCATCACGCGTGCGGCGGAAGCCGCGGCCTTCGCGGTACTGCGCAGAGCGATGGAAGTCGCTGTTCTCGGTGCCGCGGTAGCGCTTCGCGGCAAGGATGCTGCCGGTGCGGTCGTCCCCGGCGGCATCCGGTACCGCTCGCCGGATGAGGAAGACGTCGGCCTCCTTGCCGGTCTTGATGATGCCCAACTCGGTGTCGAATGCCGCGGCCGACGTGACGAGCCAGTGCGGGTAGGGCTGTGGGCCGCGCTGGCTCGGCGTGAGCGCCGGCCAGGTCGACCAGCGTTGACCATCGCCCGGTTCCAGTCCGGAGAAGGTCAGCGAAAGGTGTGCGAAATCGTGAGAAGTCACGGGTGGATGCTCCGATGTGCGGGGCGCGCGCGTTTGTCACGCGGCCGAGACGAGAAGGGTCGTGGCGCAGATGTCTGTGACGACGGTCATGGCGCTGCCTCCTCTCGTGCACGTCGGACGATGCCGAGCGGGTCGACTCTACGCGCGCCTCATGTCGCAGGCAAGAGCCCGGAAGGAGCGGTCCAGCGAGGCTGAGTATTGTGAAGGGCACCAGACGCCGCGAGCAAGGAGAGCTCATGGGGCAATTGCTGTACGGACCGCACCGTCGTGAAATCACTCTGGATGATCGGCTTCTCTCACATCTCGAGGTTGCGATCCTCACCAAGTTACGACGTCAAGAAGCCTTCGCCTTCACCTGGCAGGACGACACGGGCGCCGGCCGTCATACGATCTGGATCTATCCCGCGATTCCGTTGGAATTCGCCTATTCGCGCAGCGCACCGAGCGATCTCAACGGGGCGTGGGTCGAACAACTCGTGGCGTCGGCGAATCGCGGCAACATGCACGTGGCTCCCGAACCGGATGCCTGACCCGGCCGATCGCGGGAGTGTCTCGCGAGGCCCGCGGAATAGCGGGTCGCGTCTCAAAGTTGACATCAGCGTACTCAAGTTTTCGAGAATCGGCTTGACAGGGTCGAAGGCTCCGATAAACTTGAGTGTGCGAGGCTCAAGTCTCGCAAGGATTTGACTTCGGCTGCGGGTCGGTATGGACCGGGCCGGCAGGGGTGATGCCCTGAGAAAGGTAAGAGGACAACTATGTCACGAGCAGTAGGAATCGACCTCGGAACGACGAACTCCGTGGTGAGCGTCTTGGAGGGTGGCGAGCCCACCGTCATCGCCAACGCGGAAGGCTTTCGCACCACGCCGTCCGTCGTCGCGTTCACCAAGGACGGCGAGGTGCTCGTGGGTGAGACCGCGAAGCGCCAGGCCGTCACCAACGTGGACCGCACCATCGCCAGTGTCAAGCGCCACATGGGCACGGACTGGACCCGCGAGATCGACGGCAAGAAGTACACCCCGCAGGAGATCTCCGCACGCATCCTGCAGAAGTTGAAGCGAGACGCCGAGCAGTATCTGGGCGACACCGTCACGGATGCCGTCATCACCGTCCCCGCGTATTTCAACGACGCCGAACGCCAGGCCACCAAGGAGGCCGGCGAGATCGCGGGCCTCAACGTGCTGCGCATCATCAACGAGCCCACCGCTGCGGCTCTCGCCTACGGCCTCGACAAGGGCAAGGAGGATGAGCTCATCCTGGTCTTCGACCTCGGTGGCGGAACCTTCGACGTGTCCCTGCTCGAGGTGGGCAAGGACGACGACTTCAGCACCATCCAGGTGCGCGCCACGGCCGGTGACAACCGCCTCGGCGGCGATGACTGGGACCAGCGCGTCGTCGACTACCTGATCAAGAAGTTCAAGGACACCACCGGTGTGGATGTCAGCAACGACAAGATCGCCAAGCAGCGCCTCAAGGAGGCGGCCGAGCAGGCTAAGAAGGAGCTGTCGAGCTCGATGAGCACGAACATCCAGCTCCCGTACCTGTCGCTGACCGAGAACGGCCCCGCGAACCTCGACGAGTCGCTCACTCGCGCGCAGTTCGAGCAGATGACGAGCGACCTGCTCGACCGCACCAAGAAGCCCTTCCAGGATGTCATCAAGGAAGCCGGCATCAAGGTGGGCGACATCTCGCACGTGGTGCTGGTCGGTGGATCGACCCGCATGCCCGCCGTCACCGAGCTCGTCAAGAAGCTCACCGGCGGCAAGGAGCCCAACAAGGGCGTCAACCCGGATGAAGTGGTCGCCGTCGGCGCCGCCCTCCAGGCCGGCGTGCTGAAGGGCGAGCGCAAAGACGTGCTGCTGATCGATGTGACCCCGCTGAGCCTCGGCATCGAGACCAAGGGCGGCATCATGACCAAGCTCATCGAGCGCAACACCGCCATCCCGACCAAGCGGAGTGAGACCTTCACCACGGCCGACGACAACCAGCCGTCCGTGGCCATCCAGGTCTTCCAGGGCGAGCGCGAGTTCACCCGCGACAACAAGCCGCTCGGCACCTTCGAGCTGACCGGCATCGCGCCGGCCCCCCGCGGGGTTCCGCAGATCGAGGTCACCTTCGACATCGACGCGAACGGCATCGTGCACGTCGGCGCCAAGGACAAGGGCACCGGCAAGGAGCAGTCGATGACCATCACGGGTGGCTCGTCGCTGCCCAAGGAGGACATCGAGCGCATGGTGCGCGAGGCCGAGGAGCACGCGGCGGAAGACAAGGCGCGTCGCGAGGCCGCCGAGGTCCGCAACAACGCGGAGCAACTCGCCTACTCGATCGACAAGCTGATCAAGGACAACGACGACAAGCTGCCGGATGACGTCAAGACCGAGGTCCAGGCCGACGTCGACGCGCTGAAGACGGCGCTGCAGTCGGAGGACGAGGCGGCCGTCAAGACGGCGTTCGACAAGCTGAACGAGAGCCAGACCAAGCTCGGCGAGGCCATCTACGCAGCCGGATCGAGCGAGGAGTCGTCGACCGAGGGCAGCCAGGAGCCGACTCCGGAGTCGAGCGATGAGGACATCGTCGACGCCGAGATCGTTGAGGATGACGAGCCCAAGGAGCCCAAAGAGCCCAAGGGGCCGAAGAAGTAGCGATGGCCGTTCACGACAAGGGCCCGACAGGCCCGGACGAGTCCGAGGAGCCGGTCGTCCGCGACAAGCGCAAGATCGACCCCGAGACCGGAGAAGCACGCCCCGCCTCCGATCAGGCCGCCGCCAGCGACGACCTGATCGAGGCGGAAGGCCCCGACGTCGAGCTGAGCGATGCGGACGCCGCGCTGCTGGCCGAGGCCGAGCGCGATCTGGTCGGCGAGTACCGGGATCGCGC
>DATMTS010000105.1:0-29010 GCA_035564555.1 Humibacter sp.
AAGCGCGTGGCCGGCACGGCAACCGCGTGGGCGGCACGGCGACCGCGTGGGCGGCGAGATAGCCGGGCGGCCGGCGCGACAACCGCGTGGCGGATCCGGCGCCCGACCTCAGATCAGCGGGCGGCGCACGACCGGCAGTCCCTTGTCACACAGGCGTCGCAGCAGCAGCGCCGGGCGGTTGACCTCTGGCCAACCCCACCGAGCGACCCGGTTGTCTTCGGCGCGAAGGTCGTCCTCGCGCAACTTCTCCTCGAAGACGACGCGACCGGCATCCCCGTCGTTGCCGACGTCGTCTTTGCGATACTTGCCGGCACCGTCGAACTCTCCGATCAGGTGATAACCCGGCCATTCGAAGTCGGTCAGGTAGTACCCGCCGCGCGGGGATTCGTGGCGCACCTGAAGTTCGGGAGCCGGCAGTCCGAGCTTGTGGATAGCGATGCGTGACCACGATTCACCCGGGGAGCCAGAACGGCCGTCGGCGAACGCGATCGCACGTTCTGCGATGCGGCGGCCGCGCGTCGAAGTGACGGCCTGCAGACAAGTGTAGAGATCGTCGGTGGCGGTACGGATGCCGTACGGGTGGCGGCCGGCGAGCAACGCGTCGAGCACGGTGATCGCGGACTCGACATCGCCCGCGCGTGCGAGATCGAGCGCGGTGCGTTCGGGAGAGGTGAGGAGGAAACGATCGAGGCGCACGATGTCCTCCGATCGACATGACTCGCGATGCACCCGAACGCCGTTCTTGCTGCGTAGATGAGAGGACGGAGGCACCAGGATGTCCACGACACGCGGCCAAGGCCTCACCTGGGGGAGGTCCCATACCGCCAGCGCGGCGGTATGGGACAGCACGGGCATCGTCGAACGGGTCAGCACGACGGCCGCGACTCGGTCCAGGTATTCGGCTCGCCGTGCCGCATAGCGTTCGGCGCCTGTCGTGAAGCGCCCCACGGGTACGGGCGGCTCTCGGAATACGCCGCGCCGCACGCGCTCGAGCGCTCCGGACACTACGGCGCGCTGCAAGGCGCGGTCTGGGCGCAATCCGAGTTCGGCGCTGCGCGCCAACTGCAGGCGAATCGTCGCTTCGTTCAGGCTGGTCATTCCGACAGACTGCGACGAACGGCGCCGACCCGACTCGCGATTCGTGCGAACCGGGTGAAGTCCGTGGATGCGAACACTGTGGAGACCGAGACTCCGCCGCCGCGCTGCGCCACGCGTTCCTGCGACAGTGCCCGCTGCCGACGAAAGTGCCAGGTTCAACGGGCGCGGTCGTCGGGAACGGGCGCGGTCGCCGGGAACGGGCGCGGTCGCCGGAACCGGCGCGGTCGCCGGGAACCGGCGCGGTCGCGGCGCGGGCGGCGGTCACTGGGGTCCCGGCGAACGAAAGAGGGGCCGGGCCTTACGGCCCGACCCCTCCAGGTTCCCGCCACTGGCGGGAAAGGGTACTACTTGATGATCTTGGTCACCGTGCCGGCGCCGACGGTGCGGCCACCCTCACGGATCGCATAACCGAGGCCCTCTTCCATGGCGATCGGCTGGATCAGCTCGACCGTCATGTCGGTGGTGTCACCGGGCATGACCATCTCCGTGCCCTCGGGCAACGTGATGACGCCCGTGACATCGGTGGTGCGGAAGTAGAACTGCGGACGGTAGTTCGCGTAGAACGGGTTGTGACGACCGCCCTCGTCCTTCGACAGGATGTACGCGGTGCCCTCGAACTGCGTGTGCGGCGTGACCGAACCCGGAGCGGCGACGACCTGGCCGCGCTCGACCTCTTCGCGCTTGAGACCGCGCAGCAGCAGGCCACAGTTCTCGCCGGCCCACGCCTCGTCGAGCTGCTTGTGGAACATCTCGATGCCCGTCACCGTGGTCTTCTGCGTCGGGCGGATGCCGACGATCTCGACCTCGGAGTTGATCTTCAGCGTGCCACGCTCGGCGCGGCCGGTGACGACGGTTCCACGACCGGTGATCGTGAAGACGTCTTCGATCGGCATCAGGAACGGCTTGTCCTTGTCGCGCACCGGGTCGGGAATGGACTCGTCGACGGCTTCCATCAGCTCGACGATCGACTGGACCCACTTCTCGTCGCCCTCGAGGGCCTTGAGGCCGGAGACGCGCACGACCGGTGCGTTGTCGCCATCGAAGCCCTGGCTGGCGAGCAGCTCGCGAACCTCGAGCTCGACGAGCTCCAGGATCTCCTCGTCGTCCACCATGTCGGACTTGTTCAGCGCGACCAGCAGGTAGGGAACGCCGACCTGCTTGGCGAGCAGCACGTGCTCACGGGTCTGAGCCATCGGGCCGTCGGTCGCCGCGACCACGAGGATCGCGCCGTCCATCTGAGCGGCACCGGTGATCATGTTCTTGATGTAGTCAGCGTGACCCGGGGCGTCGACGTGCGCGTAGTGGCGCTTCGGCGTCTCGTACTCGACGTGCGAGATGTTGATCGTGATACCGCGCTGACGCTCTTCCGGCGCGGAGTCGATCGACGCGAAGTCGCGCTGCACGTTGACCGGCGACGGGTACTTGTCAGCAAGCACCTTCGAAATCGCCGCGGTGAGCGTGGTCTTGCCGTGGTCGACGTGACCGATCGTTCCGATGTTGACGTGCGGCTTGGTCCGCTCGAACTTGGCCTTGGCCACTGTGGGTCCTCCTCAGGACTGACATGTAGAGGTCTGGCGCATGGCGTGCGCCAGACACACTACGGGATTGTTTTCCTATGTTACGGGATGGGCGGTGTTACTCGCCCTTGCCCTTCTGGACGATCTCCTCGGCGACAGCCTTCGGAACCTCCGCGTAGCTCTCGAAGCTCATCGAGTACACGGCACGGCCGGAGGTCTTCGACCTCAGGTCACCGATGTAGCCGAACATCTCCGACAGCGGAACGTGCGCACGGATCACCTTGACGCCGCTCGCATCCTCCATGGACTGGATCTGACCACGACGCGAGTTGATGTCGCCGATGACGTCGCCCATGTATTCCTCAGGGGTGCGCACCTCCACGGACATCAACGGCTCGAGCAGAACCGGGTTCGCCTTACGAGCGGCCTCTTTGTAGGCCATCGAACCGGCGATCTTGAACGCCATCTCCGAGGAGTCGACGTCGTGGTAGGCACCGTCGAGCAGCGTCGCCTTGACGCCGACCGTCGGGTACCCTGCGAGAACGCCGACCTGCATGGCATCCTGGATGCCGGCATCCACCGAGGGGATGTACTCGCGCGGAACGCGACCACCGGTGACCTTGTTCTCGAACTCGTAAGTCTTCTCGGCCGTGACATCGATCGGCGTGAGAGCGATCTGCACCTTCGCGAACTGACCGGATCCACCGGTCTGCTTCTTGTGGGTGTAGTCGTACTTCTCGACCGTGCGACGCAGGGTCTCGCGGTATGCGACCTGCGGCTTGCCGACGTTCGCCTCGACCTTGAACTCGCGCTTCATGCGGTCGACCAGGATGTCCAGGTGCAGCTCGCCCATACCGCCGATGACGGTCTGGCCGGTCTCCTGGTCCTGCTCGACCCGGAACGTGGGGTCTTCTTCGGCGAGCTTCTGGATGGCCGTGCCCAGCTTCTCCTGGTCGGCCTTGGTCTTCGGCTCGATGGCGACCTTCAGCACGGGCTCCGGGAACGTCATCGACTCGAGGACGATCTGCTGCTGCGGGTCGCACAGCGTGTCGCCCGTAGTCGTGTCTTTGAGGCCGATCACGGCGTAGATGTGACCGGCGGTGACCGAGTCGACCGGGATCTCCTTGTTGGCGTGCATCTGGAAGATCTTCCCGATGCGCTCCTTCTTCTGCTTGGTCGAGTTGACCACCTGCGAGCCGGAGTCGAGGTGACCCGAGTACACGCGGATATAGGTCAGACGACCGAAGAACGGGTGCACGGCGATCTTCGACACCAACGCGGCGAAGGGCTCCTTGGCGTCGGCGTGACGCTCGATGACCTTCTCCGGGTCGCGCACGTCGTGGCCCTGCACGGCAGGCACGTCGAGCGGGCTGGGCAGGAAGTCCACCACCGCGTCGAGCATCGGCTGCACACCGCGGTTCTTGAACGCGGAACCGCACAGCACGGGATAGATCTCGTTGTTGACCGTGAGCTTGCGGATAGCGCCCTTGACCTCGGCTACCGTGAGCTCCTCACCGCCGAAGTACTTCTCGAGCAGTTCGTCGCTGGTCTCCGCGACGGTCTCGAGCAGCGCGTGACGGTACTCCTCGGCCTTCTGCACGAGGTCGGCCGGGATCTCTTGGATCTCGTACTTCGCACCCATGCTCACGTCGCCCTTGGCATCGCCGGGCCACACCAGGGCGCGCATCTCGATGAGGTCGACGACGCCGACGAAGTCGTTCTCACTGCCGATCGGCAGCTGCAGCACGAGCGGCTTGGCGCCCAGACGGTTGACGATGGTGTCCACCGTGAAGTAGAAGTCCGCGCCGAGCTTGTCCATCTTGTTGACGAAGCAGATGCGCGGCACGTTGTACTTGTCGGCCTGACGCCACACGGTCTCGGACTGGGGCTCGACGCCCTCCTTGCCGTCGAAAACGGCGACCGCGCCGTCGAGGATGCGCAGCGAGCGCTCCACCTCGACCGTGAAGTCCACGTGGCCCGGGGTGTCGATGATGTTGATCTGGTTCTTGTTCCAGAAACAGGTGACGGCGGCGGACGTGATGGTGATGCCGCGCTCCTTCTCCTGCTCCATCCAGTCGGTCGTCGAGGCGCCGTCGTGGGTCTCGCCGATCTTGTGGTTCACGCCGGTGTAGAACAGGATGCGCTCTGTCGTCGTCGTCTTGCCGGCATCGATGTGCGCCATGATGCCGATGTTGCGGACCTTGGTCAGGTCAGTGAGCACGTCCTGTGCCACGGGGTTCCTCCGAAAGAGTTATTGGCGATCTGCCGAATGGATTCAACGCAGAACGCGATGGGTTTGTTCCGCCGGCCGGGTAGCCAGGCGCGGGCGCATCGAGCCGCGTTGCGACGTCTCGATGCGCTCGCCGGTGCTCACTACCCGACCGGCGGAGGCGCTGTTACCAGCGGTAGTGCGCGAAGGCCCTGTTCGACTCGGCCATCTTGTGCGTGTCTTCACGACGCTTGACGGCAGCACCGAGACCATTGGACGCGTCGAGGATCTCGTTGGTGAGACGCTCGGTCATGGTGCGCTCACGACGCGCCTTGGCGTAGCTGGTCAGCCAGCGCAGGGCGAGCGTGTTGGCACGGTGCGGCTTGACCTCGACCGGCACCTGGTAGGTCGAACCGCCGACGCGGCGGCTCTTCACCTCGATCGTGGGACGCACGTTGTCGAGGGCCTTCTTGAGCGTGACGACGGCATCCTGGCCGTTCTTCGCCGCGACACCTGCGAGCGCGTCGTAGACGATGCGCTCGGCGAGGGCCTTCTTGCCGTCGCGCAGGATCTTGTTGACCAGCTGGCTGACGATGGGAGCGCCGTAGACGGGGTCTGCGACGACGGGGCGCTTGGGAGCGGGACCCTTACGTGGCATTACTTCTTCTCCATCTTCGCGCCGTAACGGCTGCGAGCCTGCTTGCGGTTCTTGACGGCCTGGGTGTCGAGCGCGCCGCGCACGATCTTGTAGCGCACGCCGGGTAGGTCTTTGACACGACCGCCGCGCACCAGCACCATCGAGTGCTCCTGCAGGTTGTGGCCCTCACCGGGGATGTAGGCCGTCACCTCGGTGCCGTTGGAGAGCTTGACGCGGGCGACCTTGCGCAGAGCCGAGTTCGGCTTCTTCGGCGTCGTGGTGTAGACGCGGGTGCACACGCCGCGCTGCTGGGGGTTGGACTTCAGGGCCGGCGCCTTGGTCTTGGAGACCTTCGGCGAACGCCCCTTCCGAACCAACTGCTGAATGGTTGGCACTACTTGCTCCTTGTGAATGAACTGCACGGTGACAGCTGTTGCATTGTTTTCATCCCTCGATGCATGCGGAATGGATTCCGAGTAAGCCGAGGGATATGCCGTGGGGGCGACCAGCGCCCAACATGGATTCGGTACGTGCCTGCGCGCGCTCCTGCTTCGGGCTGGATGCCGGTGGGCAGGGAGCGAGCGCGCGACAATGCGCACACTCGGTCAATGCTACCGTTCGGCGCCGATGCGCGCAAACGCGCGTCAGGCCGTGGATCCACCCGAACTGCCGTATCGGTCGGAGGGCAACCAGTGATTCGAGGTGAACACGGCGTGCCCGGCGTCGAGCTCGGTGATCAGCCCGCCGACCTTCACCGGTATCGCGCTCACCGAGGTGATCGTTCCCGAGTCGCCTGCGGCGTCACGGGCGTCGGCGCGGAACGTTACGGCGCCCGCTTCCAGCAGATTGACATCCCAGCCGTGTCCGTCCCAGGCGCCGATCGTGAACGTCGGCCTGGTCACGAGGGTCCACTTCTGGTTGCTGAGGGCGACCCCGGCCAGCCCGGCGGATGAAAGGCCGAAGGAACAGCCGGAGGGAACGAGCGCCGTCGAGGCCACGCAGTGATCGATCCAGCCGTTGACCGCCTTCGTCGCCTCGGCACGACCTCGCGCGGTGAGCGTGAGCTCGACCGCGCCTGCGGAGACGACCGCGTGCGCCCCGAGTCCGGTGACCGTCGCGTCGGAGTCCCACGTGGTGAACGCTGCGGTGTCCTTCGACCCGACCACGTATTGCCCGGGCAATGCGCGCAGCGCTCCAGCGCCGTTCTTCAGGCGCACCGGTTCGCCTGCGATGGTCACCGCGACGTCGTCCGGGCCGTCGACGGTCACGCGCGCCGTCCCGAGCGGCACCGGGGCGAGTCGCCAATGGTCGAAGACGAACAGATCCTTCCGCACTGACCTGAGCTGGAACGTCTGCCGGATCTGCTGCCCGCCCTGCGTGTAGCGGACGACCACCGCAGCGCCCTTGCCCGAGATGGTCGTGCCGATTATCGCGAACGCCGAGATGCGGTCCTGCGCCTTGGAATAGACCTCGTCGGTCAGCAGCAGATCGGCGCTCGTCACCTTCGTGCCGTCGATCTTCAAGGCTGCCGATGCCTCGCCCTTGATGAGCGCGCCGAGGTAGGCGGCGACCTGCCGAGACGGTTGGGTGTTTCCCGCAGCGACGGCGAAGACGCCGATCGCGACGACCGAGGTCACCAGCAGAGCTGCTCCGCAGATCAGCGCGGCGACGAGGCCCGCGTAGCTCTTCGTGCGGTCGCCGGGGGTCACCGGGTCGATCGTGCTCATGGTTCTCCGTTCGCGGCGCGTGGTCCACAACGCCACGTCGCGATCGTAACGGTGAAGCACGCAGAACGCGGGCGCGAACGGATCGATTCCTCCGTTCGCGCCCGCGTTCAGCGTTGGCCAGGTGGTGCTCAGCCGCCGATGCCCTTGGCCAGCTGCTGGTCGACGTTCTGCAGAGCGTCGGCCGCTTTGGTGAGGAACTGGCTCATGCCGTCCAGGCCATCGACCGCCTGCTGCGTACCCTTGGTGAACTGCTCGTACGAAGTGTGGAACGCGCCGGAAGCGGCGTCGGTCACGAACCCGCCCGACACCAGGTTGTTCACGAGCGACTGCAGCTCGTGAAGCTTGGAGGTGATGTCATCCTTGCCCGAGATCAACCGGTTCGCGGCATCCGTCATCTCGCCGTAGGTCACGTTCATGTTCGCCATGCGTGGTACTCCTTGTCTCTGTGAGTGAGGGGCCAACCCCTCAGGCCGACCGACTAAGGACAACTTATCGGCGGGATGGGCCGGGGTGGAATGGGCAGCACTCCCCATGGAGCGTGCCGTCAGGCAGTCGGCTTCTTCGTCGCGGGGCGCTTCCGGACGACCTTCTTCTGGGCGCCGGCCTTGCTTGTCGTCTTCGGCGCGGGACGGTTCGGCCATGAGTATTCGTAGGGGGTGCCGCGCAGCTGAGCGGGCATCACCTCGGCGTATGCCGCTCGACGGCGCCAGAGCTCGGTCACCAGCCACGCCGCCAGCAGCAGACTGAGCGCGGCGCAGACCCACACCGCTGCACCGGTCGCGGGCCACAGCATCCAACCCACCGAGAACACGTAGCAGCACCCCCACGCGAGGCCGACCATCATCAGGTTGCCGTTGATGATCCACCCGTTGAACTGCAGGATCAACAGCAGCTTCGACCAGCGTGTCAGCCGCACGGGCAGCAATGACAACCCCACGCCGGTGAACGCGGTGGACACCGGCCCCACCGCCTCGCCGCCGGTGCTCCCGATCGTGGCCGAGACCCGCTCGTGCCGATACGAGGGCAGCAGGCTGCGCACGAAGAGCGTTGCCGCGCTGAGCGCCAGACCGAGCGATGCGCAGATCGCGAACACGGTTATGCACCCGAGCAGCGGCACCACGAAGACCGGGATGGCGATGAACGCGAGCCAGCTGTCGCTCCGGTGGAAACCGGGAGCCGCACCGAGGCCGCCCCCGCCCAAGCCGTCGCTCAGCCAGAACGGCAATGCGATGATCAGCGCGAAGACCGCCATCAGGAAGATGCACGACCACACGAGGGTCATCAGCAGATAGCCGAGCGGACGCAGCGCGAGCGTCGCCTTCGCCGGCTCGGTCGGCGGCATCAGATATGCCGGACGAGTCAGCTGATCGACCGCGTCGTGTGACGCGGCGGCGACGGGCGCCCGTCGCCGGGCCGACGCGCCCGCCCCTGACTCGGTCACGAAACAACCTGCGCCGCAGTCGCCGGGATCGCCCAGTGGATCGAGGCCGCGATCGCGTCGAACAGTTGTGTGATCGGCTCGGGGGCCGGGCACATGGGCACCGACACCATCACACAGACGAGGCCGGTGACGGGTGCAGCGAACCAGTACTCCAAGTCGAGTACCGCGGTCTCGGCATCGTTCAGCCGGCGCTGGGTGAGCGTGCTGCGACGCACAGCGGGCACGGTGGTGCCCTCAACGGGCTGCGCCCCATCGAAGGCGGCACTCAACCGCAGCGCGGGATCGTCGATGACCGGTGTGCCGGGCGGCCAATCGGAATCGAATGCGATCAAGGATGCCGGGAACGGCAGACCGGGCAGCAGCTCGAGCGAGAGGGCGTAGAGCGAGGCGCCCGTGGAGCGTGCCCGACCCGCACTTTCGAGCAGTTCCTGCCGAATCGTGCGACGCATCGGCGCCAGACGGTCGTCGCGGGGAACCTGCTGCTTCACGAGCCGGGCGACTCGGGCCTTCATCGCCTCGACGTCGTCCATCGGGATCGAGGCCCAGTTGCCGGGCAGAATCAAGGCGTAACGGTGATGGTCGGCACTGACGGATCGCGCCGTCGCGGTTCCGGCGGTCATCGCGACGTTCCCAGCGTCACCTGAAGCGTCTGCGCGATCGCCTGGGTCTGCGCCGGCATGTCGTCGAACGCGGCAATGCTCTCGGCAGCGAAGGCGAGGTGTATGAACTCGTCGGCACCCGGCGGGAACACGGCGAACTCGACCGATTCGAGCACCATCTCATCGTCGCCGCTCGGTACCGAAGACACGCGGTGCACGGCCGCGAAAGGTCCGGCATCGAATTCGCCGCTCCAGACGCGTTGATCGAGAACGGTGTCGCCGGGGTCGATGAAACCGCCCTGTGCGAACCGGGCGATGAAAGACTCCGCATCCTCGAAACCGTCATCACCGAGCGGCCAATTCATGCCCACGAATGAGCCGCCGCAGTACCCCGAGGCGGGCGCGGGCACCCAGACGAATGCCGAGCAGGCGTCGGTGATGAGTGCGGCGAAGTTCCGCTGCAGCCGCACGAGTTCGCCGACGAGCGTCTGCGCGGCCGGTTGCTCGACCCCGGATTCAGCGGTCAGCCGGCTCGCCCACGGCTCGCCATCGCCTGGCGTCATCGGCACCGGATGCCACTCGTCGTCCAGGACGACGGAGAAGCCGATGATGGGAGCCTTCGTGTGTTGTGCCATGTGCTCGCTTCCGCCGGTCGGGAATCTCGGACTCGATCCTAGCCGCGCACGTTCGCGCAGCCGGTCTAGTGAACAGCTTCGGCGACCTTCTTGTAGCCTTCGTAGCCGACGGCCGCCGGTTCCGCGCCGAGGGACTTCACCACCGTGAATCCACGATCCATCCACACCTGCACGGGGTTGTGCAACTCC
Organism: Humibacter sp.; assembly: GCA_035564555.1. GTDB lineage: Bacteria > Actinomycetota > Actinomycetes > Actinomycetales > Microbacteriaceae > DATMTS01. Next base: position 10,053 of record DATMTS010000105.1, read on the forward strand.
CCGTTCTCCACGCGTTCCTGGTCGGCGTGGCCTGCCGCGTCCCATCCGTGCAGCACCTCCGTGCCGATCTTGCCGACCTGCAGCGAAGTGGCGCCGATCAGCGACCTCGCCACCTGCGGGTCCCGCAGCAGTTCGGGGTAATGACGCACGATGTTCCAGGACTGGTTAAGCTCACGTCCCAGCACCAAGCCGTGGCGAAGCTCCCCCAGCTTGCCGCCCACCAGCGTTCGCAACCCGTCTGCCTTGAACGCCTTGGCGTCTGCGGTGAAGCTGTCTTTGAATGCGGTCATCATCGTGCTGCGCGCGTTGGAGAACGAGCTGAACGCTTCGCGGCCCCCGCGCACCGCAGCCCTCGCCTCCGCTTGCGTGGTGTAAGCCTCGGTTCCCCACTTCGCGTTCTGCAGAGCCTTCATCTCCACGCGCACGTTCTTGCCCTCGGCGCGGAGTGCTTCGGCGCCCTTGAGCACGACCGCACCCTTCGCACCCTTCGCGGCGAGGGCGATGAGCTTGCCACCGCCCAGGGTCAGGACGGCACCGACTGCAGCCAGAATGACATCCCCCCAGGAGCCCTCGCCGTTGATCGCCTTGATCGTCGCCTCGACGAGGTCGAGCACGGCTCCGACGGCGGCGAGCACCAGCAGCACTTCACCGAGGATCGGAACCCAGGAGAGGAAGATGGCCAGGATGCCTGCCCAGTCGCAGATCGTCTTGAAGATCTGAAAGAGGCTGGAGCCCCAGTCATCCCACCAGCTGTCTTCGAGGCCGTTGTTGTGCTTGTCGACGACATCGACGATGGCCGAGATCGCCGACTTCGCCGCGTTGTTCTTGTCTTCGAGCGCGTCGTGCCATTCCTGCTGCGCAGCGCTCAGCGCCTGATCGGCCTCGGTCGCGGCGCTCTGCGCATTCTTGGCGTGCTTCTGTGCATCGCCGCGATCGTCGGGCTTTGCCTCGCTCTCGGCCTGATTGGCCTTGGTGAGCTTGCCGTGCGCCGCGTCGGCCTCCTGCTGCTTGGCGTTGATGTGGCTGATCGCCGTGTTCGCCTTCTGCTGCGCGCTCCTCAGCGCCGATGAATACGCGAGTATGGCGGAGGCCGTCTTCTGATATCGCTCCTTGGCCTTGTCTACGTCTTCGCCCACGCTTTTCGCCGTGTCGCGCAGGGCGTCGACCGCCTGGGACTTCATCTCGTGCTGCTCGCCGATGGCCTTCAGGGTATTGACCGACCGAGCGATCGCGTTGCCGATCTCCTGGTAGTGCGTGGCCTTCGAGGCGAGCTCGTCGGGATCGCCTTCCAGCGGCTGGTACGGCGTATCGCTCATTTCGCGGCCACCCCATCTTCGGTCGATTTCGCGTCGGCGTCTTCGAGCGCCTTCGCCAGGCCGCTGTCGACCTTGGTGAATCCGTCTGTGATGGCGCTGACGGATTTGGAAAGGTTCTCCACCTTCTCGGTCATCGACTTGCGCTTGTCGTTCCACTTGTGGGCGAAGTCGCGTACGTGGCCGGCGAGGTCGCCGTATCCGGTCGCGTCTGCAACAGAATCACTGAAGTCGTCAGCACCCTTGAACTCGGACACGATGGCCTCGAGGTCGGATTTGAGCTGGTTCAGCAGCCTCATGTCCAGTTGCAGATCTGTCACGTACGGGCCCGTCCTTCCACGAATCCTCGGGATGCTGTCGAACTTACTGGTCGGCCAGGCCGACGGCGATGGGCAGCGGTCCCCATCCGCGTTTTGCCTCAGAGTTCGAGCAAGGGCAACTGCACCCGGGCGTATTTGCCCTTGGCGACGTACACGCCGCGCCCCGGCGGGAACTCGGCACGGCTCATGCGGGGCAACGCCGTCTTCAGCAGAAGGTCTCCCTCGATGGAGTCGGGCTGCAGCAGCAGCCCACGCCTTGCGTTCTTGAACTCCCCCATCAACGGCCACGACGAGCCCCAGGCCGAGGTCTCCGACTCGGCGGCGACGAAGTGATCGCTGCGCTTGGCGGCGCGAGCGAGCTCGACGATGGGGCTGTCGGCGGCGGTCTGCAGAAAGTCGCCGAGGGACTCGACGAACACGGCGATCCGTCCTTCGGTATCGTCGTCGGTCATGGCGGCCGCGAGGGTCTTGGCGAGGGTCGCGGCCTCCTCGGGTGTCGTCGCAACGTCGATGAAGTTGCTCATGGCCGCCAACGGCGAGCGCTTGTTGCCGAGGTAGTAGCAGCGCGTCTCGGGGTTGAAGAGCTCGAGAGATCGAACCAGCCAGGCCAACGACATCGTGCGTCCACTGGCCGGTGGGCCGGCGAGCAGCATCGTTCCGGACGGGTCGAAACCGTACGGCCCGAGGTCGATGTCGCTGATTCCGAGCACCGGCTGCTCCCCCACCGCACCCGGCAGTGCGGAGTGCGGATATTCCTTGGACATGGAACCGATCGACGGCACCTCCTGCACGCCCGCGCGCTGCATCGCCTCGGCGAGACGCTTGGTGGCCGCCGCCTGCTCCGAGACGCTCGAGGTTCCGCCCAGGATCGCGATCTGCGTCTCCAGGCCGTCCACGATCGCGCGACCGGGAGGAGACGCCGGCGACAGGATGTCGCTGGGCGCCTCGAGCATCCCGTAGCTGTCGTCGGCGAGGCGCAGCACGACCTTGCGCTGGATGCTGGAGGAGATCGAAGCCGGAACCGCTCCTGGCCGGTCGGCCGCGATCGCGACGTGCATGCCGAGCGCGCGTCCGTCGGTCAGGATGTCTTTGAACACGTCGTACCAGATCGACTTGCCCGCCGGGATCTCGAAATCCTCGCGGAAGTTCGGGAACCCGTCGATCAGCAACAGGATGCGCGGCTCGTTCGGCCGGTTCGCCAGGCGGCGGTACTCGGTGATATTCGATGCGCTCGCCTCGGCGAACCGCGGAGCGCGGTCGTCGAGCTCGGCCTTCAACCGCCGGAACATCCTGATCACCCGTTCGGCGTCGTCGCCGTTGATCACGGACGCGACGTGCGGAAGACGTTCCAGCATGCGCAGACCGCCCGCACCGAAGTCGAGCGCGTACACGTGCACCGGGCCGCCGCGCGGCGTGATTCCCGCCGCCGCGGCCAAGGTGCGCAGCACGGCAGACTTGCCCGCGCCGCCCGTGCCGAAGATCGAGATGTTCCCGTCGGCGTCCGGTTCGAAGTAGACGGGGCCCTGCTGCTGCCGCTGCGGCATGTCGCTCACACCCAGCAGCAGTTGCGCGTCGGTTCGCTGGCGCAGCAGGCTCAGGTCGTACCCGGTGGCGAGCTCGTCGAGCCATGGACGCCGGGGCGCCGGGATGCCTGCAGCGCGCTGGGCGTCGATGATGGATGCCACCAGGCGCTGCTGGTCGGTGGGTCCCAGGTCGTGTTTCTCCTCCACGTCGGGGCGACCGGGTTCCTCCCAACGCACCTCGCCGCCGAATCGGAGCTCGGCGACCTCGATATCGGCCTGCTCGGGCTCACGGCTGGTCCAGCCGCCGGCGTACGCGGACTGGAACATCGCCAGGCGCCCCGGCCCGGTCTTCGCGACGCCGCGGCCTGGAATGCTCGGGTGGAAGTGCGCAGCGTCTTTCACTCCGACCACGTCGTCGCTGTCCGACTCGTCGGCCATGCGCAGTGCGACGCGCAGGTTGGTGTTCGCGCGCAGGTTGTCTTTGATCACTCCGGCAGGACGCTGCGTTGCCATGATCAGATGGATGCCGAGCGAACGCCCGCGTTGCGCGATGTCGACCACTCCATCGACGAACTCGGGTACCTCGCCCACAAGCGCGGCGAACTCGTCGATCACCAGCACGAGCGCGGGCGGTGAGTCAGGGTCACCGCGCTTCTCGAGCTCCAGCAGGTCTTTGGCCTTCTTGCGGTTCAACAGGTGTTCGCGGTGGTGCAACTCGGCACGCAGGCTCGTCAGCGCGCGGCGCACCAGGTGGGGGCTCAGGTCGGTGACCAGGCCCACGCAGTGCGGCAGCGACAAGCAGTCCGCGAACGCGGATCCGCCCTTGTAATCGACGAACAGGAACGTGACGCGGTCGGGGCTGTACTCGGCGGCCATGCCGAGCACCCACGCCTGCAGGAACTCGCTCTTGCCGGCACCGGTCGTGCCGCCGACCAGAGCGTGCGGCCCTTGCGCGCGCAGATCAAGGTGCATGGCATCCACCCCGGCCGAGCCGATGATGGCCCGCAGCTTGCCGGCCCGGCGAGGTGTCAGCGGACCGCCGGAGCGATCGTGGATCGACGCGTTCTGACGCCAGCGGTCGACGACCGCGTTACCGGTCTCGACCAGTTCGTGGCCGAGCAGTGTCACCAGCGAGATCGATCGAGGCAGGTCGCTGGAATCGGCCACGAGCGCGCCGGCATCGATCACGGACGCCATCCGCTTGGCGAAGTCCAGTGCGAGCTGAGGTGAGACCTGCTCGGTCGCCAGGTCGGTGATGGTCTCTCCCAGTCGCACGAACCCGACCGTTCCCCGCCCGGGCTCGTCGCCGAGTTGCAGGTAGGTGCGACACACGGCCGGCAGCGACGGCACATCCGGTGCGATCCAGATCGGGTAGACGCCGGCATCGGCCGAATGCTCGGCCAGTTGCACCAACCTGGCCCGGTCGACAGCGGCGTCGTCGGAGATCAGCACGACGATCGCCGGCACCGGCGACCGAGTGCCGTTCGCGGCATCCGATCCCACTGCGGCTCCGCGCTCGAGTGCCGCCTGCTGCTGGTTCATCGCACCGCGGCGCATCCGCTCGGCCGACGCCGCTTTCAGTCGCTGCTCGACGACTCCCTCGATGTTGGAGAGCACGGTCGAAGCGCTGGCCGCGCTGTCGGCCAAGTGGCTGCCATCGATCGGGCTGTGCGGCGAGGAGGTGTGCGGCATCCATTTCAGCCATTCGAGCCGGCTCGACCACGCCGGTGTGACGAGGGAGGTTACGACCAGTTCGGCCGGCGAGTGCAGTGCTGTGAGCTGCACCATGATCGAGTTGAGCGAACCGATCGCCTGCTCGGGTGCACCGGCGACGCCGAGTGCGCCGGAGTCGTACAGGTTGTCGATGATCGGTACGTCGGCAATGCGCTCGTGCGATTCGATCACCGCGTCAAGCCGCTCCTGGTACTCCCGCAGGATCTCGCCCTTGCCGCCGGTCTTGATGCGGTTGCGACTCTTCATCGTGCCCACTCCGAGCCGCACGTTCAGGAACGCCCAGTGCTCGGGGCGGCGCGTCCACAGCAACGGACCCCGGCGGATCGCCTCGGTGTACGCGTCGTGCGTCGAGGGCGATTCGAGCAGTCTCAGGTCGTGCTCTCGCCCCCGTTCAGCCTCGAGTTGCTCGGTGAGACCGGCCAGGCTCTGCTCGAAGAGCGCTATCGACTTGTTCAGACGGCGCTTGTCGCGGGACTTCTGGGTTGCGAAGTTGCCGATCATCATGATCGGCGACATGAAGACGAAGAGCAGGCTCGTGACCTGACGGGTCATGATGAACATGGCGCCGCCGAGCAGGAACGGAGTGATCATGGCCAACAGCGGGAACGGCGCGGCCTCCTTCTCAGCAGGCGGTTCGGGCGCCTGGAACTCTTCACCGGCGTACCTGCTCTCCACTTTGGGCGATCGATTGAAGAAGATCGGGCCGGCCTTCGGCGTTCCGGCCGTCTTGACCGACTCGACGACCGACACCACGATCTGCGAGTCGCCGATCAGCAGCGTCTCGGTGCCGTCGATGTGCAGGCGCGACACGATTCCACCGTCGACGACCACTCCGTTCGCCGACCCCAGATCGACGACCTCGACCACGTCGGAGATCTCGAAGCGCACGTGCCGCTTGGAAACGAGCTTGTCCTGCAGCACGATGTCGCAGGACGGATCCCGGCCCAGCAGCACCGTTCCCTGCGTGAGCGGGAACTCGGCGCCGGCATCCGGGCCGGAGACCACCCGGAGGGTAGCGATGGTCGGCCCGCGGCCGATCGTGTTCGGCGAGTAGTAGACGCCGGCGTCGGTCAGGCTGACGCCGGCGCCGCTGCCGATCCACGCTTCTCCGATCGGTGCCTCGGGTGGCAGCACGAGAGCTTCGGTCTGGCCCGGCAAGGTCGCGGCGATCGTCATCGCGCCGGGCTCGAGCGCCGATCCGGGCTGCTGCGGGTCCAGGCGGTGGATCGCCGCGGCGACCTCGGAGATCGCTGCACCGGCATCCGCGGTGACGACGATGTCGTCTGAAATGCCGGAGGTCCGGTTCAGTGTCAGCTTGAGCCGCATGTCTTGGTGTCTCCCCTGCGTCGCCGTGCGCCGCGCGGGCGCGACCCGAATGACACCCTACCGAGTGGCGGTTCCCGGATGGGTGCGCGCGGCTCAGAGCGAGCGCTGGTAGCCCCCGATCGCTCGCACCGACCAGAAGAACGCCAGGGCCGCGAGCGCGACCAGCCCGGCTGCCTGCCAACCGGCCGCGCCCCAGTCGGTCGTGCCGGCGAGCGCGTGCCGGCCGATGTCGACGGCCCAGGTCATCGGGTTGAAGCGTGACACGTTCTGCACCCATCCCGGCATCAACGCCGACGGCATCATCGTCGTGGAGAGGAAGGTGACCGGCAGCACGACGATCTGCGAGATGCCGATCAATGCGACCTGGTTCCTCGTCGTCAGGGCGAGCGCGGTCGACACCGAGCAGAACGTCGTCCCGAGCACCAGCGCCGAGACCAACGCGATTCCCGTGCCGCCGATGCCTCCGGGATAGCGGGCGCCGCCCAACCACCCGATGCCGAGCACCACGATCGATTGTGCGAGGCAGATCAACAGCTGCTGCACGAGCTGCCCGGTGATGATCGCTGAGCGGGAGATCGGCGCGGTGAGCAGCTGATCCATCACCCCGGACTTCATGTCGTCGATGTAGCCGGACCCCGCCCATGCGCCGGAGTACAGCACGGTCATCATCAGCACCCCGGGGACGAGGTAGTCGATGTAGCCGGCGCCGCCGAACTGCGGCAGCGTGCCGAGGGAGGAGAACACCTGCCCGAACAGCAGTATCCATACGACCGGCTGCACGAGCGAGAAGGCCGCTCCCCACACCACGCGCAGCGTGTTGGTGATCCAGCGTTTCGTGATCTGCGCGGTCTGGGCGAACCAGCCGGCGTGAGCGCCCGGGGTGTCGGATGCCGTGAGGACTGCGGTGGTCATGCTGCTGCTCCGTTCGCTGTCGCATGTTCGGGTACGGATTCGGTTTCGGATACGGCGCCGGCGCCTTCGAAGCTGCGTCCGGCGTAGTGCAGGTACACGTCGTCGAGGGTGGGGCGGGATGCCGACACTGCTCCGAACGAGATCCGCGCCGTTTCGAGAGCGGTGATGGTCGGGCCGACCGCTGCGGACGCATTGTCGGTTCGGGCGACGAGCTGCCCGGCGGTGCCCTGAGCTTCCACGACGATGTCGCGCAGGCCGGGCACGGTCAGCACCGCGCGCCGAACCGCATCCCGGTCGGGTTCGATGAGCGCGACGCGCAACGTGTCTCCATTCAGGGTCGACTTGAGCTCGTCCGGGCTGCCGCCGACCACCTTGGCACCCCGGTCGATGATCATGAGCTGGTCGGCGAGCCGGTCGGCCTCCTCCATGTAATGCGTGGTGAGGATCACCGTGATGGCGTGCTCGCCGGAGAGACGGCGGATCTCGCTCCACATCGCGGCACGCGCCTCCGGGTCGAGGCCGGTGGTCGGCTCGTCGAGAAAGAGCACCTCGGGTGCGTGCACGAGCGCGTTCGCGACATCCAGCCGCCGCCGCATGCCGCCGGAGAACTTACCCACCGGACGATCGGCGGTATCGGCCAGCCCGAAATCGGCGAGCAGTTCGGATGCGCGTGCCCGGGCATCCGACTGGCTCATGCCGCGCAGGCGCCCGGCGAGCACGAGGTTCTCGGTGCCGGTGAGCAGCGGATCGGTGCTCGCGCCCTGGGAGACGTAGCCGACCCGCCGCCGCACCCGCGCGGGCGAGGCGACGACATCGGCACCGGCGACCGCGGCCTGACCGGAATCGGGTCGAGTGAGCGTGGTGAGGATCTTCGTCGTCGTCGACTTGCCCGCGCCGTTCGGACCGAGCATGCCGAACACGATGCCGGCCTCGACCTCGAAACTGAGGTCGTTCAGGGCTCGCACGACGGCGCGGCGCCCGCCGGGGCGGTAGGTCTTGACGAGGTTGCGCACCTCGAGGGCGAGGGTGGGATCAGGCATCGTGGTCGTCCTTTCGGTCGTGATCGCCGGCTGTGGAGGCGTCGGCGGGGAAGAGCATGCGCGCGAGGATGAAGAAGAACAGGACGAAGCCGATCAGCAGCGCGATCCACGACCAGGCCAACCCGACGGTGAAGCTGAGCACCAGGAACGCCGCGAACGCGAGCACCCACACGATCACGGTGTAGATGCCGAACCGGGCGGCCGCCACCGGGTCTCTGCTGAACCTGTCGTCGGTCGTCCACTGCGCCTGAGCGGCGAGCACCCACTGCTTCTTGCGGTTGGTCTTGGTGACGCCGAGCCAGACGAACAGCAAAAGCGCCGCGATCGCAAGCGGTACACCGGCGATCAGCTGCCAGAACGTGTCGGGGCCGCCCGCATACAGGTCGCCCGCGTACAACCCGACGAGCGCGAGTGCCGCCAGACCGGCGCCGGATGCGGCGCCGAACCGCACCGCGCGCGAAACCGGCAGGGGGTAGTTCTGCGTCGTCTCCTGCCGCACCCCGTCTGCGACGATGACGCCGAGCGGAACCGCCCCGGCCACGACGGCGACCACGAAGGCGAGCCACGAGGGCCAGTCGAGCACGCCGAGCGCGCACAGCACGACCTCGACGACCGCGCCTGCCAGCACGAGCGACAGCAGCACCGTGCGCAGCACGTAGGCAGGCCGGGGGCGCACGTGATTGCGTCGGAACGCCGCGGACGAACTGAGAGCGGAAGCGGACCCGGAGGGGTGCCCCTGCGCGAGCGCCGCTGTGGTCGGGGTCGTGGCCTCGACCTCCGAAATGAGTTCGCGCACATCCCCGAGTTCATCGATCGCTCTGGCTGCCGCGATGGCCGGGGCGGTTCCGGATGCCTGCAGCTCGCCGACGCGGGCCATCAGGTTTCCGCGCAGTTCCTCTTTGAGGTCCTGCACGTCGGGAGTGAGCTGCGCCCCGGCGAATACCTCGTCGAGATAGCGGTGGATGTCGGAGTTCTGCGCGCTCATGAGCGGTCGCCTTTCACGTTCAGAAGAGTGTTGATGATGTTCTGGGTCGCCATCCAGTCGGCGAGGTTGCGCGTGTACACGGCACGACCGGCGTCGGTGATGCGGTAGTACTTGCGGCGGCCGCCCTGCGTCTCGTCTCCCCAGTAGGGCTCGACGAGTCCGTCTTTGGTGAGCCTGCGGAAGCTCGCGTAGAGCGTGGCCTCCTTGATCTCGTAGTCGCCCCCCGTCGCGTCGCGAATCGTCTTGTAGATCTCGTAGCCGTAACGGTCGGCGTCGCGCAGCGCGCCCAGCACGATGGTGTCGGTGTGCCCGCGCAGCAGGTCGGCAGCGAAAGGCGCCGCTCCAGAGGTCGTCGGGTCGAGGTTACCTGCCATGTCAAGTACTGTACCACATACAGTACTTGAATGACTGCGATCGTCTCGAGAGCGCGGCTCCTCTCCTTTGTCGCTGTTGCGCGAGGGGCGCGCGCTGTGGATAACGGGGACTCCGATCGCCGCATCGCCCTACGCTTGGGCGCCATGATGCACATCTACGAGGTCGTAGCGGAACCCGTGCGGCGGCGGATCATCGAGGTGCTCGCGGTCGGCGAGCACCCGGCCGGCATGTTGCACGACATCGTGGTGCACGAGTTCTCGATTACGCGCTCCGCCGTGTCGCATCACTTGCGGATCCTTCGGGATCAGGACGCGGTGATCGTCACGCCGTTGGAGACCATGCGCCTGTATCATCTGAACCCGGCCTTCCTGGAGCGGCTCGATGACACGGTCGCGGAACTGTTCGAATTGTGGGACCAGCGTTACGGCTCGCGATACCAGCGGTCGCCCGAGTACCCGGACGAGCCGTCTCGCCCTCGTGCGATGCATCGGGCCGGCCGCAAAGGCCTCCGTGGTGCAGGAGTCGCCGAGGACCCCTGGGTGCAACGTGTCTCAGGCCCACCCCGCACGGATTGATCCTCACCGCCACCCGAGCCACCGGGCGTCGCTCTCGGCGCCGGCCACTCACGGGGCGCGCACCCGCCACCCTCGGAACGCGCCACTCCAGCCACCGCTCGCGCCCCGCCTCCTCGGGGAAAGACATGTCGAAAATCGCTATGCCAGTTCCGCCTCAACATTGAGGCGGAACTCACATAGGGCCGAGCCGGAACCGGTACCGATTGAGGCGGAACTGGCAGTTGTTGAGGCGGAACTGGCGTCGGCCGCGAACCGGCATCCGGTCAGAGCACCGCCACGCTGCTGAAGTCGACGGGTACGGGCGCGTCGTAGTTCTTGCACAGCCAGAAGTATCCGCCCCGGTAGTCGTGATCGCTCGACTCGATCTTCCAAGCGGACGAGCCGCTGCGCGTGACCACGATCGAATCGGGGGTGATGCGAATCGAGAGCTCAACCCATTCCCCGACAGTGGGCGCCTCGGTGGCGATCGAGGCCAGCCGAGTGCCCGCGGCCACGCCCGCCGCCCTGCTGTACAGCTCGAGGGCGCCGCTCGCCCGCAGGATCGCGTGATAACCGCCCACGCTCGCCGGAACGCTCACCCGGTACGGCTGGTCGTCGGCCTGGCCGAATGCCACGCCGGCATGCTCGGTCGGCTGCGGCAGCGTCTCGGGCCAACGCATTCGCGCGGTGATCGTGTGGCGGTCGTGTGCAAGCGGCGACATCGAGCCCATCAGGTAGCTCTGGATGCCGCTGTGCGCGATGCGAACGGACCGCCCGGTCGCGTCGATGACAGGCTGCACGTCCCATCCCTGATCCACCGTCCACGGCAGATCGCCAGCGGCACGCAGGCCCGTGCCGAAGGCATCCCGACCCGCCGGCGCGACGAGGTCGGCGACGTAGGGGATGTTGGAGCACATCATGCCGACCACGCCGAGCCGGCGGAGGCGGTCGCGCATCGAGCGATAGTGCACCTCCCACACGATCACCGGTTTGCCCAGAGCGACGATCTGCGAGATCTCGGCGTCGCTCGAGGTGTGCAGCAACCCCAGATAGTCGAACCGGCCTGCGTAGTCGGCCGCCTTCGGAATCAGGTCGGGCGTGAAGTAGCCCCACGTCTTGTAGCCGTGTTCGCGAGCCGCCGCGTACTGCCCGGCGGCCGCCCACTGCTTCCATACGAACCGCGTGGTCGAGTCGGTGTAGCCGTCCATCAACTGCAACAGGGCTGCGGTGTTGGTGCCCTGCTTGTCTTCGATGAAGATGACATGCGTGTTCGCGTACGCCGCCAGCACCTGCTTCAGCTTCGGAATCGGCTGCAGCCGCGCCGCGGGACCGAGCCACGCGCGCGCGTCGACCTTCAGCTTCGTCAGTTGCGCCCAGGTCAGGTCAGCGATGGCGACGTTCTCTCCGCTCGTGTGGGCCATCGTGGTGTCGTGATGGCAGACCAGAACTCCGTCTTTCGTCGCGTTGACCGAGACTTCGATCGCTTTCGCACCGGCGGCGATCGAGTGGGAATAGGCATCCATGGTGTGTTCCGGCCAGTTGTCGCCGGAACCGCGGTGCGCGATATAGAACGGTGTCGTCGAGATCAGCTCATCGATGGTGTACCGCGCTCCGGGCCGCGGTGTGAGCGCCGCGTCCTGCGGCCGGCTGGCCGTCGGACTCGCTGAGTGAGTAGGAGACCCCTGGGTGCAGGATGCCAGCGCCCCGGCCGACGTCCCGACCAACAGCGTCGAGGCGCCGAGCGCGATGAACCGCCGGCGGTCGAAGGCCACGGGGATGGATGCGTGCGGCCATGGCCTCGGGAATCGGTTCGGTTCCGCCATGTCAGCTCCCACCCTCGTCATCGCGCTTCTCCCACGGCCAGCGTGGGCGACCTCGATCGCCGATCTGCGACGCGATGACGATCATGTCGAGCAGCACCACGATGAACGCGAGCACCCCCGCGGCGAGCGCGAACGGGCTCAGCAGTTGCGACCCCAGGGCGATCACGAAGCCGAACGCCTCGGCATCGCCGAGCCCGAGGGCGACGCCGCCTACGATCGCGAAGACGGCGTACGCGGCGAACCCGACCAGCAACGCCGACAGCGGCGCGACACGCTGCCGCTCTTTCGGCACTCTCAGGGCCAGCGTGAGCAGGTAGGCGAACACCACCGCGACCGCGAACGCCGACATGATGGGACCAGCGATGGGACCGGCATCCGGGTCGCTGATGACGTCTTCGTCGAGCCACAGGCTCAGGATGCCGAACCCTGCGACGACCAGAGCGACGTAGAGCACCGAAGCGAAGACCGCCATGATTGCCGCATAGCGGCGGAAATCAGGCATCCGACATGCGCCGCGCCTAGCGGTCCGACCAGGACGACGCCCGCGCCGAGCCCGCAGCCGCGGGCCCTTCGGCGACCTCGCGGTCGAAATCGCGCTTCGCATCGAGGTTGCGTTGCCGCACTCGCCGGCCGCGCGCCGCGATCCAGGCTCCGAACCAGAGCGTCAGCTCACGCGCCACGATCGCGGCGCCGAGCGTGAGCGGGTTGGCCCACAATTGGGCGAGCAGACGGTTCACCTGGGCTGCCGTCATCGTCCACGCCTGCACCTCGAGAAGAGCCCCGCCGATGTAGGCGAAGTACACGCCGACCGCAACCAGGAACCCGCCCAGCACGTACGCCCACCAGCCACCGCGATTGACGATCGCGACCAGCAGCACGAAGAGCACGAAGAACGCAGCGACCGGCACCCAGAACGCGACGCTCGTCACGTAGGACTCGAACTGCCCGAAGTAGCCATGGGAGCCGAAGTTCAGTGCGAAGTAGGCAAGTGAGACCGCTGCGTAGACGATCGCGTAGACCAGGGTGGCGAGCAGCACGATCAGGATGCCGATGCCTCGGTTGCCTCTGGCCGTCGGTGGGGTGGGAGCCGTGACATAGACGGGCGTGGCGGCCGGAGCGGCTTCCTCGGCGCGCGGCGCCTCGGTTCTCGGCGCCTCGGTCTGCTCGGTCGGCTCTTCGCTTCGCCGTGCCACGGTGGGCTCCGGGGCCCAGGTGGTCGCGCCGGATTCCGTCGCGGCCGCGGTCTCGGCGTGAGTCGTCTCGGCGGGAGTAGCGTTCTCGTGCGTCGCGCGGGCATCGGCGGCTTCGGTGTCGGGCAGCGGCTCGGCGGGCGGTTCGTACCCGGCCGGGGGCTCTTCGGTCACCGGCTGGTAGCCGGGTCCCTCGCTCGTCGGCTCCGCGGTCACTGGTTCCTCGGTCACCGGCCGGCTGCCTGGCTCGTCGACGGGGGGCTCCGGGTATGCCGCGTTCGCATCGCTCGCGTCGTCCGCCAGCCCGGCTCGGCCTCCTGCGACATGACCGCTCGCGGGTACGGCCGCAGGCCCGGCATCCCCGGTGTCATCCACGTCGTACAACTCGTCGTCGGCCGGCGCCGCGGCATACCGCGGCTCGACGGGCGACGCGTCGTTCGTCGCAGGTTCAGATTGGTTCGGTGACTCAGGCGTTGTATTGCTCATGGTGTCACTCCTGCTCGTGGCGCACCGGTTCAGCCGGTGATGTTTGCCACTGTACCAATCACGGTTCCCGCGGCGACCGGCTTGACACCGGTGCGTCGTTCCCGGGATCGTGTGACGCGGGAACCCGCTCGCCCTGGCGACGCAGACCTACTTCGACGGCGTGAGGGTGCTCGTCGACGTGGTCGGATCGAGCAGAACGTAGGCGAAGCCTCCGACGGTCCACGACGCCGGTGCCGAGGAACCACCCCCGGCGCCGCCGCCCGCGCCCCCACTGGATCCCCCGCTGGCGAAGGTGGTCACCAGGAACAGCCGGGATCCGTGCTGCAGTCCGTCGACGAAGTCGAGTGCCTTCGCGTAGCTGCCCTTGATTCCGATCGTGATCGGAATGGCCACGAAGTTCGCCGGGGTGATCTTCGAGTTGGTCACGATCGGCGGAGCCTGCGGCGCGCTGGGAGCCGTCGGCGCCGGTACCGGAGTCGCGGTCGCCGATGACGACGGAGACGGCGAGGGCGTCGCGGTCGAGCCGGTGGAGCCCGTTCCGGATGCCGCGGCTCCCGCGACGGGAGCCGTCACCGGCGGCGTGTACGGCTGAGCATCGCTCGGGGTGAACGACGAGATCGTGGTGTGGGTCGAGGCGGCGAGCGCCCCGAGCGCGTCGATGAACTCGGGCATCTGTGCACTGGAGGGCACGGACCTCTCCAGGTCGCGCAACTGCGCCTTGAGCTGCGGAAGCTGGGTGTAGTCGGACTTCAGCTTCTCGAGCACGGCCTGCTTGCTGACGTTGTCGGCCACGATGGATGCCCGTTGGGCGTCGGCAGCGGTCGCGGCGGAAAGCTGGGGCTGCACCCCGAGCAACACCCCGCCGGCGACGACTGCGATCATCGCGACGACGGCGCCGACCATCCAGAGTCTGTTGCGGTCCACGGCTACTTGCCCTTCTTCGGCTGGAAGCGGTTGTCGAAGGCCGCCTCGTTGATGTGCAGCGTGACGTTCGCGACGTAGCTTCCGTCGTCGTTCCTCGTCACCGTGCCCGGCGCGCCGTCGGCGTAGCCGGGCAGTGTCGCCAAGGCGTTCAGCCATGCGGGAACCTGAGGAAGCGTCTTGGTCGTCGCCGCGAAGCTCAGCGTCGCGACCCGCGACCCTTGCAGTGGCGCGGTCGCCTGGGTGTAGGCGGCCAGTGGAGAGGCGGAGTCGATCTTCACCGTCGTCATCTGTACGCCCGCCGGCAACGTGTTCTGCACCTTGGTGAGGTACGCCTTCCAGTCGATCTCGGTCGATGCTCCGACCTGCTGCGCGGCCTGCACCATACCGACCTGGTCCTGAATCTTGCGCACCGGCAGGTACTTCGCCTGCTGCTGCAGGATGCTCTGCGTGTTCGCCTGCTCGAGTGCCAGGTTCAGCTGCGCGGTGATCGACACGTAGGTGCTGCCTACGACGCCGGCGACCGTGAGCACGACGACTCCGACGAGGGCGAATCCGAGCCGGCGTGCGGTCTTCGACCGTTTGCGCTGCAGCCGGATCGACTGCGGCATCAGGTCGACACGCGGCTCGCGCCCCAGCACGAATGCGTCGGACTTCGGCCTCGGCTTCGCGCCCTCCTGTCGAAGGGTCGACTTCGCGCCCTTCTCCGCCTTCGGCGGCTTCGCGCTCCTCGCGACCTTGGTGCTCTTCGGCGCCTTGGTCGCCTTCGGCTCCTTCTCAGCTTTCGGCGCCTTAGGTGGCTTCGCAGTCTTCGGTGCCTTCGGCGCCGTTTCCTTCGCGTGGCTCTTCGAGTGGCTCTGCGACCGATCGCGTTCTGCCGTCGTCATGCTGCCACGCTCCCCAGTGCCAGGCCGAGCGCCACGGAGAGCGACGAACGTCGCCGCCGCAGGTCGTCGGCGTGCAACGAGCGGGCCAGCGCCACGCTCGGATACGGATCCGCAGCCACCACCGGCAGCCTGGTGAACTCGCCGAGAGCATCCGCGAGTCCGGGAAGCTGCGCTCCCCCGCCGGTCAGCACGAGGTGACTCAGCACCTCGGCCGGCCGGGTGTTCACGTAGTAGCCGATCGTGTTGCGCAAGCTGCCGAGCAACTCGTTGATCACTTCGTAGATGATGCCGACTGCGCGTTCCTCATCGGGCGTGCTCACGGTGGGCGCCAGGCCGAGGGTGCGCTTGACGCGTTCGGCCGCCTCGTACGGCACCTCCAGCCGGGTGGCCAGCGTCTGTGTCAGGTCCCCACTACCCGTGGGGATGATGCGCACGAACTGCGGCACACCGTCGGCCGCGATCACCACGCTCGTCGTGTGGGCGCCGATGTCGACGATCGCGACGGTTCCGGTGCTCTGCTGCCGCGCGAGCAGCGCACGATCGAGAGCGAACGGAATCAGGTCGACCTCGACCGGCGTGAGCCCCGCCAGCTGCACCGCCTTGATGTTGCCCATCACGGCCTCCTCGACGGCGGCGATGAGCAGTCCGTGCACGACCGGACCGCTTTCCGACATCCCCTCGGACACCGGATAGAAGTCGAGCAGCGCTTCGGCCACGGGCAACGGCAGCATGTCTTGCACCTGGAACGGCAGCGACTCGCGGATGCGCGCCATCGGCGCTTTCGGCACAGTGAGATCGCGGGCCAGCACCCGCTGATTGCCCATGCCGAGCACGACGTGCTTGCTGCCGAAACCCCCCTCCGACCACAACCGCCTCAATGCCGTCGCGACGGTGTTCGGCTCAAGCACCTCGCCACGGCTGACCGCACCGTCTGGTACCGGCACCTCGTGATAGCGGCGCAACTGCGGGCGCTGCTTGCCGGCATCCGCGACCTCGACGGCGCGCAGCATCGTGCTGCCGATGTCCAGTCCGACGATCGTCTTGGCCATGTGTGTCTCACTTTCCCGCCGCGTCAGCAGCGTGTGCGTGCGGTCAGGCCGCGCCGATCGAGGAGAAGCCGATCGCGGCGAGGTATGCGTTCCAGATGGTCGTGCCGAAGAAGACGCCCAACCAGGCGCCCGCGAGCATCCACGGGCCGAACGGGATGCCGCTCTTGCGGCCCGCGCGCCGGGTGGCCAGCAGCACGATCGAGAAGATCCCACCGAGCACGAAGGCGGCGAAACCGCCCACGATCAGGGGACCCCAGCCGACCCAGCCCAGATACACCCCGAGCAGGCCGGCGAGCTTGACGTCGCCGAAGCCCATGCCGCCGGGGTAGACGATCGCGAGGATCAGGTAGACCAGCCACAGCGCCATCAGGCCGATGCCGGCGCGCAGCAGTGCCGCACCGTCGGCATCCAGCACGGTGGCGGCAGCGAAGGCGATGATCGCGACGAGGTAGCTCGGCAGAACGATGCGGTTCGGCAGTGTGTGCGTATCGACGTCGATGAGGGCGAGCACCACGCTGACCGCCGCGAGGTAGAGGAACGCGATCAGCACGATGAACCGTGAGATGAGCAGCGGAGTCGAGCCGAGCAGCGCCGCCTCTCCGCCGCCGAACTGCGCCAGCCACCACCAGGCGGCAGCAACGGCGAAGAACGCGCCCGTACCGAACTCCACCAGCGGGTAGCGCGCGGCGATCGGTTCATGGCAATCGCGGCATCGGCCACGCAGCAGCAGCCAGGAGAGCACCGGAACGTTGTCCCACGCGCGGATGCTGCGCCCGCAGCGCGGGCACGCACTGGCCGGGGCGACGACCGACATCCCGGCCGGCACGCGGTACACGACGACGTTGGCGAACGATCCGATCAGCAACCCGAACACGCCGGCGACGATGGCCGCGGCGGTGAGACCGGTGGAGAGCCCGACGGTCATGACGCACCCCGTGCGTCGAATCGGGCTGTCTCGGTCACAACGGCCGTGATCACGGGGGTGCCTCCGCCCGTGCTGCCGCTCACGGCTCCCGGCACGTCGAGCGAAAGGAACGCGACGCTCTCACCGTTTCCGGAACCCGAGGTGCCGGAATAGACCATTCCGGTGATGGTGCCGACGCCGTTGCCGGCGGTGAACTTGCACGGCGTATAGAGAAAGGTGTCGACGTCGCTGCTCATGGTCAGGTTGTTGCCGAGCTCGATGTTGCCGTAGTTCGCAGTCTGTGCGGCGGAGTCGCAGACCGGTGACGCGTAGTCCGGATCGGATGCGAGCGGATTGGTCCAGGTCACGAGATCTCCCCCGGTGGAGGTCAGCGCATCGGACGGCACGATGGCCATGAAGGTGCGTGTGGTACCCGCCGTGTTCGACTTTATCGCGTTGTTGCCCTGGTTGTCGTAGAACCCGGCGGGGGCCATGATCGCGAGGTCGCCAGGCAGGTTCAGCGTCGGCAGAGTGAGCTTGGTGGTGCAGCCGGAGACCACGATCAGCCGTTTGCCGGTCCACGTCTCTGTCATCGCCGCGGTCGCGGCGGCGCAGCCGCTCACCGCGTCGATCGTCCAGCCCTTCGCGGTCCAGAGGTCGAGGTCGGTGGCAGACGACCCGATGCGCGGCAGACTCTGTCGAGGGGGCGCGACGACGAGAGTGTTGGTGGGGTAGTTGAGCTCCGTCGGCAACGATGCGAGCGAGAGCGGCGGATTCGTCGGGCTGCACGCAGGAACGCCGCCGGAACCCGCGCACGTGGACGGAACGTTGCCGATGTTGGCCAGGGGCACTCCGAGCGCTCCCGCAGCGGCAACATACCCGCCGATCGAGGTCTTGTTGCTGTTGCCCGACACCGTGACGCCGCCGGTCTGCGATCGCACGTTCCCGTACACGACGGTGCCGTTGTTGGCGGCGAGCGTGACGGCGCCGTACGCCTGGACGTCGCCGCCGACGATCGCCGCGCCGCCGACCTCGACCGTGCTCGTGAGCGAGTCGACCGAACCGCACACGCGCGCCTCCTTGCCGATCAGCGAGCAATACTGCTGGTTGCCGGTCGTCGAGGTCGTGATGTCTCCGTTGGAGACGACCGAGCCCTGCACCCAGGTCGTGTCGAGGCTGCTCGACTGGTACGGCGCAGTCGCACCGCCGCGGATCAGCAGGTTGCGCCCGATGCCGACGTTGCCACCCGGTGCCGTGTAGGTTCCGCCGGCCCAGATGTCGCCGTTGACCACGCACGGGTTGTACGCGGTGACATTCCCCTGCGCATAGATGCTGCCCTGGATGGGCTTGCTCGAGCTCGTCGTGCAGGTCACGTCGCCGTTGCTGTAGACGTCGGCCTTGCCGAGGCCGCTCGCGTCGGTGATGTCGCTCGCATTGGTCACGGTGAGACTGCCGTCGGTGAACACCGCCTTGTCGAGGGTCGCGCTGTTGTCGATCGTCTGCGTGATGTCGATCGAGTCGATCGCGACGATCGTGCGCTGGTTCTCGCTGCTCATACCGGCCACACCCTGCGCCTGGGCGCTGCCCGTCGAGGTGATGACGGCCTTCGCCGGCTG
>DATMTS010000106.1:0-181345 GCA_035564555.1 Humibacter sp.
CGGCCCATCCTCCGCTGCGCGTTTCCGGATCGCGTAGAACGTCTCCCGGGAGATCCCGTGCTCGGCGCAGAACGTCGTGATCGACCCGCGCTGAGCATCCGGAGGCCACTGAACGATCGCGAGACGGACACGAGAATCAACAGGGTCAACACGGCTCATCCCTCAAACATTGAGGGCAAGCGTCAGGACCAAACCCCGCTGGAACGTCAGAGCTCTACTGATGCAGCTTCGTCAGAGATGTCCTGATGGATCACACCAAAGGGTGAGGCCCCTGGATCCCAGCAATTTACTGGGATCCAAGGGCCTCGATCCGTGCGGAGGGCGTGGGATTCGAACCCACGAGACATTTCTGCCCACTGGTTTTCAAGACCAGCTCCATCGGCCGCTCGGACAGCCCTCCTGGAAAATCGCGAGGGCGTCCTGCGGACCCCGCTCGATCATCGCCCGATTCTAACCGACCCAGCTTTGCGGCATCCTCTCGCGCCTGAACCGCCCGATGACGATCGCCCGAAATCGAGGTGCGATCAGCCCTGGTACGGCTTCGCGCAGGTCTCTTGCGCGGCGGTCTGGCCGTGCACCGTGTCGGGGAGCACAGCCGAAGCGTCGGCAGCCGGCGTGTTGGATGGCAGGGAGCTTCCCGTCGGCTGCGGGGTCGAGCTCGGTGCCGCCGATGCAGCGGAAGCCTTCGCCTCCGTGCCGACACCGGTCGTGCCCGTGAGTTCCAGCGACTTGTCGGCCTTGACCGCGGCGACGAGTTGCGCCGCAGCCTCGGCATCAGGCTCGACGCCTCCGTCGACGAAATGATTCGGGTACTGCACGAACACGACCTGGTTCAGGTCGATGTTCTTCAACGCGGCGGCCATCGAGACCATCGTCGGGATGCTCTTCATCGACTGGGAGAGCGTCATATGGTTGGCCGCGGCCAGTGCGATCGAATACAGCTTGACCGGGTCGCCGAGCGTTTTGGCGCTCTTGATCGTGCGCATCAGCGACGAGAGGAAGGACTGCTGATTGCTGATGCGGCCGAGGTCGCTGCCGTCGCCGATCGCATGCCGGGTGCGCAGGTAGCTGAGGGCGAGGCCGCCCTTGAGGTTGTAGTTGCCGGCCTTCAGGTGCAGTGCCGGGTTCACCTGGTCGTCGTCCAGACGCCCGGCGAGGCAGACCGGAACGCCACCCACCGCGTCCGACATCGCTATCACCCCGTCGAACTCGATCATCGCCGCATACGGAATGGTCAGCCCGGTGAGCTGCTCGACCGTGAGCACTGTGCAGGCCAGGCCGCCGTAGCTGAGGGAGGTGTTGATCTTCTGCCTGCTCATGGCACTGTACGAGCCGCCC
Source organism: Humibacter sp. (assembly GCA_035564555.1). Lineage (GTDB taxonomy): Bacteria > Actinomycetota > Actinomycetes > Actinomycetales > Microbacteriaceae > DATMTS01. Next base: position 1,339 of record DATMTS010000106.1, read on the forward strand.
TTGGGATCGGGGCACGACGGGATCGGCACGAAGGTGTCACGTGGAAAGCTGATCACGGTGGCATTCTTGTGATCGGCCGAGACGTGCAGCACCATGGTCACGTCGTTCAGGTTCTCGCCGCGCTGGCCGTACTTCGGGTCACCGCCCCCGGAGTCGCTGCCGGCCAGCAGCACGTTGAAGGCTCCGTTCATCGCGCCGACCTGCGGGGTCACCGCTTTGCCGTTCTCATCGACGAGCGCGACAGCCTGTTTCGTGCCGCCCACGATGTTCAGGGCGGCGTACGCACCGATGGCCGTGGTGCTGATCAGCATCACTCCGACGAAGGCGGCGACGATCTTTGCGACGAGGCCCCATGGACCGCGTGGACGCAGCCGACCATGCCGGGCCAGGGTCGCCTGACCCGTGCGGTTGGTGCGCGGGCGCAAGTCGCTCATGCGTGGATGCCTTCGGTGCGGAGGAACGGACGTTCCAGGATGCCAGGCATCGCCTGGCAAACGGCTGGGGCGCGACGCCGTTCCCACGCGCGGATCACCGTGGTCAGATCGTCGCGAGCAGGTCGGCGAGACCGTCATCGAGCACTGACGCCGTGACCTCGGTCGCTGCGTCCTTCACCTCGTCGGGCGCCTGACCCATCGCCACGCTGCGCCCCTCGGCACCCGCCCACCGCAACAGCTCGATGTCGTTGCGACCGTCGCCCACCGCGACCAGGCGACCGCGCGGGATGCCGAGCAACTCGCGCACGCGTTCGGCTGCGACGGCCTTGTTGACACCTTCCGGTGCGATGTCGAGCCAAGCCGTCCAGCCGATCGAGTAGCTCACCTTGTGCAGGCCCATCCGCTCGACGACGTCGAGGAACTGCTCGGCGTCGTGCTGAGGCGACATCACCACTACGCGGCTCGCCGGAAATGCGGTGAGCTCTTCGAAGTCGACCTGTTCCGCGTTGGTCAGTTCCCAGTCGGTCATGCCCTCGGTATACCGTCGGAACCCGGTGGCATCCTCGACCATGTACGTACCCGACGGCAGGTGCGGGCGGATCGTGTGCAGCACCGTGGAGGGATCGAACGTCTCGACGAACTCGCGCCGGTAACCGGTCGGCTCCGCGGCATCCCGCCGCATGATCAGCGCGCCGTTGGAGCAGATGATGTATTCGGGGGTCAGCTCGAAGTGCTCGAGGATGCGCTGCGCCGTCTCCCAGCTGCGTCCCGTTGCCAGCGTCACCTCATGTCCGAGCGACTGCACGCGACGCACCTGCTCGAGCACTGCTTCGCCGATCGACTCGTCTTCGCGGATCAGGGTGCCGTCGACATCCAGCGCGATCAGCAGCCGCTCCTCGGATGCGACGCGCGGAGCACTCACGGATTGCGGCCCACCGGCCGCACGGGGTTCGACGGTCACGCGGCGACCGGTTCGAGAACCTCGAGTCCGCCGAGGTAGGCGCGCAAGGCATCCGGAACCACGACCGAGCCGTCGGACTGCTGGTGGGTCTCCAGCAGGGCGACGATCCACCGGGTGGTTGCCAGCGTGCCGTTCAAGGTGGCGACCGGTGCGGTCTTGCCCGAGGACGTGCGGTATCGGGTGTCGAGTCTCCGCGCCTGGAATGTCGTGCAGTTCGAGGTCGAGGTGAGTTCGCGGTACTGGCCCTGCGTCGGCACCCAGGCCTCGATGTCGAACTTGCGCGCCGCGCTGGAACCCAGATCGCCTGCCGCCGTGTCGATCACCCGATAGGCGAGGCCCAGAGATTGCAGCAGATCCTCCTGCCAGCCGAGCAGCCGCTCGTGTTCGGCCTGCGAATCCTCCGGCAGCGTGTAGACGAACATCTCGAGCTTGTTGAACTGGTGCATGCGGATGATGCCGCGCGTGTCTTTGCCCGCGGAACCCGCCTCACGGCGGTAGCACGTCGACCAGCCCGCGTAGCGCAGCGGTCCCGCCGAGAGGTCGAGGATCTCATCGGCGTGGTAGCCGGCGAGGGCGACCTCGCTGGTGCCGGTGAGGTAAAGATCGTCGGACTCGAGCCGGTAGACCTCGTCGGCATGCGCACCCAGGAACCCGGTGCCCTGCATGATCTCCGGCTTGACCAGCGTCGGCGTGATCAGCGGGGTGAAGCCGACCGACAACGCCTTGTCGAGGGCCATGTTCATCAGCCCGAGTTCGAGCCGGGCGCCGATACCCCGCAGGAAGGTGAACCGCGAACCCGACACCTTCGCGCCACGCGCCATGTCGATCGCCTGCAGCAGTTCGCCCAACTCCAGGTGATCGCGCGGGATGAAATCGAATGCCGGGATGTCGCCCACCTCGCGCAACGTGACGAAGTCGTCTTCGCCGCCGGCCGGCACGCCGTCGATGATGACGTTGCCGATGCCGCGCATGACCTGCTCGAATCGAGACTCGGCTTCGTTTCCGTCCTGTTGCGCCGCCTTGACACGCGCGGCCAATTCCTGCGCCTGTGCGACGAGCTGCTTCTTCTGCTCCTTGGGCGCGGATGCCACGACCTTGCCGAAGGCGTTCTGCTCGGCTCGGAGGTTCTCGAACGCCGCGATGGCGGCTCGGCGCCGACGGTCGGCCTCCAGGGCCTCGTCGACGATCGCGACGGAGTCGCCGCGTGCCTCTTGCGATGCCTTGATCAGGTCGGGGTCTTCGCGCAGCAGAACGGGATCGATCACGGCGACCAGTCTACGGTGGGCGTCATTCTGCCTCGGTCCGGCGGGCGCCCGCCTCGGCGACGTTCATGCTGCCATTGTGCCCGTCCACGACGAGGATGCCCTGGAACTGCGCCTGCTTCGTCAGGGGGAACGTGTACCACTGGTCCACGGTGACACCTGGAGCGCGAGATGTACGCCGAGCGGGGATGCATCCGCACCAGGTCGAGGAGAAGGGAACCTGGACGATCTCGGCTCTCGCCCGGCGCCTCCAGCGCGCGCCGGGTTCAGCCCCGGTCGAAGACCAGCAGTCGCGCTGCAGGACCGGGCGGCAACGTCACAGAAGAGCCGTTCGCGGTGCGCTGCACCCCGACGCCCTGCGGGAAGGCATCCGTCACGGCGCCGCGTACGCCGGCCAGTTCGATGACGGCGGCATCCGCGCTCCTGTTCCAGACCGCCACGATGTCGCCATCCGGGCCCCGAAGCCCGAGCGCGATCGTCTCGTCCTCCCAGCCGGGTAGGCCGAGCGGCCAGAATGCGGTGGATTCCACCAGGTGGGCGCGCAGCCGACGATGCAGTGCCACTGCTTCGGCCACGAGCGACTGCTGATCCGGGCGCAGCTCGTGCAGGAATCCGGAGAGGTACAGCCTCCCCGCCAGACCCGTGACGAGCGCGAACGAGGTCTCTTCGTGGGTCATCTTCGCGCTCGGATACGCCCAGTTGCCCGCCTGTTCCGGCACGATCGAGGCCGGCGCGGATGCCGCGATCGGCGGATAGAGCCGGAAGTCCTGCTGGTCGCTGGTGGATTGCAGGTGCACGACGCCGAGCAGTGCGTAGTCCATGCGCATCGCACCGGAACTGCAGTTCTCGATGAGCAGGGCAGGATGCCGCCGGCGCAGACCGATCAGCCAGTCGCGGTAGGCGCGGGCATGGCCCAGCAGGCCGTCGCCGGCACCGCCGCCGCCCACGTCGGTGCCGGCGCCTGGGTTGATGTTGTAGTCCAGCTTCAGATAGGAGATGCCGTAATCGCGCACCAGGTGATCGACCGTCTCGTCGAGGTGCGCCCGGGCCGCGGGGTGCCTGAAGTCCAAGTGGTAACGCCGGTCCTCAACCACCCGCCGGCCGCCGCGCTGCAGAAATGCGTCGTGCGGCAGAAGATCTGCCGCAGGGCTACTGACGCCCACCACCTCGGGCTCCAGCCACAGTCCGCTTGCCATCCCCGCCTTGTGGATGACGTCGATCAGCGCGCGCAGGCCGCCCTCGAACCGGCCCAGCCCTTCGCGCCAGACCCCCACGGTGCTCCACCAATCGGCACCGGACTCCCGCGCGGCGAACCACCCCGCATCGATGCAGAACACCTCGGCCCCCACCGAGGCGGCCGCCTCGATGAGCGGCAGCAGTCGTTCGCTGCTCGGATCACCCATCGTGGTGTTCATGAAGTCGTTGTAGACGAGCGGCAACACGCGGTCGGCTCGGTTCCAGTTCATCGTGCTGCGCCGGGCCGCCGTGAGCTCGGCGAACGCGCCGTCTCGGCCCCGCTGCGATGTGACGATCACCGCGGGTACCGATTCGAAGGCCTCGCCGGCCTCGAGCACGTGCGCGAATGCATGCTCCGCGTCGGTCGGACCGCTGAGCGCCAGATGCGCTCCCTCGCGACCCTGGGTCAGCTCCCACACCCAGCCGGCACTCGACTCGACCTGCCACGCCAGCGCCTCGTCGGTGCGCGTGTCGACGATAACGCCGGTGGGCAGCACCTCGCCGCTCGACCAGGCGCCCAGGCTGACACAGGCGTATCGACCGCGGGCGTCCTGTTCGTGCAGTTCGAGGTTCACGGCCGGCAGCAATTCGCGCAACCGCTCGGTGCGCCACCGGCCTTCGGCGAGCCACTCGCTGCGGCCGTGCACCAGCTCCAATTCGTCGATCCCCTGCTCGCCGTGTCCGAGCCCGGCGCAGGCGGTGACGACGGCCGTCAGTTCGAGGGGCCCGGGCCCGTCGTTTCGGATCAGTTGGACGATACGCCAGGCGCTGTCGCTTCCCGCACGGGTGATCTCGGTCACGACCGTGATGCCCGTGATCGGGTCGTGCTGCTCGATGCGGGTGCGATCCGTCTCGTCGTGGTGCTGCACGTAGCGAAGTCGCTCACCGGCCGCGGAGCGCACATACCCCTGGCTGGTGCGCGCCCGCTGTTCGCCGGTCGTGAAGAGTTCCACGAGCGGCACGGCGCGCACGAGTTCCGATGCACCCCAGTTCACGCAGACCGGAGCATCCTGGTTCCAATACACGCGCACGCCGGTGGCCGCGATGAAACTCCCCGACAAGACCTCTGTTGCGCTGATGGCGTCCTCCTCGACCGAGCTTGGCAAGCGTTATCCACTCTACATCCGGTCCTGCTGTGTTCGGGATGCCGCCCGGGCGGCAGAACGTCGACTAGTGGGTCGGAAGGCTCTCAGCGTCGCCGGAGTCCGCGAGTTCGCCGCGCACGATGGGCCGGGCGTTCAGTTCGATGCGGCGTGGCGCATCTCCTGTTTCGAAGAGCAGCGACACGGCCGCCTCACCGAACCGCTCCAGGGGTACGGCCACCGTGCTGAAGCCCGGCAGCACGTCCCCGATGATCGGCACGTTGTCGAACCCCGAGACCTCGAGCCGACCCGGGGCGATGACACCGTGCCGCCGAAGTCCGGCGATGATGCCCACGGCCATGGCATCGCTCATGGCGGCCACCAGCGCGAACCGCTCGATGCGCGGCGCGAGACGGTCGGCGGCCGCGATGCCTCCGTCGCGATTGAACGACTCGTGCACGATGTCTTCGGCCTCGATCTCCACTCCCGCCTCGGCGGCGCCACGGATGAAACCGGCCACGCGGTCGCGCGAGGTCACTTGGTCTGCGGGGCCGGCGACGATCGCAACCCGTCCGCGCATCCCTTTGCACAGCCGGCGGGCGAGGTCCCCGGCGGCCGTCCGGTTGTCGACGACGACGCTCGAGTACGGAAGTTCGCTTTGCCCGATCACGACGACCCGGGTGCCGAGGTCCTCGAGCACGCCGAGGGCATCCGAGATTCGCGCCTCTCGTGCGAAATCGTTCGATCGGCTCGTCGCCATCACCACCCCGCGGTGCCGCTCCCCGCGCAGATCCCGCAGCAGTCGCAGTTCATGGTCGGCATCGTCGTTGGTCGCGCGCACCGCGACGGAGAGCCCTCGGGCTTCGGCGGCATGCATCACGCCGGAGATCATCGTGGTCGCGCCGAAGTCATCGAGGTCGCTCACGATCAGCGCAAGCGACCTGCTGGCCCCGGCCGCCGTGGTCTGTGCCGCAGCGTTCACCACGTAGCCCAGGCGTTCGGCGGCCGCCAGAACACGCACGCGCGACTCCTCGGTGCCCGAGCCGGTGCCCCGCACTCCCCCGTTGAGCACGCGCGAGGCGGTGGGGAGGGAGACCCCCGCGAGCTTGGCCACCTCGCTCAGTGTGACCGGCCTCGTTTCTCGCGATCCCGATGGCGCCTTCGGCATCTTCTCGAACCCCCTCGACGTTCGTGGCGGCAATCGTTATCCACTTAGGGCAGTCTAACGAGTGAACCGGCCCGGCACGCTGGGTGCTTCGCCAGCCGACGGGTCTCGGGCTACGGTTGAGATCGTGAGCGAGGCGACCTCATTAGAGCCGACGGAGAAGGCATCCGGTAAAGGTCGCGTCGCGGTCGTGTACAACCCGACCAAGAACGGCGTGCGCGCGCTGCGCGGCGCACTGGCGGCGGGAGCGAAACGGGCCGGATACCCGGAGCCGATCTGGTTGGAGACCACGGCGGAGGACCCCGGCAGAGGCATGGCAGCGGAGGCGGTGCGGCGCGGCGCGTCGGTCGTGGTCGCGGCGGGCGGCGACGGCACCGTGCGCGCGGCCGCCGGAGGTCTGCGCGGAACCGGGGTGGCACTCGGAATCGTGCCGGCGGGCACCGGCAATCTGCTGGCACGCAATCTCGCCCTGCCGCTCTCCGATGTCGAGCGTGCTGTCGAGATCGCCCTCGGCGGCGCCGAGCGCACGATCGACGTGGGCGTGGCCGAACTCACGCGCGCAGACGAGACGGTCGACGAAGACGTTTTCCTCGTGATGGCCGGACTAGGGGTCGACGCGGCGATGTTCGCGAACACCTCCGATGCGCTGAAGGAGAAGCTGGGCTGGCTCGCGTATGTCGATGGGGGGATGCGTTCGCTGGTCACGTCGAAACGGGTGCGCATCGAGTACACGGTCGAGGGCCGCGGACGGCACACGGCCCACGTCTCGACGATCCTCGCCGGCAACTGCGGCGCGCTGCCCGGAAACATCGAACTGATGCCCGACGCGAAGCTCGACGACGGAGAGCTCGATATCGCGATTCTGCAACCGCGCAGCATCTTCGGATGGCTGATGATCTGGCGCAAGGTCACGTGGGAGAACCGGGTGCTACGGCGTAGCGCTCTGGGGCGGCAGTTCATCCAGTTCACCGGTGGTGACAAGAGCGGCATGCTCACCTACCTGCGCGGTCCCGGTGTGCAGGTCTCCGTCGACGACGAGCAGCCCGTCGAACTCGACGGTGACGGGTTCGGCATGGTGACCGGCATCCGCATGTGGGCGGATCCCGGTGCGCTGGTGGTCAGGGTTCCGCGCTAGGCCCCGTGTCCGGCTCCGTCTCAGTGCCTGTGGACCGACGCGCATGGACGACGAGCAGAAAGAAGGGCGCGACGGCGCAGGCGAAGCCCAGCGTGAACAGCACCGGCAGCACCTGGGTCACCGCCCAACCGATGATCATCGCGATCGGCACGCTGCCGTTCACGACGCTCGGATTGTTCTGACCACCCACCACGATGCCCACGCCCGCGATGCCGGCGACCAGCAGAGCCGCCGCGCAGTACCACAGCAGCACCGACACTCGCCGCACCCGAACCGACGAGGAGCGCCACATCGGCCGGGTCATGAGCCTGTGCCTGCTCTGGGCACCAGGATGCGAATGACCACGGCGCCGACGACGGTGCCGAATCCGACGAGCAGCGCGGGCGCAGACAGTTGCCATGCGAGCGAGGTCAGCAACAGCAACGGCAGGTCCCTCGGCGCGCTGTCGATCAGTTGCGCGTCGGTCCAGCTCGTGAACGTCACACAAGCCAGGCCCAGCAGGATCAAGCCCGTCCCGATGCCCGAGAGCACAGCGAGCGAACCACCGGCCCGACTTCGGATGAGCCGCGCATCCCCGGCGGGCTCGACACGTTCCGGATCGTCGTCCCAACCGCCGGGTGCAGAGTTGTCTTCGAGTTGCCTGCGCTCCTCGAGTTGCCGGCGCTCCTCGAGCGACCGGCGTTCCTCCGGTGGTTCGCGCACCTCGGGGTGCTGACGCTCATCCGGCGGTTCGGGTCGGAGCGGGGCCGGCACGCGCGGAAGCGTCCGGGCGGATGCTCCCGTCGGAGCCACATGCGTAACGGACGTGTCGTCGCCGCGATATCCCCGCTGGAACCGGGGGTCGTGTCGCGAGTCGAACGGCGGCGCGTCTGGGTTCTGCCGACTGTTCTCTGGCATCCCGTCCTCCTCGACGTCACTTCGAATCCGCCCGAAAATCAGCCCTCCGGCTCGCCGGAGAGCAGTCCGGTCAGCCAGTCGCGCGCCTCGATGAACACCTCGTCGGCGAAGCGCGGATCGAACTCGATCCGCTGCTCGTCGGCCCGTGGATAGGAGCCGAGGAAGACGATGCGGGGGCTGAAACGGTAAAGTCCGAGCAGCGCGTCGGCCACTCGCTCGTCGCGGATGTGGCCGTCGACGTCGATCACGAAGCGGTACCGGCCGAGCTCGTCGCCGATCGGCCTCGACTCGATGAGGCTCAGGTTCACGCCGCGCGTGGCGAACTGCTCGAGCAGCTCGAGCAGCGTTCCGGCCCGGTCGCTGGGCAGCTCGGCGATGATGCTGGTCTTGTCGGCGCCCGTGGCGGCCGGAATCGATCGCGAGCGCGACACCAGGGCGAACCGGGTCACCGCGTTCGGGTTGTCGATGATGCCCTCCGCGAGCACCACGAGGTCGTGATGATCGAGGATCGTGGGCGGTGCGATCGCGGCATCGGCCACGTTCGCCGGAGCGCCGGCGTCATCGACCTGCAGCAGCGACGCAGCTGCAGCCACGTTGCTCGCCGCCGGGATCTGATCATGGCTGGGCAGGTTGGCGTTGAGCCAGCCGTGGCACTGCGCGTAGGCGACCGGATGCGCCGTGATCGTCTTCACGTCGGCGAGGGTCGTGCCCGGACGGGCGACGAGCACGAATCCGACGGGCACGAGGTACTCGCCGATGATCCGGAGGCCCGGAACCGTGGCGAGGGCGTCCTGAGCGACCGAGACGCCTCCCTCGATCGAGTTCTCGATCGCGATCATCGCGGCCACGCTGCGGCCGGTCACCACGTCGTCGAGCGCTTCGCCGACGTTGTTGACCGAGCGCCAAGGCTTGCCCTGGGCCTGCGGAACCTGCGCGAGTGCGGCCTCGGTGAACGTGCCGCTCGGGCCGAGAAAGCTGTACGGCTCGGCGTTCGGCTGCGTGTCGTCCACCATGCCGAAAGCCTACCGGCAGTGACAGACTGAGCAGCATGAACGAGCGAGCTGGGACGCAGGCACAAGCATCCGATCTGATCGACGTCAGGGAGTTGGTGCGCGCCTACTACGGTCTGAACCCGGATGTCTCGGTGCCGGAACAGCGCGTGGTGTTCGGCACGTCCGGTCACCGCGGCAGTGCGTTCGACACGGCGTTCAATGAGGACCACATCGCCGCCGTCACGCAGGCGATCGTCGATTACCGCACGGCTCAAGGCACCACCGGCCCACTGTTCATCGGTGCCGACACGCACGGCTTGAGCGCGCCCGCGCAGACCACGGCCCTCGAGGTGCTCGTGGGCAACGGCGTGCAGGTGCTCGTCGACGAGCACGACGGCTACACCCCGACCCCGGCCGTGAGCCACGCCATCATCGCCTACAACCGCGCCGACTCGAGCCGGCAGGCCGACGGGATCGTCGTCACGCCGAGCCACAACCCGCCCCGCGACGGGGGCTTCAAATACAATCCGCCGCACGGCGGCCCCGCCGATTCGGATGCCACGAGCTGGATCGCGAATCGTGCGAACGAGCTCATCGCAGACGGCCTGCGCGGTGTGAACCGTGCGGAGCCGACCGGAGTCGACACCTACGACTTCCGGCGGCACTACGTCGCCGACCTCGAGAACATCATCGACATCGAGGCGATCAAGAAGGCCGGCGTGAGAATCGGCGCGGATCCGCTCGGCGGCGCGTCGGTGCATTACTGGGAGGAGATCCGGGATCACTACGGACTCGACCTGACGGTCGTGAACCCCTCGGTCGACCCGGCCTGGGGTTTCATGACGCTGGATTGGGACGGCAAGATCCGGATGGATCCCTCGAGCAGCTCTGCGATGGCATCCGTGCTGAAGCACAAGGACGACTTCGACGTGCTCACCGGCAACGACGCCGACGCCGATCGACATGGCATCGTGACGCCCGACGGCGGCCTGATGAACCCGAACCACTACCTCGCCGTCGCGATCGACTACCTGTACACGCATCGCCCGGGGTGGCGTGCGGATGCCGCGGTGGGCAAGACTCTCGTCTCGTCATCGATCATCGACCGGGTCGCCGAATCGTTGGGCCGGCGGCTGTGGGAGGTTCCCGTCGGGTTCAAATGGTTCGTGCCCGGCCTTGTCGACGGCTCCGTCGGTTTCGGCGGCGAGGAGAGCGCGGGCGCGAGCTTCCTGCGCAAAGACGGCACGGCGTGGACGACCGACAAAGACGGCGTCCTGCTCGCGCTGCTCGCGGCCGAGATCATCGCGGTCACCGGCAAGAGCCCCTCGCGGCTCTACCGCGAATTGACCGAACGGTTCGGTGACCCGGTGTACGAGCGGGTGGACGCCGCCGCGACGAAGGAGCAGAAGGCGAGGCTCGGCAAACTGGACGGCAACTCGATCCAGGCGACGGAACTGGCGGGCGAGGCGATCATCGCGAAGCTGTCGCGCGCACCGGGCAACGATGCGGCGATCGGTGGCGTGAAGGTCGTGACCGAGAACGCCTGGTTCGCCGCCCGGCCTTCCGGCACCGAAGACGTCTACAAGATCTACGCGGAATCGTTCAAAGGCGCCGAGCACCTGAAGCAGGTGCAGGCAGAGGCGAAGCTGATCGTCGACGCGGCGCTCGGCTGAGCGCTGTCCGCCGCCTGGCCGCCTCCCGCTCGTCGAGAAGGCAGCGAGGAGGCGCAGCCGTCTCGAGGCCCTCTGCGAACTCAGGTCCGGAGGTCTCGCTACGCCCGCCGCGCGACCTGCTCGGCCAGCGAGACCGCGCTACCGATAGGTCGTGCCGCCGGGCACGCCGAAGAACTCCTCCAGCGTCGTCACATGCCGCCGGCGCATCTCGGCCGCCAGCGCCGTTCCGACGTAGCGGAAGTGCCACGGCTCGTAGGTGAAACCGGTCACCGCCACCTTGTCGGCCGGATAGCGCAACAGGAATCCGAACCGCCAGGCGTTCGCTGCCAGCCATTCACCCTGTCGCGTGGTGCCGAAGCAGGCCGCCAGCGAGCAGTCGGCCGGAACGGCGCTGATGTCGACGGCGAGGCCGGTCTGATGCTCGCTGTGCCCCGGCCGGGCCGTGTCGGTGTCGGCGAACGCGCGTCCGTGCTCAGTGACGTCTTCGTCGTACACGGCGACCTGCGTGCGGTACGAGCGGTACGCGCTCTGCACCGAGAAGCCCAACCCGGCTTTGCGGCCGGCCGAGAACATGACGGTGATCGCAGCAGCGACCTCGCTGCGCATGGGCTGCCCGTTCACGTTGGGCACATCGGGAAGAACGAGGTGCTGCGGCACGTAGCCGAGCGGTGAGAGTGCACGCGACTTGTTCACCACGACCCAGATGCTCGCGGGGTCGACTATCGAGTGCGCAGAAGAGTCGAACGCCGGATCCGTTGCGCCGGGCGGCACGGCCGTGCCCGTCGGCGCGGGTACGCCCTCCTGCGGCGGCTGCACACCGGTCGGGCCGTGGTCTTCCGGGTGCGTGCGCCCTGGCTCGGGGGAAGCCGCCTGACTCACCCGCGTGCCGGTTGCCGCCGGAGTCGACTCGCCTCCTGTGAGAGCGCTCGACCGCGTCGTCGTGCTAGGACCGCCGGGCGGAACCGCGGAAGAGGAGCATCCGGCGATCACCGCTGCGGTCGCCAGAGCGAGCCCGAGCGCCGTTGCATGCCGGAGCATCCCGGCGCGCGGCGTCTGCGATGCTGCATGGCGACCACGACCCATGTCGATGAGCATAGGCCGCCGAGTGCCGGTGCGCTGCAGAGGCCGGCGTACGAATCAGCGGGTCAGGTGCCAGATGTGGCCACCGGCACCGGGATGCTGCTTGGTGATGGTCATGTCGAGGTCGCGGAAGGCGTAGTCGTCGTTGTGGCTGGCGAAGCTGATCAGGATCTTGCCGTTCACGTGGGTGATCCTGTCCACGACCTCGATGTGGTCGCGGTAGCCGTCGTCAGCCCATTCGAACACGCCGATGTCGCCGAGCGCGACCTTGGCGCGATCGGCCTGGCTGAAGCTCAGCTTCTCGAGACCGAGGGTCGAGGCGTTCTTCGCCAGGTAATCGTCGAACGCGGGAACGTAGCCCCACGAAGGGCTCCAGGATGCCGCCGCGTCATGGTTGTACCAGGCGTCCGTCATCTTCCAGCCTCGGGCGACGAGCGTCTGGCTGGCGAAGTTGGCGCAGTCGCCGCCGAGCGGGTTGAGATCGCCGTACTGGGCGGTGTTGTAGTTCTTCCAGTGCGCGAGTGCGTATTGCATCTGGCTCGCGACACCGGGTGCGCTCACGTTTCGGTAGCCGCCTGCGACGCTCGCCACGATCTTGCCGCGCTTGTCGAGCAGGGTGACATCCACCTTCGCGGGCTGGTAGTCCATCGCGGCCGGAGCCATCACGGTGACCTTCGTCGGTGTCGCCGTACGCACGGCCACGGTCTGAGTGCCGAACCTCACTGAGGCGACGTTCTGAAGGGCGGTGCCGGCGATCGAGACCGTCGGGGTCTGGATGACGGACGCGGTCGCCGGCTTGAGGCTGCTGACCGAGGGTGCCGCCTCCGATGCGGGCCCGGTCCGGCGCTGCGCCGCGTCCTGCTGATCGGATGCCGCCGGCCCGGAGGTGCATGCGGTGAGTGCTGCGACCACAAGGGTTGCGGCGAGGATGACGAGAGGCGTTCGAGACCGAGGCATAACGTCGATGGAGCCTAGAGGCGCCACCTGTGCATCGGCTCCACAGCGTGGACAAGGAGGAATGCCAGCGCAGTCCGTTCGCCGATTGCGAACAGGAGCACCTCCTGCTATGGCTCACGTTGCCGCAACAGCATTCGAGGTGTAACTTTGCAGTCTCCGCAATTTTTTCAGAGCCAACGACGGCGGTCGCCGTCCCTTTCGGCTTCCTCCCCTTCTCTCGCAACCGAGGACCCATGTCAAGCGCAGAAGCAGCACCCACCCAATCCGCCGTATCCGGCGCGCCCGTCATGACCCACCGGATGATCCTCTTCGTGATCTTCGGACTCATGGCGGGCATGTTCCTCTCCGCCCTCGATCAGACCGTCGTCGGTACGGCCATCCGCACCATCGGCGACGACCTGCACGGTCTGAGCCTTCAAGCATGGGTGACGACGGCGTACCTGATCGTCTCCACCATTGCGACGCCGATCTACGGCAAGCTCTCCGACATCTTCGGACGGCGGCCGCTGTTCATCTTCGCCATCGTCGTGTTCATCGTCGGCTCCATCCTCGCCAGCTTCTCCTCGTCGATGATCGAACTCGCGGTGTTCCGCGCCGTCCAAGGTCTGGGTGCCGGCGGCCTCATGTCGATGCCGCTGGCGATCATGGGCGACATGCTCGCGCCGCGGGAGCGCGCCAAATACCAGGGGTACTTCCTCGCGGTCTTCGGCATTTCCAGCGTCGTCGGCCCGCTGGTCGGCGGCCTGTTCGCCGGCGCGAGCCAGATCCTGTGGATCGACGGCTGGCGCTGGGTCTTCCTGATCAACGTGCCGATCGGCCTGATCGCGCTGGCCATGGTGCTGCGCTTCCTGCACCTGCCGAAGATGCAGCGCCACTCGGTTCGCATCGACTGGTGGGGTGCCGCGGCGGTCATCGTCGCTCTCGTGCCGCTGCTGCTGGTGGCCGAAGAGGGCCAGACCTGGGGCTGGGGGAGCTTCAACGCGATCGCGTGCTATGTGGTCGGCGCCATCGGCGCCATCGCCTTCATCGTGATCGAGATGCTGATGAAGGACGACGCGCTCATCCCGATGAAGCTGTTCCGCAACTCGACGTTCTCGATGGCCACGGTCATCGGCGTGCTCGTCGGTTTCGGCATGTTCGGCGCCATGATGACGATCCCGCTCTACCTGCAGATCGTGCTGGGCTCCACGCCGACCGAGAGCGGCTTCCAGATGCTGCCGATGATCCTCGGTCTGATGATCGCCTCGATCGCCTCCGGCCAGCTGATCGCGCGCACCGGACGCTACCGGATGTTCCCGATCCTCGGCACCGCTCTGCTGTCGGGCGGATTCCTCTACCTCACCTTCTTGAAGTACGACTCGTCGTACTGGTTCGTCGCCGGCGCCATGCTGCTGATCGGCCTCGGTCTCGGCCAGTTGATGCAGACGCTGACGATCGCGAGCCAGAACTCGGTCGGCCTGCGCGACATGGGCGTGGCCACGAGCTCGTCGACGTTCTTCCGTCAGATCGGTGGAACGCTGGGAACGGCCGTGCTCGTTTCGCTGCTCTTCACGGTGATCCCCGGGAACATCCAGACCTCGCTCGGCGATCAGGCGACGCTGAAGAGCGCCCTGAACGCTGCGATGACGCCGTCGGTCGCGGGTGCGCCGGAGAACAAGAAGATCATGGACATGATCTACGGCAAGATCGTCGGCCCGGTCGAGAAGGGCGCCCAGGCCAGGGCGCACAAGGCCGCTGTCGCGCAACTCGTGCAGCAGGGCGTTCCTCAGGATGTCGCGGCGAGCAAGGTGCCGACGACGCCGCTGGACTTCTCGAAGCAGTCGGTGCGCACGCAGGTGATCGACCAGGTCGCCCCGTCGATCGAGAAGAAGCTCACCGGGTCCGGTGGTGGTGCTTCCCTCGGTGGAAGCAGTGCGATCAACGACACGTCGTTCCTCAACAACGCGGACAAGCGCCTCACGAAGCCGTTCCTCGTCGGATTCGACGCCTCCGCCGTGCAGATCTACTGGGTCGCGCTGATGGTCGTGTTGCTCGCGTTCGTGCTGACCTGGTTCTTCAAGACGCCCCCGCTGCGCGCGAAGTCCGCTTTGCAGGAGGCCGCAGACGATGAGGCGCTGCTCGCGAAGCAGGCCGCGGACGAGATGGGGGCGCTCGTGGAGTCGAACGCCGACACCTCCGGCGTTCCGGTGCAGACGACGCTGCACTCCGAGTCGGCCCGATCGGCTCCGCGTCGGCACACCCCCTCGGACGCCTAAGCGCCCCGGCCGGCCGTCGGCGGTGGGCGCGTTCCCTCGGAAGCGCCCGCCGCCGACGGCTCGTCAGGCGAAGGCGACCTGCGGCACCGCGGCGAAGCGTTCATGCATCACAGCGATGGCTTCCGGATTGCTGTCGACCAGCACGAACCGGCGACCGAGATCCGCCGCGACGGCACCCGTCGTGCCGCTGCCGGCGAAGAAGTCGAGCACCCAGTCTCCCGGTCTGCTGGATGCCTGCACGATCCGGCGCAGGATGCCCACCGGCTTCTGCGTGGGATAGCCCGTCTTCTCCCGCCCGGTGGGCGAGACGATCGTGTGCCACCAGACATCCGTGGGCAGTTTGCCGCGCGCGGCCTTCTCGGCCGTGACCAGACCGGGAGCCATGTAGGGTTCCCGGTCGACGGCATCCGAGTCGAACCAGTAGGCCGACGGATCCTTCACGTACACCAGGATCGTGTCGTGCTTGGTCGGCCAGCGCCGGCGTGACTTGCCGCCGTAGTCATAGGCCCAGATGAGTTCGTTCAGAAAGCATTCCCGCCCGAACAGCGCGTCGAGCAGCACCTTGGCATAGTGCGCCTCCCGGTAGTCGAGGTGCAGATAGAGCGTGCCGTCGGCCGCGAGCAGCCGCCAGGCTTCGAGCAGGCGCGGCTCGAGGAACTGCCAGTAGTCCTCGAAGCGATCGTCGTACTGCAGCAGGTCGCCCTTGATGCGTTCGTAGCTCTGCCCCTTGAACCCGGCGACCGACCCGTTACCCGGCTCTCCCGCGACGCGCTGCGCCGTGGTGCTCTGCCGGGTCTGCTGCCTGCCCGTGTTGAACGGCGGATCCAGGTAGACGATCGTGAAGGATGCCGACGGCAATCCCGCCAGCACCTGCAGGTTGTCGGCGTGGAACACGGTATTCGGAGAGTCGGTCGTCCACGCGGGCATGCGTCCATTGTGCCGGTTCCGCCGCGCCGGCCGAATCGCCCCGAGCGTAGGCTGTCGGCATGGCAATCGAGTACCGGCACGAGGCCGACCGGCAGCGTTACACGGTGCTGAAAGACGGCGAACGCGTCGGCGTGGCGGAATACCGGCTCGGCGATGGCGTCATCGCGTTCACCCACACCGAGATCGACGAGGACAAGCGCCAGCGCGGCATGGCATCCGGTCTGGTGCAATACGCGCTCGACGACGTGCGCGACACGACCGAGCTCAGGGTCGTCGCGGAGTGTCCGTATGTGAAGCACTGGCTCGGCGAGCATCCCGATTACCAGGAGTTGCAGAGCCGCTGACGGGCGGTCAGCGCCGCCGATCGGCCCGGAGGCCCACGGTGTCGTCGATCGGTTCGCCGTCCGCGTCGAGCCGGATGCGCACCGGCCCGTCGCCGTAGATCCCTTTGTCGCCGTCGCCCGCGACCGGAGCCGGAGCCGGCATCCGTGACTGCCGGTCGAGTTCGACCTGCGCCTCGTACTTGCGGGGCGCGAACACCTCGTCGCCGATGCCGAGCAGACCGGATCCGGACGATCCGGAACCGCCGCGCTCGGCACGGCTCTTGTCGGAAAGATCGATCCAGCCGAGCCGGTTCGCGATCGCCAGAACCACGATCAGCAGCACAACGATGCCCGCGCCGACCCAGAAGTTCACGCGCGCCAGGATACACGAGCGGTCTGCCCGCTCCGTGAACGCGCGTCGCCGGCCGCCCGGTCGGCGCGACCCGACCCGTGGGTCACGGCACGCGGTACAGCCATTCCTCGGTCGCGAACTTCTCCTCCACCAGAGTCTCGGCCGCAGCGTATTCGGCGTCGGTGATGTCTCCCGCCGTGCCCCCGTACAGGCCGACGAAGGTCTGCTTCATCCGCTCGATGATCTCGGCTCGACTCAAACCGGACTGGCTACGCAGCGGGTCCACCCGTTTTGCGGCGGATGCGATGCCCTTGTCGCTGATCTTCTCGCGGCCGATGCGCAGCACTTCGGTCATCTTCTGCCCGTCCATGTCGTAGCTCATCGTCACGTGATGCAGCACCGCGCCGTTCTTGAACCGCTTCTGAGCGGCCCCGCCGATCTTGCCCTTCGGGCTCGTGATGTCGTTGAGCGGCTTGTAGGTCGCGTCGATGCCCAAGGATTGCAGCGCGACGAGCGCCCATTCATCGAGGAAGGCGTAGCTGTCGGCAAAGCTCATGCCCTGCACGAGTTCGGCGGGAACGTACAGCGAATAGGTGACGACCGAGCCCTTCTCCATCATCATCGCGCCACCGCCGGTGATACGCCGCACGACGTCGTACCCGTACTTCGCGGCTCCGTTCGGGTCGACCTCGTTCTTCACCGACTGGAAGCTGCCGATCACCACCGCCGACTCGTCCCACTCCCAGATGCGCAGGGTCGGCTGCCGTGTTCCGTCGGCGACGGCGTTCGAGAGCACTTCGTCCAGCGCCAGGTGGGTCGCGGGCGACACCGCTTTGGCGTGCACGATCTGCCAGTCGTAATCGCGCCAGCTCGTGGCGCGCGCGAGCGAGCGCCGAATCGCGATCGCGACCGCCTCCGCCGAGAAGCCGAGCAGAACGGCATCCTCGGGCAGCGCACGTCGCACCGCGTCCGCGATCGCCTTCGCGTCGAGCTCGGCGCTCAGGCCGTTCACCGCGGCGTCGATCGCCTCGAGGGCGGTGTCGGGCTCGAGAAAGAAGTCGCCCGCCAGGTGGAAGTTCGCGATGTCCCCGTCGACGACATCCAGGTCGACCACCACGAGCTTGCCGCCCGGAACCTTGTACTCACCGTGCATGCACTCAGCCTAACCAGGCGAATGCCCCTCGCGAGGTGCACGCTTTCGTCGCTTGAGACCGATGGCATGCGACAAAAGTGTGCACCTCAGGGGCTGGGGGCAGGCGTCGGTCGAGACGAGAAGCGCTCGTCGAGCCAGGCGACGAGGTCGGCGATCACCTCGTCTTTGTTCAATTCGTTGAAGACCTCATGCCGCGCCTCCGGGTACACCCGCACCGAGACATCCGTCAGCCCCGATCGCCTCTGGTAGGCGTGCGCGAGTCTGCGTGCGCTCTTCTCGCCGCCGAGCGGGTCGTCTCCGCCGATCTGGATCAGAAGCGGCAGGTCGCGGTCGAGCGCCTTGCCGGGCCGACCCAGCAGGCGCAACGCATCGGCGGTGCCGAACAGATTCCTGACCTTGGCGTCGACCATGAGCGGGTCGGCGGCGGCCGCCTGGTGCACCGCGGTGTCTCGGCTGAGCCATTCGAACCCCGTCGTGCCGAGGTGCTTGTGGCGTTTGTTGAGGTCGCCTGACGCCATCGAGCCGATCATGCGGTATGCCGTGCCGGTGAGCACGAGCGCGTCGTATTCGTCGGCGTGCCTGTTCACGATCATCTGCGCCATCAGCGAGCCCCAACTGTGCCCCAGCAGCACCAACGGGAGATCCGGATGCTCCTCCCGCACGATGGCGGTCAGCTGCCGCACGCTCTCGACCGTGGCCCGCAGGCCGCCCGGCCCCAGCCGCCCGAGCTTCGAGCGGTCGCCGCCCCATTGGTCGAGGCCGGTCTGACCGTGGCCGCGATGGTCGTCGGCATAGACCGTGTAACCGGCCGCGTTGAGCTTGCCCACGAGGTATTCGTAGCGTTTGGCGTACTCCCCGACCCCGTGCGCCAGTTGGATGACCGCGCGCGGATGCTGCGCCGACCACACGTAGTACGTGATGACGACACCCTGTTCATCGGTGAAGGTGGGCACGGGGCGATTCTTGCACGCTCCGGCTCGCTCCGGCGTCAGCGGCGCAAGAGGGCAGATTCGTTAGCCTTGCTAATTTGATAAGCTAACGAGTTGTGGGGACGACCGAAACCAAGACGACGGATGCCGCGAGTGCGACGACCAAGCGCGTTGCGACGTACGAGTTGAGTTCGGGGCTGCGTGTGGCGGTTGCGCGGCTGAGCCGCCGGGTGCGCGCAGAGAAGGCCGACGACGCGCTCAGCGACGGGCAGTTCTCGGTGCTCGCCCTCTTGTTCCGTGAGGGCCCGCATACCCTCGGGCAGCTCAGCGAACACGAACGCGTCACACCGCCGTCGATGAATCGCCGGGTGAACGCGCTCGTGCAGGCCGGCTATGTCGAACGCGAACCGTCACCGACCGACGGACGTAAGGTGCTGCTGCGCGCAACCGCCCAGGGTGCAGCGCTGGTGAACGAGACGCGTCGTCGCCGCGACGAATGGCTCTACCGACGACTCGCCAGGCTTCCCGCCGACCAGCGGCACGTGCTGCACGAGGCATCCACGATCATCCGGGAGCTCGCCGACTCGTGACAAGTGCCACCTTCCGTTCTCTCGCCGGCTACAACTACCGCATCTGGGCGGCGGGTGCGCTGGTGTCGAACGTGGGCACCTGGATGCAACGCACCGCCCAGGACTGGTTGGTGCTCACCGAGCTGACTCACGGCAACGCGGTAGCCGTCGGCACGGTGATGGCGCTGCAGTTCGGGCCGCCCGTCGTGCTGCTGCCGGTGACCGGCTGGGTGGCCGATCGCTTCGACCGTCGTCGCGTGCTGATGGTCACCCAGACCGCGATGGGCATCTTCGGCCTGCTGCTCGGACTGCTCACGATCAACGGCGTCGTCGAGTTGTGGCACGTCTACCTGTTCGCGCTGCTCGGCGGGTGCGCGGGCGCCTTCGACGCCCCCGCACGGCAGGTCTTCGTGTCGTCCCTCGTCGATCGGCGCAACCTGTCGAATGCCGTCGGCCTCAACTCCGCCTCGTTCAACATCGCCCGGATGATCGGGCCGGCGGTCGCAGGACTGTTGATCGCCGTCGTCGGCACGGGCTGGGTGTTCCTGATCAACGCGGCGTCGTTCGCCGCGGTGCTCGCCTCGATCGCGCTGCTGCGCAAGAACGAGCTGCATCACACCGACCGCGCCGGCGCGGGCAAGGGTGGGCTGATCGAGGGATTCCGTTATGTGCGGCATCGCCCCGACATCCTCGTCATCCTGATCATCATCTTCATCATCGGCACGTTCGGGCTGAACTTCCCGATCTTCACCTCGACCATGGCGACCGAGGCCTTCCACAAGGGCGCGGGAGAGTTCGGCATCCTGTCGTCGGTCATGGCCATCGGCTCGGTCGCCGGCGCTTTGCTCGCCGCCCGCAGGGAGCGGCCCAAGGTGGGGCTGTTGTTCGTCGGAGCCGCCGTGTTCGCGATCGGATGCACACTCGCGGCCCTGATGCCCGACTACTGGCTGTTCGCGCTCTCGCTGATCGTGATCGGCATCTCGGCGCAGACCCTCACGACGAGCGCGAACAGCGTGGTACAGCTCTCAACCGACCCGGTCGTGCGCGGGCGGGTGATGGCGATCTACATGGCGATCTTCATGGGGGGCACCCCGATCGGTGCGCCGATCGTCGGCTGGGTGGCCGACACCTTCGGCGCACGCTGGGGCCTCGCGGTCGGCGCAGGGGCGGGATTCCTGGCCGCGGCCGTCGGGGTCTTCTACCTCGTGAGGTTCCGGCGGATGCGACTGCGTTACGTCGATCGTCGATTGCGCCTCGCGTTCGGCGACGTGGAGCAGGCGCAGGAAGATCTTGCGACGAGCGAGGTCCAGATCCAGCGCACCAGCGGGTCGTAGTTCGTCTGCCCGGCGGCCGGCCGCGCGCGCTCGACCGACACGCCGCCGTGTGGCCCGACATGCTCGTCGCGCTCTCGACATCGTCCCAGGCGCCGCAGGAGTCCTGACCTAAGCGCTCCTTCGCCGATCAGGTGCCGGCGACCGGAATCCAGACGCGCATGGTGCTGGGTCCGCGGTTGGCCCAGGAGAAGTATGGATGCAGCTCGACCGCGGTGGTGGCCGGCGTCGCATCATCGGCGGTCGTGCCGTACGGCCAGTCCGTCACGCCGACCGTGGTGCTGGCGACGCTTCCTCCGCCTGTCGGCGCAGAGGCGACGGGATACTGCACGTTCACGCGGGCACCGAACGGCGTCGGTTCAGGTCCCCGGTCTGCCGCCAGGGCGATCTGATCGGTCGTGACGCCCTCGGGCAGGTCGGTCGATTCGAGGCAGAGCACCAGCGGCCCGCGCTCGACGGCGACCGTGCCGCGCACCGCGTCGATCTGCGGTGCGGGCGTCGTGATGCGAGGTGTCACGGGCAGTCGCACGACGAGGGTGTCGCCCGCTTGGAACGCCCGGCGCAGCCGGAGGTATGCGCCGCCGACCGGGATCGTGTCGTCGCCTATCCGGGCGGTAGCACCCTTCGCCCACGCCGGGATGCGGACGGCGAGCGTGAACTCGGCGGCCTGGGTGACCGTGATCACGAGGTCGCCGTCGAACGGGTAGCCGGTTCGCATGGTGAGTCTCACCGCGGTGCCGTCGCCCGTCGCCGTGCGCACCTCGAGGTCGGCGAACTGGTGGAGCTGCACGCCGGTGTCGTCGGTCGTGGCGAAGTACGAAGAGACGCTCGCCAGCGTGCGCGCGATGTTGGTGGGGCAGCACGAGACCTCGAACCACGGCGCTCGCATGCTCGTCTCGGCCCGCTCACTCAATTCGTCATCGTGCGGTTCGGTACCGCGGGTGCGCTGCTGCAGGGTGTTCGTGTAGAAGAAGCCGCGGCCGTCTTCGCGGGGCGAAGCGAGGATGTTGTTCAGCAGTGTGCGCTCGATCAGGTCGGCGTACTTCGCCTCGCCGGTCTGCAGCAGCAGTCGCCAGCTGAGCATCACCGAACCGATGCCGGCGCAGGTCTCCGAGTACGCGCGATCGGGAGGCAGCTCGAAGTCTTCCCCGAACTCCTCGTTCTGGTGATGGGAACCCATGCCGCCGGTGAGATATGTGCGCCGCGCCACCGTGTTGCGCCACTGCTCCTGAACCGCGGCGAGCAGCACACCGTCCCCGTCGTCAGCCGCCAGATCGACTGCGCCACTGGCCAGGTAGAGGGCGCGCACGGCATGACCGCGTAGCACTGTCGCATCCCGTACCGGCATGTCGTCGAGAAAGTACTCGTGACCCTGGAAGAGCGTCGTGGCGAGGGTCCGGTGCCCGCGCCGCAGGATGAACAAGGCGGCGAGTTCCCGGTAGCGTTCGTCGTCGGTCGCCCGGGCGAACTCCACGAGGGCCGGTTCGATCTCAGGATGGCCGCAGATCGCTTCGCGTCCGCTCGGACCGAACTCGAGGTAGACGTGATCGGCGAGCCGGCGGGCGATGTTCACCAGCAGATCATCGTGCCCGGTGCGCAGCCGGGCCACCGCCGCCTGGATCAGGTGGCCGAAGCAGTAGAGCTCGTGCCCCCACTCCAGATCGGAATACCGCTCCCGCTGTCCGCTACGTCCGAAGCTCGTGTGCAGGTACCCGTCCGGTTCCTGGGCCGCGGCCACCCGAGCGACCAGGTCGTCGAAGTCGTGCTGGAGCCGGGCATCCGGTTCGCGCCCCAGCTCCCAGGCCATCGCCTCCAGCAGCTTGTAGACCTCCGAGTCGACGAACTCGATGCCCGCGTGCGCCGCCGCGATCGTGCCGGCGGCCGCCCGGTCGAAGTTGCCGATCCAGCCGATCCGCTCCATCCAGAGCCGGCAGTATTCGATGATCGTGCCTGCGTTCAGCGTCTGCTTCTCACCCCAGAAGCCGCCGGTGATGCGCAGTTCGGCCTGAGAAAGGGGGCGCAGAAGCGAGTTCCGGGGCTGCACGGGGCCGCCCTGGGCGCGGACGTGCGGGGGGATCGTCATGGTTCCTTCGAGGATGTGCGATGGGCGCGGTCGATGCCGGCGGTCAGTCTTTGACCGCACCGGCGGTCACGCCCGCCGCCACGTATTTCTGTGCCAGCACGAGCAGCACGGCGGTCGGAATGGACGCCACGACAGCCGTGGCCATGATCGCGTTCCACTCCTGGTTGTTGTTGCCGATGTACTTGTAGATGCCCAGGGTGATGGTCTGCATCGTTCCGCCGCTGTTCAGGGTCGAGGAGAAGATGAAGTCCGACCAGGCCCAGAGGAACGCGAACAACGACACCGTCACGATCGAATTGCGGCTGACCGGCAGCACGATCGAGCGGAACGTGCGCCAGGTGCCCGCGCCGTCGATCTTCGCGGCCTGCATGAGCTCGTTCGGGATGCCGGACATGAACGCCGAGAAGATCAGCACCCCGAACGGAACCGCGATGGTGGAGTCGGCGACGATCAGCCCGCCGAGCGTGTTCAGCACGCCGAGGTTGAGGTAGATGGCGTAGAACCCCATCGCCATGATGATCCCGGGGATCATCTGCGCGATCAGCAGCACGAAGTTGAGCACGCTGCGACCGGCCGGCCGGAGCTTGGCGAGCGAATAGGCGGCCGGCGCCGAGATGACCACGGTGAGCACGACGGTGCCCAGACCGACGATCAGGCTCGTGCCGAGGTATGGCAGCTGCTGGCTGAGCACCGACTGGTATCCGTCGAAGGTGGGATGGATCGGGAACCAGTCGGGCGGGCTCTTGCGCATCAGGCCCGTCGGGGTCAGCGACACGTTGATCATCCAGTAGACCGGGAACAGCATCAGCGCCGTCAGCACCACTCCGACGACGGTCTTCCAGACGGGACGCCTGCCGTTCATGCCAGTTCCTGCTTTCGCTGGGTGCGGATGTAGATCAGGCCGAAGATCAGGGCGAGCACGATCAGCAGGTTGCCGACCGATGCCGCCGGGCTGAAGTCGGGCAGCACCGAACCGAAGCCGAGCTGATACGACCAGGTCGCGAACGTCGTCGAGGAATTGCCCGGGCCGCCCCGGGTCATGATCCAGATGATGTCGAAGACCTTCAGGGTATAGACGAGCCCGAGCAGGATCGTGATGGCCGACACCGGCCGCAGCAGCGGGAACGTGACGCGCCAGAACTTCTGCCAGGCATTGGCCCCGTCGAGGGATGCCGCCTCGTAGAGGTCGACCGGGATGTTCTGCAGCCCGCTGTAGAGGATGACGAGGTTGAACGGGATGCCGATCCAGATGTTCGCGATGATCACGCTGGTGAGCGCCCAGTCGGGTGAGGTCAGCCAGTTGATCGGCGCCGCGCCGATCGCCTGGAGCACCGAGTTGACCACGCCGGAGTCGCTGTTCAACATCCACGACCACGTCGAGGCGGAGACGATCAAGGGCAACAGCCACGGCACTAGGAACAGTGCGCGCAACGTTGCCGACAACCGGAAATTCTGGTGGAAGAAGACGGCTAGAACCATGCCGATCGCGAACTGGAACACGATCGAGATCACCGTGAACAGCGCAGTGTGCAGGAACGCCGGTGCGAAGGTCGGGTTCAGGAAGACCTTCACGTAGTTCGCGAACCCGACGAACGGGGCATCGCCCTGCACGAACGACCGGACCGTGTAATCACGCAGGCTCAGCTCGATGTTGCGGATCAACGGGTACGCGTAGAAGGCCGCCAGGTAGACGACGACCGGGGCGAGAAAGGCCCACGCGGCCCACTGACCCGAGCGCACCCTGCGCGGCGCGCGCCTCGGTGGGGCGGCCTGAGCCACCCCACCTACGCGTACAGACTGCGATTCGGCGGTCTGTGTGGATGTCATCGGTTCAACCTTTGTCGCTCGTGCGTTACTTGGTGGCAGCCGCAGCGGCATCCTGGGCCGTCTTGAGCGCGGCCTGCGGGGTCTGCGACCCGCTGAGAGCGTTCTGCACCGCGGTCCACAGCTGCTGCGAGATCTTCGGGTACTTGGTGCCGAGGTTGTCGCTGGTGCGGCCCTTGGCTGCGGCAACGGCCTTCACCCACGGCGCGAGATCGGCGTTCTGCGCCACCTGTGCCGATTGCGCCGCACTGGTCGGCGCGATGTAGGAGAGCGTGTTGTCGGTCGTGACGAAGTTCTTGGTGCTGGTCAGGCACTTGGCGATCTTCACACTGGTCGCGTATCGCGCGGTGTCCTTCTGCACGGGGATCGTCATGAACTCGCCGCCGGTGGGAGCCGGGGCGTCTCCGCCGCCGACGGCGGGAATGCTCAGGATGCCGTAGTCGATGCCGGCCTTCTTCACATTGCCGAGCTGCCAGGTTCCGTTCTCGCCGAAGGCGTAGTCACCCGTGGCGAATTCCTGCCAGCTGGTGGTCTGCGTGTTGTTGATCACGGAGTTCGGCGCGTAGCCCTTCTTCACCCAGTCGGTCCACAGAGCGAGCGCCTGCGACGCCTCGCTGGAGTCGAGCTTCGTCAGATCGGCGCCGGCTCCCCAGAACCACGGCAGGAACTGGAAGCTGCCCTCTTCGGTTCCGATCGCCGAGAAGGTGATGCCCTTCTTGCCGGCCGCCTTCACCTTGGCCAGGGCCGAGGTCAGCGAGGCCCAGTCCTTGACTGTTGCGACGTCGACGCCGGCCGCGCTCAGCACCTTCTTGTTGTAGTACAGCGCGAGCGTGTTTGCTCCGATCGGCACTCCGTAGGTCTTGCCGTCGACCACGCCCGCGGCGATGATGTTCTTCGCGATGTCGGAGGTGTCGAGCTTGTTCTCGGCCGTGCTGGTCAGGATGCCGGCGTCGGCGAGTGTGGAGACCACGGGGTTATCGACCAGCAGCAGATCGGGCGAGTTGCCCTGTTGGCCGGCCAGCAGGGCTTTGCTGGTCAGGTCGCTGGTGTCGTATGCGGTGCGCTTGACGGTGACCCCGGCATCGGAGCCGCACTTGGTGACGAGCTTGCTCCAGTCCGCCGAGGCGTCGAACTGGGGGTACGGATCCCAGAACGTGTAGGTTCCGCCGGCGCTGCTGCTGCCCGAGCTGCCGGCCGAGGAGCAGCCGACGAGGCTTGCCGCGGCGGCGGCCGTGAGGGCGGCTGCCGCGACGATGCGCAGTGTGCTGGTCTTGGTGATCACAGTTTTTCCTCCTTGAATTGTGGTGCTGCGGTGTTCGAACCGGTTCGACCCTCGGGTGAGCGCCGCCTCGGATGTCTCGTGGACGACCTAGTGGGTGCTGCCCCGGTCGGTGAGTTCCGGGGCGATGAACCTGGTGATGGGCGCGCCGGCCTGATCGGGGTTGGTGATGCGGCGCACCAGTTGCTGGACCGCTTGCCGGCCCAATTGGTCGGGCGACGTCTCGATGGCCGTGTAGGGTAGCGAGAACGAACGACCGAAGTCCTTCGAGTAGAGCGAGACGACCGACAGGTCGTTGGGCACGCTCACGCCGCGCTCGGTGAGTACCGAGGGCAAGGCGGCGATCGACGCGTCGTTGTGCACCATCAGAGCGGTCGAGGTGGGACGGGCGTCGAGGATGCCGTGCAGGCTGCGCGAGATCGCGGGCTGCTGGGACTCCCCGTAGTAGGGGAAGATCTGGATGCCGTGCCGCGCCGCTCGCTCGAGGGCCGCGTCTCGGAAGCGCCAGCCGTACGCGCCGCCGCGATCGAACACGTGCTTGGGCGGCGAGACCAGGATGATCTCGCGATGCCCCAGCCCGTAGAGGTGGTCGACGAGCATTCGCGCCGCCTCACCGAAGTCGAGGTCGAACACATCGAGGCCCTCGGTGTCGGCGGGCAGACCGACCAGCGCGCCGGGCTGCGGCGCGTCGCGAAGCACGGGAACGCGCGGATCCTTGTGGATGACATCCAGCAGCACCACGCCGTCGACCATGCCGGAACTGGTGACCCGACGCAGCGCGGCCGGTCCGTCGACCTCGGTGACCATCAGGATGTCGTATCCGAGCTCCCGTGCGGTGTCGGAGATCGGCAGCACGTACTGCAGCATCGCGGGCGCGAATTCGTCTTTGTGGAACTGCACGAGCAGCCCGATGACCATGGTCTCGGAGGTAGCCAGTGCCCGAGCCCGCGCGTTCACGGTGAAGCCGAGCGATGCGATCGCCGCATCGATGCGGTTCCGGGTCTCCCGGGAGATGGTGCGCTTGCCGGAGAGGGCATACGACACGGTGCTGCGCGAGACGCCTGCCTGCCGCGCCACATCCTGGATTGTCGCCATTGCCATCCCTCGTCGCATCTCGAACCGGTTCGATCAAAGTAGCCCCTCAAAGCGCATGCGTCAAGTCGAACCGGTTCGACCTGGAATTTCGAGGTAAATCCGGCGCGCGAGGCCAAATCGGCGGGGCTGAAGCGCCCCGTCGAGATTGTCCGATCATCGATCCGGACCCTTGCGCGGCCCCACCCGAGCCCATATCGTGCCCGCACAGGCGCTCCTCGGTCGAAAATCCCCACGGATACGGCGCTCGGCCCTATCGAACCGGTTCGATTGCGCGAAGGATGCCACGGCAACGGTCGCGACGCCACGGTCGTCTCGAATCCGCAGACTTCCTACGCGGAACCGGTATCGCCCGACCAGGCGTGGACGGCCGCCAAGGCGACGGGCCAGTGTGTCCACTGTCAGAGAAAGCGCTTTCTGCCACAATGGACCTGTTGCGCACTCGCACAACGACACGCAACAGGCAAGGTGGTGCATCATCGACACGTCAACCGGGATCCCTCGGGTCGTCATCACCGGAGTGCGCGGGTTCGGTGCGCTGCACCTCGCCAACGCCCGACGCCTCCAAGAGGCGGGGCGCCTCAGCATCGTGGCGGTGGCCGATCCCGTCGCCGTGGCCGACGGCGAGACCGACACCGAAGACGGCATCCCGGTCTTCGCCGACCTGGCACCGGCGCTCGCCGCGCACCCGGCCGACATCGTCATCGTCGCAACTCCCCTCGACACGCACGCCCGGCTCTGCGCGATCGCCATGGAAGCCGGTGCGGACGTGCTGCTCGAGAAGCCGCCGGTGCCGAGCCGCGAGGAATTCGACCGGCTGCTTCGTGTGCAGCAGCAGACCGGGGCGGCCGTGCAGGTGGGCTTCCAGAGCCTCGGTTCGCACGCGCTACGGGCCTTCGAGACGGATGCGTTCGAACTCGGCGAACTGGTGTCGGTTTCGGCGGCGGGGCTTTGGAGCCGGCCCCGTGGCTACTGGTCGCGTTCGCGCTGGGCCGGCAAGCGCGTGCTCGACGGCCACGCGGTCGTCGACGGGGTCGTCACGAATCCGCTCGCGCATGCCGTCGCAACGGCACTCTGGATCGCCGGCTACCGCGACGCCGAATCGGTCGACGACATCGACACCGAGCTGTACCGGGCCAACGCGATCGACGCAGACGACACGTCGGTGATCCGGGTGCGCGGCGCGGGCGGCGCGCCGGTCACCTGCGCCCTCACGCTGTGCGCGCCCCCCACCGACGCAGAGGGCCGCGGCGCGACGGTGACAGTGCGCGGCTCACGGCGCAGCGCGACGTTCGCCTACACCGCCGACGTGGTGCACGTCGGCGGCGAACGCCACGTGGTCGGTCGAGACGACCTGCTCGAGAATCTGATCGAACACCGACGCAGCGGCGTCGAGCTCGTCGCCCCACTTCACCGGTTCGGCGCGTTCATGCAGGTCGTCGACGCGATTCGCTCCGCTCCGGAACCGACGGCGATCGACCCGGCCTACGTGCAATGGCGAGGCGCGGGCGACGACGCCGCGCCCGTCATCGACGACATCGAGCGCTGGTGCGCTCTGGCGGCGTCGCAGGGCAAGACCTTCTCAGAGCTCGGCGCGCCCTGGGCACACCCGCGACGCGACAGCGTTCTCGCCAGGGCCGTCGTGGCCGGCCGTGCGGTAGCCGACTACCTGGACGGGGCTGCGACCATCCCCTTCTCGAGCCCGCGACCGTACCTGCATCCCGTGCGCACCCTGGGCGGAATCCGCGTGACCGCCGCGCATCCCGCCGACCACGACTGGCACCTCGGTGTCGGCTTCGCCGTGCAGGATGCTGCCGGCGTCAACTTCTGGGGTGGGCGCACCTTCGTCGCGGGTCGCGGGTACCAACGCTTGAACGACAACGGCCACATCGAGTCCGACTCGATCGAATCACACCCAGACGGGTTGACGCAGTCGCTCACCTGGCGTGCGCCGGACGATGAGCCCGTGCTGCGCGAACGTCGCAGCATCGCGTGGAGCGCCGCGGCCGGCATCGATGAAGACGGGGCCGTCGACGAGGCGTCAGGCTGGTTGCTCACCTTCGAGTCGGCATTGACGCCGGCCGGCGATGCGCCCGTCGAGCTCGCCAGCCCCGGCAGCAAGGGCAGGGAGTCGGCCGGTTACGGCGGTCTGTTCTGGCGGATGCCGTTCTGCCGGGACGTCTCGGTCTTCACTCCGGATGCCGAGGGCGAGGAATCGGTCAACGGTTCGCGAGCGCCCTGGCTGGCCTGGACTGCGGAGTTCCTCGCCGAGCCCGGCGAATGCGGGCCGGCGACCATCGTGCTGCTGCCCGGTGACGCGTCGACCGCGCAGGATCCGTGGTTCGTGCGTGCGGCCTCCTACCCGGGCATCGGATCCGCCGTGGCATGGCAGCGGCCGAGCGTGGTCGGTGCGGCGGGATGGGTGCGACGCTACCGAGCACTGATCGTGGACGGCCGGTTGACCCCGGCGGAGGTTCATCGGCGAACGGCAGCGCTGGGGGCGGGAAGCCCGGCATGACCGGTCATTCGCGTGACGACGACCGCGTCGTGAAGCGCGACCGGGTGCTCGAGATCCTCGAGGAGGCAGGGGCAGACGCAGTCGTGCTCTCGAGCCACGCGGCGGTCTCGTGGTACCTGGACGGCGGACGGCCCGGAGTCAGCATCGCGGCCGAGCCCGTGGTAGCGGTGCGGGTGAGCCTGGATGGTGACGAGGTGTTCACGACCTCGAACGAGGTAGGTCGTCTCGCCGCCGAGGAGCTTCCGGCGGGGCTGACCGTGCACGAACGCGCCTGGCACGAGCCGATGCCCGCCATCGACGGACTGCGCGAGGCGCAGGTCGATGACCTGCTGCGCGCGGCACGCGTGCCGCTGCTGCCGGCCGAGACGGAGCGGTTCCGTCGCCTCGGCAGCGATGCTGCGGTGGCGATGACCGACGCCCTGTCGTGCGCCGAACCGGGCTGGAGCGAGCGACGGCTGGCGGCAGCAGTCGCGGCGGGGATCGTCCGGGCCGGCGCCGATCCGCTCGTCGTGCTCGTCGCCGGCGAATCGCGCAGCGCATACCCGCACCCGTTGCCGACCACCGCGCCGCTCGGGCGACGGGCGATGGCGGTGGCGTGCGCGCGCCGCGACGGGCTGATCGCGGACCTGACGCGCTGGGTGAGGTTCGGGCCGCCGACGCGGGCCGAACGCGATGCCGAACGGCGCATCCGCGATGTCGAGGCCGCCGCGTTCGACGCCACTCGCCCGGGTCGGCCTCTGAGCGACGTGCTCGACGCCATCCACGTGGCCTACCCTGCCGCCGGATTCGCGGCCGACCAGTGGACGCGTCACCACCAAGGCGGCGCGGCCGGCTACAACGGGCGTGACCCGCGCGCCGTGCCGGGCGCGCACGACACGATCCACCTCGGTCAGGCGTTCGCCTGGAACCCCTGGGTGCCCGGGGCGAAGGTCGAGGACACCGTGTTGTTGACCGGCGATCACAGCGCCCCGCGAATCGAGACGCTCACCATCGATCCGCGCTGGCCGACCGTCGAGGTGGCCGGACGCTCCCGCCCGGCCACGCTCGAGCGCTAGCCTCAGCGGCCGGACCGGTCAGGACGCGCATCGAGACGGCGTGCTCTTCAGTGCGGAAGGTGCAGCACCCCGTCGACGCGGCGCGGGATGCCCAGGGGGTTCTCGTCGCGCAACTCGTCGGGAAGAACCCGCGCCGGGGCATCCTGGTACGCGAGCGGGCGCTGGAATCGCCGCATCGCCGTGACTCCCACCGAGGTGTGCACCGAGGTGGTCGATGGCCATGGGCCACCGTGCTGCTGCGACCACGTCACGGCCACGCCGGTGGGCCAGCCGGCGAACAGCACGCGCCCCACCCGGGCCGTCAGTAGAGCGACGATCGAGCGGATGTCATCGCCCGGTTCCGCGTGCACCGTGCCGGTGAGGCTGCCGGGCACGTGCTGGAGAGCCTCGCGCAGTTCCGCCTCGTCGCGGTAGCGGATCAGCAGAGTGACGGGGCCGAAGCACTCCTCGTAGAGCACCTCGGGCTGCGCGATCGCCGTGGCGGCGTCCGTCGCGAGCAGCACGGGCGTCCGCACGTCGTCCTCCCGTCGCTGATCCGTCTCGCCGCCCAGCACTTCGACGCCGCCGGTGGACGCCAGGTCGGCGAGGCCGGCACCGAACGAGTTCGCCATCGTACTCGTCAGCATCTGACCACCGGCCGCCTCGGCCGCAGCAGCGACGACGGCGTCCTCGAAGCCCGCTCCGGCCGGCACGAAGACCACGCCCGGTTTGGTGCAGAACTGTCCGACGCCGAGGGTGAACGAGCCGACGAGCCCGGCGGCGAGTTGCGCGCCGCGCGCGGCGACCGCCTCGCCGGTCAGGACGACGGGGTTGATGCTGCCCAATTCGCCGTAGAACGGGATGGGGTCCGGCCGGCCAGAGGCGAGATCGAACAGCGCCCGACCCCCGGAGACCGAGCCGGTGAATCCTGCAGCGCGGATGACGGGATGCTGTACGAGACGCTGCCCGGCCTCGCGCCCGACGACGATGCCGAAGACGCCCTCCGGCGCGCCTGCCGCGCGCAATGCCCCTCCCACCAGTTCTGCCGTGCGTGCGGAGAGCCGCTCGTGGCCGGAATGCGCCTTGACGATCACCGGACAGCCGGCGGCGAGCGCAGAGGCGGTGTCGCCGCCTGCGACCGAGAAGGCGAATGGAAAGTTCGACGCCGAGAAGACCGCCACCGGCCCGAGCGGCCGCAGCATGCGACGCAGATCGGGTCGCGGCGGCGTCGCGTCGGGCACGGCGTGGTCGATGATCGCCTCGGCGTACGACCCCTCCTCGATGGCGTCGGCGAAGAGGCGCAGCTGACCCGTGGTGCGCGCCACCTCGCCCGCCAGCCGGGCCTCGCCCAGGTGGGTCTCACCGTCGGCGATCGAGACGAGTTCGACGCGGTTCGCGTCCAGCTCGTCGGCGACGGCGCGCAGCCAGCCGGAGCGGGTCGCCGCGGACGTTGCCACGAGTTCGTCGGCCGCCGACTCTGCGGCGTGCGCGAGGAGGTCGAGTTGTTCGACGGTGGTGGTCATGATGGGTGTCCCTCCGATTCCGTGGGCGTGCTGAAGACGATTCCGATGCCCGGCCGGCCTGTGCTGGTGAGCATCCCGTCCGCGATCGCGACGGGAGCCGGCTCGGCGAGGATGCCGAGGCGCTCGAAGGCCGAGTCTTCGACGTCCTCGACCATCGTCGGCCGTGGCAGCGCGAGGGCGAGCTGGCCGGAGATCTCCGGCAGCAGATGCGGGTAGAGCGGCACCCCACGCTCATCGGCGAGCTCGGCGATCCGCAGAAACGGCGTGATGCCCCCGACGCGCACGACGTTCGGCTGCACGAGGTCGCAGGCCCCGCCGTCGATGGCCTCCCGGAACCGGTGCACGGTGTGCAGGTTCTCGCCGATCGCGACGGGAACCCCGATGCGCGAGCGCAGCGTCGCGTGCCCGGCCAGGTCGTCGGCGAGCAACGGTTCCTCGATCCAGGCCAGGTCGAAGCGGCTCAACGCGGTGATCGCGCGTTCGGCGGTCGGCAGGTCCCAGCGCTGGTTGGCGTCCACGGCGAGGGCACGGTTGGGGCCGATGGTCTCGCGCACCGCGGCGATGCGGTCCACGTCTTCCGCCACGTCCGGACGGCCCACCTTGACCTTGACCAGCTCGTGGCCGGCGGCCACCCAACGTTCGGCCTGCGCGACGAGCTCGTCGATCGGGTAATGCAGGTTGACGCCGCTGCCGTACACCGGCACCGCGGCCCGGCGGGCGCCGAGTCGTTGGGTGATCGAATGGCCGGATGCCCGCGCAACGGCGTCCCAGAGCGCCAGGTCGAGACCGGCCATGGCGATCGTGGTGATGCCGCCCGATCCGGCCTCGTGCAGGTGCGACCACAGTCGTGGCCACAGAATCTGCGGGTCGGCCGGCTCGCAGAGGGCGAACGACTGGATGTCGTGCTCGAGCAAGGCCGCCACCGCCCGGGCACCGATCGACGGCGTCCAGCTGAAGCCGCGGCCTACCGCACCCGAGCTCGTGTCGACCAGCACCTCGATGAGGTGCAGCCGCGTCACATCCGGCCCCCATGGTCGCACCAGCGGTGCCGAGATGACCCGCGTGCGCATCGAGCGGATGCGACCGAGGTCACTCATGCGACGAGCTCCTCCCCGGCGCCCAGGATGCGCTGCAGTTCTGCGAGATCGTCATCACCCGGGTCGGTCAACGGTGCTCTGACCGAGCCGACCGGAAGCCCGCCGAGCCGCACGCCGGCCTTCACCAGCGAAACGGCGTACCCAGGCGCCCTGTCGCGAAGTCGCACCAGCGGAAGGTAGAACGCGTCGAGCAGGTCGAGCCTGCGCGTCTCGTCACCGTCGCGGTATGCGTCGTAATACGCCTTCGCGACGGCCGGGGCCATCGCGAACACGGCAGAGGAGTAGAGCGGGATGCCGATGGCGCGGTAAGCGGGCTGCGTGAGCTCGGCGGTCAACAGGCCGTTGAACAGCGCGATGTCGTCTCGGCCGCTCGCCGCGACGGCGCGCACCAGTTGCTGCGCGACGCCGACGTCGCCGACGCCGTCTTTGAACCCCACGACCCGCGGGTTCTGCACCAAGCGCGCCACGGCGTCTTCGTCGAGCCGGGCGTTCGCCCGGTGGTAGACGATCACCGGCAGCGGCGAGGCCGCGATCACAGCCTCTACATACGCGATCGTGCCGGCCATGCTGCTGGAGACGAGGTACGGCGGCAACACGAGCAGAGCGTCGGCCCCGGCGTCGGCGGCGAGCCGTGCGCACTCGACCGCGTGGCCGAGCGGGCCGCCGGTACCGGCCACCACGGGAACGCTCCCCGCCACCGCTTCGACGACGGCACGCGTGACCTCGCCGACCTCATTCGAGCTCAACGCGTGGAACTCGCCCGTGCCGCACGCGGCGAAGACCGCGCCCGGGCGATGGTCGAGACGCGAGCGCACGTGCTCAGCGGTGAGGCCGGCGTCGACCTGCCCGGCTGCGGCGAACGCCGTGACGGGAAAGAACAGAACGTCGTCGAATCGCATCACGCGCCTCCTGATGGTGGGGTCTGTCGGCCGGCACCGGTCGGCGCAGCCTCGGGCACGGCCGCTGCCAGTTCGCTGCGCCAGTCGTGTCGCGGTCGCCAGCCGAGCAGCCGGCGTGCCTTCTCGATCGAGAACGCCGGGGAGGTGCCGGTCAGTTCGCGAGCCGCGGATGCCGCCAGTGGCAGGTATTCCGGGATCAGTTCGCACAGCGGCCGGCGAGCGAGCGCATCCGCCGCCCCGACGATGAAGGTCTGCGCGTTCGGGATGTCTGGCAGCGCGGCGAGCAGCACGTCGAGGAAAGCGCCGACGTCGCGGGCATCCACATAGTTGAACAGGGCGGGCGCCGCGAGTTCGGGCCGATCGAGGCGTTCGGCCACCGTGTGCCCCTGCTGGGTCAGCGCTCCGCGCCACTCCTCGGGCGCGATCACATAACAGGGTCGGAACGCTGCCACCCGCACCTCATCGCCGAACTGGGCGGCGAACATCCGCGCGGCGCGCTCGGCGATGAGCTTGGAGAGCGCGTACGCGTTCCACGGCTCCTCCGGCGAGTCTTCGTCAAGCGGCAGACGCTGCGGAATCCATCCGGCCGGCGACCCGTAACCGAACACGGTGGGACTGGACGCAGTGACGATGCTGCGAACGCCGACGTCGACAGCCGCCTGCATCACGTTGTAGGCGAGGGCGGCGTTGGTGCGCAGGATGTGCTGCTCGGGCGCACTGAACGGAACGGCGATCGCCGCGAGGTGGATGACCGCTTCGGGGGCCACCTCGGCGAGCACGCCGGATGCCGCTCCGGCGTCGGTGAGGTCAGCCGCACGAGCCGTCGGGTCGCCGGCCACCGGTTCGCGATCCACACCGATGACCTCGTGGCCGGCGCCGCGCAGCACGGTCACGACGCTACGGCCCAGCCGACCCGAACTGCCGGTGACGAGCACCCTGCTCATGAGGGATCCACCACCGTCTTCGATGGGAATGCGGCGGTCGCCGGGGCGCCGCCGGCGGCCGCGCCGAGGTCGACCCCCAATTGCAGCTCGTCGACCAGCACCGGAAGCCCCGTGGCCAGCGAGCGATTGCCGGCGATTCCGACCGCGATCGCCTTGACGCCGTCGAAGTAGTCGGCCGCCCGGCCCAGCGCATCGTCGCCCGGCCCGACGAACACGTCGCGCAACAGAATGGCGTCTCCGCCCCCATGACCGCCCTCGCCACGCGGTATCGGCACTTCTTGCGGCGGCTGCCAGTGCTGCTGCAGCAGGATGCGCTCCCCTCTCGGTCGAAGTCGCTCGGCCTGCGAGGTGTCGGCCACCGCCGACGGGTCGATCACCGTGCGACCGTCGTCGCCGAGCACGACCTCGCCGCGCTCGACCACCTCGAGTTCCACCCGCCCGCGGGTGCCGTTGATCGCGATGCGGTAGCCCTCCCATGGGCTGTGCGCGTTGAGCGAATAGCTCATACTCGCGCCGCCGAGGTAGTCGACGACCAGCGACAGGTTGTCCTCGATGGTGATCCCGTCGCCGAACACGTTCTGATCGCGTCGGTAGCCGTCGTGCGACTCGTTGTCGAGATACAGCTCGCGCAACCGCGCATCCTCGCGTAGGTCCAGCGCGAACGGGTCGGCCACAGCACCCGTGCCGCGCTCGTATGCCGGGCCGCGCTCGTCGCGCGCCGCATTATCGGCGCCGTAGAAGCGCAATCCGCCCGAAGCGTAGACGCGCGCGGGAACGTCGTCGATCCACCAGTTCACGAGGTCGAAGTGATGCGATGCCTTGTGGATCAACAGCCCGCCCGAGTTGGCCTTGTCACGGTGCCAACGGCGAAAGTAGTCGGCCCCGTGAGCCGTGTCGAGCACCCACTCGAAGTGCACCGACAGCGGCTTGCCGATGGCGCCGGAGGCGATGGTCTGCCGGAGTGCCGAGTTGCGGGGAGCGTACCTGTAGTTGAACGTCATGACGACCGAGCGCCCGGTCTCGCGCACGGCCTGCGCTATCGCGCTGCTGCCGCGTTCACTCACCGTCAACGGCTTCTCGACGACGACCTCCGCGCCCGCACGCAACGCCCGCACGACCAGGTCGGCATGCGTGTAGTCCGGCGAGGTGACGATGACACGGTCGACCTGCGCCTCGGCGATCGCCGACTCGAGGGCATCGGGATGCCAGTGCGACGGGCGGGCTGCGCCGGGCGACCGGTGCTCGATCAGCCGGTCGTAGTAGTCCAGGCGACCAGCGTTGACATCGATCGTCGCGACGAGTTGCGCGACATCGGCGTGTTCGCCGAGCATCGCGCCGATGTACATACCGGCACGGGAGCCGGTTCCGACGACTGCATAGCGGGTGCGCCCAGGCATGGGACTCCTTCCTCGACCAGGGAAGAACCCCGGTGCAGACCGCGCCGACACGGTCAGAAAACGCTTTCTGCTAGAATACACGATAGTGTTTGGAGCGATCCCGGGCCGCCTCGATCGAGAGCCAGGCCGGCTGAGGCGTGGAGGTTGCATGGGGAAGCCGCCGGCGACAGCGCGACGCGCGGGCTCGACCATCACGGACGTCGCCGCGCGAGCCCAGGTCTCGCTTTCCACGGTGTCGCGAGTGATGAACGGCAGCACCTCCGTCGACCCGGCCCTGGCCGAACGCGTTCGCGAGGCAGCGCTTTCTCTGGGCTACTCGGCTAGCCCGCTGGCCCGCAGCCTGGTGCTCGGCAAGACGCAGACGCTTGCAGTGGTCGTGCCCGACCTGGGAAATCCGACGTTTCAGGGGGCACTGCGGGGTCTCAGCGAGGGCGCGTCGCGTGAGAGCTACCACGTTCTCATCGCCGACTCGCACGAGCAGATCGATGAAGAGCGGGTGCTCGCGATCGAAGCGAGGCGACGCTGCGACGGCATCGTGCTGTGCGCGCCGCGCATGCCCGACGACGAGCTCGCCGAGCTGCTGCCCCTGCTGGCGCCCGTCGTGCTGATCAACCGGGATCCGTCGTCGTCGGCGGCAGCGTCCGTCGCCGCCGACTACCGCTCCGGGCTCACGCAGCTGCTGCAGCACCTGCATTCGCTCGGACACCACGAACTGCTGTATCTCGCCGGCAACGAGAAGGCCGCAAGCAACCGCGACCGGCTCTCGGCGATAGCCGACTTCCAAGCGACCCATGACGAGACCCGCATCGAGGTCGCGCCCTGTGGTGTCGGATTCGCCGAGGGTTACGCCGCCGCCGAGACGGTCGTGGCGAGCAGGACCACCGCCGTTCTCGCCTTCAACGACCTGGTCGCGATGGGGCTGCTCAGCGCACTCACCGAGCGCGGCATCCGGGTGCCGGAAGACGTCTCCGTCGCCGGCTTCGACGACATCCCGTTCGCGCGTTACACCACGCCGCCGCTGACCACCGCGACCGTGCCGGTGGAAGAGCTCGGCCAGCAGGCGTGGCAGCGCATCTGGGCCTTGCTGAACGGTCGTGCCCCCGCATACAACCTGTCGTTCGGGCCGCTCGTAGTGCCCCGCGGGTCGACCGGCCCCGCCCCTCACCGGCCGGCCTGACCGGCGAGGTGCGCCACCTCGTCATCGTCCAGCCGACCGTCGGACACGACCGCGATGACCCGTAGAACCGCAGCGGCCTGCTACTTGATGCCGGTGGTGGCGATGCCTCTGATGAGGAATCGCTGGCCGAACAGAAAAGCGAGGAAAACCGGCACCAGCGACACCACGGACATGGCGAACAGCTCGCCCCAGTTGCCGCCGGTCTGGTTGTCGATGAACTGCCCGAGCGCCACCTGCACCGTCCAGGTGTGCGGCTGGGTGAGGTAGACGATGGGTCCGAAGAATTCGTTCCACATCCAGATGAAGGTGAAAATCGTCGTCGTGGCCAGCGCCGGTGTCATCAGCGGCAGGATCACGCGCAGGAAGATGCGGAAGTGCCCGCAGCCGTCGATGCGCGCGGCCTCGTCGAGCTCCCGGGGGATGGATCGCATGAACTGCACCATCAAGAAGATGAAGAACGAGTCGGTGCCGAGGATCTTCGGAAGGATCAGCGGCCAGAAGGTGTTCAGCATGTGAACGTACGAGAACATGATGTACTGCGGCACCAGGGTGACCTGGAACGGCAGCATGATCGTCAGCAGCATGATCGTGAACGCGACCCGCTTGAACCGGAACTCGAGCCGCGCGAATGCGTATGCCGCGAGCGAGCACGCGAAGAGGTTGCCGATGATGGCACCGAGCACGATGATGATCGAGTTGGTCAGGTACAGCCCGAACGGCGAGGAGAGCGCGTTCCAGCCGGCGGTGTAGTTGCTCCAGTCGAAGTGATCGGGGATGATGCTCGGGTTGGTGAAGATCTCGCTGTTCGGACGCAGCGAGCTCACGACCATCCACAGCAGCGGATAGATCATCAGCAACGCAAGCGCGATCAGCACGATGTGTTTGACGACGCTCTTGATGGGATGCCCACGGTGCGACGACCTGCCGGAGGCACGTGGGGCGCTGCTCTCGGACAGCACCACGTTGCGGGTTGCGGTCTCAGTTGTCATAGAACACCCAATACTTCGAAGTGACGAACGTCACGGCCGTGATGATGGCGATGATGAGGAAGAGCAGCCAGGCCATCGCCGAGGCGTATCCCATGTCGAACTGGTTGAAGCCCCGTTGGTAGAGGTAGAGCGAATAGAACATGGTGGAGTCGGAAGGGCCACCGGTTCCACCCGAGACGATGAACGCCTGGGTGAACGACTGGAATGCGCCGATCAGCTGAAGAATGATGTTGAAGAAGATGATCGGGCTCAGCAGCGGCAGGGTGACCTTGAAGAACCGGGTGCGCCTTCCGGCGCCGTCGATCGAGGCGGCCTCGTAGTACATGTCGGGAATCTGGCGCAGACCGGCGAGGAAGATGATCATCGGGGCGCCGAACGTCCAGATGTTCAGCAGGATGATCGTACCCAGCGCGAACTGCGGGTCGGAGATCCAACCGGGCAGGTTGTGCAGCCCGAAGCCGCCGAGCACCTGGTTGACCAGTCCGCCCTGTCCGAAGATCTGACGCCACAGGATCGCCACCGCGACCGAGCTCCCCAGCAGCGACGGCAGATAGAACACGGAGCGGTAGAACGGCAGCGCTCGCAATCCCTTGTCGAGCACCATGGCTGCGGCGAGGGCGACGACCAACTGGATGGGAACCGAGACGAACACGTACTCGAACGTCACGCGCAGCGAGTTCAGCAACCGCGGATCCTGGAGCATGCGCACGTAGTTGGAGATGCCGGTGAACTGCGGCGCCTGGATCAGGTTGTAGTTCGTGAACGAGATCCACAGCGACGCGATCATCGGCCCGGCCGTGATCAGGATCAGCCCGAGCAGCCAGGGCAACAAGAAGAAGAACGCCGCCTTGTTGTCGCGCTTGCCCGTCGTTTTCGACGATCTGACCGATCGCAGTTCTTCGAAGACGCTCACGCGGGCTCCCTAGTAATCGACGTTGAGTACATGGTGCGGATCGCGCCGCGATCCTCTGCGGCTGGCGGTGCCCCGGCGCAGGTCGAAAAGTAACGGAAAACGCTTCCCCGCGGCCGTTCGAGCAAGGCTACCCGGCACCGTGGCGTCGCGTCAAGCCAACGCAGAAAGCGATTTCTCGGTCGGAGTTCCCTCATGAATCGACCTCCCAGGTCGTGAGCCTGCCGCACATGCCGTATTTCTCGCCGGGCCGAGCCAGCACGCTGCGGATGCCCGAATCGACCATGCTGCCCGCCCGGCCGGCGGCGAGCCGTTCGAGCTGGCTCGCCGTGGCGGCGGACTGCGCCGCGGGGCCGGCATCCATGAGTGCCTTCCACGACGGTGCCCGGCCGGCGACGAGTGCCGCTGCTGCAGCGTAAAGGTCGTTCAGCGCCGAATCGAGATGCGCGGCGGCGCGCGCGCACAGGTCGGCGAAGCCCTCCAGAGCGAGATCGCGACGTCGGCGAGCGGCCTCCGCGAGTTGCTCCGGCGATCCCGACGCGGGCAGCACCGCATGGCTGGCGTAGGCCTCCGGGTCAGCCAGGATGCCGGCCGGGAACGTCAGTACCGCGTCGCCCGTCTCGGGCAGACCTGCGTTCGACATCAGCGTGAGAAGTTCGAGCTCGCCGTCGTCGTTGATGAGCCGATGCACCGTGCCGGGCGTGAACCAGGCGATCGCTCCCTGTGCAAGGTCCGTCATGGCGAGCCCCTGCGAACTCAGCGTCTGCACTCTGCCCCGGCCGGCGACGACCACATACCCTTCGGCCGACGCGGTATGCAGGTGAGGCGAACCGCCGTGCAGCCCGTCGGCGGCCGGCCAGTCGTAGACCCGGAGCCGGGATACCGCGACCCCGCCGGGTAGCCCCCTGCTGAGCGCCGCGTCCGCACCGCTGGTCGCCCCCTGCGTGGCGATGGGATCCCCGGCGCCCTCGGCGGCTCGCCCCGTCTCGGTGGGAGTCATCCCGCGCGTCCCTTTCGTGTCCGCGGAACCACCCGCGGAGCTGCCCCTGGAACGACCCCCGGAACCGCCTCTGCTGCGTCCCATGGCGCGCCGCTTCCCGCCATGCCGCGATAGAACGGCGAAGCGGCGCCGACCTCGCCCACCGCCACGGGAGCCCCCGTGAACGCAGAGGCGTAGATCGCGGCGACGAGCTCGAGCGTGCTCCGCGCCTGGTCGAGGGCGACTGGGATCGGGATACCGTTCTGCAAGGCATCCACCATCGCTTCGAACTGCGCAGCGTGGCTGCTCGGGGTGCCGTGCGGTCCACGATCCCAGGCCTCGGCGACGCGTTGCTCGTGTTCGGGGGCCGGGGTGATCCTCCAGGAGGCATCCGAGTAGCCGTAGAGGTGCTCCAACTCGACCGTCGCGTACTCGAAGTCGAACCGCAGGTAACTGGTCTCGCGCGCTGACAGCAGGCTGTTCACCACACTGACCACGCACCCGTTGTCCAGGGTGACGATCGCGAGCGACACGTCTTCGGTCGCGACGGGCCGGGCCTGCCGTGCCGCGACGGCGACGACCTGCGACCATGCGCCCAGAACGGACAGCATCAGGTCCATCTGGTGGATGCCGTGCCCCATCGTCGGGCCTCCGCCCTCGACATCCCATTTTCCGCGCCATGGCACCTGGAAGTACGAATCAGGCCGGTACCAGAGCGTGTGGCACACCGCCGTCAGCGGGCGACCCAACGCACCGTCAGCGACCCGATCCCGCAGCCACTGTGCTCGGGAACCGAATCGGTGCTGCGACACCGTCGCGAATTGCGCAGCCCCGGCCAGCTCAGCGGCTGCGATCTCATCGAGCTCGCAAAGCGACAACGCAGGCGGTTTCTCACTGAGCACATGCACGCCACGCCGTAACGCGACGACCGCCTGCTCTTTGTGCAATCCGGGCGGCGAGCACAAGTGCACCAGGTCCAACTCCACCGCCTCGAGCAGCGCTTCGATGCTCGTCGCGCCGACCGGCACGTTCCACGTCTCGCGGAACGCGTCGACCCGCCCCTCGTCGATGTCGCATGCCCCGACGATGCGCGCGCGACCACCGAGGCGGCTCAGATTCTCTGCGTGCGCTCCTGCGATGCTCCCGGTGCCGACGACGCCGATCCGCAGCGGGTTCTCCGCCGTGAACACGCGGGCCGAGGGGGAGTCGACGACATGCTCGACGAGTCCGGTTCCACTTCCGGTCATCTCAGCACACCCTCTCCATGATGGCGTCGGCGTGCTCGGTGCTGCGACCCGCTGCCGCGAGCGCCGACATGCGCGCCGCGTCCGAAGCACCGTCGGCGATCACCACCGCGTGCCGCAATTCGATCGTCTCGCCCTGGTTCACGGTGCGCACGCGATCGAAGAACGGCGCAGGGTTCAGGCATGCGAACAACTCGGAGCGCACGAACCACTTGGTGTCGAAGCCTTGGGATGGACTCTGATCGACGAACACGATCGTGGAAGAACCGTCCTCCCCGTCGTGCCGTCCGGTGAAGCCGGCCCACTCCGCCCGTGTACCGCGCACGTCTTCGCCGGCCGCTCCGTTGGATGCGATGAGCTCGCCGCCCGTGAAAGAGCGCGGTCCGCGCCAGAACAGTCCGCCGTATCCGGCGTTCTCCCTGCCCTCGGTCGTCGGCGAACCCATCTCGATGGGTTCGCCCGACACGTTGGTGAGGCGAGTGCGCCAACCGAGCACCCAGGCATCCTGCTCGGGCGCGATCGTGGCGGTGATCATGCGGCTCTCGGTGAAGACCGCCGCGCCCATCCGTTCGCGCCCGGTATCGTCCCGGGGCTGCCGGTGCCAGGTCAGTTCATGCCCGAACGCGGCCGAGCCGTCCCGTTGCTCGGCGAGGGTCACCCGATCGTGGTCCTGGGAGCCGTTGTTGGGAAGGACCACGTACCCGCCGGCCTCGCGCCGGTAGGACGGCCCGCCCCAGAAGTTGTCCCTGCCTGCGACGGGAAGCGCGAGCGTGATGCCTTTGTGCCACACGTGATCCCAGGGCCGGAAAACCGTGACGAGGCGCCCGCCGAGAGTACGGAGCGGATGAAGGTAGGGGCGCGGCGATTCGTACTGCACTTCGCCGGGTCGATAGACGTAACGCATGATGTCGACCTGGGAGCCGTCGGCGCCGGTCGCCGTTATCGCGAAGTCGCGGTCGGCGTCGTGCGTAAGAGCGAGTGCGATCGGTGGGCGTGGATTCATCGCGCAGCAGGTCCTTCCTTGAGGCGGGGGGTGTCTCGCAGCATGACCTCGCAGCGGTAATGCTGCGATGCGGTCATCTCGCCGCGGAACCAGAGCAGGACCACCCGCTTCGGGTCGCCCGGCGCCACGATCGGGCGCAGATTGTCCATCTCGGAATGCTCGGTCACGGCCGTCCATGACCACCTCGCCCCGCCGTCCCTCGTGCGGCCGGCGTAGATCTCGTGGTGTGCCGTCTTCGCGCCGGTGCGCGGGTCGAACGGTGTCGAGACGTACACGGCGTCCAGATCGTAGGGGTCGATGGCGGCGAGCCCCGTGTAGTCCTGTTCGTGCGGCAGCAGTCCGGCGCCCGCCTTGCCCAGCGGATGCCGCACCCACTCACGCCCGGGATCCTTGCGTGCATACACGAAACGATGATCCACCACGGGGCGCAGGCGGGCGAACTCCTCGTCGGGGCCGGACGGATCGTCGTCACCCCGCGCCGTCAGCGTCGCGGCGATCGTGCCGTCCGGCATCCGCTTGATGTCGGATGTCCAGGCATGCGTGAGTGTGGCGCCGCCGATGCGCTCCCCGGCGCCCAGCACGGTCGTCAACTCGGCCTGGGATGGGGCATCGACGGCCTGGTCGAAGAGATGTTCGTGAACCCGGGAACCGTCGGAGCGATGCAGCCCACCGGCCTCGAAGTAGCCGTGGTAGATCGAGTTGTCGTAGTCACGAGGATGGTGATCGGTCGTGACGAGGTCGATCCGCCCCTCGGTGGAGACGTAGCGCGTGTAGCCATTCACATACCCGACCTTCCGGCGGCTGAAGAGCTTGCCCGCGTACGTCCATGAATCGCCGTCGTCATCGGAGACGAGTGCGCATGGGTCGTC
The DNA here is from genome assembly GCA_035564555.1 of Humibacter sp. GTDB lineage: Bacteria > Actinomycetota > Actinomycetes > Actinomycetales > Microbacteriaceae > DATMTS01. The sequence goes on from DATMTS010000106.1 coordinate 44,913, forward strand.
GTTGACGGCCCGGCTGAAGCAGTACAACCGGCCGTCCAGTTCGTGCAGGTTCGCGTAGGTCACCCCGCGGCGGCCGGTGAGTTCGGCCCAGTCGAAGGTTCGCTCGGCCCCCCATTCGGTCGGATCACCGGGCTCGCTGACCCGCCAGCGCAGCAGGTCGTCGGTCTTGTGCCTGGTATACGCGGCGAGCCACCGCCCATCCTTGCGGCGCCAGAGCGCCGGTACGTTGTGGTCGTCGGCCTCCAGCGCCTCGTGCAGAACCACGACTTGTGCGCTGCCGGAGGCGAGGTCGACGACCGTGAGCTCCACGTTCCCCGCCCGGCGGTCGCCTGCGGGGCCTTCCGCTGCAGCGACCGATCCGACGACGAGCGTCTCGGTCACGGGATCGACGAGAGCGCGCTCATCCTGAAACCAGCACCAGGCGCCGTTGTCGTTGATCACGTACTCGGTCATGAATTCCTTTCAGCTGCCGTGAGCGCTGTCGTGCTCCCACAGGGCGCTCCCGTAGTCCCGGCCGAGCGGGTGCTACCACCCGGCCGGGTGATGATTCCGACCCGCTTTACGCGTTGCTGTCCAGCAGTCCCTGGACCTCCGTCTTGAAGGCCGCAGCGGCAGCGGCAGGAGTCGCTCGGCGGAAGATCACGTCTTGCGTGTGGCGCTGGGCCACCTGTGCAACCGTGCTCGTGCCCTTCGGGGGCACCGGCGGCACCCAGGTGATCTCGCTCTTGACGTCCTCGAGGTACTTCACGGCCTGCTGGTCGGTCTCCGGGAGCAAGGGAGTGATCGCCTTGTCCACCGCTGCACTCACCGGCACGCCTCGATCGGTGAGCTGCAACTTGGCCGCCGACGTGCTGTTGACGAAGACGTTGATGAGGGCGCCGGCCTGCGCGGGGTACTTCGTCTGCGACCCGATCGACCAGTACATCGACGGCTTGAGGTACAGGCCGTTCTTGCTCGCGGAACCGGCGGTGCTCGGCGGCCGCAGCAGCACCACGTCGCCCCCGCTGGCCTGAGCGAGCGCGGTGATCTGGGTGTTCCAATGCCACGCCATAGCCGCCTTGCCGACACCGAACAGCTCCTGCTGCACCGACGCGCCGAGGTCGGAGGTGTACTGGTCCGGAGTGGGGCCGCCGCCGGACTCGAAGAGCTTCTTGACCATCGTGAACCAGCTCGTCACGTTGTCGGCCGAGAACCCGAGCTTCGCCTTGTCGGTGTACAACTGCTGGCCGTGCTGGTGCAGCCAGATCTGCAGGTCCTGGTCGCCTCCGTACCAGTTGCTGCCCGTGAAGGCGCCGCCCGAGTTCTTCGCGAGTTTGGTGCAGAGCGCGATGTAGTCGTCCCACGTCCACGTCTTGTCGTCGGGAAGGCCGAGACCCGCCTTCGCGAACAAGGTCTTGTTGGCGAGCAGGCTGTATGCGGTGTTGCCGGCCGAGATCCCATACAGCTTCCCGTCCATGGTGCCGGCAGGGAGGGCCGTCTTGAGCGGCGCGAAGTCGATGGTGCCGACCTTCGACATGTCCAGCAGGGCTCCGCGCCCGCCGTACTCCGCGATGTACGCCTGATCCATCTGGATGATGTCGGGCTCGGTCTGCCCGGCCACCTGAGTGGAGAGCTTGGTCCAGTATGTGGCCCACTCACCGGGGGCCTCGTTCACCGTGATCTTCGAGTGCGCCTCGGTGTAGTTCTTGATGATCTTGTCGGTGTACGTGGTGCGCAGCGGGTTCGTCCACCAGGCGAAATTCAGGGTCGCCTTCTTGAATGCATCGCCCGCGGCCGCTGTGGATGCGCCGCCTCCGGGAGTGGCGGACGTGCCGCATCCGGCGAGCAGGAATGTGCTGCCGACTCCGGTCAGCGCCAGCGCGCCGAACTGGCGCCGAGAGAGTTGCTGTGACATCTGTGGCCTCCTTGCCATGCTGTATCGAACGAGGGTTCCGGTCGAACGGGCAACCGCATTCCGAATCCGATGGCCACGGTAGCACAAAAGGTGATCGTTCACTATCCGGCGCCGAATCGGCCTGCGAATCGCTGAGCGACGCGATAAGGTTCGAACAGTGCGATGAAGGGGGTCAGGATGCAGGACACGCGCGCCGGCGCCGGCACCATCGGTCGCAAACGGGTCACCATCATGCAGGTCGCCGAACGAGCCGGCGTCTCGCACCAGACCGTGTCTCGCTACCTCAGATTCAACGGCGGCCTGAAGGCCGCGACCGTCGAGAAGGTCGAGGCCGCCATCCGCGAGTTGGATTACCGGCCCGACCTCATCGCGAGATCGATGCGCACTCGGCGCACCAATCGCATCGCCATCGTGCTGCCCGAGCTCACCTACTTTCTTCCGTCGCCATTCAGAGGGGCCGCCGCCGCCGCTCACGAGGCGGGTTATCAAGTCGACGTGGTCAGCCTCGAGGGCGACGAGACGAGGCGTCGGGAGCGGGTGCTCACACTGATGGACAGCCAGCGTGTGGAGGCCGTGCTCTCGTTCACGCCACTCGGAAACATGTTCCCGCTGCAGTCCGACCCGACGCTGCCGATGCTGGTGATGGGCGAGTACGACGACAAGATGCGCTCCACCGGGGCCTTCGCCGACGGCACCTTCGCCACCGAGATCATCCAGCACCTAGCCGACCTCGGTCACCGCCGGTTCCTGCACGTCGCAGGTTCTCCGGACTGGATGTCTGCGCGCAACCGCCGCACCGTGTACTTGGAGACGCTGGAACGGCTCGGTCTGGAGTCGTACGGCGTCGTCGGCGGGCAATGGACCGTGCGATCGGGCTACGAGGCCGCGAGGGATCTGCCGGCCAATTCGGGCGTGACCGCGATCTTCGCGGCCAACGATTCGATCGCGTTCGGCGTGGTGCGCGGGCTTCAGGATCGGGGCTTCAGCGTTCCGCAGGACATCAGCGTCGTGGGATGGGACAACGAGGAGTTCGCGCGATACCTCTCGCCGACCTTGACGACGGTCGAGCTCAACCTCGAACTGATGGGCAGACAGGCGATGCAGCAGCTCATCGCCCGGGTCGAGAACCGGGAGGCTCCGGTTTTCGAAGGGGTCATGGGCCGGCTCATCCCGCGAGGATCCAGCGGCCCGGCGCCGCGCTGAGCGATTCGTCTGCCGAAACCGTTGACAGCAAGAGTGAACGATCACTAATCTCTGACTGTCCGCTCGCTCCGATACCGATTCGCGGGCCGGCGCTCTCATTCAGCGACGTATCCGAACAGGATGCCCAGTCGTGGACACGTGGCCGTGTCCGGCTCGGACGGCATCCGATGCAGGAGGTTTCCGTGTCCCGCTCCATCAGCATCACAATGCTCATCGCCGCGGTGTGCGCGGTCGGCCTCGTCGGGCCGGCCCTGGCGCTGGCCGACACTCCGCAAGCCCGAGCGGGTACCATCCTGGCCGACACCGCGGGGGCCGACAGCACGGTGTCTGACAGCACGGGGGTGACGTACTACGTCGACTCCCAGACCGGCAACGACTCGAACCCGGGCACGAGCGCCGCATCCGCCTGGCAATCATTGGCGAAGGTGAACGCCACGACGTTCCAGCCCGGTGACAAGATCCTGCTGGCGAACGGCTCCGAGTGGAGCAGCACGACGCTCTGGCCGAAGGGCTCGGGAGATTCCTCGGCCGACATCACCATCAGCCACTACGGGTCGGGCGCACTGCCACGCATCGACGGTGCCGGCAAGGTACCCGACGCCGTCGAACTCTTCAACCAGCAGTACTGGACGATCGAGAACGTCGAGGTGACGAACGAGGCGCCGTCCACGAGCACTCCGGGTGCGAACCTCGGCGACTTCCGGGGCATCTACGTCGGCGGAGACGATGGTCAGACACTCTCCGGCTTCACCATCGACTCGGTGTACGTGCACGACGTCACGGGCGAAGTGGATTGGATGGGCGGCAGCACCTCGAACAACAAGCCCGGGATCACCTTCGGCACCGGCTGGGACGGCATGAAGAACACGGGCGGCATCATCTTCACGACAACGGTCGCGGACCCGGCGAACCCGGGCCAGCCGACGATCTTGAACGACATGACGGTCGAGAACTCGCGCATCGAGAACACGTCGTTCGGCGGGATCGTGACGAAGCAATACGCAGGCACCGGTCCCGGTGCCGTGGCCACCGGCTGGGGCATGCGCGCTTCGGCCGACGACCCTGACTTCCGGCCGTTCACCGACCTCACGGTGAAGAACAACTACATCACCCAGAACGGCACGCCCTATGGCGCCAACGGAATGCTGCTCAACAGCGTGCGCGGCGCACTCGTGCAGAACAATCTCGTCGACCGAGTGGGCACGTGCGGCATCGAGTTCGATTACTCTGACGACGTCACGACGCAGCACAACGAGGTGATGGGAACGACCGTGAAGGCCGGTGGCGGTGATTCGAACGGCATCGACACCGACATGGGCACCACCGGCATGATCGTGCAGTACAACTACCTGCACGACAACAACGTCGGGTTCCTCGACTTCCAGATCCACTTCGGCAACAGCATCTGGCGGTACAACGTCGTCGCGAACAATTCTGAAGACACCATGCAACTGGGCTCGTCGAGCAACGCCACAGCGCAGATCTACAACAACACCTTCTACAACACGTCGTCGATGGCGTGGCTCATGACGCCGAGCCACTACGCGTTCATAGACAACGTCTTCTACTCGACGACCGCGTCACCCGACCTGCCTACCGGCTCGACCATGACGTATCAGAACAACTACTACGGCGGCAACGCCCCGACGGTCCCGGCCGCCGATCCGAGCCCCATCACCGGCGAGGCGCGATTCACCGACCCCACCGTGACCGGACCGTATGGCACCGCCGCCACCGGGCCCGCGCTCGGCACCGCCGACGCCTACCAGCAGCTTTCCGGTTCTGCTCTCATCGATACCGGTGCGACCGTCTCCGGCAACGGGGGTCTCGACTATGCCGGAGACTCGCTCTACAACAACGCGCCCGACGTCGGCGCCTTCGAGTACTCCACACCCGCCGGGGCGGTGGGTGAGGCGATCGCGGGCACGATCGCCTCCAGCACCAGTGGCGCGCTCGGCGGGGCGACGGTCACGGTCGCCACGGCGGGCCAGACCCTCACCACGACGAGCGACGCCGACGGCTACTACGTTGTGCCCGATGTGCCGTTCAGCGCCGGCGCCGAGGTCACCGCGTCGAAGGCCGGATACAAGACGATCTCCACGACCGTCACCGTGGTCGACGGCGACAGCACTCGGCTCGACCTGAGGTTGACTCCGACCACCACCACCGGAGGTCTCATCGGTCAGGTCGACGACGATCACGCCGAGCCGGTGACGGGTGCGACTGTGTCGCTGAGCAAAGACGGCGCCATTGTGGCGACGACGGTGACCGACTCCAAGGGAGAATACGAGTTCCCCGCAGTGACGGGCGCCGGTGGATACACACTCACCGCCACGCACAAGGGATACCGGAAGGCGACGGAAACGGGCGTCACTGTCGTCATCGCCGACACGACGACCGCGCCGACGCTCATGATGCCCACGACGACCGGCTCGGTGCTTCAAACACACGACTTCAACTCGCTTCCAGATGGCCCATTGTCGACGGGGACGGATGACTGGACCACTTCGGCATCCGGAGGGAGCGTCGACGTGGTCACCGACAGTCCCGGGGCCAACCGCTCGCTGCAGGTCAGCCGAAGCACGAACAGCGGCAGCACTAACGCCGAGTTGGACTTCGACAGCCCGTTGCACGGCCTGATCACGGTGCAGGCCGACGTGCGGCGCAACGACAAGCCGGGCGCCTACCGAGCCGACTACTTCAGTGCGCCGTACGTCTACGGGTCCGGTTCGACGCCGAGCGTGGCCGTCGCCACCAGCCAGGGCGCGATCGAGGCGTACGAAGGCACCTCCCTGAAGAGCCTGAAGCCCTACACCGTCGGCACCTGGCACCACTTGGCGCTCGTGATCGACACCGTGAACCAGCGCTACGACCTCTACGTCGACGGAACTCAGCTCGTCACGGACGCATCGTTCCGCACACCGCTGTCAGGCATCCAACGCATCAGCTACTACGCGAACAGTTCGAACTACGGAGCCGAGACCATCGACAACGTCCGCGTGGGCTACGGCCTGAATCCGCAGCAGAGCGACGCGCCGGCCACCGCTGCGCTTTCCACCACGCAGGGGTGGTCGAACGGACTCTCCGACGGGTACTACGACGTGCGGATGAACAACTGGTGGGGCAGCGACGCCACGAGCTACTCGCTCTACCAGAACGGCGAACTCATCTACACCGAGCCTCTGATCGACGACGGCGACGCCGCCCAAACCGCCTCGGTCACCGTCGACGGTCTGCCCGACGGCACCTATGTGTACACCGGAGTACTGACCAACAGCGCCGGCGACACCTCGACGAGTTCGGCGACCGTGGAGGTGACCGACGCAAACCCGGGCACTCCCGTGCTCAGCGATGACGGCTACGACGGCGCCCCCGACACGACCGTCACGACCGACATGTGGTGGGGCACCAACGCCACCGGCTACACCCTGTACGTCGACGGTGTCGTCGCCGACCAGCAGCAACTCACCGCCGCGACCCCCGCCGCACAGAGCGTCAAGTCGACGCTCACCGGCCTGGCGGTAGGCACGCATCAGGTCGTCGCGGTTCTCACGAATCGGTTCGGCTCGACCTCCAGCCGACCGCTGACCCTCGAGGTGACCCGATGACCCCACGCTGAGCGGAGCAGTGGGCTGGCCGCCTTGCCTGACTGACCGCCTCACCCCGCCTTGTCTGACCACCTCGCCCGGCTCACCCCGCCTCGCCTGAACGCCTCGCCCGCCTCGCTTCCAGAAAGCGATTTCTGCAAGTATGGTCCGATTGCTTGACACGGTTCGACCCGGTCAGTAGCTTGGCTGAACGGTGCAGGAAAGCGTTTGCCCACAGCGCGGTATGGCAAGGAGGCCACATGTCACAGCAGCAGATTTCGAGGCGTCAGTTCGGCGCACTGGCGCTGACCGGCGTCGGCAGCACCTTCCTGCTCGCCGGATGCGGCACCTCCGCGACCCCGGGAGGCGGTGTCTCCACTGCGGCAGCCGGCGATGCGTTCAAGAAGGCGACCCTCGACTTCGAGTGGTGGACCAATCCAGTGCGCTCGGCCTACACCGCGAAGATCATCGAGGACTACACCAAAGCGCACTCGAAGATCACGGTGAACCAGGCCCCCGGTCAGTGGGCGACGTACTGGACCAAGCTGTCGACGCAGGTGGCCGGACAGACCGAACCCGACATCATCCAAATGGACCAGGCCTACATCGCCGAGTACGGCGGCCGCGGAGCGCTGCTTGACCTGTCGAAGGTGGGCAGCATCGACTTCGGGCCGCTCAAGCCGTCGCTGGCGGCCGGAACCCTGGGCGGCAAGCTGTACGGCATCCCTACCGGAAACAATGCTTACGGCATCGCCGCGAACAAGACGCTGTTCCAGAAGGCGGGCGTCGAGGTTCCCGACGACACGACATGGACCTGGAACGACTACCTGGACACCTGCACCAAGCTCACCAAGGGCTCGGGCGGCGCGTTCAAAGGCAGCAGCTGGCAGAGCGGCGACCAGGATCTGCAGCTCTGGCTGCACCAGCACGGCCAGCAGCTCTACACGGACAAGGGCAAGCTGGGGTTCTCGGTCGACAACGTGACGAGCTGGTTCACCATGATCAAGAAGTTCTTCGGCTCGGGCGATGGACCTTCGCCCGATCAGTTCACCAACGACGTCTCGGCGTCGCTCGAGCAGACCCTGTTCGGCACGAGCAAGGTCGCTCTCGGCTGGACGTGGAGCAATCAGGTCACCGCCTATCAGCAGACGAACGGCGGCGATCTCGTGCTGCTGCGACCGCCGAGCGTCGCCGGCTCGGCAACCCGGAACGGGCTGTACTACAAGCCGTCGATGTTCTGGTCCATCGGGTCGCAGACGAAGTACCCCGCGCAGGCCGGCGCACTGATCAACGAGTTCCTCAACAGCACCGCGGCCGCGAAACTGCAATTGGCCGAGCGCGGTGTGCCGGTGAACCCCAAGGTGCTCGACGTGGTCAAGCCGCTGATGTCGGCGACCGACAAGCTCGCCGTGCAGTACCTGGAGAACATCAAGAGCGAGCTCAAGTGGGTGCCGCCGGTGCCGCCGAAGGGCACGAGCACGGTGGCCTCGGTGGCGCAACGTCACACGCAAGACGTGATCTTCGGCCGGGCCGCTCCGGCGGCCGCTGCGGCAGCGTTCAAGACCGAGGTGCAGGGACTGCTCGACTCCGCATCCTGATCTGTGGCACGCCGCGGTGATGCAGGCGGGAGTCGGTTCACCGGTACTCGGGCGGCGACTCGCGGTAACGCCAGGCGAGTTCGTTGTCGAGCACGAACGTCGACAGGGTGTGCTCCGGTTCGAGCGACCAGCCGGCCGCGGGTTCCAACAGTTCCAGAACGCGGTCCGCCCCTTGGATCGACGGCGCTCGCAGCAGCTCCTCGATCGCCGTGACCATGCCGACCGGCTTGTCGGACACCGCCTCCAGGGTCGACAGCAGTTCTTTCGTGCCGGGGAACATCGTGCGATTGAGGGCGAGAACGGCGCGCGCGGCGGAGGTCGCCAGGTGAACGGCCGCATGGTGCGACAGCACCGGGTCGTCACGCTGGATGCCTTGCTTGATGAAGTAGCCGCCGTGCAACCGCGCCTGCGCCAAGTGCGATGCCAACCGCGACCTCCACTGTCCCTCCGGCACCGTCGCCACCCGCGCAATCCGCTCGCCGAGATCGCCGATGCGGCTGAACGCGATCCGCGCCTGTGCGAAGCTGCTGCGCACCGGATCGTCACCGCGTTCAGCCGCGTCGTCAAGGTAGGAGAGGGTGGCGAGTTTCACGTCGAAGTACCCGCCTTCGTAATCGGCGCCTTCGCGTTCGACGTACATCACCCTCTGCTGACGCAACGCCGCGGCCCATCGGTCTTCTGCGACGAGCAGGTACAGGTCGATATCGGATTCGGCCCGCTCGGTTCCGCGCGAGAGCGAGCCGCTCACGATGACTGCGATCGTGTCGGCCCGCTCGGATTCCCGGGCGACGTAGCGCGCGAGGGCCTGCTCGTGGTGCTCCATCGGTGCCTCTCGGTGCTGCCGCCTTATCGCGGGATCACGAACTGCTTGCGCGGATGACGAGCTCGGGCTGGTACACGACCTGTCGAGGCTCGAGGTCGGCGTCTTCGGCCTCTTCGAGCAGGATCGTGACCGCAGTCTCGCCGATCAGGCCGCTCGGCTGCCGCACCGAGGTGAGTGGAACGACCGACGCTCCGGCGAAGAGGATGTCGTCATAGCCGACCAGTGCGATCTCCTGCGGAATGGCGAGGTGACCCTGCATGAAGATGGCCTGAAGCAGTCCGATCGCCAACAGGTCGTTGGCGGCGAAGATCGCGTCGGGTCGATGCGATCTCGGGCGCTCGACGAACTCGGTACCTGCTCTGATCCCCTCCTGCACGCTCAGTCCGTCGAGCGTGATCACTTCCAGGCCCGCGCCCGGGTGAGCCGCGATGGCCTGTTGCGCACCCTTCAGACGGTCGCTCACCTGACGGATGCCGGTCGGGCCCCCGACGAACGCGATCCGGCTTCGGCCCGACTCGATCAGATGAGTCACCGCGAGTTCTCCGCCCGCCACATCGTCGACGGAAACCGAACTGAACGAGAGGTCGCTGCTGACCCGGTCGACCAGGACGCCAGGGATGCCACGCTCCCTCATCCGGCGCAGCCGAGGCACGACGTTGCCGACTGGCGAGATCAACACGCCTCGCACGCGCAGCTCCTCGAACAGATTGAGGTAGCCGGCCTCTCGGTCTTTCCTCTCATTGCTGTTGCCCGCGATCACGGAATACCCCGCTGCGGCCGCGCAGTCCTCTGCCGCGGTGGTCAGTTCGGTGAAGAACGGGTTGCTTCCGCTGAGCGTGACCAGGCCGAGAGCGCGACTGTGACCCACGCGCAACTGGCGGGCCGCCTCGTTTCGCACGTAGGACAGCTTCTGCATGGCCAGGGTGACGCGCTCGACCGTTTCGGGCGCGACGATCTCGGGCCGGTTCAGCACATTGGAGACCGTGCCGATCGACACGCGCGCAAGAGCCGCCACGTCTTTGACGCTTGCAGAGGCCATTCGTGCTCCCTCTCGGCATGGAACTCCAGGCGCCGTTCATTGAATCGATACCGCGCGGCGCGCACGACCGGATGAGCATGACATCCACCACCGGTGCTCACGAGAGTCTATCGGCCGAATGGGCCGCTCCAAGCCCTATGAACCGGGACAAAATCGCGCCCTTGTCTGAATCGTTACAGTTCGCCGTTGACGGAGGAGGCCGCATCGCCTATCGTCATGTGAAGCGTTTCAATCCTCCCACCGCCCGGACGGGAGTTGCGACGCCAATACAAGGAGGTATTGATGTTCTCTCGTAGGACGGCGGCTCGCGTAGCCGCCATGCTCGGCGGCGCCGCACTGCTTGGTGCCAGCCTCGTCGGATGCTCCGCGGGTTCCGGCGGCTCTGGGGTGACGATCTCGCTGATGGCCGGCGGCAACGACCCGGCCGCGACAAAGTTCGCGAACACGCTCGCGACCGCATTCCACAAGGCGAACCCGACGATCAAAGTCAAGGTCGACACTCGACCAGGAGGCACCGACGGCGACAATCTGGTCAAGACCCGGCTCTCGACCAAGACCATGGACGATGTCTTCCTGTACAACTCGGGATCTCTGTTCCAGGCGCTCCATCCTGACAGCCAACTCCAACCGCTCACCGACCAGCCCTGGGTGAAGCACATCACCGAGGACTTCAAGAAGACGGTCAGCACCTCCAAGGCTGTCTACGGCGCACCGAACGGAACAACGTTCGACGGCGGCATCATGTACAACAAGAAGGTCTACGCGAAGCTCGGACTGTCGATTCCCACGACGTGGAGCCAGTTCATCAGCAACAGCGAGAAGATCAAGGCGGCCGGCATCATCCCGATTCTGCAGTCGTACGGTGACACCTGGACTAGCCAGCTCTTCGTGCTCGCCGACTTCGCGAATGTCAGCGCTCAAGACCCGAGCTGGGCACAGAAGTACACCGACAACCAGGCGAAGTACGTCAACCCGCCCGCGCTGGCCGGCTTCACGCACACTCAGGAGATCTTCGACAAGGGCCTGATGAACAAGGACTACGCGTCGTTGACGAACGTGAACGCCCTGAAGGAACTGGCCACCGGTCAGGCCGCCCAGTATCCGATGATCACCGTCGTGATCAGCAACGTTGCACAGAGCAACCCGAGTCAGGTCAACGACATCGGCTACTTCGCGATGCCGCCGGATTCCGGTGAGGCCCACGCAACGGTGTGGGAGGCAGGCGGCGCCTACATCCCGAAGTCGACGACCGGTGACAAACTCGCCGCAGCCAAGAAGCTCGTCGCGTTCTTGAACTCCCCGAAGGGCTGCGAGATCCAGAACTCCGCTGGCGGCATTCCGGCCGGCCCGTTCGCGATCAGCAGCTGCACGTTGCCCAGCAACGCTCCCGCGCTGGTCGCCGACGAGTTGAAGTACCAGCAGGAGAAGAAGACCGGCCTGGCACTGGAGTTCCTGTCGCCGATCAAGGGACCGAACCTCGAGAAGATCCTGATCCAGGTGGGATCCGGTATCACCAAGGCCCGCGCCGGTGCCGCCCTTTACGATAACGACGTGAAGGCACAGGCACAGCAGCTCGGGCTCAAGGGCTGGTAACCGACGGCGAGGTGACGCCCCGCGCCACCTCGCGCGCGGGGCCGACGACAACGTCGGCCCCGTGCATTCCCAGGATCTCAACGAGGAGCAACCTATGTCGACTGCCGGTACGACAGCCGCGATTCAAGCGGCAGACATCATCACCGAGGCGCATCCACCGACGAAGCGCCGGTTCATCAAGTCGTTCTATCCCACCTGGTTCTTCATCCCGGCGGTTGCGCTGTATGTGGTGTTCTTCGCCCTGCCCACGTTCTCGTCGTTCTATTTCTCGTTGACGCGATGGTCGCTGTTCGATTCGACGTTCATCGGGTTCGAGAACTACGCGCAGTTCTTCAGCGACCCGCAGCTCTACACGAGTTTCATCCACACCCTGATCTACGCCGTGATCACCTCCGGCGCGAAGGTGATCATCGGATTCTTCCTCGCCTTGCTGCTCACCTCGCCCATCGTCGGTCGGGGCTACCTGCGGGCCGTCATCTTCTTCCCCGTGCTGATCTCGACGATCGGGGTCGGGATCATGTTCAAGTCGCTGCTCGACCCGTTCCACGGGATGGTCAACGCGGTTCTCGGCTTCTTCGGCCTGCCGCAGCCCGGGTGGTTCACCGACCCGAATCTCGCCCTGTACTCGATCGCCGGCGTCGACATCTGGAAAGGCGTCGGCATCGCAACCCTGATCTTCATGGCCGGGATCGTAGCGATTCCGGCGGAGTACTTCGAGGCGGCTCGCATCGACGGCGCCGGCGGCTGGAAGATCCTGCGCCAGATCACGGTGCCGTTGACCCGCGGGGCAACCGCGACCGTCATCATCCTCTCGCTGATCGGCGGTCTGCGGTCGTTCGACATCATCTGGGTCACCACCGGCGGTGGACCAGGGTTCACCAGCGACGTGCTCGCATCCGTGATCTACAAGCAGTACCAGGCGGGTTTCTTCGGCCTCTCCACCGCCGGCAACGTCGTGCTCTTCCTGCTCGTCACGGTCATCATGGTGCCGCTGTCGGCGTTCCTCAACAGAAAGCAGGTGGAACTGTGAGCCGGCAACGCACCCGCGCATGGATCGTGGGCATCATCGCGATCATCGTGTCGGCGGTCGTCTTCCTGGTTCCGTTCGCCTTCGTGCTGCTGCAGGCGGCGAAGACCCCGGCCGAGGCGTCCAACCTCGCCTTCTCTTGGCCGACCCATTGGCAGTTCCTTCAGAACTTCTGGGACACGCTGACCTCGAACGACGGCGTCATCTGGCGCGCGATCATCAACAGCGCCGTCCTGACGATCACCTCGGTCACCCTCATGGTGATCCTTTCGGCGATGGCGGGATACGTGCTCTCACGCAAGCGCAGCAAGTGGAACCCGGTCGTCAACTTCTTCGTGCTCGCCGGGCTGATCGTGCCGCCAGCGGTCGTGCCGACCATCTGGGTGCTGCAAGACCTTCAGCTCTTCGGCACGTTGCCGGGGATGATCCTGGTCGAGGCGACCTTCGGCCTGTCGTTCTGCATCCTGCTGTTCCGGGCGTTCGTCGGCAACATCCCGCGCGAGCTCGACGAGGCGGCGGTGCTCGACGGCGCCGGTCCGGTCAGGCTCTTCCTGCAGGTGGTGCTGCCGCTGCTGCGTCCCGTGATCGTGACGGTGATCGTCGTGCAGGCCGTGTTCGTGTTCAACGATTTCGCCGGACCGCTCTACTTCTTGCCGGGCGACCAGAACGTGACCGTGCAGCTCGCGCTCTACACCTTCTCCGGCCAGAACCTGAGCTTCTACAACCTGCTCTTCATGGCCATCTTCCTCATCACCATCCCACCCCTGATCGCCTACATCTTCTTCAACCGGCAGATCGTCGCCGGCATAACGAGCGGCGCCGTCAAGGGCTGACCGCACGCATCGAACAGCAGAACCGACAGGAGAACGCACCCATGAACTGGAACGCCCGCTTGATCGCCGCCGACGACGACTTCGAGGGAGCTCCCCTGCTGCGACGGGAATTCACCTTGCACGAAGGTCACGGCCGAGTTGCTCGCGCGACTCTGAACGTGACCGCGCACGGCATCGTCGAGGCATGGTTGAACGGCCGCGCCGTCTCAGACGATCTGTTCACGCCGGGCTGGAGCGCATACGAGTGGCGGCTGCGGTACGCGAGCTATGACGTGACGGCCTTGCTGGGTGACGGCCGGGCACCGAGCGTGCTGGGGCTCGCACTGGGCAATGGCTGGTTCCGCGGGCGGCTCGGCTGGTCGGGACGCAAGGCCTTCTACGGCGACGAGATCGGCGCATTCGCCCAGCTCGAGGTCACTTTCGAAGACGGCAGCACGCAGGTCATCGTCACCGATGAGGAGTGGACCGCCGGACCCAGTGCCGTGCTGGGCAACGACCTCTACGACGGCGAGACGATCGATGCCCGGCTGCGGGACGACTCCTGGCTGCGACCCGGGTTCACCGGCGAGCGCTGGATCGGGGTGCACGCGCTGGAGTTCGACACCGCCGAACTGACTCCGTACGTGGGGCCGCCGGTGCGACGCTGGAACGAGTTGCCCGTGACACAGATCATCACCTCGCCTTCCGGCAAGACCCTGGTCGACTTCGGCCAGAACCTCGTCGGATGGGTGCGCGCCCGGGTCACCGGCCCGGCCGGCTCGGAGGTCATCGTGCGGCACGCCGAGGTTCTCGAGCACGGGGAACTCGGCACGCGTCCGCTGCGCACGGCGCTCGCCGTTGACCGCTACATCCTCAGCGGCGGAGAAGACGTGTTCGAGCCGACCTTCACCTTCCACGGATTCCGTTACGCCGAGGTCAGCGGCTGGCCCGGCGAGCTCCGGCCGGAGCACCTTACGGCCGTCGCCATCGGCTCCGATCTGAAGCGGATCGGTCAGTTCCGCACCTCCGACCCACTGCTCAACCGGTTCCACGAGAACGTCGTCTGGGGGATGCGCGGCAACTTCGTCGACGTGCCGACCGACTGCCCGCAGCGTGACGAGCGCCTCGGCTGGACGGGCGACATCGCCGCTTTCGCGCCCACCGCCGCGTTCCTGTATGACGTCGACTCCTTCCTCGGCGACTGGCTCGCCGACCTCGCTCTGGAGCAGGAGCACCACGACGGCATCGTGGGCTTCGTGATCCCCGACGTGCTGAAGTACCTCGACCGGGTGGGCGACTTTCCCGAGGTGGAATCGACGGCAGTCTGGAGCGACGCCGCGGTGTGGGTGCCCTGGACGCTGTACCAGGCGTACGGTGACCGGGATGTGCTCGGCCGGCAGTTCGAGTCGATGGCCGCACACGTGCGCCGAGTGGGCTCCCTGCTCTCACCGACCGGCCTCTGGGACACCGGCTTTCAGTTCGGCGACTGGCTCGACCCGGATGCACCCCCGGAGGATCCGGCGCGCGCCAAGGCCGACACGGGTGTCGTGGCGACCGCGTGCGCATACCGCTCCGCCACCATCGCGGCCGACGCGGCGCAGGTTCTGGGCATGACGGCCGAGCACGAGGAGTTCGCGCGACTGGCCGCGCGCGTCCGAGCCGCCTTCAACGAGCATTACGTTGATCACGGTCATGTGCGCAGCGACTGCACCACCGTCTACGCCCTGGCGATCGTGTTCGGGCTGCTCGACCCCGCCGACGAGCAGGCCGCCGGCGACCGGCTGGCGCAGTTGTCGGCCGAGGCCCGTTACCGCATCTCCACCGGCTTCGCGGGAACCCCGTTCATAACCGATGCGCTCACCCGGACCGGTCACCTCGATGCCGCATACCGACTGCTGATGGAGCGCGACTGCCCGTCGTGGCTGTACCCGGTCACGATGGGAGCGACCACGGTGTGGGAACGCTGGGACTCGATGCTGCCGGACGGCACCATCAACCCGGGCCAGATGACCTCGTTCAACCACTACGCCCTGGGGGCCGTGGCCGACTGGATGCATCGGGTGGTCGGAGGCCTCGCACCGCTTGCTCCGGGATATTCGCAGGTGCTCATTGCGCCACGTCCGGGCGGCGGACTCACCGAGGCCGAAACGTCGCTCGAGACGCGGCACGGACGCATCGCCGTCGCCTGGAGCCTCGCCGGCGACGAGCTCACCGTGGATGCGCAGATCCCGTCCGGGGTCGAGGGTGTGCTGCGGCTCCCGGGACAGGCCGACCGGCCGCTCGGAGCCGGAACCGTGTCCGTCACCGTTCCGTTCGTCGCCATGTCAGGCGGATTCGCGTCACGCTCCGCCGCGTCAACCGGAGCGCCCGCCGCCGCGGGATGAACCCGGGACGGGTTCATTCGCCGACGAGCTGCAGCTCGAGAGTCTCGCTGTGATCGAGCTGCAGCCGCCAGCGTTCCGTTTCTTTGTTCAGCGGGAATGGTCGCCGAGCAGGGTCTGGACCAGAGTCAGCGTCTCGGCCGCATACGAACTGACGTGCTTCTGCGATTGAGCGCGCACTTCCTCGGCGAAGCCCAGGAGATCGTGATAGGTGAGCTTTCGCGCGAGGCTGTCGGCGATGCCGTGGTCATCGATGTCTCCCGACTGGGCGTACACGGCCACGAGCTTCTGCAGGGTCGCATACACATTGTCCTTGTCGGCCAGGTAACCCATTCCGGCCTTCTGAGCCGCCGTGCCGTCGACGGGCTTCAAGAAGTTCACATCGGGAAGGCTGCCGTCTGCCCTTCTGGCTGCGGTGAGCTGTTGCATGTCGAGGCTCTCGAAGTCGGCAGAGGTCAGGGTGGGTGCATCGTCGGCACTCCACGAGTTATTCGTCTCGTTCGCGGGCGGGGTGTCATCGTTGAGCGTCAGGGTGCCGGCGAACGCAAGGTTGTTCCGCAACACCTCCCGGTAGCCGGCGATGTTGTCCGGGCTCGCCGGGCTGACACGCTCGAGCATGTTGAAGTCGGCTCCGTAGCCCGCCTTGTAACCGGTGTTGTTGATCCAGTAAGCCGACTGCCCGGGCTGGTGGTTGGCGTAGAAGTCGTTGGCACCGTTGTCGGCGGCGAGGGAGTCGATGACGGTGTGCAGCGGGATCGGATCCGGTAGACCACTCGTCGCATAGGCGTATCCGCCGACCTTGAATCCATTCTGGTCGCCGATGCCGTTCTGGTTTCCGTGCTGGCCGAAGGACCAGTCGTTGATGTAGGCGACCCGTCCGTGAGACGTGATGCTGTCGAATCCGTCGTCGCTGTTGTGCCAGGAACGGTCGCCGATGAACCACACGTTCTTGGCGTGGGCGCCGAACCCGTCGGTGTTGCCCGCCGCCGTTGCGGTTGGACCGATGTTGTCGTGGGAGTCGCTGTCCAGCACGACTCCCGTGCCGTCCATCGTGAAGTAGAAACCGTTCGCCTGGTTGCCGTACGCGGCCATGTCGACGAAGTTGGCGCCTCCCGCGATCCGGAACGCCTCCGACTGCTTCTGCCCCCCGACCTTGACACCGGTCACGTCGAATCCCACGAAGTTGACATCGGTCACGTTCGTCTGGATGTAGAACGCGGCCACGCGCTGATCGGTCGGCACGTTGCTGAAGTCGAAGACGGGCCTGGAGTCGCCCGGATAGGCCTCGTAGGTGATCCCGCTCTTGTAGATGGGATTTACGTAGTGGTAGACGTCCTCGAACGGGTTGTCCGTCTCGGGAACGCTGAAGTTGTCGTAGATGCCTCCGCGGATGTAGACAACGTCTCCCGAGGATGCCGCCGCCTGGGCTCTCATCAGGGTCTTGAAAGGAGCAACCTTCGTTCCGGGATTGCTGTCGTCACCGCTCGGTGAGATGTAATACGCGTGGGAGTTCGGCCACGTCGTCTTCGCCAGCACCTTCAGCACCGAGAGGGCGGAGTCCGGCGCCGGGCTGGCCGTCGCCGCATGGGCTGAAAGTGGGGTGAGTAGAAGTCCGGCGACACAGGTGCCGGCGACTGCAATGCGCTTAATGCTTCTCAAGAACACTTCTCCTTTGAGTGAATGTGTATCCGTTTTACCGATGTGATGAGCGTCACCTGGCGGTGATCGCATCCCCCACGAGCGCCAGATTCTGGATCGCCGCAAGGCCGAACTGCGCCGATGCGTTGGTCGAGACCTGTTCGCCCTCCTGCACGGGCGCGACCACATACGGCGGCAGCACCGTCCGTACCCGGAAGGCGGCATCCGCCTCGTGGAAGTCGCCCCGAGCGAGGAACTCTCCTCTTGCGTCGAATGCGCGCCACGCGCGGCGGGCGAGTTCGTCGTCGTCGGTCGCTTTGGCTACGTACGCGAGCAGCCTGCTGTGCGCCTGGGTGAGGTTCGTGCCCTCAAGCACCTGGCCGACGGCAGCAAGCTGTTCCTCGTCGGTCGCGAGGAACAGCCGGCAGTACTGCATCCAGGCGTCGCGGAATCCCGGAACGTCGATGAGCGAGATGAGCTCGCTGCACATCTCGACCAGCCCGAAGATCGCGCTCAGGTGCGACACGGCGATACGGTCGCGATCGGTGCGGAACCTGCCCGTTTCGATGTCGTAGAGCGCTTCGCCCGTGAGGAACCCCTGCGGCAACGCACCGATGTCAGCCATGGTGCCCAGCAACCGGTCACGCGACCAGGCGTTGCCGGTGCGTTCCCAGTCGGTCAGCCACGTCGCGGCGAGCGCGCCCCAGTCGGTGCCGAGCCCGATTGCGAGAGCGTGCGGGTCCGGGCGGTAGGTCGCGGCATCCTCCCGCACCTTGCGCGTCGGATCGAGTGCCAAAAAGGTGCGGTCGCTGTCGCGAAGCTCGGTCAGTAGGTCGCCGGTGCGTTCGTCGGTGGTCAGGTAGTAGAAGAACCGCCGATATGCCGCGCTGGAGATGCGCAGTTGCTTCGCGCTGCATCCCCAGTGCTGCACGTTGTGCCGGGAGCCGAGTCCGCGGAACCGGCCCAGATGATAAGTGTCGACTTCGCCGGTGTGACGCGTCATCGCTTCCGCCATCCGGAACACGTCTTTGCGCCCGGTGCGCAGGAACGAGTACCACAGCCACAAGTCGGGTGAGAGCTCCGAGTTGTCCCACGCGTAGCCGCCAACGTCATACCGCCATACGTGACGGTCGGCGTCGTAGGTGTGCATGATGTCGCCGTAGTTCCAGAAGCCGTACCACCGGCGCTGGTCCACCTGGTCGCGATAGAACGCGAACAACGCGTCCAGCTGGTCTTCGAGCAGCGCCTTCCCGGGGTTGCGGCGGTCGGGCAGGTTCCAGTCCCCGAAGACCCCAGCAGCGTGCAGGTCGGCCGGCGCCACGGCGAGTTGTGGCGGGTCGGCGATGGCGCTCACGTGGGCCGCGAGCGAGTGGATGCCGGGGGTCGCGGGGTAAGCGTGCAGCACCAGTTCGTGCGTGCGGGCGATGCCGTGCGCGTCTCCGAAGCCCGGCTCGTAGTCCTCATACGTGATCTCGAGCCCGTCGAGTTGGCTCTCGTAGTCGTCTTGCCCCAGGCCGTCGTGATAGAAGCGCATGTCCATCGGCTCCGCATCCGGGGCGTACAGCCATGCCGTCAACTCACCCTCGTCGGTCGCGGCGCCGCGGATGTCGATGCGCCCCGGGTAGGACTGCCAGAAATCCCGCACGCCCAGGCCCACGCCCCCCTGCAGGTCACCGAGATAGCCGAAACCATCCGACCTGCCGCCCGCAGTCACGCCGACCCAACCGCGGCCCTCGGCAGTTCGCTTGCGCACCGTGAACCCGTCCGGAGTCGGCTGCGAGAGCGTGTAGTCGTTCCATGCCGGGATCTTGTCGAGCCGGCCGGCGACCGCCGTAGCCCACGTGCGGACCGGCGGCGTAGCCCTCCCGGCGATCTGCGCCTCGCGCACCTCTTCTCCCGGGTCACGGCGCAGCCCCGTGATACCGCGCACCGCTTCGGAGAGGATGCCACCGGCTTCGCCCGCGATCCGCACGTGCCGATCGTGCAGCTGAGCACGCAACGGCACCGCCACGCGCACGCCGAGCCCGGCGAGAAAGTCCCGCTCCGCGTCGCCGTTCCAGACCACCGTGTGCACGATACGCACCGCGGCGCTGCCCGTCGTGAAATACAACCGCACCGTGAAGGGCAACCAGCGCCGTGACCCGTCGGCGGATTCGTGCTCGCCCTGGACGCGCACGACCGCTCGCACCGGGCCGGACTGCTCGACTGTTGCGCTCGTCACCGTCGCGCCGAACGGAATGCGCGATCGCGTCTCGTCCTGCTCGGGCAGTGTCGTCTGAAGCGCGCTCAGCAAGGCCACGTCACGGGCAACGGTCGTGCCGCCGCATACGATGGAATCGATGAGGTTGCGCCCGGAACGAGTGATCATGACGGCCGCGACACCCGTATCGATCAGGATGCCCTCACCCGTCTCGCTCACGCGAATCCCGCGGACCGGCTCGGTCGCCTGCTTTCCGAACACTCGATCATGGGCGGGAACCGATCCGGCCGCGTCGCTCGACACGACCGCGTAGCGAGCGGCGCGTTGTGCGACTGCGATGCCGACCCACTTGAGCGAACCATCCGGCCAGGTCGCGAGCGGCCAAAGCTGGGCAGGCACGACGTCGCGCTTCTCGTCGACCACGCCGAGCTCACCGACCTCGCGCACGAAACCGCGCCGCAGTGGCACGCCGAAGGCGGCCGCTCGATCGAGGCTCTCCGGTGCGTCACCGCCCAGCCAGCCGACGTTGATCGCGCTCACGTCGGCTGCAGGATTCTTTTTGTCGCCGGATGCCGTCAGAGTCGTCTGGTCAGTCATGGAGAGAAGCCACCTCGAGGTCTTGGTAGCGGCCGCGCAGCGGCGCCATCTGTCGGAATCCGATGCGGCCGGCGCCGATCGGGTCGTTGTCGTCGTGGAACGTGAAGAGGGTGAGATCGTCGATGCCGAAGCGCACGACGCGCCCGTGTTTCTCCACGTGCATGCGGTAGAAGCCGTCGGCATCCGCCGCTCCGGGCAGCGGGTCGGCGCCCTGCGCCACGAGCTGGAATCCCGGTGACTTGCGCAGGTTGCAGGTGGTGAAACGCCGCTCGCTGGACCACTTGCGTCTGTAGTAGGAGACGTGCAGGGTTCGGATGTCGCCGGAGTGGTATTGCGGGTAGTAGCCGTCGCGGTGAGCGAGCTGCGGCGAGAACAGGTCGGCGCCGATTCCCGTGGCGCCGAAGAACAACATCGCCAGGCCGTCCTCGGTCAGTGGCCGAAACGACCAGGCGATCCGCACGGCGTCGGGAAGCTCAGCGGGGCACCACAACGTGAAATGCGCGTGGTCGCCGACGACGTCCTCGTCGGCGGCGCTCCACAACTCGAGGCCGGGCTGAGCGGGGTCCGCGGATGCTCCCAAGCCGGCCGGTCCCTCCACCACCCAGTCGGCGACGTCCTCCGGCCCGGTAAGCGGGTTGCGGTAGATGAGGCTCATGGCCGCACCCCCCACTGACCGAGCGCCGGCTGGTCGGCGCCGAGCCCGTCGAGCGCGGCGAGCGCCTGCGCGACGTAGGCGGCGATCGCCGTGGCGCCCTCGGTTCTGAAATGCGTGTCGTCGGCATTGCCCTTCGGCCACGCCGCGTGCTCCCCCGGCTCGACGTGCACGAACAGGCTGCGCGAGTCGTCGGGGCCGAGCCATTCGTAGAGCCAGGTCGTGAAGACCGTGAGATCGATCAGGCCGAGCTGACGCTCTTGCGCAAGGTCGCGCACCGTCTGCGGGTACGGCCCGTGCGAGGGGCGCAGCCGTTTTCCCTCGAACAGACGGCGCTCCACAGACGTCAGCAGGATCGGCTCGGCTGCGCGGTCCCGAACGTCGTCGACGAAACCGTTCAGCCGGTCACGAAACGCGCCACGCGCGTCGAGCAGCGGTTCCTTCTGGTCGTTATGGCCGAATTGGATGAGCACGCGGTCACCCGGCTCGACGCCGCCAAGCAACGCAGCCCAGCGTCCTTCCGCGATGAACGACTCGGTCGTGGCACCACCGACAGCGTGGTTGACGACCGGCACGGAGACGAAACGCCCGAGACATCCGCCCCACCCGCTCAGCGGCGCTTCATCCGGCTTTCCCGATGCCACGGTCGAGTCGCCGGCGAGATGGATGGTCATCCCTTCACCGCCCCGATCAGCATGCCCTTGGCGAAGTGCTTCTGCAGGAACGGATAGAAGATGAGCACGGGGATCGTCGCGACCACGATCACGGCGTACTTGATGCCCTGCGTCGGTGGTATGTACGACGGGTCCGCCTGCTGCGCGGTCGTCAGATCGGTGGCCGCCGTCACCTGCTGCAGGAACATCTGCAGAGTCCACATCGAGCTGTCATTCAAATAGAGCAGCGGCGACATGAAATCGTTCCAGATTCCGACCGCATAGAAGAGCGCAAACGTGGCGAGGATCGGTTTCGACAGCGGGAGCACGATGCGCCACAGCACGCCGAGTTCGGTTGCGCCGTCGACTTTCGCCGATTCCTCGAGTTCGGCCGGCAGGTTCTGAAAGAAGTTCTTGACGATGATCAGGCTGAACGGGTTGATCGCCAAGGGCAGGATGAGCGCCCAGTATGTGTTGAGCAAGCCGAGTTGCTTGACGATCAGGAACGTCGGGATCATGCCACCGGAGAACACCAGCGTCACGACGACGCCCATCAGGATCGCGTTGCGCCCGGGCAGATCGCGTTTCGCCAGGGGGTACGCCATCGTCACGGTGAGGAGCAATTGGATGACGGTGCCCACGGCCGTGACCAGAACCGTGGTCACGATCGCTCGCGTGAACGATGACGTGGTGAAGATCGCCGCATACGCTGAGAGGTCGACCCGGTCTGGCCAGAGGAAGAAGGGTCGGGCGGTCAACTCCGACTCCGACGCCAACGACCGCACCAGCACGAACAGGAAGGGTGCGAGCGCCAAAAGCCCGACGACGGTCAGAAAGACGAGGTTGACGATATCGAAGATTCGCCCACCCCGCGTGTTGAAGCGGTCGGCCGCGCTTCGTGGCCTGCGGCGCGAGGTGCCCCGCACGGCCGCAAGAGCGGACGTGCGGGTGTCGATGAGTTCGGTCATCAGAAGATCCCGTCCTGGTTGAATCGCTTGGCGAGCCAGTTGGCGCCGAGGATGAGCACGACCCCGACGATGGCCTTGAACAAGCCGACCGCGGTCGCGTAGCTGTACGCGCCCTGGGTGATGCCGACGAAGTAGACGTAGGTGTCGAAGACATCCGCTACCTGCCGGTTCAGCGAGTTCGTCATCAGGTAGATCTGCTCGAATCCGGTATTCAGAATCTGGCCCATCTGCAGGATGAGCATCACGATGATCGTCGGGCGGATCGACGGCAGCGTGACGTGCCACACCCGTTTGAATCGCCCGGCGCCGTCGATGACTGCGGCTTCGTACTGCGCCTGATCAACGGTGGCGAGTGCGGCGAGAAAGATGATGGTGCCCCAGCCGGTGTTCTTCCAGATGTCTTGCAACACGATGATCGGGCGGAACCATGCCGGATCGGTCAAGAAGTCGACATGGGTGCCGAATGCGTCGTTGAGCAGGCTGAAGAGCGGCCCGGCTCCCTGCGCGAAGAGCAGATAGGTGAGGGATGCGACGACCGTCCAGGCAAGGAAGTGCGGGATGTAGACGAGCGTCTGCACGGTGCGCTTGAGCACCATGAGGCGCATCTCGTTGAGCATCAACGCCATGAAGATGGTCACCGGGAACGCGATGATCAGGCTCAGGGCGGCGAGGATGAGCGTGTTGCCGAGCAGGCGGAAGAAGTCGGGGTCGTGGAAGAACTGCGCGAACTGCTGGAATCCGACCCACTGGCTGCCATCGATGCCGAGAAACGGCACATAGTCCTTGAACGCGATGACCGCGCCGTACATAGGGGCGTACCGGAAGATCACGAAATACGCGACCCCTGGCAGCAGCAGGAGGTACAGCCACCGATAGCGCACCATCCGCGCCCAGAGCCGGCGCTTGCGCGACGGCCGCTGCACGTCGACGACGATCGGCGCCGGGTCGGCGAGCGATATCTCGGTCAGTGTCGAAGTCATCGATGATCCTCCTTCGGATCGCGAGGCTGGTGTACGGGGGCGGCGCTACGCCGCCCCCGCGTCTGGCCCTACGAGGCCTTGTCCGCCTTGTAGAGCTTGTTGATCTCGGTGATGACGGCGTCGCCGCCGCTGGACTTCCACTGCTTGATCGCCGCCGCCAGACCTGACGCATCGATTTGGCCCGCGATGTACTTGATGCGGGCGTCCGTCACGATGTTGTCGAGCGTCGCGCCCTTGAGCACGTAGGTGTTCGACACGTACGGTGCCGCCGGGTTGAAGACCGCGCTCTTCAAATCACTCTTCATGATCGTCTGGCAGCTGTCCCAGAGCTGCTGGTCGTAGTCGTTCGGCTGCTTGGCGGTGTAGAACTTCTGCCCGTTCACCGCGATACCGAGTTGGGCGTACGACGCGACGGTGTTGGTCAGGTCGGTCGACTCGGCCGTTGGCGGTGTGATGGCCTGCGAGTGACCGTCTACGACGGTGAAGTTCTTGCCCTCGATGCCGTTGTTGATCAGCACCTGCGCCTGCTTGGTGTTCAGCTTGTTCAGGATCGACAGCACCTGCTTCAGCTGGGCCTCGCTCTTGACGGATGCCTTCGGGATCGCCAGGAAGCCGGAGTAGCCGGCGGTCGGAAGGGCGTGAAGCCGACCGTCGGGCCCGGTCAGGTTTCCGGTCACTGTCACGTACTTCTGGTAGTTCTTCGGATCGGACTTCTCGAGCAGGCCGTTGATCTGGTAGGCGCGCGAGTACGTGTCGATGATGATGCCGCCCTTGCCGCTGATGAACGGCGTGTTCCATTCGACCGAGTCGAGCGTGGCGTAGTCCGGGTTGACGTACCCGTTCTTCACCATGCTGCGCTCGAAGTCGAGGGCGTCTTTCCACTTCGAGGTGGTGTAGCTCGGAACGAGCTTGCCGGCCTGCTTGGTCCACAGGTTTCCGGCCCCGAACCAGGTCTCGATGGCGTCCCACGGACTGTTCGAGCCGATCGGGCCCGGCCACTTCGGCACAACGAGTCCGTAGGTGTCTTTCTTGCCGTCGCCATCCGGATCGTCGTCGGTGAAGGCCTTCGCAATGTTGTACAGGTCGTCGGTGGTCTTCGGCATCGAAAGGCCCAACTTCTGCAACCAGTCTTTGCGGATGATCACCGCCGAACGCATCTCGTCGCGCGGACGATAGATGCCGAACACCTTGCCGTTGACGCTGGCCGCCTTCTGAACGGTCGGCGAGGATGACACGAGGTTCGGATAGTCCTTCAGGTAGCTCGTGAGATCCCAGAACGCGCCGGCGTTGGCGTTCTTGACGAAACCGGGATCTTTCCCTTGGATGACCATCACGTCGGGGATGTCACTGCCGGCCAACGTGATGTTCGTCTTGTCGCCATACGACGAATTCGGCACCCAGTTGACGTCGAGCTTCACGCCAAGCAGCTTTTCGAGCTTTGTGCCGACGGGGTTGTTCGCGGCCGGCGGATCGGCGGAGAGGAAGGGCGCTTGTACGGTCAACGTCTTGATCTTGGCGGCCCCATCACCACCCCCTCCGGCCGTGCAACCGCTCACGCCGAGCGCAAGCGCAGCGGCCGTCACGGCAGCAATCGGCATGAATCGTTTCATGGTGCGCGGTGAAGACATCGAACACTCCTTTGTCATTCGGTTTATTGGATGGATTACGTCGGTGTGATTGCGGCGGGATTACCTGACAACGCCGTCGGGCGTTGTCACCGCGTCGCGAGCGGCGACGCGATCGTCATTAGAAGCGAAGAACGAGAGGCTGAGCGCGGTCGAGAGCTGAATCCAGGCACCGATGCTGAGGAACGGAAGCAGGCCGGGCAGCAGCACGGTGGCGATGGCGACACCTGCAAGGGTCAACAGCATCAGGAGAGCGGGGCCCGGGTTCGCAATGACGAACCGGGATGCCACCGCCGGGTACCGGCGGTGCGGCAGGTCGTAGTGCACATATAGAGGCACCAGGAATGCCAGTGCCGCCGCAAGCACTGCCGCCACCGGAACCACGACGAGCCATGCGAGCGTGGTCACGATCAGCGCGAAGCGCATGCTGCCGGCGACGAGCACGCTCACGGCGATCGTTGGCAGCAGCAAGGCGTTGGCACGCCAGAACTCGGCGCGATACGCCCGCAAGAACAGTGCCGCAAAGGGCCGGTCATCGCCTCGAAGGCTCTTTCTGCAGGCATCGTATGCGGCGACAGTCGCGGGTGCGACGCCGAGCAGAACGCCGCCGGCCAGCGTGCCGACGATCCAGCCCAGGTTTGTCTTCGCAATCCAGGCCAACCGCTCGGCCCAGTTCAGCGAGGTGGTCGCCACCGCACGTGAGATGCGCGACGATCGATTCCCCGTTGCCTGGACCCGACCAGGTGCGGGCCTCATCTCACCCGAAACGGCTCGACCCGACGAGGCAGGCTCCGCGGCTGCTGAAATGGGTGCCATCGGCCACCTCCATCCGATCTCCGCTAATCGGCGCCAGTCGATCGAATCTTTCCGGTAAGCGCTTTCTCGATCCAGGGCAAGTATTCGCGGCCGATTTCAATTTGTCAAGATTTCAATTATCGAGATTTCAATTTGGCGAGATCCGTGCATCAGCACCGCTGCGCCGCAGGGAGTGCGCTCAATCCGCGTGATCAGGCGATCTTTTGCCGGCTTCGGCCATACCCGATGACAATGCCGGGCGCCGTGGCGGTCCGAGCTCCGGGCTCGGATCGGCGGTGCGTACGAAGAAGATGAGGTGATCGCCGCGCTGATGGCTACCATGAGCCTTGAATCATTTCATCGACGAATGGAGCCCCATGGCGTCACAGGTCGTGAGTGTCAAAGACGTCGCCGCGCACGCGAACGTGTCACTCGGTACCGTGTCGAACGTGCTGAACCGCCCCGAGAAGGTGTCGGATGCCACGCGCGAGCGGGTGCAAGCATCCATCGAGAGGCTCGGTTTCGTACGCAACGAATCGGCCAGGCACCTGCGCGCCGGGCAGAGCAAGACGATCGGCTTCGTCGTGCTCGATGTGAGCAACCCGTTCTTCACCGACGTGGCACGTGGGGCGGAACGAGCCGCCGCACGTGCCGCCAGCTCGGTGCTGATCGCCAACAGCGGCGAGCGCGGAGAGCGCGAACTGGCCTACCTCGACCTGTTCGAGGAGCAGCGCGCCCAAGGCGTTCTCATCTCCCCGGGCGGCAACGTGACAAAGCGGCTCGAGCGCCTGCGCGACCGCGGCATCCCGACCGTGCTGGTCGACAGCCCGGCACCGCGCCCGGACTTCTCTTCCGTGCAGACGAACGATGTCGCCGGCGGGCGCCTTGCCGTTTCGCACCTCATCGAGCTCGGTCGCCGGCGCATCGCCTTCGTCGGCGGTCCGCTCGCCCTGCACCAGATCCGTGACCGACTCGCCGGCGCCCGGCTCGCTGCCGATGCCGCCGGGCTGCCGGCGGATGCCGTGCAGCACTGGGATGCCCAGGCGCCGACGGCCGAGGAGGGCAAGCGGCTGGGCTTCGAGATCGCGGCGCTCCGCAAGCAGGAACGCCCCGACGCCGTCTTCGCGGCGAACGACCTGTTGGCCATCGGTCTGATGCAGGCACTGCTGCTCGAGCGCCGGGTACGGATTCCGCAGGACATCGCGCTGATCGGGTACGACGATATCGGCTGGGCGTCGTCGGCCTTCGTGCCGCTGAGTTCGATCCGGCAGCCGAGCGAGTTGATCGGAGAGACGGCGGCGCGCCTCCTCATCGAGGAGTCCGCGGGAATGGATGCCTACGAGCACCAGCAACTGCAGTTCACGCCCGTGCTCGTGGCGAGGGACTCGACCGGGGGCTGAGCGAACTCCTCCGACAGACGCTCGCCGAACCTGACGGGGTCTTGACACGACGCTCCAAGTCGACGTATGGTGAAACGATTCATTTTGATGGCACTGAGCACTGGGAACGAGCCGACCGGGCGGTGACCGCGCCGCCGCATACTGCTAAGGAGCACGAGGTGACACCGACCGCACACGCCGAGCGCGTCTGCTTCACCCTTCGGGTGCGCGCCGACCGGCTCGACGAGTACCGCGCGCGGCACGAGGCCGTGTGGCCCGAGATGCTGCGCGAGATCCAGGCATCCGGTCGCCGCAACTACTCCATCTTCTTGCGCGATGACGGCCTGCTGATCGGCTACTTCGAGACCGACGACCTTGCCGGTTCGGATGGCTACCTCGCCGCCTCGCCGACCGCAGGTCGATGGGAGGCCGAGATGTCCGAATTCTTCGAGGGGCTCGACGGTCGACCGGATCAGGGCTTCACGCGAATCCCGCAGATCTTCAATCTCGCCGATCAGCTCGAGTCATCGGAGCGCGGCACGCCCGACCTCGCCCCGTGATCAGCCAGCACGACCCCGCCGCACAGAAAGCATCGACATGACGGACTTCAACGCCATTGCACCCTCGCTCGCCGAGCAGGCCATCGAACTCCCCTCCTGGGCGTTCGGCAACTCCGGCACCCGCTTCAAGGTCTTCGGCTCGCCGGGTACTCCCCGCGACCCGTTCGAGAAGATCTCGGATGCCGCGCAGGTGAACAAGCACACGGGCCTCGCTCCGACGGTTGCGCTGCACATTCCCTGGGACGACGTCGACGACTTCGGGGCGTTGAAGCGGCACGCGGAAGACAGCGGAGTGGAACTCGGCACGATCAACTCGAACACGTTCCAGGACGACGTATACAAGCTGGGGTCGGTCACGCACTCCGACCCGGCCGTGCGCCGGAAGGCCATCGACCACCACTACCGGTGCATCGAGGTGATGAACGAGACCGGCTCGCGCGACCTGAAGATCTGGCTCGCGGACGGCACGAACTATCCGGGTCAGGCCGACATCCGCGCGCGCCAGGACCGCCTGGCCGACTCGCTGCAGAAGATCTACGAGCGCATCGGCGAGGGCCAGCGCCTCGTGCTGGAGTACAAGTTCTTCGAGCCCGCGTTCTACCACACCGACGTTCCCGACTGGGGAACCAGCTATGCCCATACGGTGGCGCTCGGCGAGCGCGCGTTCGTCTGCCTCGACACCGGACACCATGCGCCGGGCACGAACATCGAGTTCATCGTGGCCCAACTGCTGCGACTCGGAAAGCTCGGATCGTTCGACTTCAACTCGCGGTTCTATGCAGACGACGACCTGATCGTCGGCGCGGCCGACCCGTTCCAGCTGTTCCGCATCCTGTACGAGGTCATCCGCGGCGGCGGGTACGGCGCCGACTCGGGCGTGGCGTTCATGCTCGACCAGTGCCACAACATCGAGAAGAAGGTCCCCGGGCAGATCCGGTCGGTGCTGAACGTGCAGGAGATGACGGCGCGCGCGCTGCTGGTCGACACCGCCGCGCTGAAGGCTGCGCAGGATGCCGGCGACGTGCTGGCCGCGAACGGCATCCTGATGGATGCCTTCTACACCGACGTACGACCGGGGCTCGGCGCCTGGCGCGAGTCGCGCGGGCTGCCGGCCGACCCGATGGCCGCTTACGCGGCATCCGGTTACCAGCAGCGAATCGAGGCCGACCGCGTCGGTGGAACCCAGGCAGGATGGGGGGCATGACAGATCACGCGCCAGACATGACGGACCTCCGAACCACCTCGCTCGAGCAGTCGCCCTCCGTCGCCGTCTCGGACGCCGCCGCGATCGGCGAGCACGCCGAGGTGCCGCTGCGGGTCTACCGGCCCGACGCCTGTGCGGGCACCGCATTGCTGTGGGTGCACGGCGGTGGGTTCGCGTACGGCGACCTCGACATGCCCGAGGCGGACTGGGTCGCCCGTTCGCTGGCGGAGCGCGGCACCTTCGTCGTCACGGTCGACTATCGGCTGGCGACCGAGACGGTGCGCTTTCCCGAGCCGTCGAACGATGTGCTGACGGCCTGGACCTGGCTCGTCGACCGGGCCCAGAAGCTGAGCGGGGTCCCGATCGGCTCCCTGCATCTCGGCGGAGCAAGCGCCGGCGGCAACCTGGCGCTCGGTGCAGCGCTTCGCATCCGCGACGAAGATCCCGCCGCCGAGAAGGCACCGCTGCCCGCCTCCCTGCTGTTGGCATACCCGACTCTGCACGCCGTGCAAAGACAACCGAGCGACGAACTCGCTGCTCTCCTCGAGTCGCTCCCGGTCGAATCCCGGTGGGGGCCGGATGCCGTGCGAGAGATGTACGAGCGCTTCGTCGCCGTGCCGCTGGAGAGCGCACCGGCGTACGCCGTTCCCGGCACGATGGACCCTTCAGGGCTTCCGCCGACGATCATCGTGGCCAGCGAGACCGACGGTCTGCGCGCATCGGCCGAGGAATTCGCCGAAGCGCTGGCCTCGGCCGGGGTTCCGCATCGGTACCTCGTCGAGCCCGGCACCTGGCATGGCCACATCAATGGGCCGCAGGCACCGAGCGCGCACGCGACGATCGAACGCTTCGACACCTGGTTGCGCGAACACCGACGATGACCGCCGAGCGGCGGCATCCGATCGTGAACCGCGCGCCCGAACCCATGGAGGACTCCAGCATGAACACGGCATCCGCCGACCTGATCGCCCGCTCGAACCGACTCGGGGCCGATCCGCGCAACACGAACTACGCCGGAGGCAACACCTCCGCCAAGGGCCCAGAGACCGACCCGGTCACCGGGGAGCCCGTCGAGTTGCTCTGGGTGAAGGGCTCCGGCGGTGACCTGGGCACGCTCACCGAAAAGGGTCTCGCCGTGCTGCGGCTCGACCGGGTGCGCGCGCTCGTCGACGTCTACCCCGGCGTCGAGCGCGAAGACGAGATGGTCGCCGCCTTCGACTACTGCCTGCACGGCAAGGGCGGAGCGGCGCCGTCGATCGACACCACGATGCACGCACTCGTGGATGCCGCACACGTAGACCACCTGCACCCCGACTCAGGAATCGCATTCGCCACCGCGGCGGACGGCGAGGAGTTGACCGCCAAGGCGTTCGACGGCCGCGTGCTGTGGGTGCCATGGCGGCGGCCGGGCTTCCAACTCGGGCTCGACATCGCCGAACTCAAGCGCGCGCATCCGGACGCGATCGGCTGCATCCTGGGCGGTCACGGCATCACCGCGTGGGGTTCGACCTCGGAGGAGGCCGAGGCGAACTCGCTGTGGATCATCGAGGCCGCAGCGCGGTACATCGCCGAGCACGGTCGGCCCGATCCCTTCGGAACCGCCTTGGACGGTTACGGTGCTCTGCCTCAGGCCGAACGCCGCGCGAAGGCCGCCGCGCTCGCACCGGTGCTGCGCGGGCTGGCATCCACCGACCGACCGCAGGTCGGCCACTTCACCGACTCGGATGTCGTGCTGAACTTCCTGAGCTCGTCGGAGCATCCCCGGCTCGCCGAGCTGGGCACGAGTTGCCCCGACCATTTCCTGCGCACCAAGGTGAAGCCGATGGTGCTGGATCTGCCGGCGGATGCCTCGGTCGAGGAATCGGTCGCGCGGTTGCGCGAACTGCACGAGGCGTATCGCGCCGATTACACCGCGTACTACGAGCGCGGCGCGGCCGCGGCCGGTGGCGCAGCGCCGGCGATGCGCGGCGCGGATCCGGCGATCGTGCTGATCCCCGGAGTCGGCATGTTCAGCTACGGAAAAGACAAGCAGACGGCGCGTGTCGCGGGCGAGTACTACGTGAACGCGATCAACGTGATGCGCGGCGCCGAGGCGCTCTCGACGTACACGCCGATCGACGAGGCCGAGAAGTTCCGCATCGAGTACTGGGCGCTGGAAGAGGCGAAGCTGCAACGGATGCCGAAGCCCAAGCCGCTGGCGACCCGGATCGCCCTGGTGACGGGCGCCGCGTCGGGTATCGGCAAGGCCATCGCCGCCCGGCTCGCCGCCGAGGGCGCATGCGTGGTCATCGCCGACCTCGACCTCGAGAAGGCCAGAGCCGCGGCATCCGAGATCGCGGCGGCGTCCTCCGGCGACCCGGGCGACGTCGCGATCGGCATCCGCGCCGACGTGACCGACGCCCGCGCCGTTCAGGCCGCGATCGACGAGACCGTGCTCGCCTTCGGCGGCCTCGACCTCGTGGTCAACAACGCCGGGCTCTCGCTGTCGAAGTCGCTGCTGGAGACCACCGAGGCCGACTGGGACCTGCAGCACAACGTGATGGCGAAAGGCTCGTTCCTGGTCTCGCGCGCGGCCGCGAAGGTGCTGATCGAGCAAGGATTGGGCGGCGACATCGTCTACATCTCGTCGAAGAACAGCGTCTTCGCCGGGCCGAACAACATCGCGTACTCCGCAACGAAGGCCGACCAGGCGCATCAGGTGCGGCTGCTCGCCGCGGAGCTCGGTGAGTACGGCGTCAAGGTCAACGGCATAAACCCGGACGGGGTCGTGCGCGGATCCGGGATCTTCGCCGGGGGCTGGGGGGCGAAGCGCGCCGCGGTGTACGGCGTGCCGGAGGAGAAGCTCGGCGAGTACTACGCCCAGCGCACGCTGCTGAAGCGCGAGGTGCTGCCCGAGAACGTCGCCAACGCGGTGTTCGTGCTGTGCTCCAGCGACCTCGATCACACGACGGGGCTGCACATTCCGGTGGATGCCGGAGTAGCGGCCGCCTTCCTGCGATGAGCACGCGCGGGGTCGTCACGGTCGCCGCCGTCGACCTGGGCGCGACGAGCGGGCGGGTGATGCTCGCACGCGTCGGACCCCAGACGCTCGAGCTCGAGCAGGTCGCGCGTTTTCCGAACGGTCCGGTCAACGGTGACGACGGCCTGCACTGGGATTTCGACGGGCTGTACGCGAACGTGCTCGATGGGCTGGCCGCAGCGGGCCGCATCGCCGCCGAGCGCGGCGAGCGCATCGCGAGCATCGGCATCGACTCGTGGGCCGTCGATTACGGCCTGCTGGGCGACGATCGCGTACTCGGAGCGCCGTTCCACTACCGCGACTCCCGCAGCGCTGCCGCGGTGGATGCCGTGCACGCTGCGGTGCCGTTCGCGGAACTCTATCGGGAGAACGGCCTGCAGTTCCTCCCGTTCAACACGCTCTACCAGCTCGCCGTGGACCGCGACAGCGGCCGGCTCGCCGAGGCCGACGTCCTGTTGCTCATCCCGGACCTGTTCGCGTGGCGTCTCACGGGGGCGCGGGTCGCGGAGACGACCAACGCCTCCACCACGGGCCTTCTCGCCCTCGCGAAGGCCTCCGCTGGTCGAGCAGCGGAGACAGCGGATGACGTCGCCTGGAACGACGAGCTGATCGAGCGGTTGGGTCTGCCGCTCGGCATCCTCCCTGCGCTCGTGAGCCCGGGTACCCGTGTCGGCACGCTGTTGCCGGAGATCGCGGATGCCACCGGGCTGCCGATCGGCACCCCCGTCACCGCGGTCGGGTCGCACGACACGGCATCCGCCGTCGTCGGAGTGCCGATGACGAACCCGAACGCGGCCTACATCTCGTGCGGAACCTGGGGGCTGGTGGGCGTCGAACTCGAACGGCCGGTCGTGACCGACGCCGCACGCGATGCGAACTTCACCAACGAGGGCGGCGTCGACGGACGCGTCCGGTTTCTGCACAACGTGATGGGCCTGTGGCTTCTCAGCGAATGCCTGCGCACCTGGACGGCCGACGGCCTACCGCTCGAGTTGCCGCGGCTGCTCGCCGAAGCCGCTGACCTGCGCGACCCGGTCGCGGTGTTCGACGTCGACGACGAGCGCTTCCTCGCCCCCGGCGACATGCCCGCTCGCATCGCCGCATACTGCGCCGAGCGCGACTTGCCCGTTCCGCACGCGCCGGTGGCGTTCGCGCGCAGCATCCTGGAATCTCTGGCGGATGCCTTCGCGCGCGCGGTGCGCGCCGCATCCGAACTCTCGGGAAAGCCCGTCGACGTCGTGCACCTGGTCGGCGGCGGCGCACAGAACGAACTGCTCTGCCGGCTGACCGCCGCGCGATGCGGGCTCCCGGTGCTCGCCGGTCCCGTAGAGGCGACCGCGATCGGCAACGTGCTCGTGCAGGCCCGCGCGGTCGGCGCGATCGACGGCGAGCTGGAGCGGCTGCGCGAGCTCGTCGCGCGCACTCATCCACCGGTGCGATACGAACCGAGCGCGACGCGCATCGCCCCAGGTGCGGTGTCGGCTGCATCCCTCTGACCAGGCGGTCGCACCACTCCGGGCAGGCGGTCGCGTCCCGGCGCACAGCCGGTCGCGTCCCTCTGCGCGAGCAGGGGTTCGGCCAGGGTAACGTCGAAGCATGAGCATCAGCGTGAGCCTGCCCGGAGAGACCCTGCGCGCCGTGCTCGGCGAGGTGCCGAGCAACGTGGAACTCATCCAATGGGATTTCTCCGGACCCGCGCCCCGGGACTCGATCGATATCGTCGTTCCGCCGTACATGGGAACCATGGACCGGCTGCACCGATTGACGGGCGTTCGCACCCGCCTGGTGCAGAGTCAGTCGATCGGCTACGACGGTGTCATCGATGCCCTGCCAGCGGGCGTCGTCTACGCCAACGCCGCGACCGTGCACGAGACCTCGACGGCCGAGCTCACGCTCGCGTTGATTCTTGCCGCTCAGCGCGGCATTCCTGGTTACGTGCGCGCCGCAGAGCGCGGTGAGTGGGAGCCGACACGGGAGGCCAGTCTGGCCGACCGATCGGTGCTGCTGCTCGGATACGGGGGCGTCGGCAAGGCCGTCGAAGAACGCCTGCGTCCCTTCGAAGTCACGATCACCCGCGTCGCGACCAGCGCACGCGACGACGAACTCGACGGGCAGAGCGTGCACGTGCACGGTTTCGACGAACTGGACGCGCTGCTGCCCGTC
Organism: Humibacter sp.; assembly: GCA_035564555.1. Lineage (GTDB taxonomy): Bacteria > Actinomycetota > Actinomycetes > Actinomycetales > Microbacteriaceae > DATMTS01. The sequence continues at coordinate 79,303 of DATMTS010000106.1, forward strand.
GCCGACATCGTGGTGATCGGCGTGCCGCTCACGCCCGCGACCCTGGGGCTCGTCGACGACGCGTTCCTGACCCGGATGCGTGACGGTGCACTGCTGGTGAACATCGCGCGCGGCCCGGTGGCCGAAACGGGAGCGATCCTCGAACACGCCGGCCGGGGACGCTTGCGGTTCGCACTCGACGTGACCGACCCGGAGCCGCTGCCGGCGGGGCATCCGTTGTTCGCTTTGACGAACGTGCTGATCTCTCCGCACGTCGGGGGCGCGTCGACGGCAATGATGCCGCGGATGGCGCGGTTGCTGCATCGCCAGATCGATCGGATGCTCGGCGGCGAGGAACCGCTCAACGTCGTATTGCGCACCTGAGGCCGCGCCGCTGCGGAATGAGTGCCGTGAAGGCGGCGTGCCGTAAGGCGCGCGCCGTGAAGCGGCGTGCCGTGAAGCGGCGTGCCGTGAAGCGGCTCAGCCGATCAGACCGGGTCCCGGGCGACGCCTGCTCGGGTCTCGCTGCGCCCTCGGCCCGAGGGTCTGTACTCGAATTCGTGGGTATAGGCTGTGGTCTGACCACACGCGAATCGGCACCGGGAGCTCCATGATCAGCGATGATGGCGCTGCGCCCCTCGCGGCGCTCGCCGACGCCGCGCTCGCCGACTCTGCGCTCGCCGACGCCGCCCTGCGCCACATCTCGCGCCCTGCGCCAGAAGTTCTGGCGCAGGGCGAGCAAAGTGGCGCACAGGACGGACCCGAGGACCGCCACGCACCCGACGAACAGGATGCGCCCGAGCACGACCATGTACCCGAGGGCCACCGCGCACCCGACGAACACCACGGACCCGAGGGCCACCGCGCACCCGACGAACACCGCGCACCGGACGCGCGCCGGGCCTGGGAAGTCGTGCTCCAGTCGATCGAGGCCGACCTGCTCGACGGGCGCCTTCGACCCGGCGACCACCTGCCGCCCGAGCGACAACTGGCATCAGATCTCGGGGTCGGGCGTTCCAGTGTTCGCGAAGCGGTACGCGTGCTCGAGGTCCTCGGGCTTGTGCGCACTGCTACCGGGTCCGGCCCGACCGCGGGCGCGATCATCGTCGCGACGCCGCGCGGCGGGATGAGCGCTCTCATGCGCCTGCAGGTCGCCGCGCAGGGTTTCGCTGTCGCCGACGTCGTGAAGACCCGTCTCGTACTCGAGGCGTCCGTGGCATCGGATCTCGCCGCGGCCAGCGCGACCGCCGACGTCCGTGCCGACGTCTCCCTCCCCGCTTCAGGAATCCCGTTCTCGCGATCCGGGCCGCAAAATGCGGCCGTCACCGCAAGAACTGGATCGGGATTGGCCGGGGTGACCGATCGGTTGACGCCCGCGCGCCAACTGCTTGACGCCATGGATTCCCCCGACCTGACCGCGGCCGAGTTCCTCGCGCTCGACGCGCAATTCCACGTGTCTCTGGCCGAGGCATCCGGCAACCAGGTGGTCGCGGCGATGATGGCCGGCCTGCGCAACGCCATCGAGAGCTACGTACTCTCCGCGTCGGCCAACCTGACGTCGTGGCCGACGACGTGCGCCCGGCTGCGGACCGAGCACCGCGGCATCCTCGCCTCGATCGACGACAGGGACGCCGCGGATGCCGTCACCCGGGTCAGAGCGCACATCACCGGCTACTACGCGCAGTCCCAGCTCGCGCCCGCAGCCACGCCCACGCCCACGCTCGCGCCCACGCCCACGTCCCCCGCGCACGACCGCCACTGACCAGCACGCAGAAGAACAGGAACACGAGATGGTTGAAAGACGATTTCCCAAGGTGCGCGACCTCGCGCCGCTCATGCAGTTCAAGAAGCCGGAACTGAGCGCGAAGAAGCGCCGCCTCGACGCCGCCTACACGATCTACGACCTGCGCGCCATCGCGAAGCGCGTCACGCCGAAGGCGCCGTTCGACTACACCGACGGATCGGCCGAAGCCGAGCTCAGCCTGGGCCGCGCCCGCCAGGCGTTCGAAGACATCCAGTTCAATCCCGCGATCCTGCGCGACGTCTCCCGGCTCGACACCACGCGCGAGGTGCTCGGCGGTCCGACAGCGTTGCCGTTCGGGATCGCTCCGACCGGATTCACCCGCATGATGCAGACCGAGGGCGAGATCGCCGGCGCCTCGGCCGCCGCGGCGGCAGGCATCCCGTTCTCCCTCTCGACGATGGGCACGGCATCCATCGAAGACGTGAAGGCGGCCAACCCGAACGGGCGCAACTGGTTCCAGCTCTACATGTGGAAGGATCGCGACCGTTCGATGGCCCTGGTCGAACGCGCGGCGAAGGCCGGCTTCGACACGCTCCTGGTCACGGTCGACGTTCCGGTCGCCGGCGCCAGGCTGCGCGACAGCCGTAACGGCATGACGATTCCGCCGTCGCTGACACCGAAGACCGTGATCAACGCGCTGCCGCGAGCGAAGTGGTGGATCGACTTCCTCACGACCGAGCCACTGGCATTCGCCTCGCTCGACCGCTGGTCGGGCACGGTCGCCGCGCTGCTGGACTCGATGTTCGACCCCACCGTGACGTTCGAGGACCTCGCCTGGATCAAGGATCAGTGGCCCGGCAAGCTTGTGGTCAAGGGCGTGCAGAATATCGAGGATTCCCGCACCCTCGCCTCGATGGGTGTCGACGGCATCATCCTGTCGAACCACGGCGGCCGCCAGCTCGATCGGGCGCCGATCCCGTTCCACCTGCTGCCCGCGGTGGCACGCGAGGTCGGACGCGACACTGAGGTGCTGCTCGACACGGGCATCATGTCCGGAGCCGACATCGTCGCCTCGATCGCGCTCGGCGCACGCTTCACCCTCGTCGGCCGCGCCTACCTGTACGGACTGATGGCCGGCGGCCGCGAAGGCGTCGATCGCGCCATCTGGATCCTGCGCACCCAACTGGAACGCACCATGCGGCTGCTCGGGGTCGCCTCGCTCGATGAGCTGAACCCGTCGCACGTCACCCAGCTGGCGCGGCTCGTTCCGGTGTCGCCGTCGGCGACGGATGCCGCTGCTTCCGCGCCGCGCGGCCGCTGACGCCGCACGCCTGCGCCCGTGACGCGGACGCCCATATCGTGATCGGCGCCTGACCTGCGGTATCGAAATCAGGTGACACGCCCCGTCGGCTGGATAATCCGGTCGAGCGCGCGTGTCACCTGATTTCGATACCGGTCCGGCCGCGCGCGCTGGCTGGCCGGTCTGGCAGCGCGCGGGCGACGGCTGTGGAGGTTCGCTGTGTTCGGCACGATGCAGGAGGCGCTTGCGCCTGAACTTTTTGCAGCCGCACCTCGTGTACCGGGTGTAGGACAGGACCGAGCGAGCACAGGAGGTGAGCATGCCCGACGACGAGGAGACCCTGCTGCGTGCGCTGCACGACGAGCATGCCGGCCCGCTCTGGCGCTACGTCGTTCGTCTGACCGGAGATCGCGCCCTCGCTGAAGACATCGTGCAGGAGACGCTGTTGCGCGCCTGGCGCAGGCCGAAGGTGCTCGATCAGAGCGAGTCGTCCGCCCGTGCCTGGCTGTTCACCGTGGCGCGCAACCTCGTGATCGACGGCACTCGCAGCGCCCGCAGCATCCACGAGGTCGGCGTCGACAGCCTGCCGGAACGTATCACCGCCGACGAGACCGATTCCCTGCTTGACTCGTGGCTCGTCTCGGATGCTCTCGCCGGGCTCTCCTACGAGCATCGCGCCGTCGTGGTGCACGCGTACTACGGCGGACGCTCGATCGCCGAGATCGCCCGCGAACTGCAGATCCCGGAGGGCACCGTGAAGTCGCGCCTGCACTACGGGCTGCGCGCGCTCCGCTTGGCCCTGCAAGAGAAGGGAGTCACGCGATGAGCGATCACGAACGCTATGCCGAATGGGATGCCGCCTATGTGTTGGGCGCGCTCGGCGCCGCCGACCGGCGCGAGTTCGAGGATCATTCGGCCGGATGCCCGGACTGCCGTTCCGCCGTCGCCGAGCTCGCCGGGGTGCCTGGACTTCTCGGGGCGCTTTCGGCGGCCGATGCCTTCGCCATGCTGGAGGTGGCGGCACCGGGAGCGAGTGCAGCAGGCGGCGAGGTCGTGACCCCGGCCACGTCGATCGAGGCGGTCAGGCACGCCCCGGCCGCCGAGCCGACCTCACGCATCCCGCCTCCGTCCGACCTGCTCGCCCGCTTGCACGCACGCGTCACGCGCGCGCGGCGCATCCGATCCTGGACGGTCGGCTCCCTGACCGTCGCTCTCGCAGCGGCCGCCGCAGTCGTCGGGCTGGTGCTGCCCGGTGCGATCGATGCCGTGCAGCATCCCGCCGTCGCCGTGAGCCTGCAACAGACCATGCCCGGGCCCGTGAGCGCGAGCGTGCGACTGACGAGCCTGCCCTGGGGAACGAGCATTTCTATGACGTGCACCTACCATGGCGCCGTGGCCACCTACCCCGGCTACCCGATCGACTACCGGTATGGGCTCTATGTCGTCGACCGCGCCGGCACGACGACCCGCGTCTCGACCTGGACCGCCCTTCCCGATCGCACGATCACGACCGAGGGATCGACCGCGACACCGGCTGCGCAACTCGTGCGCATCGAGTTGCGCGACCTGGACACCGGCACCGTGCTGCTCTCACGACAGCTCGGCTGAGGCCGACCGGCACCCGAGCGAACCGTGTTCGCGGGATGCTCGATGGGCGCCCGACAACGATGTCGATGCGTGGATGTGACCGCGCTCCAACACACGTTGGGGTGTGCAGCCAGGCGCTGATTGAGATTTCGCGTCGTTGACTTGTCTTGCGGACATCGCGTATGGTCCGACGTTGACATCGTTGTCAACACGAGAGGCGAGAATCAATGTCTTCTACTTCCCATCGGCTGCGTCACGCACGGGCGGGCATCTTGCGCAAAGCGATGGCCGCCCTAGCCGTGTCTGCCACCGTGTTGGCGATCCTGGGCCTCGCCGCGCCCGCACAGGCGACCTCGGGCTCCCCCGCCCCCGCCGCGTACACCGAGACCTACCGGCCGCAATTTCACTTCACACCCCAAATGAACTGGATGAACGACCCGAACGGGCTCGTCTACTACAAGGGCGAATACCACCTGTTCTTCCAGTACAACCCCAGCGGGAACACCTGGGGGAACATGTCGTGGGGGCACGCGGTGAGCCGCGACCTCGTGCACTGGACCCAACTGCCCGTAGCCATACCGCAGGACGCGAACGAGATGGTGTTCTCCGGCAGCGCAGTGGTGGACACGCACAACACCACGGGGTTCAGCACGCCCGGACATCCTGCGATCGTCGCCATCTACACAAGCCTCGACAAGGCCACGAACCAGCAGCGGCAGTCGATCGCGTACAGCACCGACGACGGACGCACATTCACCAAGTACTCCGGGAACCCTGTGCTCGACATCGGGTCGAGCAACTTCCGCGATCCCAAGGTCTTCTGGTACGCACCGGCACACGAGTGGCTGATGGCGGCCGCGCTCTCCGACCAGCACAAGATCACCTTCTACAGTTCCCCCGACCTGAAGCGTTGGACGCACCTCAGCGACTTCGGTCCTGCCGGCGCGACCGGCGGAGTGTGGGAGTGCCCTGACCTCTTCCCGATGCCGGATCCCTCCCATCCCGGAAAGCAGAAGTGGGTCCTCGTCGTCAACCTCAACCCGGGAGGCGTCGCCGGCGGCTCCGGCGCCCAGTACTTCACCGGCGAGTTCGACGGCACGACCTTCACCGCGGACGACAAGGCCTACGTTCCCCCGACGGGCACGTCGTTGGGAAGCTTCGACAACGGGTCCTGGGACGGATGGACCACCGCCGGGACTGCGTTCGGCACCGCGCCCACGCCCGGCGACGCACCCGGACAGGGCGGCGTATCCGGGTACGTAGGAGCCGGGCTCGCGAACAGCTTCAACGGCGGAGACGGCTCGACCGGAACGCTTTCGTCACCCGACTTCACGATCAACCAGGCGTACCTGAACTTCTTGGTCGGCGGTGGCAACCACCCGTATGTCCCGGGCGCGGTCGTGGGCGACGGCCTGCCGGCCGGCACGACCTTCGCCGACTTCGAGGGGCCGACCTATGGGTCGGGCTGGACGACGACGGGCGACTTCGCCGGCACCGCGCCGGCCGCAGGCACACTACCCGATCAGCAGCAGGTGACGGGCTACATCGGCAATCAGCTGGTCAACACCTATATCAACGGGGACGTGTCGCAAGGCACGATCAGCTCACCCTCCTTCACGGTTTCGAGCGGCTACATCAACCTGCTCGTGGGTGGCGGCAACCACCCGTGGGGCTCGCCGAACCCGACAGCGGTCGATCTCGTGATCGACGGCAAGGTCGTGGCGAGCGCCACCGGCCAGAACGCCGAGACCCTGAACTGGACGGCGTGGGACGTGCGAGCCTACGCAGGAAAGACCGCGACCATCCAGATCGTCGATCAGAACGCAGGCGGCTGGGGCCACCTCAACGTCGACCAGATCATGTTCTCGCCTTCTGCCGCGCCTCCGCGGGCATCTGACACCTCGGTGCGGCTGGTCGTCGATGGACAGGTCGTGCGCTCTGCCACCGGTTCGAACAGTGAAACCCTCGACTGGAACAGCTGGAACCTCAGCGACCTGCGGGGCAAGACCGCTCATCTCGAGCTCGTCGACGACAACACCGATGGGTGGGGTCACATCCTCGCCGATCAGTTCGCTCTCTCCGGTGTCGCCGCTCAGTCGGCGATCCAGCGCGCTCATTGGATCGACTTCGGCAAGGACGACTATGCGGCCGTCACCTACAACGACGCGCCAGGCGGCAAGCGCATCATGATCGGCTGGATGAACAACTGGGACTACGGCGGATCCATCCCGACCTCGCCGTGGCGCAGCGCGATGACGATCCCGCGGGAGCTGTCGCTGGTGCCCGCGGACGGCACGAACGTGCTCGTTCAGAAGCCGGTGCAGCAACTCCACCAGCTGATCACCTCCCCTGCGACGCATGTCGAGCACCAGGCGCTACCGGAAGGCACAACCGCCCTCAAGGCACAGGGCGAGACCGCCGACATCGACGCCGTCCTCACACCGGGCACGGCAAAGACCTTCGGCCTCAAAGTGCGAGTGGGCAACGGCCAGGAGACCCTCATCGGGTACGACGACACGACGGGGGAGGTCTATGTCGACCGAACCAGATCGGGCGACGTCGGTTTCGATCCCAGCTTCGCCACCAGCGTGCAGAGGGCCCCACTGAAGCTGGACGGCGGCAAGCTCAAGCTGCACATCCTCGTCGACTGGTCGTCGGTGGAAGTATTCGCAAACGACGGCAAGGTGCTGATCACCGATCAGATCTTCCCGGCGCCGTCGAGCACGGGCATCGCCGCATACTCCACGGGAGGGACTGCCTCGCTGGTGTCACTGACCGTGCACGGGATGGCGTCCGCCTGGGCCAAGGCAGGCAGTGTGCAGTAGTCCGCGCGACTGTCGGCGCGACGCGTGAGGGGTGGGGCGGCTCCTGGCCTCCCCCCTCACGCGCGCTTGAGCGTATACCAGCGGTCGCGGGATCGCCGAGTCAGAGTCCACGCCGGAACCTCGGCGACCGAGGATGTGACGTGCACGACATGCTGCGCGACCTGCTCTGCGAGTTCGGCGTCTTCGGCGGTGAACCGTACGGTCAACCGCGGTTCGCCGCGCACGACGTTCACGCTCGACGCCTCGGCCGTGGCCAGTGTTGACGCGGCATCCGTCGCGATCGGCAGCACCCGGTCGGGCCGTGTGCCGGGAGCCAGCGCGCCGATCGTCATGGTCACCCGGAACGAAGGCATGACTCAACCCTGCCATCCGACACCCGATTCGTGACCAGCACAGTGACTCAGAGCGGTTCCCTATCCAGGCGGGGCCGGCTTCGTCGCAGGTCCGTGACAGCATGGAGGGATGCCAACGGCTGACTTCCCGCTGGTCGACGCCGCAGACATCCGCCGGTTCGTCGGCAGCGCCGCCTTCGATCGGGCGCGCCCTTATGCGCGCAACGGTGCGGTCTCGAAGCTGGAGTGGGATGCCCCCGCCGGTGAGCTGCGGGCGACCGTGGCCGGAACGCGATCGCGACCCTACCGCTGCCAGGTGTCGCTCGAGGTCGCGCCGGGAAACGCACTGCTCCCGGTGCACAGCAGCTGCGACTGCCCGGTCGGCACGGCGTGCAAGCATGTCGCTGCAGCGCTGCTGGCGGGCAACGCTCGGAGCGTGGCGGACGCCCCGGGCGGCCGCTCGTCGGATGCGGGGTGGCGCGGCGCGCTCGGCGCGCTCGCGCAGGAAGCCGGCGGCGCCTCGGCCAGGCACGGCGGCTCCCGCGACGCCCACAGAGTGGGCTCCGGCGCACGCCCGGCGCCGTTGGCACTCGAACTCGAGGTGCGGCAGGCGGTTCGGCGCAGTGGTGCGCGTTGGCAGCGCGCCTCCTCTGCCACGGTGTCCGCGAACGCGCGGTCGACCGGACCGCTGCGGGTGACGATGCGCCCGGTGACCCTGGGCAAGAGCGGACGTTGGGTCGGCGGCAACCTCACCTGGTCGAGCCTGCAGTATCAGATCGCCCGCGCGAATCTCGATGAACGACAGGTGCGCTGGTTCGGCCAGTTCTCAGCGCTCGCACGCGCTTCCGCCGGCGTGTACGTCGGGCAGGAGTCGGAACGGCTCACGCTCGACGACTTCACCAGTCCACTGCTCTGGCAACTACTGAAGCTCGCTCCCGAACTGGGCATCGCGTTGGTCTACGCGCGCAAGGGCGGCGCCGTCGTGCTGGGGCGCGACGCTCGAGTCGAGCTGCACGCCGGGCGCCGCGACGAGGAACTCGAGCTGTCGCCGGTGGTCAGCATCGACGGCCTCGAGATCGCTCGTTCCTCGCTCGGGTTCATCGCGGACCACGGACTGTACTCGGTCGAATGGACGCCGGAGCCGGTGTTGACCCTCGCCCCGACGGACCTTCCGGTCACCCACGCGCAGCGCCGGTTGATCGAAGGCGACGCCATCGTGGTTCCGCCACGCGACGAACCGGAATTCTTCACGCAGATCTACCCGGGACTTCAGCGGGCGATCGCTCTGGTCAGTCCGGACGACTCGGTACGGTTCCCCGTGCTGGCGCCGCCGGCACTCGTACTGACCGTGACATTCCGCAAACCGAATACGATCGGACTCGGCTGGGATTGGGAGTACCGGGTCGGTGAAGGCGGGGTCCGCCTTCCGCTGCTCGCCGATGAGGCCGAGACCATCCCGCGAGATCCCGCCGTCGAGGCGGCATCCGTCGCGCGAGTGGATGCCGTGCTCGCCGCACTTCTACAGCCCGGCCTCGAGCAGCCCGGTCACGAACACCCGGGCCACGGTCGACTCGGCAACCATCGACTCGCGGTGCACCCCGCAGGGACCACGCTGCGTGATCTGGACGCCGCGGAGTTCACCACCGACCTGCTGCCGGTGCTCGATCAATTGGACGGGCTGCTGGTCTGCTTCGATGGGGGCCGACCTGACTTCCACGAATTGACCGCGACCCCGGTCCTGCGGGTCACCACCGTGCAAACGGATCAGCGCGACTGGTTCGATCTCGGGGTGATCGTGCACGTGGCGGGCCGCGAGGTGCCGTTCCAGCCGCTGTTCAGTGCGCTCTCCAAGGGGCGCAAGAAACTGCTGCTCGTCGACCGCAGCTATCTTTCGCTCGATCAGCCCGTGTTCGACCGGCTGCGCGAGTTGATCGAGGAGGCGCAGGCTCTCGCCGAGTGGGAGACGGGCCCGCGGATCAGCCGCTACCAGGCCGGTCTCTGGGCCGACTTCGAAGACCTCGCCGACGAATCCGAGCCGGCCCGCGCCTGGCGCGACAGCGTCGGCGGGCTGCTCGCCTTGACCGGCGGTGCCGATGCCGGGGCGGATGCCGGTGCTCCGGAGCCCGTTCCGGTCTCCGCCGGGGTGCGCGCGGAGCTACGACCGTACCAGCGCGACGGCTTCCACTGGCTGGTATTCCTCTGGAAGCATGGACTCGGTGGCGTGCTCGCCGACGACATGGGCCTGGGCAAGACGCTGCAGACCCTCGCCCTGATCGCGCACGCCCGCGCAGCCACGAGCGGCGCCGGCGCCGTCGGCGGCGGCCCCGGCGGCCCCGCAGATCAGGTAGCGAGTCCGGGCGAGCGTATCGAGCCCTCGCAAGGTGAGGCGTCCGCCCCGCCGTTCCTGGTCGTCGTGCCGTCGTCGGTCGTCGGCAACTGGGTGAGCGAAGCGGCCCGGTTCACGCCCGACCTGAAGGTCGTGGCCATCACCGCCACCCGCCGCAAAGACCGCACCCCGCTGGCCAAGGCGATCGCCGCAGCCGACATCGTCGTGACGACCTACACGCTCTTCCGAATCGACTTCGCCGTGTTCGACGCGCTCGAATGGGCCGGGCTGATCCTCGACGAAGCCCAGTTCGTCAAGAATCACACCTCGCGTGCGCACCGCTGCGCCCGCGATCTCGCGGCCCCGTTCAAGCTCGCGATCACGGGCACGCCCATGGAGAACAACCTGATGGAGCTCTGGGCGATGTTCGCGATCGTCGCGCCCGGGCTGTTCCCCTCCTCGCGCCGCTTCACAGAGGAGTACGTGCGCCCGATCGACAACGCACGCAGCGACGCCGCCGCAACCCCCGCCGTGCACGGAGCCGAACGGATCGCTCGCCTACGCCGTCGCATCCGGCCCCTGATGATGCGACGCACCAAAGAACTCGTGGCTCCTGAGCTGCCTGCCAAGCAGGAGCAGGTGCTCACCATCGAACTCGCTCCCCGGCACCGTGCGCTCTACGACACATTCCTGCAGCGTGAGCGGCAGAAGCTGCTCGGACTCATCGACGACCTGGATCGCAACCGGTTCATCGTGTTCCGGTCGCTGACGCTACTGCGCATGCTGGCCTTGGACGCCTCGCTGATCGATGAGCAGTACGGCTCCGTTCCCTCCAGCAAGTTGGATGCCCTGCTCGAGCAGTTGGACGACGTGCTGGCCGAGGGCCACCGGGCGCTCGTCTTCAGCCAGTTCACGTCGTATCTGTCGAAGGTCGCCGCCCGGCTGCACGAGCGCGGGCTCGAACACGTCTACCTCGATGGCTCGACCCGGCGCCGCGGCGAGGTGATCGACCGGTTCAGGCAGGGCGAGGCATCCGTGTTCCTGATCAGTCTGAAAGCCGGTGGATTCGGCCTCAACCTCACCGAAGCGGACTACGTGTTCATGCTCGACCCATGGTGGAATCCGGCCGCCGAGCAGCAGGCGATCGACCGAACGCACCGGATCGGCCAGACGAAGTCGGTGATGGTCTACCGGCTCGTGGCCGCCGATACGATCGAGGAGAAGGTCGTCGCGCTCGGCGAGCAGAAGGCCCGCCTCTTCGACGCCGTGCTCGACGAGGATGCCGCGTTCGCATCCACGCTCACCGCCGACGATCTGCGTGCCCTGCTCGACTAGGCCGCCATGCCGCGCTACTCGATCAGCTTCGCCTTGCGCAGCGCGCCGGTCACGGCGGTCAGGTAAGCGAGGTAGCCGCGGGAGTTCGGGTGCAGCGCGTCGAGGCCCTTCAGCACGAACCACGGATCCTTCGAGGTGACTCCGTGCCCGGCGAAGCTCACGTCGACATACGCGATATCAGCGCCGGCTCGCTGCTGGCCGGCCACCGCCTGCTTGATCGCATCGTTGAGGGCGATCACCGAGGCGTCCACGGCGACGATCGTCGAGAAATTCGGATTCGACGGCTTCGGCACGTCGTAGAACGAGGGATAGCCGGTCACCAGAACGCGCGCATTGGGAGCGGCCGCCTCCACCGCCCGATAGACGGACGTCAGCTTCGTCGACAGCGTGCCGAGCAGCTTGATCGAAGCCCGCACCGACGACTCGCAGGCATCCGTGGTTCGACGCGTGCACAGCGCGGGCAGAGCCGCGACATCCAGATCGTTGCCGCCGACGCTCAGCGTGACGAGTTCGATCGATGGTCCGAGCGCGCCGAGCTGCCTGCGCAGCACGTCGCGGGTCGTCGCTCCGCTGCAGGTCGCGTTGGTCTCCAGCCGCACCGCGGGATTCTCGCCGAGCAGCGCGGGGTAGCCGTACGGGCTGCGCAGGCAGGCGCCTTGTTCGTCGCCGCCGCCCTGGCCCGCGGCGAACGAATCGCCCAACGCCACGTAGGTGAGCGGGTCGGTCGCGGTGCCCGGTTGCGGCTCGCCTCGGCGGGGACCGGATGCCGTCGGCGTCGGAGCGGAACGCGGCGCCGACGACGCGTTGGGAGCCGGAGCCGGCGGAGGCGCCGACGTCTTGGAGACGGCTAGCGTCATGACCATGGCGAGCACGAGAGCGCACGACACGGCCAGTGCTGCGGTGTATCGGGCTCGCATTGTCTCGACTTTACGGGGAACGGCTGAGTGAATCCGAGAGGCGCCTGTGCGGGTGTCGCGCATTCGTCACACTTCGGTCGGGCGGTTGACGGGCCGCTTCGCCGACCATACCGTCGAGGGGTGGACCGCACCGATTGGATCGAACACCGCAGGCACGATGGCGAACTCGTCGGATGGATGCGCCCGGAGGGCGAACGGTTCGTGCCCGTCGATCTGCTCGGCCGCGACCTGGGCGAGGCCGTCGAATGGCTCACCGCTGAAGAGACATTGGATGCCGTCGGCCTCGGCTATCTCGCGGAGCCGTACCTGCTGCGCCTGGAGAGCGGCCTCGACCTGCGCGTGCTGATCACCGAGGTGAGCACGCAGCGCATCCGGGTGAAGAAAGACGATTTCGGTGCGATCGATGCTCCGATCAACAACTACGAGTTGCCGTTCCCCGCACCCGTCGAGTTGCGAATTTCAACCCGCGAACGCCTCTGACGCTCGCGCAGAGTTCCAACAGGACCCGGCCGACGGGCGATGCCCGCGATCGTTCGCACAGCGGTGGCGGTGCAACCCGATTCGATCAGCTACCCTCGGTATCCACATGGCGAGGCGCGAGACCCGCGCGTTCTCGCGATCTGGGAGGCACCATGGCGACTCGGCTCATCCTCGACTGCGACACAGGAACCGACGATGCGGTCGCCATCATGGCGGCGGTCGGCCATCGTGCGCTTCAGCTGGTGGCGGTGACAACGGTCAACGGCAACGCTCCGTTGGCGAACACGACGGACAACACGCTTCGCGTGCTCGACCACCTCGGTGCTTCGGTGCCCGTGTATCCGGGCGCGGGCCGGCCGCTTATCCGGCCGGACTTCCCGGTGCCGCGCGAGGTGCTCAACGCCGACAATCCGGAATTCCAGGTGATGGAACTCGAACTGCCGGCCGCCGTCACGGTGCCGCAGACCACGACCGCCGTGAGCTTCTTGATCGAGACCTACCTCTCGGAAACCGCACGAGACATCGTGCTCGTCGCCACCGGTCCGCTGACCAACCTCGCCGCCGCGCTGGCCGCGGAGCCTCGGCTGGCCGAGCGGATCCCGCGCTTGGTGATCATGGGCGGCGCGGTCGCCGGCGGCAACGTCACCGCGTCGGCGGAGTTCAACTTCTGGGTCGATCCCGAGGCGGCCGAGGCGGTGCTGAGCTCCGGCATCCGGGATGTCACGATCGTTCCGCTGGATGCCACGCAGTCGGCGCCGATCACGCTCGCCGACTGCGACACGTTCGACACCATCGGCACTCCCGCCGCGTTGGCGGCGAGTTCGCTCGTGCGGCATCGCATCCGCACCGAGCTTGCGGGTGCCGGCAACACGCCTCCGCACAGCACGCCGGTGCACGACGCGCTTTGCGTCGCCTATCTCGTCGACCCCGACGTGATCACTTCGACGACGCATCGACCGGTGCACGTCGAGACGGGCGCCGGCCGGACGCTCGGCGAACTCGTGCTCGACGACCGGCCGTGGGCACCGGAACGGCCGAACGCGGTGGTGGCGCTGCGCGCCGACGCCGGTCGATTCAGTGTGGTGCTGGCGGAGGCATTCGCGGCGGGATAGCCACCGACTCAAGACGGTTCGTGCGCGGCGCAGGCCATCCCAGCCGGGACCGGCAGTTGGTGACGCAGTGAATCGACTCCCGCCCGCCACCCCTTGACACCTCCTCTAAACCGGTTCAAAATCGGCTTCGAACGCGCTTAAACCGGTTTGAAACGATGAGGTTCACAATGGTGCGCAGACCCACGATCGACGACGTCGCACGCGCAGCGGGGGTGAGCAAAGGGCTCGTCTCGCTCACGCTCAACGACCGGCCGGGAGTGCGCGCGGAGACGCGCGACCGCATCCGCGCGGCGGCCGATGACCTCGGCTGGCGCCCGAATCCCAGTGCCCGCAGTCTGACCAACCGAAGGGCGTACGCCCTGGGGCTCGTGGTTCGCCGCGATCCGCACGTGATCGAGGTGGATCCGTTCTTCTCCTCCTTCATCGCCGGTGTCGAGACGGTGCTCGCCGAACGCAATCAGGTACTCGTGCTCAGCGTCGTGCCTGATGCCGAGGCGGAGGCCGAGACGTATCGCAGGCTCAGCATCGACAATCGGGTCGACGGCTTTCTGATCACCGATCTGCTGGGAGACGATCCGCGCATTCCGCTGATCGCCGATCTCGATCAGAACGCGGTGACCCTCGGCCGCCCGGACTGTGAAACGCCGTTCCCGGTGATCAGTCGCGACTACGACCGCGGCATCGAAGACCTCACCACGCATCTGATCGACCTGGGGCATCGCCGCATCGCGCATGTCACCGGAGACCAGCACATGCAGCACGGTCGGTCCCGTGCCGAGCGCTTCGCGGCGACAGCGCACGACCTCGGCATCGATCCGCTCGTCGCGAGGGCCGACTTCTCGCCGGAGCAGGGCGCCCGCGCGACCCGCGAACTGCTCGGGCTCGCGCATCCCCCGACCGCGATCATCTACGCGAACGATCCGATGGCGATCGCCGGCATGGCGGTCGCACACGAGCGCGGATTGCAACTGCCGCATGACCTCTCGATCGCCGGCATGGACGGTTCGGAGATGGGTCGCTACGTGTTCCCGACGCTCACGACACTCGACAACGACCCGTTGGGGTGGGGCAGCGCGGCCGCCACCACGCTGCTGCAGCTGATCGAGAACGGAGCGGCCGAGGATGTCGCGCTGCCGCCGGCGGCTCTGATCGCGCGCGGATCCACCGAACCGCCGGCATCGCGACGCACCGGCTCGCCACCGCACCGGGCCTGGCAGCCCCTGACACCGCAGCCCTGACAAGCGCAATACCGAGGTTCACAGACGCAAACACCACAGACACAGCACCACAGACACACAAAGGAGCAGCTGATGCCCAATCTCACCATGAAGCACAGACGCACCATGACGGCAGCCGTGGCGACTCTGGCCGCCACGGCGCTCGCCCTGACCGGATGCTCGGGAAGCGGCGGCGGCGGATCGAACGCCATGAAAGCGCACGGCCCGATCACGATCTGGTACTCCAACAACGCCCAGGAGGTGCAATGGGGCAAGGCGATGGTCGCGGCCTGGAACGCGAAACATCCCAAGGAGAAGATCAAAGGCCAGGAGGTTCCGGCAGGCAAGAGCACGGAGGAGGTCATCGGCGCGGCGATCACGGCGGGCACCACTCCGTGCCTGGTGTTCAACAACCTGCCGGCGGCGACCGGTCAATTCCAGAAGCAAGGCGGTCTCGTCGACATCTCCAAGTTCCCCGGCGCCGACGCATACATCGAGGCGCGCAGCGGAAAGACCACGGCCGATCAGTACAAGTCGTCAGACGGCGACTTCTACCAGATGCCCTGGAAGTCGAACCCGGTGATGATCTTCTACAACAAGGCGATCTTCACGAAGGCCGGCCTCGACGCGAACAACCCCAAGCTGTCGACCTACGCCGACTTCCTGGCTACTGCGAAGAAGATCAAGGACAGCGCAGCGGCGCCGTACGCGATCTACCCCTCGCCGACAAGCGAGTTCTTCCAGCCGAACTTCGACTTCCTCCCGCTGTATGCCGCCGAGACCAACGGCGCATCCATCATCAAGAACGGCAAGGCCACGATCGACAGCCAAGCCGGCTACGACGTCGCGAGCTTCTGGAAGTCCATCTACTCCCAGAACCTCGCGGGCAAGGAGCCCGTGCAGTCGGACCCGTTCGCCAGCGGACAGTCCGCGATGGCGATCGTCGGCCCCTGGGCGATCCCGGTGTACAGCAAGGTGAAGTGGGGCGAGGTTCCGGTGCCGACCAAGAACGGCACCAGCAAGGAGAACACCTGGACCTTCCCGGATGCCAAGAACATCGGCATGTACACCTCGTGCAAGAACCAGGGCACCGCATGGGACGTACTGAAGTTCGCGACGAGCAAGGATCAGGACGGCAAACTGCTGCAGGTCACCGGGCAGATGCCGATCCGTACCGGCCTGAGATCGGCCTACTCGGACTACTTCGCGAAGAACCCGGCGTATGTCGACTTCGCCAGCCAGTCGGAGCGCACGACCGACGACCCGACCGGCCCCAACTCGATCGCGACCCTGCAGGATCTGCGCAACTTCTACACGAAGGCCGTCATCTCAGGCCAGGGCGACTTGAAGTCGGCCCTGTCGCAGGCCGCGCAGAAGATGACGGCCGAATGGGCGAAGAAGTAGCGCCATGACCGGCAGCGAGACGGCTCTTCCGGTCGGACAGCCATCGTCCGAGCGGAGGAGCCGGCATCCCTCGGGCGACCGGCCCCCGGGCGACGGCACGAAGCATCCGCTGTACCTCAGGATCTTCGGTCGCAACCCGCTCGGCTGGTTGTTCAGCGCGCCGTACCTGGCGTTCGTGATCCTGATCTTCGCTTACCCGCTCGGTTTCGCGGTATACATGTCGTTCTACGACTACTTCTTCGCGGCGCCGGGCGCGCAGGTCAGTCGGCCGTTCGTCGGGTTCGACAACTACGCTCAGGTGTTCATCGACCCGGCCGTGCTGCAGTCGTTCGGCAATGTGGGAATCTTCCTGCTGATCAACGTTCCGCTGACCGTCGTGCTCTCTCTCGTTCTTGCGACGGCGTTGAACGCGGTCGTGCACTTCCGCACGTTCCTGCGGGTGAGCTACTACGTTCCCTACGTGACCGCGAGCGTCGCGGTAGTGGGCGTATGGCTGTTCCTGTTCAACGAGCACGGCCTCGTCAATCAGCTACTCGGGCCGTTGGCACCGAGCCCGTCCTGGTTGTCGAACGCAACGCTGGCGATGCCGACCATCGCCCTGTTCGTCACCTGGAAACAGCTCGGCTTCTACATCCTGCTCTACCTCGCGGCGCTGCAGAACGTGCCGAGGGAGTTGTACGAGTCGGCGGCGACCGACGGCGCCGGCAAGGTGCGCACGTTCTTCTCGGTCACGGTGCCGGGCGTACGCCCCGCGACCGTGCTCGTGCTGCTGCTCTCCACGGTGATCGGAGCCAACCTGTTCACCGAGCCGTATCTGCTGACCGGCGGCGGCGGCCCGAACGGGGCATCCGCTTCGCCCGTGCTCGTGATGTATCAGCAGGGAATCGAGCAGGGGCACCCGGGTTATGCGGCTGCGATCGGCATCGTGCTCGTCGTGATCGTGCTGATCATCGCCTTCCTGCAGAACCGGTTCGCGGGAGGGAGAGACTGATGACTCGCGTCCCCACGACGCGCCGAGCCACCCAGACGGACGGCAACCGGCGCGAGCGTCCCGACCGTCGCGGCCGGCCGCGCCGCAACAGCACCGAACTCAGCCGCGGGCAGGCGGCCCTGCGGGGTGTGGTGCTGACCCTCGGTGCGATCGTGTTCCTGTTCCCCTTCTATTACATGGTGATCGGATCGTTGCAGGCCGCGCCCGACCCGACGATCGCCGGCGCGTTTCCCAACCCGGGCAATCTCACCGGTGCGAACTACTCGACGATCAATTCGCGCATCAACCTGCTGACCGGGTTGGTGAACTCGGGCGTCTTCACCGGCGGTGTGCTGTTGGGCACGGTCGTGTTCGGCGTGCTCGCCGGGTACTCGCTCGCGATCCTGAAGTGGCGGGGCCGAGGTGTGACGTTCGCGCTCGCTCTGCTGGTACAGGTGGTGCCGTTCCAGTTGCTGATCATTCCGCTGTACGTGCTGATCGCCCGCAACTACGGACTGGCCGACAACTACCTCGGCATGATCCTGCCGTTCGCCATCAACTCCACGGCGGTGATCATCTTCCGCCAGTACTTCCTGCAGGTGCCCAGCGAACTGTTCGACGCCGCCCGCATCGACGGCGCCGGCGAGCTGCGGTTGCTGTGGCGGGTCGCGCTTCCGCTGGTGCGGCCTGCGCTGGTCACGGCGGTGCTGATCACCTTCATCGGGCCCTGGAACGAGTTCCTCTGGCCGTTCCTGGTCACGAAGGAGGCGAGCATGCAGCCGCTCGCGGTGTCGCTGGCGAACTACATCAGCAATGTGGCGTCGTCGACGGCGAACCCGTTCGGCAGCGTGCTCGCCGGGGCCGTTGTGCTCGCGGCGCCGGTCGTGGTGCTGTTCATCGCGTTCCAGCGGTACTTCGTCACCACCGACATCGGCTCGAGTGTGAAGGGATAGGCGTGCAACCGTCGACTAGCGAGGCGTTCCCCTACGCCCTCACACGCCTCGGCGTGCTCATGGCACCCGAACCCGGCAACGAGCTCGAGGCCGAGGGCGTGCTGAACCCGGCCAGCGGCCGCGGGCCGGATCGTCGGTTGTACCTGCTGCCGCGCTTGGTCGCCTCGGGCAACGTCTCCCGCGTCGGGTTGGCGCGAGTGGAGCTGGATGCGGGCGTGCCGGCATCCGTGCACCGCGAAGGGGTCGTGCTGGCACCGGAGCGCAGCTGGGAACAGGGAGCGCAGAACGCCGGCGTGGAGGATCCCCGGGTGACGTTCGTCGAGCCGCTCGGCCTGCACGTGATGACGTACGTGGCGTTCGGCCCGCTCGGGCCGTACACGGCGATCGCCGTTTCCGACGACCTGCGGTCGTGGCGCCGATTAGGGCCGGTCACATTCGATTACGACGATGCGCTCGACGTGGACCTCGGGCTGTATCACAACAAAGACACGGTGTTCTTCCCGTCGGTGGTCGTCGATCCGGACGGGGTCGAGAGCCTCGCCGTGCTGCATCGTCCGTCGTGGGATCTCAGCGACATCCGCGAGGGCGAGGTCGCCCGCCCGCCCGCCTGGCTACCCGATCCACGTCCCAGCATCTGGATGAGCTTCGTGCCGTTGGATGCCGCGCGCCGCGACGTGAGCGCACTCACCCGCTGGGCCAAGCACCGCGTCTTCGCCACGCCGGAGTACGCCTTCGAGGAGCTGAAGATCGGCGCCGGCCCGGCGCCGGTGCGCGTTCCGGAGGGCTGGCTGCTGCTGCACCACGGTGTGACCGGACGACTCGAACGCGGGATGACGCAGCAGAAGAACGTCAACTACGCAGCCGGCGGGATGATCCTGGACGCGGACGAGCCCTGGAAGATCCTCCAACGCACGTCCGAGCCGTTGCTGACCGCGGCGACCGAGGACGAGCGGTCGGGGATCGTGCCCAACGTGGTGTTTCCCACCGCGATCGAGCAGATCGACGGGGTGACGTACGTGTTCTACGGCATGGCCGACTCGAAGATCGGAGTCGCGAGGTTGGACCCGGCGGGGTAACGGCTACGCACTCGCCCCGTGCCCGGCCGGAACGACTTCGGCCGGCAGCGGCGCACCCGGCGGCGTGCCGTCGCCGAACGGACGGCCGCCGAGTTGCTCCCGGTGATGCTGCGTGAGCCAGCCGGAGGCATCCGGACCCACCGGCACGATGCCGGTCGGATTGATGTCTTTGTGCACCAGGTAGTAGTGCTGCTTGATCTGCACGAAGTCGATGGTGTCGCCGAAGCCGGGTGTCTGGAACAGGTCGCGCGCGTACGCCCAGAGCACCGGCATTTCAGTGAGCTTGGACCGGTTGCACTTGAAGTGACCGTGGTAGACGGCGTCGAAGCGGGCGAGGGTCGTGAAGAGATGGATGTCGGCCTCGGTGATGGTGTCGCCCACCAGGTAGCGCTGGCGCTCAAGCCGCGCGCTCAGCCAGTCGAGCCGCTCGAAGAGGTGATGGTAGGCATCCTCGTAGGCCGCCTGCGACCCGGCGAAGCCGGCGCGATACACGCCGTTGTTGACGTCGGTGAAGACCTTGTCGTCGACATCGTCGATCTCGGCTCGGGATGCCTCCGGGTACAGATCGGGGGCGCCGTCGCGGAAGTAGTCTGCCCACTCCGTCTCGAAGTCGAGCGTGATCTGCGCGAAGTCGTTGGTGACCACCTTGCCGCTGGCCACATCCACGATCGCCGGCACCGTGATGCCGCGCGGATAGTCCGGCACGCGTGCGAAGAACGCCTGTTGCAAGCGCTCGATCTTCAACACCGGATCCACCCCACCCGGGTCGAGGTCGAAGGTCCAGCTGCGCTCATCGTGCGTCGGGCCGGGCATGCCGAGCGAGATGACATCCTCCAGGCCGAGCAGTCGGCGGACGATCACCGAGCGGTTCGCCCACGGGCACGCGCGGGCGGCGATCAGGCGGTACCGGCCGGGCTCGACCGGCCAGCCGTCACGGGCGTCGCGCGTGATGCGGTCCTCGATGTAGCGGGTGTCGCGGGTGTAGGCGTGGTCGGGCGTGACGTAAGGGGCCATAGGCCAACGCTACGCCGCGGGTTCGAAAGACAGGGGGCTCGATTCACCCGGCTTCTTTCCAATGCGCAAGCACGTCCACCACTGGCCGATCCGGCTGAGCCCACTCAACCGAATTCAGCTCCTCGCGTTTCAGCCACCGCAGGCGGTCGTGATCGGTACTGGCCGTGGGCACGGCATCAGTGAGCCTCACCGCGTAGCTGCTCAAGTCGACGCCGACCGCGCCGACGGGCGTCATCCCGCGGTGGATCAGCTCACCGATTTCGACGTCGACGTCGAGTTCCTCGCGAACCTCGCGCGCTAGCGCCTCGCTCGGGGACTCGCCCGGCTCCACCTTGCCGCCCGGGAACTCCCACAGCCCGCCCGCCGACAGGTTCAGGTTTCGGCGACAGGCCAACACACATCCATTTCGGACGATGACAGCCGCGACGACGTGCAGAATGTCAGCCACGGCAGCCTGCGAGGCGGCTGATCCTGTCGCCGCTTCGGTAGCGTGCCCGCCTGTTCTTGAGCATGAGCCATTCCTACCACCGTCGGCGCTGAACCCAGTGTTTTAATCGACCCGTGAAGATCGCCATGAGCACTCCGAGCATCGACGACCTGACCCACGTCGTCGACGCGCTTCGCGAATGGCAGAGTGACACTGCTCCGTTCCAGCTGCATCCAGGCGACGTGGGCTGGGCATGGCGATTCGGCGACGAGGCCATGGCGGCCGGCCTCCGCACCTGGAGCCGGGACGGCCGGATGCTCGCCGTCGGTATGCTGGACGGTCCTACCCTGCTGCGGCTCACGGTGGCGCCGGACGCTCACTGCTACGAAGGCCTGGCGCAACGAGTCGCCGACGACGTGATCGACCCGGCGCGCGGCGTGCTGCCGGAGGGGCGGGTGAACGTCGAAGCTCCGCCGGGCGCGCTCGTGAATGACCTGCTGTCCGACGCCGGCTGGAAGGCCGACCAACCGTGGACGCCGCTACAGCGTGACCTCAGGGCACCCGTGGAGGACCCGCAGGTGCGGATCGAGGTCGTCGGAGCTGCATTAGCCGATGAATGGGCAGCCGTCGTTCGGACGTCTTTCGACGGCTCGACGTTCTCTGCGGAGCGCTGGCACGCGATCGCCGCCGCGCCACCGTACGCGGACGCCCGGTCTCTGCTCGCACGCGACGAACGCGGCAACGCCGTGGCGGCGATCGGTACGTGGTCCGCGGGTGCGGGCCGGCCGGGACTGATCGAGCCGATGGGGGTGCACCCCGAGCATCGTGGTCACGGGTATGGCAGGGCCATCACTCTCGCTGCGGCGGCTGCCCTACGGGAGCTCGGCTCCTCAAGCGCGATCGTATGCACGCCGAGCTCCAATATCGCCGGCGTCGCCACGTATGCATCGGCCGGCTTCCAGCGACTGCCCGAGCGTCAGGATCGATACCGGGACGGCTGACCGCGCAAGGCGCTCAGCCCATCGACCCGCCGCCCCACTCGACAACCGGCGCTCACTACTCGACCACCGGATATTGGCCGGACCGCGTTACGCCACGGCGTTCGACGGCGCCCAGAGGTTGATGCCGGCCTCGACGGCGTGCCCGTCGATCGCCGCAAGCTCGTCGTCGGTGAAATCGAGCCGCTCGATCGCGGCGACATTCGACTCGAGCTGGGCGACCGAGGACGCCCCGATCAGGGCCGACGTCACCGTCTTGCGGCGCAGCACCCACGCGATCGCGAGTTGCGCGAGCGTCTGGCCGCGGTCCGAGGCGATGGCGTTCAGGGCGCGGATGTGCGCGAGCGTCTCGTCCCCGAGCATGCTGCGCCGAGCCGAGCCCTCGCGCGCGATCCGGGAGTCTTCCGGGATCCCGTGCAGATACCGATCCGTCAGCAACCCCTGTGCGAGCGGCGAGAACGCGATGCATCCGACGCCGAGGTCGTCCAACGTGTGCAGCAGGCTGCCAGCATCGGCACCCACCGCCACCGAGGCATCCGTCGACTCGACCCACCGGTTGAACATCGAATACGACGGCTGATGGATCAGCAGCGGCGTGCCCAGCTCGCGCAGAATCTCGTGGGCGCGGCGGGTGCGCGAAGGCGAGTAGCTCGAGATTCCGGCGTAGAGCGCCTTGCCGCTGGTGACCGCGGTGTGCAGGGCACCCATCGTCTCCTCGAGCGGGGTGGTGGGGTCGGGACGGTGCGAGTAGAAGATGTCGACGTAGTCCAGACCCATCCGGTTCAGCGACTGGTCCAGGCTCGCGAGCACGTACTTGCGGCTGCCGTGGTCGCCGTACGGGCCGGGCCACATGTCGTAACCGGCTTTGCTGGATATCACCAGTTCGTCACGGAACGGCCGGAAGTCGCGGCGCAGGTGCTCGCCGAAGTTCTGCTCGGCACTGCCGTACGGCGGACCGTAGTTGTTCGCCAGGTCGAAGTGCGTGATGCCCAGATCGAATGCGCGGGTCAGGATGTCGCGCTGGGTCTCCATCGCGACATCACCGCCGAAGTTCTGCCAGAGGCCGAGCGAGATAGCCGGCAGGTCGAGCCCGCTGCGGCCCGTGCGGCGATATGGCATGGTCTCGTAGCGGTCGGATGCCGGGGTGAAGGTCATGCATTCATCCTGCCACCGGCGGCGGGGCGGGGCAGCCGGAGGCGGGCGGGGCCTCCGGTCACGCTTCAGCGCAGTCGCGGTGCCCCGCATAGTGTGGAGACATGACTTCCACGCCTGAGATCTTCGACCGCTTGACGATGTTCGGCGCCGAGTGGTGCCGCGACTGCCGCCGCTCGAAGGCGCTGCTCGAGAAGCTCGGAATCGACTACGACTACGTCGACCTCGAAGCCGTCGAAGACGGCGCCGACCAGGCCAAGGCGATCAGCGGGCGCACGAACATCCCCGTGGTCGTTTTCCCGGACGGAACGCACCAGGTCGAACCGACGGATGCGGAGCTGCAGGCCAAGCTCGAAGACCTCGCCATCGTCTGACGCTCCTTCGCGAAACGCGCCGCCTCACCGCCTGGCCGCTGCCCGGGCACCGCCTCCGAGGGAGACCACCGTGACGACGACGGCATCCGGCTCCGCAGACGACCCTGCCGACGCCGCCGACCGCAGCGGCACCGTCAGTCCGCTCGCGGGGCGCCCACTGCTCCCGTCGCTCGCGGTCGGCTCGCTCGTGCTCTCCGCCACCTACGTGGGCCTGATCGCCGTGCTGCTGCCGAACCAGATCGCCGCAATCGACCCGGCGCACAAGGTGCAGAACCTCGCGATCGTGACGTCGACCTCATTCGTGTTCACCCTCTTCGCGCAGCCGGTCATCGGCGCGTTCAGTGATCGCACGCGCAGCCGCATGGGCCGACGCGCGCCGTGGATGGTGATCGGAACGGCGGTCGCCGCAGTGTTCCTGTTCGTGCTCGGCTACCTGCAGTCGATCCTGTGGATCACGGTGTTCTGGGTCGTGGTCCAAGCCGCGTTGAACGCCATGCAGGGCCCGCTCTCAGCCATCACTCCCGACCGCTTCCCGCGCGCGAAGCGGGGTGCGGCATCCGCCATGGTCGGCTTCGGAACCATGGCCGGCGCCGCAGCCGGCGTACTCCTTGCCGGCCGACTCGCCGCCGGCCTCGGACTGGCCTACTCGGTGTTCGGCGTCGTCGTGCTCGTCGTCACGCTCGGCTTCGTGCTGCTGAACCGGGACCATTCCAGCAAGCTGCTGGAACTGCCTGCCTCCAGCTTGAGGCGGTTTGCAGCGGGTTTCTGGATCGACCCGCGCCGGCATCCCGATTTCGCGTGGGCGTTCGCAGCCCGGTTCCTGTTCAATCTGGGCTACTTCTGCGCGTTCGGCTACCAGCTGTTCATCCTCACCGATTACATCGGGATGAGCCTGAAGGCGGCGAACACGCAGATCGGGGTGCTGAGCGTCGCGTCCGTGTTCACCACGCTCGTCTCGGTGTCGTTGGCCGGCTGGCTCAGCGACAGACTCGGGCGCCGCAAGGCGTTCGTATACGCGGCCTCGGTGCTGATGATCGTCGGGCTGTCGATGCCGCTGCTGATGCCGAACCTGACCGGGATGCTCGCAATGGCGGCGATCAACGGGTTCGGCTTCGGCCTCTACCTGGCCTCGGACTCCGCCCTGATGACGGAGGTTCTGCCCGGCGGTGGAACGACGGCCGCGAAGGATCTGGGCATCCTGAATGTGGCGACGAACATTCCGCAGGCACTCAGCCCGTCGATCGCGGCGCTGCTGATCGGCACGCTCGGCGGCTACCCGGCGCTCTTCATCTTCGCGATGGTATGCGTTGCGGTAGGCGCCGTCGCACTCATCCCGATCCGCGCGGCTCGCTAGCGGCGAGAGCGCAACCCGGTCAGAACCAGGTACTCAGCCACGGCGTGCGGGGGCTGCGGAAGGCCGCATCCATGGCGTCCGCCGAACTGGGACGCAGCTCGGTGACGCGGCCGGCGCGGACAAGCGTCGATGCATGCGTGCCGCCGAGGTACAGGCCTGCGAGGTCGCCGACGTTCAGCGCGAGATGCGCGGCATCGGCGGGAACATCGCTCGTGAGTGGCTCGACGGTTCCCCGGCCGTCGTTGCCGACGGTGAGCAGCACGCGCGCCTCGGCGAAGCCGAGCGGATCGGCGACATCGAGCGCGATGCGACCCGGCGAGGCGTAGCCGCGGGCGGTCAGCGTCGCGCCGAGGTCGAGGATGCGCAGCCAGAGATGATCGGCGTGGCGCACCCGGGCGGCGCGCCGGTCTCCGACCATCCAGAGAACGGGTTCGTCGACGCTGCGCAGCGGCGCCTCGACCGTCGTGACCAGGTCGAGCTCGAGCACGTACCGCCAGAGCGCGGCATACGCCTCGTCGGTCGCCGCGCTGAGATGGAGCACGTGGACCGTGTGCATGGTGAAGTCGCTCTCGCCACCGGCGACCCGGTACAGCACGAAGCCCTGCGCCACGCCGGAGTCATCGTCATAGCGCACGGCGCGCAGATTCTTCGGATCGAGCTCGCCCTCACCGAGCGCTCCGATCAGCGCTTCCCAGAGCATGGAATCCAGCTCGATCTCGCCCGGTCTGGTGCGGCGCGCCGCCTCGTAGACCGGGCGGGCCTGCTCGCGCAGCTCGTCGATGCCGATGAAGTGCAGGATGCCGGATGCCCGTGGTCCGCTCCACTGCACCCGTCGGGTGTCGATCGTGAGGTCGGCCACGAAGGCCGCGGGCGCGAAGCCGAATCGGCCGTAGATGGTGGCTTCCGACACCGTCAGCATCGCCAGCGGCATGCCGAGCCGGTGTGCCGTGCGCAGTTCGGCTTCGAGCAGGGCACGCGCGACTCCGCGCCGACGGTGCGTCGGCGCGACCGTGACGGAAGCGATCGCCCACGCGTCGATCGTCGGTGCCGGCGCGATGGATGATGCCGTCGCGGGAACGGTCAACGCCGCGGGCCAGGTGGATACGGTCGCGACTGGAATCAGCGGGTCGGCAGAGCCGGCATCCCATACGCCCGTGGCGCGGCGATGCGCAGCGTGCTCCAAGCGCACGTCGAGTTGCTCGTCGGTCAGGCGCGAGGCGTAGAAACCGCGCGCGTCGGCCTGGAACCAGGCCGCCAACGCCTCCCGATCGCGCCGGTCGACGAGCCCGAGGCGCAGGTCTTGCGCGGCAAGCGCCGCTGCGGACGTCGGATCGACGGGTTGGGTGGCGAAGTCCATCACTCCACCGTAGCGGGGGCGGCGGACGTGGGCTCCTCGGCAACAGGTCGGGCACCTCGGCCGGCTCAGGGTTCAGGTGTGAGCAGGATCTCGGTCCAGGACACGGCCGGGAGTTCGATGCGCAGGACGCCGCCCTCGCTCCTGATCGTGCCGTTCTCACCGAAGCCGACCCGGTCGGGGTGTTCCAAGGTATTCGACGCGTAGATGTCGCTGTCGCTGAGAGTGCGGGCGGAGAATGCGAATGCGCTGAGCTCCGACGGGGCGCCGAGGTCGACGGTCAGCTCGACCGTCTCGTCGAAAGAACGATTGACGATGAACAACGCAATGCACCCGGTCTGCTCGTCGTGGCTGGCGACCGCATCGACCAGCGCGACCTCTCCGAACTTCTCGGTCGGGAAGGTGCCGCTCGTGGCTGTCACGTTCAAAGCGACGCCCACGGCGTGATTCGCGGCCGCGGAGAAGGGGAAGAACGTGGTCTGACGCCACGCGGGCCCACCGGGTTCGGTCATGATCGGAGCGATCACGTTGACGAGTTGCGCCAGCGACGCGCTCGTGACCCGGTCGGCGTGTTTCAAGAGCGTGATCAACAGGCTGCCGAACACCACGGCGTCTGCAACGGTGTACTCGTCCTCGAGCAGCCTCGGTGCCACCGGCCAGTTGTCGACGCCCTCGATCTTGTCGACGTTCTCAAAACGTGTGTTGTACCAGATGTTCCACTCGTCGAACGAGATGTTCACGGTCTTCTCGCTGCCGCGCATCGCCTTGACGTGGTCTGCCGTGGCGACGATGCTGCGGATGAAGTAGTCCATGTCTACTCCGGAGGCGAGAAAGCTCCGCAGGTCTCCGGTGTTCTCGTAGTATGCGTGGCACGAGATGTAGTCGACGACGTCATAGGCGTGGCTGAGCACCACCCGCTCCCACTCCGCGAACGTCGGCATCGATGAGCTCGACGATCCGCACACGACGAGTTCGAGCCCCGGGTCGAACGTTCTCATCGCCCGCGCAGTCTGGGCCGCGAGCTTTCCATAGTCGTCGGCCGAACGGTGACCGAGTTGCCAGGGACCGTCCATCTCGTTGCCCAGACACCACATGCGCACATCGAATGGCTCGTCGCGGCCGTTGGCCGATCGCCGTTGCGCCAGTGACGATCCGGATGCCAGGTTGCTGTACTCGAGCAACTCGAGCGCCTCCGGCACCCCTCGGGTGCCGAGGTTCACGGCCAGCATCAACTCGCTGTCCACCTCATCGAGCCAACGCTGGAATTCGTGCAGTCCGATCTCGTTCGTCTCCGTCGAATGCCACGCGAGATCGAGACGTTTCGGCCGTTGCTCGCGGGGCCCGACGCTGTCTTCCCAGCGGAATCCCGACACGAAGTTGCCGCCGGGATACCGTATCGCCGTGACCCCGAGCTCCTTCACGAGTTCGATGACGTCGGTGCGAAACCCGTCGGAGTTGGCCATCGGGTGGCCCGGCTCGTAGATTCCGTCGTAGACGGCTCGGCCGAGATGCTCGATGAACGACCCGAAGAGCCGTGGGTTGATCGCGCCGATCTCGGCGGCGGTGTTGATCGTCAAACGCGCGTTCTGCATGAGAGTCCTGTCAATCTGTGGGAGCGAGGCGGCGGGCGCGCAGCGCATGCCCACGAAAGCGATCGGCGACGGCGTTCACGGCACGAGCGAGGCCGTCATCGGTCTCGACGAGGTCGTAGAGGCCCATTGCGAGGCGGTGGTCTTCCCGCGGATTCTGAGTGTGCCGCCACGTCCACTCGTACATGTCGAACAGTGGCCACCAGGTGTAGCCCACGACCCGCGTCCCTTCGGCGCGCATCCGCTGCACGAGGTCGATCGATGCGTCCAGCCAGCCGATCCGTTCCTCGACGCTCCCGGTGACGCAGGTCTCGGTCAGCATGACCGGCGCGCCGTATCGGTCGGCGTAGGTCTGCAGCGCGTCACGCAATCCCTCGACCCCCCGGTCGACGGCCGGACGCGGGTCGGCGAATCCACCGGAATGACGCACTCCCGTCTCGAAGAGCTCGGTCGAGTGCCGCGGGTAGTAGTTGACGCCCATCACATCGGGCTGTACCGCATTATCGCGGAACCACTGGAGGTCGGCGTCGGTCATCCCGTTGCGCAGCAGGGTGTCGGCAAGGGCGTGCGCGCCGTCGACGCGACCCGTCACAAGGTCTTCGACCAGATACACCTGGTGCGTGAGCCGGGTCGCCTCCTCGATGTGTTCCGGCGTGTCGACGTCTCCGACGAACTTGATCGCGGCGTCAACGTGCACGAATGCGGCGTTCGGCACGACCGCTCCGATCGCCTTCTGGGAACGCACGAACCCCTTGGCGAGATTGGTGGCGATTGCGGTGAAGCCGCGTGACCCCGACAGATAGGGCGGCCAATACGCGTATTCCCCGGAGAACAGCGCATGGATGACCGGCTCGTTCACCGGCGTGTAGTCGGTGGCGAAGTCGCCGTATCGGGTGGCGAATCGGGCGGCGTACTCCGCGACGTGCACGGGATAGTCGGGATGTGCGAACTCGCCTTCCAGCCAGGTCGGCGTGCCGTAGTGCAGCAGATCCACGATCGGCCGCAGGCCGGCCTCCTTCATCGCGTCGATCGCCCTGTCGACCCACGACCAGTCCCAGCGACCGAGCGCCGGGTTCACTCGATACCAGGGCACACCCCACCGCAGCATCTCGGCCCCGACGGAGGTCGCGAGTCTGAAGTCTGCCGCGAAGCGCTGGTAGTGCTCCGTCAGCTCGTATTCGTCGATCGCGCGTTCGCCGGGCCGCGTCTGCGGCACGAAGGTGTCCTCGACGCCGAGTGCGAAGTGCAGGAGGCCGTCGTCGAACCAGAGGCGTGATCCGTCTGTCATCGCTACTTCAACCCGGTCGTCGCGACGCTCTCGATGAAGCGTCGTTGCACGATCAAGAACAGGATCGCCAGGGGAAGCACCGCGACCAGAGAGCCCGCCATCATCGTGCCGTAGGGGATGATGCCGCTCGGACCGGTGAGCAGCGTGAGGCCTGAGGTGATGGTTCCCATGTCCGGGCTGGTCGTGAACACCAGTGGCCACAGCAGGTCGTTCCAGTTGTTCACGAACGTGAAGATGCCGAGCGTGAGCAACGCCGGAACGGCGTTCGGCAGCACCACGCTGCGGAACACGCGCAACTCAGAGGCGCCGTCTATGCGAGCCGCGTTGTCGAGGTCGCGAGGCAGGGACAGGAAGAACTGCCGCAGAAAGAAGATCCCGAAGGCGTCCGCGGCACGCGGGATGATCAATCCTGCGAACGTGTTGACCCAGCCGAGGTCGCCGACGAGCTGGTAGATCGGGATGAGCGTGGCTTGGAACGGGATCATCAGGCTCGCCACGATGGCGATCAGCAGCACGCGGCTGCCTCGGAAATCGAGTCGTGCCAAGGCGTAGGCCGCCAGCGAGTCGAAGACCAGGGCGAACAAGGTGACACCGCCGGCGAACACGAAGCTGTTCAGAAAGAGCCGTGCGAACGGAAGGTCCTTGAAGATGGCGATGAAGTTGTCGAGGGTCCACACGCCAGGAACGAGGGTCGGCGGATAGGCGTTGATCTCCGCGGCAGGCTTGAACGCGGTGAGGGCGATCACGATCACAGGCAGAAGGACGATCAGCGTCAACACGAGCACGACGACGAAGAGCGCCCAGCGCTGCGCGCGTCGACTCAGCGCGAACGGTCCGCGGCCCGATTGCGAGGGCGTGCGGCCCAGCGGCGATCGTGCACGCACGGGCGGCGTCGGTGCGATGATGCGGGTCATCAGTTTGCGTCTTTCTCGCGGCGACCGAAGAATCGGAATTGGATGAGGCTCAGGATCAAGGTCGCGAGCAGGAGAACGTATGACAGCGCCGAGGCCAGCCCGAGGTCGAGCTTCTTGAAGCCCTCCTGGTAGATCTCCATGACGACGGTCTGCGTGGAACGGTATGGCCCGCCGCCGGTCATCACGTAGATCTGGTCGAATGCCTGCAAAGCCGCGATCAGCGCGAAAATGACGACGAAGGCCAGCGTGTTGTTCAGTTGCGGCAGCGTGACGTGAAGGAACCGCTTCCAGGCACCGGCTCCGTCGATGCGAGCGGCCTCATAGAGGCTGATCGGAATCTCTTGCAGTCCCGCGATGAAGATCACCATGTAGAAGCCGAAGCTCTTCCACACCGCGACGAGCACAACGGTCGGCATCGCGAGCGTCGGATCTTGCAGCACGTTGCCGAGCTGGATTCCGAGGGCTCGAAGCCAGTAGTTCAGCAGGCCCACCTGCGGGTCGAGGAGGTACGACCAGGCGAACGCCGCGACCGCGAGCGAGACGATGAACGGCACGAACAGAGCGGTTCGGAAGAACCCGCGCCCCGCCAGTCGCGGGTTGTTCAACAACAGGGCGAGCGCGAGAGACCCGATGAGCGCGGTCGGAGTGAACAACACTGCATAGAGGGCGGTTGTGCCCAGTGTGCCCAGGATGCGCGGGTCGGTGAAGATCTGAACGTAGTTGCCGAACCCGACCCACTGTTCAAGACCGAATCCGCTGCTGTTGGTGAACGACAAGCGCAACGCAGAGACCATCGGCCACGCGACGAACAGCGTCAGGATGATGAGCGCGGGAAGCAGGAAGGCCAGGGCGATCGCTGCCGAACCCTTGTGATCGCGGAGCGGGCCACGGCCGCCGAGCGGAGCGGGCGCCCGGTAAGCACGCCGAGTGGATTTCACAATGCTGGTCATGGTTCCTTCTTCACCGCGGTGACCGCCCCACTTCACAGTAAGGCGGTCACCGAACGGTTCGCGCTACTTGGAATCCAACGCTTGCTGGACGGAACCGGATGCGGCTTTCAACAACGCCGCAGGATCACCGCCGGCGAGCGCCTTCTGGGTCGCTTCATCGACGGCAGACAGCACGTCGACACTGTTCGCCACGCCGGGCAGCAGCGGCCGTGCGCTGGCCGCGATCGAGGTCAGCGCCGCGACCACCGGGTTCGAGTCGACATCGGAAGCGGGGATGTCGGTGCGCAGAGGCGGCCAGCCCGAGCCGAGCGACCACTTGGTCGCCACCGTCTTGGTGAAGAAGTAGTTGAAGAACTTCTCCGCGGCGGCCTTCTTCTCGGGGTCGGCCTGAGCGGTCACGGCTGCGCTGATGCCGATGGCCGAAGCGGCTTGGCCCTGCGGGCCTGCCGGGATCGCAGCGATGCCATAGTCGATCTTGTTGTCGGTTGCCACACCGGCCATCCACGGGCCGCCGATCTCCATTGCGGCTTTGCCTGAGCTGAAGAGCTTGTCCGATGCCACGCCGTCGACACCCGTGGGCGAGATGTGATCTTTCGTGACGGCATCCGCCCAGAACTTCAGGGTCTGGACGTTCGCGCTCGAGTCGAGGGCCGACTTGTCGCCGTTCACGATCTCGCCGCCGTTGCCATAGAACAGGCTGGCCCACACACCGTTGCCCACGGTCGCGTGGTCGGGGAGTGCCAGTCCGTACTGTTCCGGAGTGCCGTCACCGTTCTTGTCGACGGTCAGCTTCTTGGAGTCGCTCAGCCACTCATCCCACGTCGTCGGGAACTGAGTGATGCCGGCCTTCTGGAAGAGGGTCTTGTTGTAGATCACCGATAGCGGCACGAAGCCCGTCGGGATGCCGTAGTACGAGCCGTTGACCTTCTCCATCTCCACGGCGCGTGGTTTGAGGGCGTCGTTCTTGACCTGGGAACCTGCGTAGAAATCGTCGAGCTTCGCGAAGGCGCCCTTGCCCGCGTAGACGGGAAGGTTCTCGGCCGGCAGGGCGACGATGTCCGGACCCTTCTTCGCCGAGAGGGCCGGCAGCAGAGTGTCACCGATCACGGCCCAGGTCTTGGTGGTGGTCTTGATCGTGATCTTGCTCTGCGACTTGTTGAAGTCGTCCACGATCTTGTCGAGGACCTTGCCGTCGGCTTCGGTATACCCGTGCCAGAACGTCAGGTCGACGTGTGCGGAGGAGGTGGAGCCTCCCGAACTCGAGCATCCGGTCAACGCCGCTGCCGCGCCTGCCGCGACCGCGAGAACCGCGATGAGCTTCTTCATTGAATGCCTCTCTGATTGATCGATCCGGCCGATCCGAATTTACAACGTTGCATTTCCAACGTTGTAAATGCAGTGTACGAGCAGACTCGAAAGAATGTCAACGTTCGTTACGGCTGTGTGACCAACGAGCTGTCCGGCGCGGTCTCCCGCGCGACGAGCGCGTACGGTACCTCGAACAGCCGCGGGGGCAGTACTCCGATGTCCGGTTCGACGATCCGATCGATGAGCAGGGACACCGCACGTTCGGCGATCTCCCCCCGTCGCGGGTCGATCGTGCTGAGGCTCGGCAATGCGAATTGGCCCTCGACGACGTTGTCGAACCCCATCACCATGACCTGGTCGGGAACCCGCAGGCCTTCCTGGTGCAACATACGCAGAGCGCCCATGGCCAGTTCGTCGTTGAGTGCGAAGATGGCGTCGAACGGGTGTGCTCGCTGCAAGAGCTCGTGAGTCGCCTCGGCGCCATCGTTGCGATGCCATCCCTCCCGATTGACGACGAGCTCCTCCGCGAAGTCGATGCCGTGGTCGGCAAGAGCGCGCCGATATCCCTCGAGCCGAAGCGGAGCCGAGCCGACCGATTCGCTGGGGTGGGCGCCGAGAACCGCGATCCGGCGGCATCCGTTCCTGATCAAGTGCTCGGTGGCAGCTCGCGCCCCTTCCACGTTCTGGATCGCGACGTGGTCCTTCTGTGGGTCGAAGACGCGCTCGCCGAGCAGAACGAGAGGGTAGTCGACGTCGAGCATCGAGACGTCTGCGCTGGACATCCCCAGGGGCGAGAACAACAGACCGTCGAGCATCGAAGTGCGCGGACCGCGCAGCAATTCGATCTCCTCTTGGCGCTCTCCGCCGGTCTGCTCGATGAGGACGACGTAATGACGAGCTCGGGCTGCCGCCAGCACCGCATCCGCGAGTTCGGCGAAATAGCTGAAGCTGAGCTCGGGGACCGCGAGCCCGATCATGCCCGTACGGCCGGCGCGAAGATTGCGCGCAGCGAGGTTCGGCTGATACCCGAGCCTCTCGATCGCCGAGAGCACCCGAGTGCGTGTCGCGGGCTTGACGAACTCGTATCCGTGCACAACGTTGGAGACGGTCTTCACCGAAACGCGCGCGAGCAACGCCACGTCTCTCAGTGTTACCGCCATGACACGCCCTCCGCTGCTCTGCAGCTACCTTAGGGCCGCGAAGAGGTTCGCGCATGCACGGTCGCACACCGCCGCCCTCACGCGGAGTGCTGGGCGCTCAGTTCCAGAGGGTGCGGAGCGCGGAGAGCGTGATGACGTCGTCCTCGAGGGCGCCGCCTTCGTGGCCGTTGTACGGCCACACCACGATCTGTTTCTCGCCGGCATACTCGTTGAAGGCGCCGAAGACGGTCGACGGCGGGCAGGTGGCATCCATCAACGCGGTGGAGAACCAGGCCGGAGCGGTCGCCCGGCGGGCGAAGTTGACTCCGTCGAAGTACGCCAGCACCTCGTGCACGCGCTCGGTCTTCGCGCGGTGCACTGCGAGGTAGCGACCGATCTCCCTATAAGGCTCATTGTCGGTGCTCACCGTCGCGCGCGGGAAATCGCACAGGAACGGCACGCGGGGGAAGGCCGCGGCGAGGTCGGGAACGAGCCCGGCCACGGCGAGCGTGATGCCACCGCCCTGGCTTCCGCCGAGGATGGCCAGACGTGAGGAGTCCACGGCCTCGAGTGACCGGGCGGCGTCCACCGCGCGCACGGCATCCGTGAAAAGCCGCCGGTAGTAGTAGGTCTCACGGTCGTCGATGCCGCGCGTCATGAAGCCGGGAATCTGCGGGCCCGAGCCGTCCGGGTCGGGCGTGTCGCCGAGGTTCCACGAGGAGCCCTGGCCGCGCGTGTCCATGAACAGGTGGGCGTAGCCCGCGGATGCCCAGATCAGGTTCTCGAGCACATGCCCGCGGCCGCCGCCGTAGCCCTGATACTGCACGATCGTCGGCAACGGGCCGGTCGCACCGCGCGGAACGCGCAGCCAGGCGCGCACCGGCTGGCCGTTGTAGCCGGCGAAAGTCACATCGAAGGTGTCGATGGTCGCAAGGCCGGTCTCGACCGGGGCGAGACGCACGTCGATGTCGAACGATCGGCTCTGCTGCAGCGTCTCCTCCCAGAAAGCGTCGAAGTCGTCTGGGTTGCGCTGTGCGCTGCGGTACTCGCGCAGCTGCGGCTCGGGGAGGTCGATGAACACCAGATAATCCTATGGGCGGGTCGAGTTGGATCGGCGTAGCACGCGCACCGCATGGCGCCTGCGGACTACTCGACGAGCGCGCCGTTCGCCCGCGCGAGCAGTTCGTCGAGCTTCTCCTCGGGGAATCCGACGCCCGGGAACCGGCCGATCCGCACAAGGGGCATCGACTTGACCATCTCGAACGCGTCGGGATTCGACATCAACCCACCCGCCTCGCCTTCGCCGGCGGACTGTTTCATCAGCTCGTCGAGGATCCGCCCGCCACGGGGGTGGGACATCCAATCGCCGATCGTCGAATCGCGGTCGAGCGCCGCAGCGGGTTCGCTGACCTGCACCGCGATCGTTGCCGACAGGCGAAGGTCGCGGGAACTGCGGCCGACGTGGATGCCGACCTGTCCGGATTCGACGTGCCAAGCGTTCAGCCGCGGATGGAAGTACGCCAGGTCTCGGCGGCCGAGCGTCAGCGTCACGTCCCGGCTCTCACCCGCGGTCAGCGGGACGGAGGCGAAACCGCGCAACTCGCGCTGCGGCCGTTGCACCTGCGTGCTCGGCGCGGCGACGTACAGCTGCACGACCTCGCGTCCGTCCACGGCTCCGGTGTTGACGACCCTCACCGTCACGTCGATCTCGAGGTCGTCGTCGCTCCCGCGCACGGCCGTTCGCAGATCGGAGTATTCGAACGAGGTGTACGACAGACCGTGACCGAACGGATAGCTGACCGGCAGCTCTCGCGCGTCGTACCACCGATAGCCGACGAAGACGCCCTCGGTGTACTCGACGTGGCCGAACGCCCCGGGAAAGCTCAGGTATGACGACGTGTCCTCCAGACGCACCGGGATGGTCTCGGCCAGATGCCCGGAGGGGTTCGCGAACCCGAACAGCAGGTCGGCGATCGCGCCACCGCCTGCTTGGCCGAGCAACCAGCCCTCGAGGATGCCCGCCGCGCGGCCCTCCCAGTCGGAGACGCGCACGGCGGAGCCGTTGGAGAGCACGACGACGACATTCGGGTTCGCATCGGCCACGGCGTTGAGCACGGCGAGCTGTTCGGCAGGCAGATCGATGTGCGTGCGGTCGTACCCCTCCGATTCTGCTGAGTCCGGGAGGCCGAGGAAGACCACGACGATCTCGGCACCGCGCGCCGTCTGCACCGCCTCGGAAAGGAGGGCGGCGGCGGCATCCGTCTCTCCCGCCGAAGTCGCCGAAGGGCGGCCGGAGGCGACGTATCCGGGAGCGAAGGCGACAGTTCCGGTGGAGAGCCGGCGCAGTTCGTCGAGCGCGCTGTCCAGCCGAGTCGGCACGATCTGCGAGCTGCCGGCGCCCTGGTAGCGCGGTGTGCGTGCGAACTCGCCGATCACGGCGATGGATGCCGCAGGCTCGATGGGCAGGATGCCTCCCTCGTTCTTCAGCAGCACGGCGCACCGCGCCGCGACCTCGCGGGCGAGCGCGTGATGCGTTTCGGCCAGGTCGGTCGGCAGCACCGGTTCGGCTTCGAGAACGTCGCCGGCGTGCTTCGCGACCAGTTCGAGGACGTTCCGCACCGCGGCATCCAAATCCTCCGTCGAAAGGCGTCCGTCGTTGACCGCCGCCACGACGACGGCAGGTCCCACGCCTCCGGAATCCGGCATCTCGAGGTCGAGTCCGGCGGCGACGCCGGCCGCTCTGTCGTTCACCGCTCCCCAGTCGGAGACGACCAGCCCGTCGAAGCCCCACTCGCCGC
This sequence comes from Humibacter sp., assembly GCA_035564555.1. Classification (GTDB taxonomy): domain Bacteria; phylum Actinomycetota; class Actinomycetes; order Actinomycetales; family Microbacteriaceae; genus DATMTS01. The sequence goes on from DATMTS010000106.1 coordinate 115,519, forward strand.
GCAGCACCTCGGTGAGCAGCCAGTGGTTCTCTGAGGCGTAGACGCCGTTGATGCGGTTGTACGAGCACATCACCGTCTCGGGGGCGGCCTGTTTGACGGCGCGTTCGAATCCCGCCAGGTAGATCTCTCGCAGCGCACGCACGTCGACGTCGGCACTGACGCGAAGCCGATCGGTCTCCTGGTTGTTCGCGGCGAAGTGCTTGAGCGAGGTGCCGACGCCCTGCGACTGCACACCTTCGATGAGCGCAGCGCCCAGTTCCCCTGCTATCCGCGGGTCTTCGGAGAGGTACTCGAAGTTGCGCCCGCACAACGGCGAGCGTTTGATATTGATGCCGGGCCCCAGCAGCACCTGAACGTCGAGCGCCTTCGCCTCACGGCCGAGCGCTTCGCCGACGCGCCTGACGAGCTCGGAATCCCAGCTGGAGCCGAGCGAGGTCGCGGGCGGGAAGCACGTCGCCGGGTAGCTGCCACCGATTCCGAGATGGTCGCCCGCTGGTTGCCGGCGCACGCCGTGCGGGCCGTCGCTGAGCGTGATCGACGGCACGCCGAGGCGCTGGATCGGTGTGGTCGACCAGAAGCCTGTGCCGGTGGCGAGCGCGGCCTTCTCTTCCAGGGTCAGGTGGCGCAAGACGTTCTCGACATCGATGGCGATCATCTTCTCATTCTTGCTTGCGCCCGGCGCATTCGCTGCGGGTAGTGCAGGAGAATCCTGCGACATCCCGGGCGCTCAACCCACCTGGAACGGTGTGGCGCGAAAATCTCCTGCAATCGCGGCACGCACGTGCTGCGCTGTGCCGTCGCGGGACCGGTTTCTCAGGCCGAGAGGTCGGCGAGCACGGCCTCGAGTTGGGCGACGGCCCAGTCGACATCGGCCGGATCGATGACCAGCGGGGGCGCGAGGCGAATCGTGGAGCCGTGCGTGTCCTTGACCAGCAGGCCCCGATCCATCAGGCGCTCGCAGACCTCGCGCCCGCTGGCGAGCGCCGGATCGATGTCGATGCCCGCCCACAGTCCGACGCCGCGCACGGCGACGACGCCGTGTCCCAGCAGACGCTGCAGACCTGCATGCAGACGCAGCCCGAGCAGTTGGGCGCGCTCCTGAAGGTCCCCGACCGCGAGCATCCGCACCACTTGCAGCCCGATGGCCGAGGCCAGCGGGTTGCCGCCGAACGTCGAACCGTGCTCTCCGGGTCGGATCACGCCGAGCAGTTCGCGGTTGCCGACCACTGCGGACACCGGAACGATGCCGCCGCCGAGCGCCTTGCCGAGAAGGTACAGGTCGGGCACGACGCCGACAAGGTCGCAGGCGAAGGTCGCCCCGACCCTGCCCAGCCCCGTCTGGATCTCATCGGCGATCAACAGCACATCATGATCGGTGCACAGTGCCCGCAACGCGGGCAGATACCCGGCAGGCGGAACGATCACGCCCGCCTCCCCTTGGATCGGCTCGATCAGCACGGCGACGGTGTTCTCGTCGATGGCTGCGGCGAGCGCGCCGACGTCCCCGTACGGCACGGTGCGGAATCCGGGCGTGAACGGGCCGAAGCCCTCGCGCGCGACCGGGTCGTCGGAGAAACCGACGATGGTCGTCGTGCGGCCGTGGAAGTTGCCGGACGCCACGATGATGTTCGCCTGGTCGGCCGCGACGCCCTTCACGCGGTAACCCCAGGCGCGTGCGATCTTGATCGCCGATTCGACGGCCTCGGCTCCCGTGTTCATCGGCAGCACCATGTCTTTGCCGGCGAGCGCCGCGAGTTCGGTGACGAAGGGTCCCAGCTGATCGTTGTGGAAGGCGCGACTGGTCAGCGTGATGCGGTCGAGCTGCTCGCGCGCGGCTGTCAGCAATGCCGGGTTCGAATGGCCGAAGTTGACCGCCGAGTACGCGGCCAGACAGTCCAGATAGCGGCGGCCCTCGACATCCGTGACCCAGGCGCCCTCCCCGAACGAGATGACGACCGGCAGCGGACTGTAGTTGTGCGCCGCGTGCTCGTCTTCTTCGCTCAGGAACCGGGACGCCGTGGGCGACACGGCTGCGACCGTCTCGGATGCGTTCATCTGCGCAATTCCAGGGTGCAACACTTGACGCCGCCCCCGCCCAGCAGCAACTCGGAGAGGTCGACGCCGATCGGGTTGTAGCCGCGTTCGCGCAGTTGCCGTTCGAAGTCTTTGGCGCGGCTGGAGATCACGACGTTCTTTCCATCGCTGATCGAGTTCAGGCCGAGCACCGTCGCGTCTTCGTCGCCGACCAGGATGGCGTTCGGAAAACGCTCCTCGAGGGTGCGTCGGCTGGCCTCGTCGAAGGCGCCGGGCAGGTAGGCGATGTTGGCACCGGCGGCGCCGGTCACCGGGTCGAGAACGGAGATGGCCGTGTCGAGGTGGTAGAACCGCGGATCGACGAGCGTCAGGCTGACGACCTCGCGGTCGAAGACCCGCGCGACCTCGGCGTGACTCTCGGTCGACGTGCGGAATCCGGTGCCCGCGAGCACCGTGTCGCCCGCGAGCATCAGGTCGCCCTCGCCCTCGTTGATGAACTCCGGCTCGGCGACCGTGAATCCGTTGTCGGCGAACCAGCGCATGAAGGCCGGCCCCTCGGGCTGGCGCTCGGGGTAGGTGAAACGCGCGCCGTAGGCGAGGTCGTCGATGATGAAACCGCCATTGGCGGTGTACACCATGTCAGGAAGACCGTCGATCGGGTCGATCAACTCGATCTCGTGGCCGAGTGACACGTAGGTGTCGTAGAGCGTCTGCCACTGCCGAACGGCGAGCGAGGTGTCTGTCGGGTTCTGCGGATGCATCCACGGATTGATGCGGTAACTCACGGTGAAGTACTCGGGGCGGCACATCAGATAGCTGCGCTTGGTCGCGACGCGCTCGGTCGAGGCTGTGCTGGGTGCGGTCTCGAGTGCTGACATGATTCCAGTCTGACACGCAGGTATCCGGAGTTATCCGTCGAACTGCGCGAAATAATGCGACGCATCCAGTCGCCCACGCAACGATCCACCCCTACGATGGGCGACATGGACAACCTCGACCGCAGCATCCTCGACCTGCTCAGGCAGAACTCACGTGCGGGATACGGCGACATCGGCTCGGTCGTGGGCCTGTCGGCCTCGGCGGTCAAGCGGCGCGTCGACCGGCTGGTGGGCGATGGGGTGATCCGCAGCTTCACGATTCAGGTCGACCCGCTCGTCGACGGGATGAGCACCGAGGCGTACGTGGAACTGTTCTGCCGCGGCACCGTCGCGCCCGACGAATTGTTGCGCATCCTCTCGGCCGTGCCCGAAGTGGTGGATGCCGGCACCGTCACGGGAAGCGCCGACGCGATCGTGCACATCCGTTCTCGCGACATCCCGAGCCTTGAGGCCGCCCTGGAACGCGTGCGGCTGGCGCCGAACGTCGACCACACGCGCAGCGCGATCGTGTTGTCCCGGCTGATCCACCGCACGCAGGACTGAGTCCGAGGGCGCGGTGGCCGCGACGATCAGCACGGGATGCGGTCGCACGTCGGATGTACCCTCGGACCATGACGTTCGTCCTGATTCCGGGTGCCGGTGGAACGGCGTGGTACTGGCATCGGGTGCAGGCCGAGCTGGCCGCACGGGGTCACGACGCCGTGGCCGTCGAGCTGCCCGCGGGTCGTGCTGACGACCTCGCTGCGTACGCCGACGCCGTCGTCGAAGCGGCCGGCGAGCCGGATGCCGTCACCCTCGTCGCGCAATCGATGGGCGGGTTCACGGCCGCCCTCGCGGCCGAGCGCCTTCCGGTCAGGGCGATCGTCTTTCTGAATGCGATGATCCCTGTTCCCGGCGAGACACCCAGCGGCTGGTGGGATGCCGTCGGGCATGCGGACGCGATGCGGACGAGCGACCTCGCCGCCGGTCGCGACCCGGCTGCCCCTTTCGATCTGGCGACCTACTTTCTGCACGATCTGTCGGATGACCTCGCCGCTCAGCTGTCCCAGCACGGCGGGCAGGACACCGCGGCGTTGTTCGGCTCGATCTGCGATTTTGCGCGATGGCCCGATGTGCCGATGCGTGTCATGGCCGGTCGCGACGATCGCTTCTTCCCCCTCGACTTCCAGCGCGGGGTGGCGCGGGATCGCCTCGGCTCAGACGTCGATGAGGTGCCGGGCGGGCATCTCGCGGCTCTGTCGCATCCGGCGGAGGTGGCGCAGGTGATGCTCGACTTCGGATTCGAGTGAGCGTCGCGCAGCGCGATCTCGAGCATGATTGATCCGATGAAGCTCACAATCGATCCGGCGTCGGCGACGCCGCCGTACGAGCAGGTGCGAATACAGGTCGTCGAGGCGGTTCGCGCGGGAGACCTCGTGCCCGGCACCCGGTTACCGACGGTGCGGCGACTCGCAGGAGAGCTGGGGCTGGCCGCGAACACGGTCGCCCGCGCTTACCGGGAACTCGAGCACGACGAGGTGATCGTCACACGCGGTCGCAACGGCTCATTCGTGGCCGAGACGGGCGATACGACACACCGTCTGGCCCAGCACGCGGCGTCGGCCTATGCCGATCGTGTCGCCCAACTCGGCGTGAGCCCCGACGAGGCGCTTGCCATCGTCACGGCCGCGCTGCGCGCGCCGCGCTGACGGCGCGGCGGTTCAGTGCCCGACGACATCCGAGTCCACGCCGGGGCCGGCGGTGCCGTCGAGCCGGTCGAGAGCAAGCAGCTCCTGTTCGTTCAGTTCGAAGTCGAAAACGTCGAGGTTCTGCCGGAGGCGCTCCGGATCGTGTGAGCGAGGAATCGCGACGAGCCCGTTCTGCACGTGCCAGCGCAACACCACCTGGGCGGGAGTCTTGTCGTGCACCAGGCCGATCTGCTCCAGTTGCGGGTTGTCGAGCAGCCCGGTTCCACCACCGCCGAGCGGGCTCCACGACTCGGTCACGATTCCGCGCTCCGCGTGGAATGCGCGGTGGTCGAGCCGGGGATGCTGCGGGCTGAGCTGCACCTGATTCACCGCGGGAGCCACGGATGTCTGCGCCAGCAGCGTACGAAGGTGCGCGGGCTTGAAGTTCGAGACGCCGATGGCGCGGGCCTTGCCCGATTCGGCGAGCTTCTCGAAGGTGCGCCAGGTGTCGACGAACAGGTCGCGCTGCGGCAGCGGCCAGTGCATCAGCAGCAGATCGACGTACTCCAGCCCCAGCCGGTCGAGACAGGCATCCAGCCCCGCGATCGCCCGGTTGTCGCCCTGATACGGTCCGTCGAGTTTCGTGGTGACGAACAGCTCGCCGCGCGGCACGCCGCTGGCCCGGATGCCCCGACCCACCCCGACCTCGTTGTCGTACTTGGCGGCGGTGTCGATGTGGCGATAACCGAGTTCGACGGCCGTGACGATGACCGGTTCGATCTGTTCGTCGTTCAGCGACGCGGTGCCGAGTCCGAGCTGCGGGATGCCGGTTCCATTGTTGAGCGCGATGCTGGGGACGGTCATCGTCCCAGGCTACGCCGCCGCCCCAGCGCGGTCACTGCGCGCACCCGCACGCGCGTACGGCGGACGCCAGTGGGCGTGCTCCACCGCAACGGCATGCGCCATGCCCCATGCCCCATGCCCCATGCGCCATGCCCCAGTCAACTCGCTCCACCGACACGCCATGCGCCAGTTCTCACGCTGTGCGCCAGAACTTGCGGCGCGTGGCGTGAGAACTGGCGCACAGGGAGCCGCCGCGGCCTCGCATGCGACCGCGCCCAGTCGTGCAGGCGCGCAGGCGCCCAGGCGCGCAGGCGCGCAGCGCGCAGCGCGTTCAGATGACCTCGTCGGTCAACGTCGTCGGATTGCCGAATCGGTGATTCGTGATCGAGATGGCTTGTTCGTGCACGAACGGGAGCAGCTCGACGCGTCCCGAGGGCGTGACGTCTCCCGCGTACACCGCGACGTCGGGGGTGCCGCCGAGCGCACCGGCCAGGGCCATGGGGTCGCCGCCGATCAGCCGGATGCGATGCGTCGGCTCGACGACGGCGTCGCCCCGCGCTACGGCGATGTCGCGCCCGGCCACCGCGCCGTCGGGCACCGCGACATCGCCCCCGCCCACGTCGCCGCCAGCGACCGCCGCGCCGCGGGCAGCGACGCGGGACAGCCAGGCGGCATCCGTCTCGACCGCCACCGGAACCTCCCGCGCCTGCAATTGCTTCGCGAGCGCGGGGGGCAACGCGCCCGGGGTGCTGACGTCGAACCGGCCGCCCACTGCTGCGGCCGCGGCGAGCACGCGCAGCAACTCATGCAGCGTCGAGTCCTCGGCCGCCCGGATGCTCACCGGCACGGCGCGATAGCGGAACAGGTTGCGCTCCACACCGAGCTCCGAGACGTCGCGCACGGTCCCGAACTCGTGGGCGACCGCGATGGCGTCACTCAGCGCCGAGCGTCGCACCAGATCGAATTCCTCGTAGGTCATCGCCGACTGGCCCGACTCGATCAGCGCCTTCACGTCCGGATCGAGGCCGCGTAGATGCAGGCTGGCGCTCTGCGGGCCGGGGTCGGCCTGCCAGGAGCCGAGCCCGAACAGGTAGTTGGGACCGCCCGCCTTCGTCCCCGCGCCGACGGCAGACCTCTTCCAGCCGCCGAACGGCTGGCGCCGCACGATGGCACCCGTGATGCCGCGGTTCACGTACAGGTTGCCCGCCTCGACGGTGTCGATCCAGTGGGCGATCTCGTCGGAGTCGAGAGAATGCAGGCCGGCCGTCAGCCCGTAGTCGACCGCGTTCTGATACCGGATCGCCTCTTCGAGGGTGCGGGCGCGCATGATCCCGAGCACCGGTCCGAAGAACTCCGTGAGATGGAAGTACGACCCCGGCTGCACCCCGGTGCGGATTCCCGGAGACCAGAGCCGGCCCGTGTCATCCAGTGGTCGCGGCTCCACGAGCCATTCCTCCTCACCGCCCAGCGCGGTGAGGGCGTGCAGCAGCTTGCCGCTCGCCGGCTCGATCAACGGCCCGACGACCCCCTCCGGGTCATTCGGGTAGCCGACGCGCATGCTCGTCGCAGCATCCACGAGCTGGTTGCGGAACCGCTGCGACGTGCCGACCGACCCGACCAGGATCGCGAGGCTGGCCGCCGAGCACTTCTGGCCGGCGTTGCCGAACGCACTCTTCACGATGTCGGCGACGGCGAGGTCGTAGTCGGCGTTCGGCGTGACGATGATCGCATTCTTGCCGCTCGTCTCGGCGAGCAGCGGCAAGTCGGGCCGCCAACTCTTGAACAGCTTCGCCGTCTCATACGCGCCGGTCAGGATGACACGTTCGACGCGAGGATCGGCGATCAGCCGCTGCCCGAGTTGCCCCTCCTCCACGTCGACGAGCGCGAGGAGTTCGCGGGCGATGCCCGCCTCCCACAGAGCTTCGACCATGATCGCCGCCGAACGCTTCGCCTGCGGGGCGGGTTTGATGATCACACCGCTGCCGGCCGCGAGCGGGCCCAGCACCGAGCCCGCCGGGATGGAGACCGGGAAGTTCCACGGCGGCGCGACGACCGTGAGCTTCGACGGCACGAATCGCGCACCCTGCACGGTGTCGAGCTCACGTGCTCGCGCCGCGTAATAATGGGCGAAGTCGACTGCCTCGCTCACTTCGACATCGGCCTCCGCTATGGTCTTGCCGGTCTCGGATGCCATCACCTCGATGAGCCGGTCGCGGTTGGCGGAGAGGGCCAGGCCGGCGCGGTCGAGCGTGGCGGCGCGCGCCTCGCCGCTCAATGCGCCCCACTGCTCACCCGTGGATCGCACGGTCGCGATCACCTGCTCCAGCACGGAAGGGTCGTCGATGCGGCATGCCTCGACCGTCTCGGTGCCGAGATCGGATGCCGCGATCTTCGCCAGGATGCGCCGGCCCCACGCCCGGTTCGCGGGTAGAGCCGGATCGGTGTCGGGTTCGTTGCGGAACGTCGCATCAAGGGAAGGCGGTTGGTCGGGTTGCGGGGCGAGGGAGGAGTCGTGCGTGGCGAGACCACGGACCGGAGTCTCGAGGGCGGCTTGCGCGGCCTCGAGACGCTCGCCCGCGCTCGCTACTGCACCAGCGGATGGGTCGGGCGGCCCGCCGACGGACCCGCGACTCAGGCCGAGAACCGCGTTGGTGAGTCCCGCTTCGGCCGCCGCGGCGGACGGATCCACCGGCGCGACGCGTGGACGGAACAGCGTGGTCGCGTCGGCATCCTGCCACTCACGCGAGCGGTCCTGCCGCCTGTTCGGCAGTGGCGCGAGCCCACGTGGGCCCTCGTCGGCCCCGAGCTCCGCGACCGACGCGAGGAAGCGCTGCTTCTCGCGCTCGAACATCCGCGGGTCGTCGGTGAGCTCGAACACCGCCGACATGAAGTTCTCTTGGCTGGCGTTCTCTTCCAGCCGCCGGATCAGATACGAGATGGCGACGTCGAACTCGCGCGGGTGCACGACCGGCGTGTACAGCAGCAGCCGGCCCACCGTCGCCTCGACCGCGGCGGCCTGGGCCGTCGCCATGCCGAGCAGCATCTCGAAGTCGATGCGGTCTTCGACACCGCGGCTCTTGGCGAGCAGCCAGGCGTATGCGACGTCGAAGAGATTGTGGCCGGCGACGCCGACCTTCACGGCGTGCGTGTGCTCCGGCGTGAACGCCCAGTCGAGAACGCGCTTGTAGTTCGCATCGGTCGACTGCTTGCTGCCGTACGTCGCCAGCGGCCAGCCGTGGATCGTGGCATCCACCCGCTCCATCGCGAGGTTCGCGCCCTTCACCACGCGGACCTTGATCGGTGCACCGCCGCCGGCCCGGCGCTGCTGCGCCCACTCGGTGAGCCCCTGCAGCGCGTCGAGCGCGTCGGGCAGGTAGGCCTGCAGCACGATTCCGGCCTCGAGGTGCTGCAACTGCGGCTGACTGAGGATGCGCGTGAACACCGCGATCGTCAGGTCGAGGTCGCGGTACTCCTCCATGTCGAGGTTGATGAACTTCGCGTCGCGCGCGGCGAGCTCGTAGAGCGGTGTGAGCCGCTCGGCCACTCGCTCGACCGTCTCGTCGAACGCCCACATCGAGAGCTGGCTCGCGATCGAGGAGACCTTGATCGACACGTAGTCGACGTCTTCGCGCGCGAGCAGGTCACGGGTGCCCTGCAGCCTGTGCGCCGCCTCCTTCTCGCCGAGCACCGCCTCGCCGAGCAGGTTCAGGTTGAGCCGCGGGCCGGATGCCGCGTCGTCCAGCGAGTCTTTGGCCCCCGGAATTCCGGTTCGCAGGTGCTCCAGCGCCGGGCCGAGCTTCTCGGGGGTGGCATCCACCACAAGGTGACCGACCATCCGGCGCAGCACCCGCCGGGCGATCAGGATCACCACCCATGGCAGCACGGGACCGAACACACCACCCAGCCGGATCGCGGATCTCATGTACCAGGGCAGAAAGGCCGGCACATTCCTGGCGATGCGTTGCAGGTTGTAGCCTGCGACGAACAGGTCTTGCGGGCGCGCGACACCGTCGACGAATCCGACCGCGAAGTCGAGCCCGTCGGGGTCGCGCAGCACGGCGGCGAGCCGTTCAGCGGCCGGATCCGGTTGGGCATGTGTCGTCGAACTCTCGGCGAGCCAATGCCGCACGAGATCGACCGCGTCGTGCGCCAGCTGGTCCTTCGGGAGATCGAACGGTGTCGACGGGGCCGGCACGCCGTCGCGGGAGGCGTCAGATTTCGACATGGTCATGAGGGTAGTCCTCCGGGTTCTGCGCAGGCCGGAAGCGCCGGCTACGCGGGTTTGCGCCAGAGAAGCGAGTACCGCCAGTAGAGGCGACGGCGGTATCGCACACCGGGCAGGATGCGACGAGCCGCGGCACGCACCTCGCCGTACGACTCGCGCGGCTCGATGGTCGGAGCACCGTGCCGGTACTCCCCGCGAAGAGCGCGCGCGATGCCGTTCGCCGGCACTCCGATGCTGGAGACGATCCGGTCCCACACCGTCGCGTCCCGCGCCAGGCCGACGATCACCAGCACGCCGCCCGGCGCCGTGAGATCCCGCATCCGCTGCAGCGCCGCATCCAGGGGCAGGTGATGCAGGGCGGCGAAGCACGTGACGACGTCGAAAGGCTCGCCCGGCAGCCGGGGCTGCAGCGCGTCGCCACGGATCAACGTGACCGCGGCCGCGGCATCCACCGACGCTTCCCGCGCGCGCAGCACGACGTCGACATCGGCGTCGACACCGACGACGCGGTCGAGTCGACTTGCCAGGGCCAGCACGAGGTCGCCGTCGCCGAAGCCGATGTCGAGCCCGGTGCGCGCTCCCTCGGGAATCGCCGCGAGCGCCAGCCGGTGATAGTGGCTGTTGTGGTTCCAACGCTGGGCCTGCGGCATGACTCGATCGTATGGCGTGGATGCCGTGATTCCCTGCCTTGCACCGGCGGTGGGCCGGGGGCGACTGAGTACTGTTATAGGGGCGCCGGCCGAACGTGACGGGCTCGACGCCGGGAGGGGGCGCGTGATCCGCACCGGCGTTCGACACGAGATGGCCATCCGTCACCTGACGGTGGCGGCCACCGTACGGCTGACCCCGAACATGGTTCGCGTCACCCTGACCGGCGACGAGCTCACCGGCTTCGTCAGCCTCGGGCCCACCGACCACGTGAAGCTGTTCTTCCCCGACCCGGCGACCGGCGTGCTGACGACGCCGCAGCTCACGCCCGACGGCGTGCGGCGGCCGACCGACGCGGTGATCATCTCCCGCGACTACACCCCCCGGGCGTTCCGAGCGGATGCCGCCGGCGGACCGGAGTTGGACGTCGACTTCGTGCTGCACCCTTCGACCGACTCGCGCGGCGCCGGCGCGGAGGGCGGCATCGCGGCCGGCGAGGACGCGAACGGTGGGCCGGCGTCGGCGTGGGCGAGCCGCGCACAGGCGGGCGATCCACTGGCGGTAGCGGGGCCGCGCGGGTCGCGCCTGGTTCCGGACGACGCCGAGAACGTCGTGCTGATCGCTGACGAGACCGCGTTGCCGGCCTTCTCGCGCTGGCTGGAACTGCTGCCGGCCGAAGCCCGGATCACCGGCATCCTCGACGTAGCCGACGAGGATGCCGAGGCGTACCTCACGCACGAGCAGCGCGCCAGGGCATCCATCGAGGTGCTCTACCGTATCGACGGCCCCGGCCAGCTCGAGGAGTCGGTGCGCTCACTCGATCTCGACGACGACACGTATGTGTGGGCCGCAGGCGAGGCGAACGGGCTGGTGCCGGTCAGGCGGTATCTACGACACGAACTCGGAATCGAGAATGACCGCCTCTCGGTCGAGGGCTATTGGAGGCGCGGGGTCACGAATCTCGACCATCACGCGCCGATCGATCCCAGCGATCCGGACTGACCGCGCAGGCGGTTAAGCGGTTCGGGTCAGCGGTTCGGCGTCAACGGTGCCGATGGTCCTCGATACGGGCGCGCGGTGCACGGCGCGGCGGCATGATTCCGGATGCCAGCACCAGGCGCACCACCCGCTGACGCTGGCCGGGCCACGGTTCGAGCAGTTCGAGCATGCCGTCGTCGTCGACCGGGGTGCCGATCAACACCTGTCCGACGATCGCCGCAAGCGAGTAGTCGCCAAAGCTCACCGCGTCGGGATCGCCGTGCGCTCGCTGCGCCGTCTCCGCCGCGGTCCACACCCCGATTCCGGGCAGCGAGCGCATCGCGGTTCTCGCCTTGTCGGCTTCGGCACGATCGTGCCGGGTCGTGCGTTCCAAGGCATCGGCCACCCCTGCGGCGCCGACGATGGTTCGGGCGCGACCGGGATCGATGCCGGCCGTGTGCCATTCCCACGAAGGGATGCGCTGCACCGTTTCGGCGGCCGGGCAGACCCGCATGCCCTCGGGAGCCGGTCCGGGTGCCGGGTCGCCGAAGCGGCGCACCATGCGTGACCAGCATCGGTACGCGTCGAGACTCGTCACGCGCTGCTCGATCACGGCGGGCATCAGCGCTTCGAAGACACGGCGTGTGCGCGTCAGACGCAGGCCGGCACGACGCCGACGAACCTCGACCAGCACCGGATATGCCGAGACGTCGAGCTCTGCCCAGTCGTCGCCGGCTCCGAGCAACTCAGGCACCCCGTCGATCGCCCACTGCGCCCCCGGCCCCCAGGCGACGGCCTCGACCTCGCGCGAGGATTGCGTCAGGTACACGGTGGCCGGCCCGAACGGGGTGCCGAACGTGCGCCACAGGCCACCCGGTTCCCAGCGAGCCGTCGGGTCGCCGGTGCCACGCACCAGCGGCCCGAGAGTTGCGCGGAGGTCGACTGGACGTAATGGCGCGTACCGGGTGGCCAGGTGCGGGGCGGGCTCCGGTTCGACCGCCGCAACGGGGGCCGACGGCAACCTGCTCATGCTGACAGGGTACGGGCATCCGCCGACCGCGACCGTTGCCCGATTCAGAGCCGAGCGGTACCGTATCCGGCATGACTGATGCTCATTTCATGGATCTCGACGCCGTCGACCGGCTCCGCGACCGCGTCTCGGGCGTCGTATTGGTGCGCGGCGACGACGGCATCGCTGACGAGGTCGCCTGTTTCAACGTCGCCGTCTCCCACGACCCGCAGCTCGTCGTCGGAGTCGCGAGCGAACAAGACGTGGTCGAGGCCGTGCGGTTCGCCGCCGAGCACGAGCTGCCGGTGGCGGTGCACTCCACCGGGCACGGCGCATACCGACCGATCGCATCCGGTCTGGTCATCGCCACGAGGCGATTGAACACCCTGTCCGTCGACCCCGGAACCCGCCTTGCTCGCATCGGCGCCGGGCTGCGTTGGTCGGCGGTGATCGACGCGGCCGCCCCGTACGGATTGGCGCCGGTGACCGGTTCGTCACCGACCGTCGGCGCCGTCGGCTACGCGCTCGGCGGCGGCATCGGCCCGCTCAATCGCAGTCACGGCATGACCTCGGATTGGATCCGCGGCTTCCGGGTGGTCACCGGCTCGGGTGAACTCGTGACCGCGAACGCCGACGAGCACGCCGACCTGTTCTGGGCGCTGCGCGGCGGAAAGGTCGGTCTCGGCGTGGTGACCGAAATGACCCTCGAACTGGCCGAGTTGCCCACCCTGTACGGTGGCGGGCTCTTCTACGACGGCAGCGACGACATCCGAGCGGCCCTGAACGCCTGGATCCGCTGGCTGCCGAGCCTGCCCGAGAATGCGACCACCTCCGTGGCGTTGCTGCGGCTGCCTGACCTTCCGATGCTGCCGCCGCCGCTGCGAGGTCGCACGCTGCTGCATGTTCGATTCGCCTACCCGGGAGACGAGACAGAGGGTGCTCGTCTGCTGCAGCCGATGCGCGACGTCCTGCCGCCGTATCTCGACACGGTCGAGCAGATACCCGCAACGGCGATGGGCAACATCCACAATGACCCGCACGACCCGTCACCGAGCTGGACGCATGGTGTCATGCTCACCGATTTCGACCATGACCTGGCCGCTCTGCTGCTCGATCGACTCGGACCGGACGTCGACTCGCCGTTCCTCGCCGTCGAAGTGCGAGGCATCGGCGGCAAGCTCGGCGTCGACCACCCGTCCGGCACCGCGGCAGGCGGACGCGAGGCGGCCTTCATCCTGACGCTGATCGCCGTCGGACCGGTCGCCTTTCAACCGCACATCCCGCAGGCTGTGGCCGACAACGTCTTCCGAGCCGCTTCGGCGTGGCTGGCGCCGGTGACCAACATCAACTTCGCGGGCGACCCGACGCTGCCCGAGACACTCGCCATCGCCTGGCGACCCGACATGGCGGAACGGCTGGCAACCGTGCGCGCCAGCTACGATCCCCGCGGGGTCCTGCTGCGCTGAACACCTCGCGGCGACGTTGCGGGGCCGGTCATCATCGCCAGAGGCTGGGCGCGGCGGCGCGTGTCGCGGGAAGCGTCGCGTCGGCGCCCCAGCGCACCAGCCACTCCGGAACGCCGTCGTCGGCGGGCACGGGGCCCACGGCGTCCAGGAGTTCGGGCAGGCTGACCGTTCCGCCGCTGCGCTTCAAGAACCGGCCACGGATGAACGCCTGGGCGAAGATCTCGCCGTCCACCACCGCGCGCTGCTCCACGTAGACCGCCTTCTCGTCGTAGCCGAGGATGCGGGATTCCACGATGAAGCGCTGCCCCAGGGTCAGCGACTTGCGAAACGTGATCGTCTCGGAGGCGACGACCGGGTACCAGCGGCGCTCTTTGAAGATCTGCCAGATGCCGCTGCGGTGCAGCAGGTCGAACCGGCCGATGTCGAAGATCGAGAGGTACACGCCGTTGTTCATGTGCTTCAGGATGTCGAGGTCGGTGGGAAGCACGCGAAACCGGGTGCGTACCACCTCGTAGTGGCCTACCCGGCGCCCGAAGCGGGAGATCAGGGCGTGGAGCATCGTTCGAAACAGCATGTGCACCCGGTCATGCTAACCGCGCTGCGAGAGGGAGGCATCCTCGCTGTCGAATCGGCACAAGCCCCGTCGCCGAAGGGGACGCGCATGTGCACGATCTCGACGGAATCACCCGGTCGCGGTGGGCCGAGCCCGACTCATTCGAGGTGACGCTCGGCCTCACCGTTGTACTGCGACAACGGACGGATCAGCGCATTCGACGACAACTGCTCGATGATGTGAGCCGTCCAGCCGGTCACGCGCGCGGCCGCGAACAGGGGTGTGAAGGTCTGTGTGTCGAATCCCATCAGGCTGTATGCCGGCCCGCTGGGGTAGTCCAGGTTCGGCTTGATGTTCTTGTGCTCGGCCATGCCGCGCTCGAGCGCCATGTACAGCTCGAGCATGTCCTGTCGGTCGTAGTGCTCGACCAAGCGCTCCAATGCCGCCTTCATCGTGGGAACACGGGAATCGCCGTTCTTGTAGACCCGGTGGCCGAACCCCATGATCTTGCGCTTCTCGGCGAGCGCGGCATCCAGCCACGCCTCGACCCGGTCGGCCGAGCCGATCTCGTCGAACGCGACCATCACGGCCTCGTTGGCACCGCCGTGCAGGGGCCCCTTCAGCGCGCCGATCGCGCCGACCACGGCGGAGTAGGCGTCTGACAGCGTCGACGCGATGACGCGCGCGGTGAACGTGGACGCGTTGAACGAGTGCTCCGCGTACAGCACCAGCGAGACCCGGAAGGCGTCGACCACGACGTCGTCGGGCACCTCGCCGAAGGTCATGTGCAAGAAGTTGCTCGCATAGTCCAGGTCGTCGCGCGGTGCGACGAGGTCGAGGCCGTGTCGTCGGCGCTGATCGTAGGCGACGATGGCCGGCAGTTGTGCGAACAGGTGCACCGCCTTCGGATAGGTGCGCGCGAAGACATCCTTGGTCTCGCCGAACATCACGTCGGGGTCGTCGGCGCCGATGACGCTGACGGCGGTGCGCAGCACATCCATCGGATGGGCCGTCGTCGGCAGGTCGTCGACGGCCCGGCGCACGTTGTCGGCGATGCCGCGCTGGCCGCGTTCGAGCGCTTCGAACTCCTCAAGCTGATCGGCGCTAGGCAGTTCGCCGTGCCAGAGCAGGTAGGCGACCTCTTCGAACGAGCAGTTCGCGGCGAGCTCCTGCACCGGGTATCCGCGGTAGAGCAGGGAGTTCGTTTCCGGATTGACGCTGGAGATCGCCGTCGTGTCGACGACGACGCCGGCCAGGCCCTTGCGGATGTCGGTGTCGGTCATGATGCTCCTTGTGGGGTCAGGTCTCGAACGGGGTGCTCACGTGGCCGGGCGGTCGGCCCGGCGCGCGGGTCAGAACAGGCCTCGCGGGCTCTCCACGGAGGCGAGCACGCCGTGCCGCGCGGTGAAGCTCAGCTCGCAGAGTTCCTCGGCGGCGAGGGAGGGAAGGCGCTGGGCGACGTCGAGGAAGCGCTCGATCTCCTGCGCCTCGAGCACATCGGCGGCGAGGGTGCGGAACTTGTTCACGTAATCCGCGCGGGTGAACGGCCGTGCGCCCAGCGGGTGCGCGTCTGCCACCGCGATCTCCTCGACGATGCGCGAGCCGTCGGTCATCGTGATCTCGATTCGTCCGCCGAACGCCTTCTCGGCCGGATCGAGGGAATGGTAGCGCCGAGTCCACTCCGGATCCTCCTCGGTGCGCACCTTCTGCCACAGCTCCACGGTGTCCGGCCGGGCGGCGCGCTCGGGTGCGTAGGAAGCGACGTGATCCCAGGTGCCGTCTTGCAGCGCAACCGTGAAGATGTAGGGGATGGAGTGATCGAGCGTCTCGCGGGATGCCTTCGGGTCGTACTTCTGCGGGTCGTTCGCCCCGGAACCGATCACGAAGTGCGTGTGGTGGCTGGTGTGCAGCACTATCGAGGCCACCAGCTCGGGCTTCTCGAAGATGAGCGAGTAGTCGTTGTGCAGCTTTCGGGCCAGGTCGATCCAGGCCTGCGCCTGATATTCCGCCGAGTGTTCCTTGGTGTAGCTGTCCAGGATGGCCCGCTTGGCCTCGCCCCGCTCCGGGAGCGGAACGTCGTATGCGGCGTCGGGCCCGTCGAGCAGCCAGGCGATGACGCCGTCCTCGCCCTCGTAGATCGGGGTCGGGCTGGTCTCGCCGCGCATCGCACGGTCGACCGCCTCCACCGCCATCTTGCCTGCGAACGCCGGCGCGTAGGCCTTCCAGCTCGAGATCTCGCCCTTGCGCGACTGGCGGGTGGCGGTCGTGGTATGCAGCGCCTGACCGATCGAGAAGAAGATCGTCTCGGGCTCGAGCCCGAGCAGGGTGCCGATGCCCGCGGCAGCGGACGGGCCCAGATGCGCCACGTGGTCGATCTTGTGCTCGTGCAGGCTGATCGCCTTCGCCAAGTCGATCTGGATCTCGTAGCCGGTCGCGATCCCGCGCACCAGGTCGCGTCCGGTGAGACCTCGTTCGGTGGCGAGATGCTGGGCGACCGCGGTGATCGGCGGGATGTTGTCGCCGGGATGCGAGTACTCGGCGGCGAGGAAGGTGTCGTGGTAGTCAAGCTCGCGCACCGCGACCCCGTTGGCCCAGGCCGCCCACTCCACCGATACCCGGCGCGCGGCATCCGTACCCACGACGGTCGAACCCGTTCCGCCGATCGAGACCGGGTGCGCCAGTGCCTGCGAGCGGGCCGCGACCACGGGATGCCGACACAGCGACGCTGCCGAGACCGCCGCATTGTCGATCACCCGGTTCACCACCATGTCGGCGACCTCGTCGGTGACCTCGACCGGGTCGGCCGCGACCTCGGCCAGAGCCCAGGCCAATTGGCCGGCGCGAGCGAGGTTCTCGTCACTGCGATGTGTGCGCGTGTGGTGGATCTTCACACACGCAAACCTACCCGTTCGGGGGCACGTCGCGCCGATGCGGCATCCCCGCTTCCTCTGCTGTGGATCCGAGGATCAGAGGAAGATGTCGGGGAAGAGGTCGTTCTCGTCGACGCCGGGTGAGTACTGAGACAGGTCGGTGACGCCCGCCTCCGCGAGCACGTCTTCGACGATCAGGGCCCGGCCCGAGTACGACTGCGCCGGCTTGGTCAGCACCTCGTACGCGGCATCCGCGTAGATCTCCGGGGTCCGACTCTTGGCCAGCAGGGCCTCGCCGCCCAGGATGTTGGCGACGGCCGCCGTCTTGATCGTCGTGCGCGGCCACAGCGTGTTCGCGGCGATGCCGTCGGCGGCGAACTCGGCGGCGAGTCCGAGCGTCACCAGAGACATCCCGTACTTGGCAAGCGTGTAGCCGGTGTGCGCCCCGAGCCACTTGGGGTCGAGGTTGATCGGTGGGCTGAGCGAGAGGATGTGCGGATTCTCGGCCTGTTTCAGGTGCGGGATCGCGGCTCTGGAGAGCATGAAGGTGCCGCGCACGTTGACGTCCTGCATCAGGTCGTAGCGCTTCTGCGGCAGGTCGAGCGTGCGCGCGAGAGTGATCACGCTGGCGTTGTTCACGACGACGTCGATGCCACCGAATGCGCCGACGGTCTCGATCACGGCGCGGGCGATGTCGTCGTCGTTGCGCACATCGCCGACCACGGGCAGCGCCCGGCCGCCCGCTGCACGGATCAGCTCGGCCGCGGTGTGGATGGTGCCCTGCAAGCGCGGATCGGGCGTGTCGGTCTTCGCGAGCAGGGCGATGTTCGCGCCGTCACGTGCCGCGCGAACGGCGATCGCCAGGCCGATGCCGCGGCTGCCGCCGGACATCAGGATCGTCTTGCCTGCCAGCGGCGCGGTGGATGTCATGGGGCCCGCCTTCTCTTAGGTTGATTCGGTGGTCGAGTAGCCGACGAGGAACGAGGGCGGGTACCCAGACCGGGAGACGGTCGGTCTATACGGCTGCTCATTCGTCGCGCCTATTCGACCCGCGGCCGAGTGGCCTTGGCGACGAACGCGGCGACGCGGGCGCGGGCATCCGGAGTGTCGAAGGCGGCGCCGATCGTGCGCGCCTCGTCGTCGAGACCATCGGAGTACGAGCGGCCGACGCCGGTTCGCACGAGTCGCTTCGCCTGACCGAACGCACCGGTCGCCCCGCTCAGCCAGTGTCTCGCGACGGCATGCGCACGCGCCGCGAGGTCTGCGGATGGCACCACCTCGGCGACGAGCCCCCACTCCAGCGCCTCCGGGGCCGACAGCATCCGGTCGGTCAGCAGCAGTTCCAGCGCGCGCCGAGCGCCCACGGCCTGCGGCAGCAGCGTGCTCACCCCGCAGTCCGGCGTCAGCCCGATGTCCGCGTACTTCGACACGAACCGGGCCGTGTCGCCGGCGACGATGTAGTCCGCCACCAGCATGAAGCCGAGACCGCCGCCGGCGACCACGCCCTGCACTGCGGCCACGATCGGTTTCGGCATCTGTGCGAACGTCGAATGCCCGTCATGGATGGCGTCGGCGAACTCCGCGATCCGAGCACCGGTGTCGCCCAGCGAAGCCATCGCCGCGATGTCGCCGCCGGCGCAGAACGCGGGGCCGGTCGCGTCGAAGAGCACGGCCTGCACGTCGTCCCGCTCGGCGATCTCGTGGGCGATCTCCCGCCAGCGCTGCGCGGCGTCTGCATCGATCGCATTCAGGCTCTTCGGACGGTTCAGGGTGAGGTGCGCGAGCCCGTCGCGCACCTCGAAGAGGATGCCGTCGCTCACGCCGTCGTCCTCTCTGCCCCGTGCCGCCGGAACCCGAACCGACGAAGCCCGTGCCAACGGAGCCCGTGCCTTCGAGCGCGATCGCCCCCGCTCGAGCGCGCTGAGCGCAGCGAAGGCATCGGGCGCATCGGCGAGGCCGGGCGCATCACGCCGGTTCCGCGAGGTCGTCGCCGTGCGCGGCGGTCGGCACGAGCATCGCGCGGGCCAGCGTATGGAAGTGCAGGTTGAAGCCGAGCACGGCGGGGGTGGACTCGGGGTCGAGGTCGAGGCGCTCGACGTCGACGGCGTGCACGATCACGAAGTAGCGGTGCGTGCCGGTGCCCTCGGGCGGCTCGGCGCCGGCGAATTCACGCCGCCGGTATTCGTTCTTCAGCATGGCGGCGCGGGCCGGCAACGATCCGCCGGCGCTGCCGGCGCCGCGCGGCAACGAGGTCACCGCTGCCGGGATGTTGTACACCGCCCAGTGCCAGAAGCCCGAGCCGGTGGGAGCATCCGCGTCCCACACGGTGACGGCGAAGCTCTTCGTCTCGGCCGGGAACCCCGACCAGCTCAGCTGCGGCGACGTGTTCGATCCGCCGGAGGGCGTGTCGCGAAACGCCCGCGCGAGGGGCTCGCCGTCGGCGAGATCGGTACTGGACAGGGCGAACGAGGCAACAGCGCCGAAACGTTCGAACGGGTCGGTCTCTGCCATGGCATCCTCCTCGATGAATCGACTGCTGCCAGCCTACGCGTGCGGCATCGGGCCGTCCCGCCGGGAAGAGCGCGCGACCGGCGGGCGTTGCGGCCATCATGGAGAGCATGGACCCGGTCGTCGTCGTCACCTGGATCGTCTCCTTCGTCGTGGTCACGGTGGCCGTGACGGGGCTCTCCCGACGAATCGGCTGGTCGGCTCCGGTGACGCTGGTGCTGGTCGGCGCGGTCGCCTCGTTCGTGCCGGGCGTTCCTCAGATCGAGTTGCAGCCCGAACTCGTGCTCTACGGGCTGCTGCCTCCCCTTCTGTTCGCGGCTTCCATCCGCACGTCGTTCCTCGACGTCAGGGCAAGGCGTGACAGCATCCTGCTGCTGTCGGTGGGGCTGGTCGCGTTCACGGTCATCGTGGTCGGCTTCGCCACCTGGCTGGTCATCCCCGGGATGACCGTCGCTGCGGCCTTCGCGTTCGGCGCCGTCGTCGCACCCACGGATGCTGTCGCGGTGACTGCGATCGCAGGGCGACTGCATCTGCCCCGGCGCCTCGTGACCGTGCTCGAAGGCGAGAGCCTGCTCAACGATGCGACGGCCCTGGTCGCGCTGAACGCATCCATCGCCGCGATCGTGAGCGTGCTCAATCCTTGGGCGGTCGCCGGCGACTTCGCGCTGGCGGTCGTCGGCGGCCTGGTCGTCGGGCTCGTCGTCGGGATGGTGCTGGCCTGGATCCGCCGCCAGTTGCGCGCCCCGGTGCTCGACACGGCCCTGTCGCTGGTCACGCCATACATCGCGTTCATCCCGGCGCAGTTCATCCACGGTTCCGGCGTGCTCGCGGTCGTCGTCGTCGGCCTGTATCTCGGGTACCGCTCACCGGTCATCCAATCGGCGGAGGCGCGCATCGCCGAAGGCATCAACTGGCGCACCATCCAGTTCTTGCTGGAGAATGCGGTCTTCCTCTTCATCGGCCTGTCGCTGTCGTCGATCCTGACCGGCGCGCTGCGCACCGGCATGACGGCGTGGCAGGTCGTGCTGATCTGCGTGGCGGTTCTGCTCGCGCTGGTCGTCGCGCGGTTCGCCTGGATGTTGCTCACCACGTTGATCTATCGGCGCGGCCCGCGCCGGCTGCGTGAGCGCGGCTGGTCGTGGCGCACGAGCGTCGCGGTGTCGTTCGCCGGGATGCGCGGCGTCGTCACGCTCGCCGCCGTGTTCCTGTTGCCGGATGCCACACCGGGGCGGGCCTTCCTGCAGTTCCTCGCCTTCGTCGTCGTGGTGGGCACGCTGCTTCAAGGGCTCGCGCTGCCGTGGGTCATCCGCCGCCTGCACCTGCCGTCACCGGATTTCGCGCAGGAGGCGAGCGAGATGGCGCGCCTGATCGGCGAGGCTCAGGTCGCCGGGCTCACCCGGCTGGAGAACGAGCCGACCGACTCCGTCGAAGACCGGGTGATCGGCCGGCTGCGCACGAACGAGGCCTTCCTGACGGAGGTGCTGGAGAACCCGTCGCCGGACGGCTCGGAGGAGGCCGCCTCGGCGTATCGCCGGCTGCGCCGCACGATGCTGCGCGCGGAGCGCGAAGCGGTGCTGCAGGCTCGCGCGGAGGGCAGATATCAGGAACCGGCCGTGCGTTCAGTGCTCGCCTTCCTCGACGCCGAGGAGGCCGCCCTGAGGTCCTCGGCTCCGAAGCATCCCTGAACGGCGCCAGCGGTCCTGCACGATGTGCCCCGGCACACTGCGCCTCCGCACGGCGCACACAGGGAAGAATGGCTGCATGCCAACTCCCCTCTCCGGAACCCGGTTCGACCTGACCTTCGGCGACTACACCGCCTCCATCGCGAGCATCGGCGCGAGCCTGCGGTCGCTGACCCACCGTGGGCGCGACCTCGTCGTGCCGTTCGACGAAGACGAGGTGCGTCCGTCGTACCGGGGCGCCACGCTGGCGCCGTGGCCGAATCGGGTCGTCGACGGGCGCTACGAATTCGCCGGTCAGCAGCAGCTCGCGTTGACCGAGCCGGCGCGCGGGCACGCATTGCACGGCCTCGCGACCTGGCTCGACTTCACGCCCGTCGACGAAGGCGACGACCACGTGACGCTCACCACGACGATCGTGCCGCAGGGCGGTTACCCCTTCCGTGTCGAGGTCAGCGTGACGTTCGAGCTCGACGCCGACGGCCTGCACACCACCGTGACGGGCAGCAACAGCGGTCCGTCGCCGGCCCCCTGGGGAACCGGCCCCCACCCCTACCTCGTCGCGGGGGACGGCCGCGTCGACGACTGGACGCTGACCCTGCCCGCGGACGCCGTGCTCACGGTCACCGAGGACCGACTCATCCCCACCGGGCTGGCGGATGTCACCGCCGAGGCGGACGGCACGTTCGACTTCCGCTCCGGCAGGCGCATCGACGACACCTTCATCGACCACGCGTTCACCGGAATGTCGCGGGATTCAGCGGGAACGGCGTCTGTCACCCTCACCTGCGCCGACGGCACGGGCGTCGCGATGACCTGGGGCACCGACTGCCCATGGGTGCAGGTGCACACCGCAGATCAGCCCGACCCCGCTCTCGACCGGTTGGGGCTCGCGGTGGAACCCATGACCTGCCCGCCGGACGCGTTCAACTCGGGAACGGACCTTATCGTGCTCGAGCCCGGCACCTCCACTAGCGCCGCGTGGACGATCTCGGCTCTGTGACCGGCGTTGCTGCCGCCTCGCGCGGCCGGCGGGCCCAGAGCCTGGCTCGGTCGCTGGAGAGCGCCAGGAGCACCAGGATGTCGAGCGGCAACCCGAACAGGTCGGCGCGCAGGCTGATCTGTGGACCGCCGTTGAAGTAGTCGACGGCGCTCGTCACCACGACGGCCGCACTGAGCGCCATCGCGGTGATGCGCGCCCAGTTGCTGCCGCGGAACACGAGCACGGTCAGCAAGAGGTAGAACCCGACGGCCAACGTCACCACGGCGAGCACGGCGATCGAGACACCGAGCGCGAGATCGCGGGCCTCGCGTTCGGTGAGCCCGCCTCCGCTCACCTGGGTGGAGCGCACGAACGCGTTCCATTGATCGAGGATCGAGAGCACATACGCGATGCCGGCGAACACGCGCAGCAGCATCAACGCGGCGCCCAGCATGGTCGGCGCCGGCCGCTTGCCCGGTGTGCCGGGCGCGACTTCCGGCTCCCCATCGGATGCCATCACCGCCGCGGGCACGTCCGCGACGGCATCCGGTGCGCCCGTTCGCACCCCGCGCAGGTCGATCACGGGCAGGTCGCCGTCGGTCACGATCGCATCTCCACCGCCGTTGCGGGAGTGGTAGCCGGTGGAGAAGTCCTCGAGCAGCTGAACCTGCACGGCGGCATCCGAGCGGGTCAGAGTACCTACGATGTGGTCGCGTTCCACATCGATGTCCGCATCGATCTTGTGCGTGATCTGAAGCGTGAACAGCGAGAATCCGACGCTGCGGTCGAACGTGCCCGCGGCCAGCCAGTCGGCGCGCGACCCGCCGGGCAGCAGCCAGTCATCGGGACACCGCCAGAAGCGCACGTGGTGACGCTTGGCGGGATTGCCGAGCACCTCCTGCTGATATGCGACATCCTGCTGACGGCCGAACAGCAGCAACGGGCTCACGGGCGCCTGCAGGTAACTGCGGCGCAGCACCGTCGAGGTGATGATGCGCCAACTGGATGCGAGCGTTACCGCGTCGGCACGCGTCCAGCCCGCCGTGCTCATCGCGGTGTGCAGTTGCTGCGCAGAGCCGAGCGCGGCGAGATTGATCGGGTCGCCGAGCAGACCGTCGCTGGTGCGGGCACGGCCGATGAAGTATCCGGGCAGGTAGATGGTGGTCAGAATTCGATGCAGCCGAGGCAGCGCCAGGTAGGCCAGCACCACCCAGAACACGACGGTGAAGAAGATCTGCCACCAGCCCCAGGAGAAGCTCTCGGTCAGCAGCAACCAAGCGAGCCAGACCGCACCCGCTCCCGCCAGTACGAAGAACACACCGTCGAGGGCCTCGGTGACCGATGGTCGTCGACGCGGCGCCCAGGCACGGGTCTTCTCGACCGAGACCGACATGGCCTCATGGTAATGCTCGTGCGTTCAGCGCGCGGCGACTATCGTGACCGGATGGAGAACTCCGACGACCGTCTGGGCACCCTTCGCGCCAAGGCCGCCGAGCTGGCCCGGCTGCACGAGGCGCCCGAGATCCTGACCCTCGTGAACGTGTGGGATGCCGTCAGCGCGCGGGTCGTCGGCGCGTTGCCGCAGACCCGGGCGCTCGCGACCGCGAGCCACTCGATCGCGCTCGCACACGGCTACCCGGACGGCGAGCGGATTCCGCTGGAACTGATGCTCACGACGGTCGGCCGTATCGTTGCCGCCACCGAGCTGCCGGTCACCGCCGATCTGGAGGCCGGTTACGGCGACGCGGGTGAGACGGTGCGGCGCGCGATCGACCTCGGCGTGGTGGGGGCCAACATCGAGGACGGCATGCGTGCGCTCACCGACGCGGCCGCGAGGGTGCGTGCGGTCGGCTCCGCGGCCGAGGCAGCGGGCATCCCGTTCGTGCTCAACGCGCGCACCGATGCGGTGCTGCGGGCCGGCGACAGGCCGCGCGCCGAGGTGATCGCCGACGCCGCCGAACGGGGCAGTGCGTTCCTCGACGAGGGCGCGACCTGTGTCTTCGTGCCCGGCGCACTCGACGAGGCCGAGGTCGCCGATCTCGTCGCGGCCCTCGGCGAGCGCCGACTGAGCGTGATCGGCGGTCCGGGATCGCTGCCCGCCGCACGCTTGCAGTCGCTCGGCGTCGCACGCGTCTCGTATGGGCCCTGGCCTCAGCGCGTAGCTCTCACCGCGCTGCAGCGCGCGGCCGAGGCGCTGTATGCCGGCGAGGGCATGGATGCTCGCACACAGGACTTCGGTTGAGGCCGGGATGAACCGTTTCGAGGGCAGGGTCGCTCTGGTCACCGGCGCGGCGCGGGGAATCGGGCGGGCGAGTGCACTTCGCCTGGCAGCCGAGGGCGCGGCCGTGGTCATCGCCGACCTCGACGAGGATGCCGCGCGCTCGACGGTCGACGAGCTGGCGCAGAGCGCGCTCGCTGTGCGGTGCGATGTGACCGATCCGGCATCCGTCGATGCCGCGATGGCCGCGACGCGACGGCGTTTCGGTCGCCTCGACGTTCTGGTGAACAATGTCGGCGTCTCGGGCGCCGGTACGCTCGACGAGCTCGATGACGCCGAGTGGGCGAGACAGGTGGAGCCCACGCTGCACGGGGCGATCCGCTGCATCACCGCGTGTCTGCCGTTGTTGCTGGCAGCTCCGGGCGGGGGTCGTGTGGTTTCGATCGCGTCGGTGAACGGCATGGCGGCCGTCGGCGAGATCGCGTACAGCGCCGCCAAGGCGGGGCTGATCAACGCATCCCGCAATCTCGCCGTCGAGTACGGACCCCGGGCCCGCGGCACCACGGGGGCCGGCTGCGGCTGGGTGCGCTTCAACGTCGTGGCACCCGGCACGATCCGCACCCGCGCATGGACGCAGAACGGCCCCGATCAGCTCGCGATGCTGCACAAGCTGCCCGCGCTCTACCCGATGGGACGGGTCGGCGAGCCCGACGACGTCGCGGCGGCCGTCGCGTTTCTCGCGTCGGACGACGCCGCGTGGATCACCGGTGTCACGCTACCCGTCGACGGCGGATTCCTCGCCGGTCCGTACACGGTCTTCGATCTGCTCTGAGCCGTCGTGCCGCCGACTCGCGCCGGCACGCGCACGGCGCCTCGCGGCGGTCGGGCACCCCGCACGCGCAAGGCGACGCACGCGCGTACCCTGTTAACGTGCTTCGAACGATGCTCACCGGCAAGATCCACCGCGCCACCGTCACCCACGCCGACCTGAACTACGTCGGGTCGATCACGGTCGACAGCGCGCTGCTCGAGGCCGCCGACATCCTGCCCGGCGAGAAGATCAGCGTCGTCGACATCACCAACGGAGCGCGCCTCGAGACCTACACGATCGCCGGCGAGGCCGGCACCGGTGTGATCGGCATCAACGGCGCAGCCGCGCATCTGGTTCACGTCGGCGATCTGGTGATCCTGATCGCCTATGCGCAGCTGACCACCGAAGAGGCGCGCGCCTTCGCGCCCCGCATCGTGCACGTCGACGCCGCCAACCGCATCGTGGCGACCGACACGGATGCCGCGTCGGCCGTGATCGACGGCCTCGCCCGTCCGCCGCACGCGAGGCGCGCTTAGTCGTCTGATCGCCACTGGGCCGTACTCGCCGAAGTCTTCGCACCGCGCCGTCTCTTCCGCCGGAGCTCGGTGTACCGGTACGTTCACTAGTAGCGTTCCCGGCACACCGAACACCGCGCACTCGGCGCGGCGAAAGAAGACTGCATGCCCACCGGCATCCCGATCCAAATCGACGGCATAACCAAGCGGTTCGGTGATGTCACGGCCGTCTCCGACCTGAGCTTCACGGTCGAGCCCGGCCGCGTCACCGGCTTTCTCGGGCCGAACGGCGCCGGCAAGACCACGACCTTGCGAATGCTGCTCGGTCTTGTCGAGCCCACGGCGGGCAACGCGACCTTCGGCGGGGTGCGCTACCGCGATCTGCCTTCGCCGCTGACGACGGTCGGTGCCGCGCTCGAGGCGGCC
Source organism: Humibacter sp. (assembly GCA_035564555.1). Taxonomy (GTDB): domain Bacteria; phylum Actinomycetota; class Actinomycetes; order Actinomycetales; family Microbacteriaceae; genus DATMTS01. The sequence goes on from DATMTS010000106.1 coordinate 141,829, forward strand.
AGCTTCCATCCCGGGCGCAGCGCACGTGATCACCTGCTGGTCTACGCGCGGGCTGCGGGATTGGATCGGGGACGGATCGCCGCGACGCTGCAGAAGGTGGGCCTGACCGGGTATGCCGACCGTCGCGTCGGCGGGTACTCGATGGGGATGCGTCAGCGCCTGGGACTCGCCTTCACCCTGTTGGGCGATCCCGGCGTGCTGGTGCTGGACGAACCGATCAACGGCCTCGACCCAGAAGGCATCAAGTGGATCCGCCTGTTTCTGCGCGAGCTCGCGGCCGAGGGGCGCACGATCCTCGTCTCATCGCATCTGCTCAGCGAGGTGCAGCAGAGCGTCGACGAGATCGTGATCATCGCCAAGGGGCGGCTCGTGCACCGCGGAACACTCGCCAGCCTCGAAGCCGGCGACCACGTGTCGGTGCTCGTCGACTCCCCCGAGCGGGATGCCCTCGGCGAGGCGCTGCGCTCCGCCGGCCTCGAGTTCGACCGGGTACGCAGCGGACTCGTCGTGCACGGCACCGAGGCGGCGCAGATCGGCCACATCGCGTTCATCGCGGGAGTCGAGCTCAGCACGCTGCAACGCCAGCGGTCCGGACTCGAGGATGCCTTCCTCTCGCTGGTCGGAGAGGCGGACTCGCTGTGAATCGGATTCTGGCCGGCGTGAACGCCGAGTTCACCAAGTTCTTCACGACCCGGATGTGGTGGGTGCTGGCGCTCGTGCTGTTCGGGTACGTCGCGTTGCTCTCCGGCGGGCTCGGCGCGCTGTTCGGGGCGATCAGCACGGGGGCGATCCCGGCCCGGAGCGGCAACATTCCGCACTTCGGTTCGCTGGCGCCGCTGGTCTACAGCTTCGCCAGCTCGGTGGGCTACGTCTTCCCGGTACTGCTCGGAGCCCTGGCGACCACCGGTGAGTTCCGTCATCAGACGCTTACGCCGACGTTCCTGGCCAACCCGCGCCGCGGCGAGGTGCTCTCGGCCAAGACGCTGAGCTCGCTGGTGATGGGCGGCGGCTACGGAATCGTCGCGCTCGCGGCCTCCGTCGGCGCGGGCGCACTCGCGCTCTCGCTCATCGGCATCGACGCCCGGCTCGGTGACATCGCGACGTGGGCGTTGTTCGGGCGGGCCGTCATCGCGATGGCACTGTGGGCGGTGATCGGAGTCGGACTCGGCGTGCTGGTGCCCAACCAGGCGGCCGTGATCGTGATCATCCTGGCGTTCACGCAATTCGTCGAACCGTTGCTGCGACTGGCCGGGGCTCTCTCCGAGGCCACGGGATCGGTGGCCAGGTTCCTGCCGGGGGCGGCGAGCGACTCGCTGGTCGGCTCGAGCTTCTTCACCGTGTCGACGCCCGGCGGCTCCATGCTCGACTGGTGGCAGGGCGGGCTCGTGCTGCTCGGCTACGCGGTCGTGCTCATCATCGGCGGGTGGGCGACGACCTGGCGACGCGACATCACCTGACCATTCGTACCCGGCTGTACCGGCTGTACCCGGCCGGTGCGGCCGCCGGGTGCGCCGCGGCCGCCTTCGCGCCAGAATGAAGCGTGGACCCCGTCGATGCCTTGCACGAGATCGCCTTCTGGCTCGAGCGCGAGCTCGCCCCGACTTTCAAAGTGCAGGCGTTCCGCCGAGCGGCGGCGCAGCTCGCTGAATTGTCGACGCAGGAGATCGAGGCGCGCATTCACGACGGCCGGCTGAAGCGGATGAAGGGCATCGGCGCCCGCACTCTCGAAGTCGTCACTCAGGCCGTCGACGGCGAAGTGCCGGACTATCTGCGCGATCTGCGGGAGCGCGGGGAGCGCCCGCTCGCCGACGGCGGCGTGCTGCTGCCGAAGTTGCGGGGCGACCTGCACAGCCACAGCGACTGGTCCGACGGCGGCTCGCCCGTGGCCGAGATGGTCTCGGCCGCGCGCGTGCTGGGCCGGGAGTACCAGGCCATCACGGATCATTCGCCGAACCTCACCATCGCCAACGGTCTGACCGCCGAGCGGCTCACCGCGCAACTGCAGCTCGTCGCCGATGCGGACGCCGCCACCCCGGGCATCCGGGTGCTCAGCGGAATTGAAGTGGACATCCTGGAGGACGGGGCACTGGACCAGAGCGCTGAGCTGCTGGACAGGCTCGACGTGGTCGTGGCAAGCGTGCATTCGAAGCTGCGCTCCGACCGGGCGACCATGACCGCCCGCATGCTCAGCGGCATCCGCGATCGCCACACCAACGTGCTCGGGCATTGCACCGGCCGACTCGTCGCGGGCTCGCGCGGCACGCGCCCGCCCTCGCAGTTCGATGCGAAGCGGGTGTTCGACGAATGCGCCGAGCACGATGTGGCCATCGAGATCAACTCCCGCCCGGAGCGGCAGGATCCGCCGGAGGAGCTGATGCAGCTCGCCCTCGACGCGGGATGCCTGTTCAGCATCGACACCGACGCGCATGCGCCAGGGCAACTCGACTTTCTGCAGTACGGGGCCGAGCGCGCGCTGAGTGCCGGCATCCCCGCCGAGCGGATCGTCACGACGTGGTCCGTCGACCGGCTGCTGGAGTGGACGCACGCCAAGCGCTGAATGCGCTCGGTCGACGCGCCGCCCGGGCACGACACGGCCGTCCGCATAGGCTGAGCTCATGATCATCATCGCGGTCCTCCTCGTCGCCCTGGCCGCCGCCCTGCATGTCGGCATCTTCGTGATGGAGTCGGTCGCGTGGAGCCGCCCGGCGGTCTGGAAGCGCTTCGGGCTCGCCGATCAGCAAGCGGCCGAGACCACCAAGGCGCTGGCATACAACCAGGGCTTCTACAACCTGTTCCTCGCGATCGGGGCCATTGTCGGCATCGTGCTCTACGGCGTCGGCCAGACCGGTCCGGGGCTCGCGCTGGTGATCTTCACGCTGTCGTGCATGGTGCTCGCCGCGATTGTGCTCGTGACCACCGGCAGGAGCTACTGGCGGGCGTCCCTGATCCAGGGCATCCTGCCGCTCGCAGGCCTCATTCTGATGCTGCTCTCGTAATACAGCTGCCGATTCAGTTCGCCCGTTGCGCGAGCACCCCGCGTGTCGTCGCACCGCGGATGCCGGGTGACACGTGCTCCGGACGGAAGCCGCGCCCGACGAGCCGGGCCGTGACGCGCTGCATGATGGGCGCAGCTGCGCGCAGCATCAGCCGAGTGGATGCCGGCACCGGGTCGGGCAGGATCGCACCGCCGCCCGGCTTCGCGATGACCCGGTGCGCGGCCAGCTGGATGCGCTGCATCCGCTCGACGGCGAGCAGCCGACGCCGTTGCAGCCGCAGGCAGGCGTCCTCCAGCTGCTCCGTCGACGCGCCGGAGCGCAGCGGTTCGGCGAGCAGATTGGCCGCCGCGACGGCATCCTGCACGGCGTAGTTCACGCCGACCCCGAAGGCGGGCGACATGGCATGCGCGGCGTCACCGATGCACAGCAGCCCCGGGGTGAACCACCGCGAGAGCCGGTCGATCTGCACGGTGAGAAGCTTCACGTCGTTCCACGAGGTGAGCGAGCCGACCACCTCGGCCAGGAACGGCACCGTGGCGACGAGCGACGCGCGGAATCCGGGCAACCCGTTCGCCTTCAACGGCTCGAACCCGCCCTTGGGGATCACCATGCCCATCTGGTAGTAGTCGCCGCGCGGAATGGTCAGGACCATGGAGCTCTCGTCGAGATACGCCAGGGTGTCCGGCGGCTCGACGGCGGGCTTCGGCAGCCGGAACCAGAGCACGTCGATCGGCACGCCGAATTCGTGCGGCCGCAGGCCGGAGGCCTTGCGCAAGGTGGAGCCGCGCCCATCGGCGGCGACGGTCAGCCTGGCCCGGATGTCGACGTCGCCCTGCGGACCGGATGCCGTGGCACCCACCACGACTCCGCCCTCGCGGGTCAGGCCGGTGGCCTCGGTCGACATCAGCAACCGGAACCCGGGATACGCCGAGGCGTGCTCGGCAAGGAACGCGAGGAAATCCCACTGCGGCATGAGCGCGAGCACGTCGTACGGCTTGCGCAGGTACCCGAAGTCGACCGGACGCAGCCGGAACCCGTTGATCACCGCGTCGAGCGTGTGCACATCGGTGTGCGGCAGCGCGAGGAAGGCGTCGCGCAGGCCGAGTTCGCCGAGCACCTGGATGGTCGACGGGTGGATGGTGTCACCGCGGAAGTCGCGGAAGAAATCGGCGTGCTTCTCGAGCACTACGACCTTGAGTCCGGCCCGTGCCAGCAGCATCCCGAGCATCACTCCGGCCGGGCCGGCGCCGGCGATGCAGCAGTCCACGTCGATGCGGGTCGGAACCGGGGTGCGAGCCATGATCCGATCGTGCCCGAGTGCCGAGTGGATGTCTACGGCTCCGCAGGGCGTCAGTCGATGAGTTCGCCGCCGGGCTGGTCGACGTCGGGTCCGAGCACGCGCAGCGCTTCGACGAGCCGGGTGGCGTGCGTCGTCGAGACGATCACGCGGGCGAATTCGGTCGAAGGCTCGGCGTCGACGTCGAGGTCGATCACCACGGCCGCGCGGTTCTTGCCCTTCAGCAGCAGGAAGTCCTTGCCGCCGTGGAACTTCCAGGTGCCCACGGCGAGGGTGAGCGGCACGATGGTGCCCGGCGCCCGCACACCGCGGATCCAGATCCAGGAGTCTTCGGTGATGGCCACCGATCGGATGTCTTCGCGCCGCACCACGATGTCCTCCCGCCTCAGAGAGAGCAGCCTCTCGGTGGGGGTCAGGTGGATCTCGAGGCGGTCGCGGTGTACGTGCAGATCGGCCATGCCTCTAGTCTGCCTGCTCGCCCCGGGGCCCGGCTGAGCCGTAGGCCACAAAGCCATAACCCTTCCATGGGCGCCCGCCGACGAGAGTGCCGCACTGTATCGTGTGTTCGTGGCAGACCAGCGGCGCACCCCTGGGTCGCAGACTTCACTTCGTGAAGCCAACCGCGGCCGGATCGTCGACGCCGTGAAGAAGCACGGCGGCCTCAGCCAGGTGGAGCTCGCGGGCCTCACGGGCCTCTCGCCGGCGACCGTCTCGAACATCGTCAAGGAGCTCGCCTCCGCGGGTGTGCTGCACACCGCGCCCGGCACACGCAGCGGCCGGCGGGCCCAGCACGTGACGCTCGCCCACGCGCTGGGACTGGTCGTGGGTGTGCACTTCTCCACCCGGCACATGCGCATCGCGCTGGCCGACGTGGCCCACACCGTGGTGGCCGAGAATCACATGCCGCTGGCCAAAGACCATCGCGCCGACAACGAACTCGACCGTGTGATGCTGATGCTCGCCGACATGCTCGATTCGGTGGATGCGGAGATGCGCGACGTGCTGGCGGTCGGCATCGCGTTGCCGGCGCCGTACGACCGCCTCACCGGCACCGTCGCACGCACCGGGTTCATGCGCGGCTGGGACGGCGTCGCCGTCGGCGAGGTGATGCAACGCCGCCTCAAGCATCCGGTGTTCGTCGACAACGCCGCCAACCTCGCCGCGCTCGGCGAACTGCGCATGGGCGCGGCACGCGGCAAGGACAGCGCCGTGTACATCGACGTGGGCGACACGATCGGCTCCGGGCTCATCCTCGGCGGCCGCGTCTACACCGGCCACAGCGGCGTCGCCGGCGAACTCGGACACACCGTGATCCGCGAAGACGGGCCGCTGTGCCGTTGCGGCAACCGAGGATGCCTGGAAGCCATCGCGGGCGGCCCCGCGATCCTCGAACCGCTGCGCAGCGCGCGAAGCGGGCTCAAGCTGCAAGACGTGATCATCCATGCGATGTCGGGCGATTCGGCCTGCATCCGAGCGATCGCCAAGGCGGGCGAGGCGATCGGCGTCGCCACGGCGAACCTGTGCAATCTTTTCGACCCGGAGCGCATCGTCGTCGGCGGAGAGCTGTCAAGAGCCGGGGAGCTGCTGCTCGGACCGTTGCGCCGAGAGGTGGAACGAGCCATCGTCGTCGGGCCGGAGGCCGTGCCCGACATCGTGCAGAGCCAATTGGGTGCCCGCGCGGCCACGATGGGCGCCATCGCTTACGCCGTCGACCGGGTATCGATCCAGACCGAGGAGGCGGAGTGATGCGCCCCAGAATCGTGGCGGTGACGGCGGTGCTGGCCGCACTCGTCATGCTCACCGCCTGCAGCAACGCGGTCAGCCCGAACGGAACCGTCTCGCACCCAGCGGCCGATCCGGCGACGGCATCCATCGGCCTGCTGCTGCCCGACTCGACGAACACGCGATACGAGGCGGAGGATCGCCCGGCCTTCGAGGCCGGGGTCGCGACGCTGTGCCCGCGTTGCACCGTGCGGTACCAGAACGCCTCCGCCGACGCCAGTAAGCAACAGGCTCAGGCCGAGGCGATGCTCTCCCAGGGCGTGAGCGTACTCGTGCTCGACGCGGTCGACGGGGAGGCCGCGGCCTCCATCGTGAACGAGGCCGTGGCGCAGAACGTTCCGGTGATCGCCTACGACAGGCTCATCGACAGCCCCGATCTGGCCTATTACATCTCGTTCGACAATCGCGAGGTGGGTGTGCTCCAGGCCCGGGCGCTGGTGAACCGGATGCGCGAACTGGGAGCTCCGAGCGGTTCCGGCATCCTGATGGTGAACGGGTCGCCGACCGACAACAACGCGTCGCTCTACAAGCAGGGCGCGCATTCGGTGCTCGACCACAGCGGATACCGGGTGCTCAACCAGTACGACACGCCCGACTGGGCAGGCTCGGAGGCGCAGAGCTGGGTGGCGGGTCAGCTCACGCAGTATGGCGACGCGGTCAGGGGCATCTACGCGGCGAACGACTCGCTCGCCCAGGGCGCGATCACCGCGGTGCAGGGCGCCGGGATCTCGCCGATTCCGCCCACCACGGGGCAGGATGCCGAACTCGCGGCCGTGCAGCGCATCGTCGCGGGCATCCAGTACATGACCGTGTACAAGCCGATGCGCCAGCAGGCGCAGCAGGCCGCCCGGCTGGCCGTCGACCTGCTGAACGGCAAGCGGCCGCGCGGCGCGACGACGGTTGCGACCGGCGGAGGAACCGTTCAGGCGTTCGAGCTGTCACCAGAGGCCGTGACCGCTGAGAACCTGCAGAGCACGGTGATCGCCAGCGGCTTCCACACCGCCGCCGAGATCTGCACCCCCAGCTACAAGGCCTACTGCACGAAGTACGGCATCCGATGAACGCGCTATCGAAGGAGACCCGATGAGGATCGACGATCCCGCCTCGGCCGAACCGGCGCCCGACCTCGACACGCTCACCGTCGAGCCCGTGCTGAGCATGCGCTCCATCACGAAGTCGTTCGGACCCGTGCACGCACTGCGAAACGTCGCATTCGACGTCTATCCCGGTGAGGTCGTGGCCATCGTGGGCGACAACGGCGCCGGAAAGTCCACGCTTGCCAAGATCCTGGCCGGCGTGCATCCGCAGGATTCGGGCACCATCACCTTCGAAGGCGCGTTCGTCTCGATCCCCGACCCGGCGGCATCCCGAGAGCTCGGTATCGCCACGGTGTTCCAAGACCTCGCGCTCTGCGACAACCTCGACGTCGTCTCGAATCTGTTCCTCGGCCACGAGCTCACGCACGGCGTGCTCGACGAAGAGGAGATGGAGAGCCGCTCGTTCCAGCTGCTGCGGCAGCTCTCGGCGCGCATCCCCTCGGTGCGGGTGCCGGTCGCTTCGCTCTCCGGCGGCCAGCGTCAGACGGTGGCCATAGCGCGTTCCCTGATCGGCGAGCCGCGCGTGGTGATCCTCGATGAGCCGACCGCGGCACTGGGCGTCGCTCAGACCGCCGAGGTGCTCAACCTCATTGAGCGGTTACGCGAGAACGGCCTCGGCGTCGTGCTGATCAGCCACAACATGGCCGACGTGCAGGCGGTGGCCGACCGCGTCGTGGTACTGCGGCTGGGCCGCAACAACGGCGACTTCCGCGTTCCGGATGTCAGCTACGAAGAGATCATCGCCGCCATCACCGGGGCGACCGACAACGTGGTCAGTCGGCGGGCGCATGCGACGCGGCCGACGAGCCTGCTCGAGCAGGAGGGTGACGACGAATGAGCGCGCAACGCGGATTGAAGACCGAATCGCCTACCCGTCCTCCTGCTGAACTCCTCGACGAGCGGCTGATCAGAACCGAGGGGCTGCGCGGCGCGCTCGCGGCGTTCGGCATGCGGGTGCGCAGCGGCGACCTCGGTTCGTTGCCCGTGGTGATCGGGTTGGTGCTGATCGCGATCGTGTTCCAGGCGCTGAACCCGAACTTCCTGTCGGCGAACAACCTCGTCAACCTCACCCTGCAGGCGGCACCGATCGGCGTCATCGCCATCGGCATCGTGCTCGTGCTGCTGGTCGGCGAACTCGACCTGTCTGTCGGCTCGGTGAGCGGCCTGGCCTCGGCGATCCTCGGGGTGTGCATGGTGCGGTTGCAGTGGCCCATCCTCGTCGCCGTGCTGGTCGCGATCGTCGCGGGCGCCCTGATCGGCGCACTCTACGGCTTCCTGTTCACCCGCTTCGGGGTACCGAGCTTCGTGATCACGCTTGCCGGGCTCCTGGGTTTTCTAGGGCTGCAGCTCGCGCTGCTCGGCCCGGAGGGCTCGATCAACATCCCCTTCACGAGCTGGATCGTGCAGTTCGCGAACACCTGGTTCCTGCCGCCGTGGGCCGTTTACACGCTCGCGGGCCTCGGCGCTGTCGGCGTGCTCGCCCGCGATCTGCTGCGAAACCGCCGGCGGATGAGGGCGGGGCTGCACAACGGCCCGCTGTCGATCACCGTCGTGAAGGCGCTCGCCCTGGCGGCCGTGCTCGGCGTCGCAGCGTGGTACCTGTCGACCGACCGCGGAACGGGCGTGATGCCCGTTCTGTTCGTGCTGCTCGTCGTGCTGATGAGCTACCTGCTGCGACGAACCCGATGGGGCAGGTCGATCTACGCCGTGGGCGGCAACGTCGAGGCGGCACGCCGCGCGGGCATCCGGGTACGCGGCGTCTACGTCTCGGTCTTCGTGCTGTGCTCGACATTCGCCGTTCTCGGCGGGCTGTTCGCGGCGGCACGACTGGGCTCCGCCGCGACGTCTTCGGGCACCGCCGACACCAACCTCAACGCCATCGCCGCCGCCGTGATCGGCGGAACGAGCCTGTTCGGCGGCCGCGGCAGTGCCTGGTCGGCGTTGCTGGGCATTCTGGTGATCTCCTCGATCGCGAGCGGGCTCACCCTGCTGAATCTGGATGCTTCCGTTCGATACATGATCACGGGAGCGGTGCTGCTGCTCGCCGTGATCGTCGACTCGCTCTCCCGTCGATCGCGCGCTTCCCACGGTCAGGCCTAGTTCCGGCGCTCACCCGATCGCCGATGCACAACCGTTACGCGACGTTGCGTTCATAAGATGAACGCAACGTGTTATCGTGGCACCGCTGTTCTTCGCGAACAGGCTCCGAAGCCGTATTGCAGCCCCACCCCCGGGACGACGACGTCACTCGCTTGAGCTCGACGTCGAACTCCCCAGAGCGAGAGGACCCGCCGTGCCAAACGCATCCGACATCCTTCAGATGCGCAACATCACGAAGCGCTTCCCCGGTGTCGTCGCTCTCTCCGACGTGTCGATGTACGTGAAGACCGGCGAGATCCACGCCGTCTGCGGCGAGAACGGCGCAGGCAAGTCGACCCTGATGAAGGTGCTCTCGGGCGTCTACCCGTTCGGCACCTACGAAGGCGACATCGTCTTCCAGGGCGAGCAGATGCGCTTTCGCGACGTGCGTCAGAGCGAAGCGGTCGGCATCGCCATCATCCACCAGGAACTCGCCCTGATCCCCGAACTCTCGATCACCGAGAACATCTTCCTCGGCAACGAGCCCGGCCGGTTCGGCGTGATCGACTGGGTCGCGGCCCAGAAGCGGGCGCGCGAACTGCTCGACCTGGTCGGCCTGAGCGAAGACCCCGACACCAAGATCAAGACGCTCGGGGTAGGCAAGCAGCAGCTCATCGAGATCGCCAAGGCGCTGCACAAAGACGTCAAGCTGCTGATCCTCGACGAGCCGACCGCGGCCCTCAACGAGACCGAGTCGCAGCACCTGCTCGACCTGATCGGCGGGTTCAAGAAGACGGGCATGACCTCGATCATGATCTCGCACAAGCTCAACGAGATCGAGCGCATCGCCGACTCGATCACCATCATCCGCGACGGCAAGACCGTCGAGACACTGGATGTCAGCTCAGGCGGCGTCGACGAAGACAGGATCATCCGCGGCATGGTCGGGCGCTCGTTGGAGAGCCGCTTCCCGGAGCGCACCCCGAACATCGGCGACACGTTCTTCGAGGTGCGGGACTGGACCGTGCAGCATCCCATCGACCCCGACCGGTTGGTCTGCAAGAGCGAGAGCTTCTTCGTGCGCCGCGGCGAGATCGTCGGATTCGCCGGGCTGATGGGCGCCGGGCGCACCGAACTGGCGATGAGCGTGTTCGGCCGCAGCTACGGCAACTACCTGAGCGGCGAGATCTACAAAGACGGCCAGGAGTTGAAGATCGGCAACGTGCACGAGGCGATCGAGCACGGCCTGGGATATGTGAGCGAGGACCGCAAGGCCCTCGGCCTCAACCTGCTCGACACGATCAAGCGCGCGACGGTCTCGGCGCGGCTCGAGAAGATCTCGCAGGGCGGCGTGGTCGACGACCTCAAGGAGTTCGCGGTCGCCGAGGAGTATCGCAAGCGGCTGCGCACGAAGGCCAACTCCGTCGACGAAGGGGTGAGCAAGCTCTCCGGCGGCAACCAGCAGAAGGTCGTGCTCGCCAAATGGATGTTCACCGATCCCGACATCCTGATCCTGGATGAGCCGACCCGCGGCATCGACGTCGGCGCGAAGTACGAGATCTACGGCATCATCAACGAGCTCGCCGCCCAGGGCAAGGGCATCGTGCTCATCTCATCCGAACTGCCCGAGCTTCTGGGCATGTCGGATCGCATCTACACGATCTTCGAGGGGCAGATCACCAACGTGCTGTCAGCAGAAGAAGCCAACCCCGAATCCCTCATGGTCAGCATGACCTCGACGCGAAAGACCGGACCCGCAGCATGAGCAAGTTCACCCGAAGCGTGCGCACCCTGACAGGCGGGCGCGGTCTCAGCCAATACAGCATGATCATCGCGCTGGTCGCGATCATCATCGTGTTCGATCTGTGGACGGGCGGGCTGACGCTCGACCCGACCAACGTGATCAACATGGTGCAGCAGTATTCGTACATCCTGATCCTCGCGATCGGCATGGTGATGCTCATCATCGCGGGCCACATCGACCTGTCGGTCGGTTCGGTGGCCGCGTTCGTCGGCATCGTGGTTGCGCAGTCGATGGCCGTATGGCACCTGCCCGCGGGCCTCGCGATGCTGCTCGGTCTCGTCGTGGGCGCACTGGTCGGGGCCTGGCAGGGTTTCTGGGTCGCGTTCGTGCGGGTGCCCGCGTTCATCGTGACGTTGGCAGGCCAGCTGATCTTCCGCGGGGCGAATCAGGTAGTCGGCAACTCGACCGCGTCGCCGACCCCGGCCTCGTACAACTGGATCGGCAACGGCTTCCTGCCCGACTTCGGACCCGACTTCGGCTACAGCAACTGGACGCTCATCCTCGGCGCGATCGTCGTAGTCGCGTTGATCTGGAAGGAGCTGCGCGACCGTCGCAAGCGCGTCGCCATGGGTGCGTCGCTGCGCCCGGCATGGGTGAGCGTCGTCAAGCTCGTCGTGCTGTGCGGCATCACGGTGTACGCCACGCTCCTGTTCGGCTCCGGCCGCGTCGGCACCAGCTTCCCGATCGTCGGCATCATCGCCGGCATCCTCATCCTGATCTACAGCTTCGTCACCAGCAGCACGATCTTCGGGCGGCACATCTACGCGGTCGGCGGCAACGCCAGCGCCGCGGTGCTCTCGGGCGTCAAGTCCCGCAGGGTGAACTTCCTGCTGATGATGAACATGTCGGTGCTGGCCGCGGTCGCCGGCATGGTTTTCGTCGGCAACGCCCAGGCATCCGGACCGTTCGACGGCACCGGGTGGGAGCTGGATGCCATCGCGGCCGTCTTCGTCGGCGGTGCCGCGATCTTCGGCGGCGTCGGCACGGTCGCCGGCTCGATCATCGGCGCGTTCGTGATGGCCTTCCTCTCCAACGGCCTGTCTCTGCTCGGGCTGGACAGCCCGTGGGTGTCGATCATCCGCGGCCTCGTGCTGATCGCCGCGGTCGGCTTCGACGTCTACAACAAGACCCAGGGCCGCCCCTCGGTGACCGGGCTGCTGCTGCGCGGCTTCATGCGCCGCAAGCCGACCGTGACCGAAGAGGCGATCGACGCGCAGCCGAAGGGTCTCGAGCAACCGGCAGGCGACAAAGTCCCGCTGTCCTGAGCCGCCGGCTCGAACAGCACAACGAGGTGCAGCCCATCGCCGGGCTGACCCGCAATCCCCCACGCAAGTTGCAATCCACACACAAGGTAAGGAAAACCATGCGCAAGAAACTCCTCATCGGCGTCACCGCGGTGGCGCTTGCCGGTCTGGCGCTGACGGGATGCTCGTCCCGCGGCACCGACTCCGGCAGCACCGCACTGAAGAAGGGGGACACCGTCGGTGTCGCCCTGCCCGCCAAGACCTCACAGAACTGGGTGCTGGCCAAGGCCTCGTTCGAGAAGGCGCTCAAGGATGCCGGCTTCAAATCCGACGTGCAGTACGCCGCCGCGAACAACACCGTCGCCGACCAGCAGAACCAGATCCAGTCGATGGTCACCAAGGGCGACAAGGTGATCATCATCGCGGCGCAGGACGGCAGCCAACTCGGCACCCAGGCCGCCCAGGCCAAGAAGTCCGGCGCGACGGTGATCGCCTGGGACCGCAACATCCTGAACACGAAGAACGTCGACTTCTACGTGGCCTTCAACAACTACAAGGTCGGCCAGTTGCAGGCGCAGGCGCTGCTGGACGGCATGAAGGCCAAGAAGCCGAACGGGCCGTACAACATCGAGATCTTCGCCGGTGCCAACACCGACGCGAACGCGACGGTGTTCTACAACGGCGCGATGAGCGTTCTCAAACCGAAGATCGACAGCGGCGAGTTGAAGGTGCTCTCGGGTCAGACCTCGTTCCAGCAGGTACAGACCGACAACTGGGACCCGAAGAACTCGCAGACGCGCATGACCAACATCATCACCAAGACGTACTCCAACGGCGCCAAGCTCGACGGTGTCCTGTCGCCGAACGACACTCTGGGTCGCTCGATCATCACGGCCTGCCAGCAGGCGGGCCTCGCGGTTCCGATCGTGACCGGCCAGGACTCGGAGACGGCGTCGATCCCGCTCATCATGAACGGAACGCAGTACTCGACGATCTACAAGAACACCGATGAGGAGGCCAAGGGCGCCGTTGACCTGATCAGCGACCTCGCCGACGGCAAGAAGAAGCCGTCCGGCGTCGACTACAGCGACAAGGTGAACGCGTACAACGGCAAGATCACCGTTCCCTACAAGGCGCTGACCCCGATCCTGGTCACCAAGCAGAACGCGGTCGAGGCGTACTCGAACAACTCGACCCTCGAGGCCCTCGCCAAGCAGGGCTAGCAACTCGAGCAGCACCACGCTCGACCAGAGGGCCGTCCGGATTCGTCCGGGCGGCCCTTCGCCGTACCCTCTCCCATGCGACCGAACCACTTTTCTTCATCGGAACCGCAAATGTTCCCGGTTCGGATGCACAAAAGTGGTTCGGATGCGCGAGCGGGCGACTCAGGTCAGGCCGGGTGGCGGTCGCGCGAGCGGGAGACTCGGGTCCGAATCAGGCCGGGGCGGCGGATGCCGCGGCGCGGGCGGCCGCGGGCAGCGCGTCGAGGATGCGGCCCACCGCCGCATCGTCGTGGGCGGCGGTCACGAACCACGCCTCGAACACGCTCGGCGGCAGCGAGACGCCCGCGTCGAGCATGGCGTGGAAGAACGGGCCGTAGCGGAAGGCATCCTGAGCCTGCACCTGGGCGTAGTCACGCGCGGGAGTCTCGCGGAACTGGATGCTGAACAGGTTGCCCGCACGGGACATGACGTGCGGCACGCCCGCAGCGGTCAGGGCCGCGTCGGTGGCATCGGAAACGATCGCCGCGACCGCGTCGAGGCGCGCGTAGACGGCGTCGTCCGCTGCTCGCAGCGTGGCGAGCCCCGCCGCGACGGCGACCGGGTTCCCGGAGAGCGTGCCCGCCTGATACACGGGTCCGACGGGGGCGAGGAACTCCATGATCGCCCTCCGCCCGCCGAGCGCGGCCAGTGGCATCCCGCCCCCGATGACCTTGCCGAAGGTGACGAGATCGGGGGTGTAGGTCGGCGAGACGAGCGTGCGGGAGCCGTCGTTGTCTTCTCGCACCACGAAGGCCGACGTGCCCCAGTACCCGGCTGGTCCGACGCGGAAGCCGGTGAGCACCTCATCCAGGATGAGGAGCGCGCCATCGGCATGCGCCGCCTCTGCGAGGAACTCGTTGAAGCCCGTACTCGGAGGCACGACGCCCATGTTCGCCGGCGCCGCCTCGGTGATGATCGCCGCGATGCGCCCTGCGTACTCGGCGAAGACCGCGCGAACCGCGGCGCGATCGTTGTACGGAATGACCACCGTCTGCGCGGCGATGTCGGCGGGCACTCCCGCCGAGGCCGGCAGCGCGAGCGTGGCGAGTCCGCTTCCGGCATCGGCCAGCAGTCCGTCGGAATGTCCGTGGTACAGCCCGGAGAACTTCACGACGAGGTCGCGACCGGTATAACCGCGCGCCAGGCGAATCGCGGTCATGGTCGCCTCGGTTCCGGTGGAGACCAGGCGCAGTTCGTCGATGAGCGGTGTCGTCGCCGCCGAGCGGCCGTCGAGGTGGTGCGAGCCCGGCGTCACGGTCAACCGGTCGATCACGAGCTCGGCGAGGTCGGTCTCACCCGGGGTCGACGCGCCGAACGAAAGGCCGCGGGCCGCCGCATCCTGCACGGCGGCGACGACCTCAGGGTGCGCGTGGCCGAGGATCGCCGGCCCCCAGGATGCGACGAGGTCGACGTATTCCCGGCCGTCGGCATCGGTCACGTACGGCCCGCGTGCCGACACCAGGAAGCGCGGTGTGCCGCCCACGGAACGGAAGGCGCGTACCGGGGAGTTCACGCCGCCCGGGATGACGCGGCGTGCTCGGTCGAACAAAGCCTCGTTCGCCTCGGTCGTGCTCATCGCAACCACCCCGCGACCTCGAGCGCCCAGTAGGTCAGCACGGCATCGGCGCCGGCCCTGCGGATGCCGGTGATGGTCTCGAGGATCGCGCGCTCTCGGTCGATCCAGCCGTGTGCCGCTGCCGCCTCGATCATCGCGTACTCCCCGGACACCTGATATGCCCAGACGGGAATATCACTCATCGCCGCGACGTCGGCGAGCACGTCGAGGTAGCTCATGGCGGGCTTGACCATGAGCACATCCGCGCCCTCGTCGAGGTCGAGCCGTGCTTCGCGGATGCCTTCGCGCCGGTTTGCGGGGTCCTGCTGGTAGCTACGGCGGTCGCCCGACAGTTGGGAGTCGACGGCCTCACGGAACGGACCGTAGAAGCTGGACGCGTACTTCGCGGCGTAAGCAAGGATCGCCGTATCGACGTGCCCCGCCGCGTCGAGCGCGTCTCGAACCGCGGCGACCTGACCATCCATCATTCCGGAGAGGCCGAGCAGGTGCGACCCGGCGTCCGCCTGCGCGACGGCCATGCTGCGATAGCGCAGCAGGGTGGCATCGTTGTCGACCCGGCCGTCCGGGCTCAGCACACCGCAGTGCCCATGGTCGGTGAACTCGTCGAGACAGAGGTCGGTCTGCACGACGAGCGCGTCGCCGACCTCGGCCACGACATCTCGCGTCGCCGCGTTCAGGATGCCGTTCGGGTCGTCTGCGGCCGTGCCGGTGGCATCCCGGGTCTCCGGCACGCCGAACAGCATCACACCGCCGATTCCGGCCCGCGCGGCCTGGGCGACCGCGTCACGCAGGGAATCCCGGCTGTGCTGCACCACTCCGGGCATGGACTGCAGCGGAAGGGGCTGGCTCAAACCCTCGCGCACGAACAGGGGCAGGATCAGCTGCGCCGGGTGGATGCGCGTCTCGGCAGTCAACCGGCGCATCGCCGGGGAGGAGCGCAGTCGTCGCGGGCGCACCGTGGGATGCAGCAGTTCGTCGTGCAACGGGCTCGGCAGTTCGGTCACCGCACAAGCCTACGCGGCGCTGCGCGCTGCATCCCCCGCCGTCCCCCGCCGCCGTCCCCCGTCGCTGTCCCCGTCCCTCCCGGCCCCCGTCCCTCCCCGGCCCGTATCGAAATCAGGTGAGACGTACGCTCGACTGGATTATCCAGCCGGCGGCGCGTCTCACCTGATTTCGATACGGGATCGGGGTTGGGGGAGGCCAGGCGGGGATGGGAAGCGGGGAGGCGGGGAGACGGGCGGGCGATCAGCGCGAGGCGGCTGCGTTCTCCAGTGCGGCGATCAGCGACGTCGCGGAACGCTCGTCGGCGACCACGTCGACGCGCAGGCCGATCGCGCGGGCATCCCGCTCGGTGCGGGGCCCGATGGCCGCGACCAGCGTCTCGTCGGGGATCGTCGGGAACTGGCGCAGCACCTGCTCGGCGATGCTCCCCGAGGTGACCAGGATCGCGTTGATGCGTCCGGCCACGACATCAGCGACCACGCGCTCGGGAACGTCCACGCCGATCGTGCGATACGCCACGACCGATGACACTGCGTGCCCGATGCGCTTCAGGCCTTCGGTGAGCAGCGGTTTGGCGATGTCGGAGCGCAAGGTCAGGATGCGCAGGGGCACGACGCCCTGGGTCGCTGCCTCCCATTCGGTGAGCAGGCCGCGCGCCGAGTTGTCTTCGGAGGGCACCAGATCGGCTCGGTAGCCGGCCGCCAGCAGGGCCGCCGCCGTGGTCTCTCCGACGGCGGCGATGCGCGTGCTCGGCGGGATCACCGCGGCGTGCGCACTCAGCACATCGACCGTGGTCGCGCTCGTGACGGTGACCCAGTCGAACTCGCCCGCCGCAAGCGCGGCCAGCGCCGTCTCCAGCGCCGAGGCGTCGGCCGTCGGTGCGAAGTTGATCATCGCCGCGACGACGGGAGAAGCGCCGCGAGCCCTGAGGTCGGCGGCGACGCCCTCACCCCACGGACCGCCGCGAGGCACCAGCACCCGCCATCCGGCGAGCGCCTTCGGCTCGCCCGAGGAAGCCGGGCGCGTCATGACGCGCCGCCCAACGCGGCGATCTCCGCCGCGCCGGCGTCGAACAGTTCGGCGACGACCCGCTCGGCCGCATCGTTCGCCGCTTCGAGCAGTGCCGGCAGCCCGGAGGACTCGAGACTCGCCGCGTGCGAGCTCGTGATGCGCTCCGATCCATCCGGTCGATACACCGTCGCGGTCAGGAACAGCAGACCGTCTTCGACGAGGGCGGTCGCCGCCAGAGGTGCCGAGCACCCGGCCTGCAGGCCGGCGAGCACCGCACGTTCGGCCGTGGTACACGCCCTAGTCGTGGCGTGATCGACGGCGGCGAGCGCCCGCGCGACGGCGCGATCCACATCGAACCGGCCGGCTTCGCCTGCCCGCCCAGCCGTCTCACGCGTCTCCAGCGCCAGTGCACCCTGTCCGGGAGCGGTGGGCCATTGATCGAGCGCGAGATACTGCGTGACGACCTCGGCGCGGCCGAGACGGCCGAGTCCGGCGGCGGCGAGCACCACGGCATCCAGACGTCGGTCGGCGGAAGTCGCTTCGTCGTGCACCCGGCCGAGCCGCGTGTCGACGTTGCCCCGGATGTCGACGATCTGCAGATCGGCGCGCTCGGCCTTCAGCTGCGCCACCCGGCGTGGCGAACCGGTGCCGACTCGGGCGCCTTGCGGCAGCGCGTCGAGCGTCAGCCCGTCGCGAGCGCTGATCGCGTCGCGTTGGTCGGCGCGGCGCGGCACCGCGGCGAGCGCGATACCCTCGGGCGCAGCCGTGGGCAGATCCTTCAGCGAATGCACGATGAGATCGCATTCCCCGCGCAGCAGGCTGTCGCGCAGCGCGTTCACGAAGACGCCCGTTCCGCCCAGCGTCGAGAGCGACTCCCGCGAGGTGTCGCCGTGCGTCGTCACCGGTACGAGCTCGATCTCGACGCCCGCCTTCGCCCCGATCGTCGACGCGATGGCGCGTGTCTGGGCCAGCGCGAGTGCGCTGCCGCGGGTACCGACGCGCAGCACCGTCATGATGCGCGCGCCTCCCCGAGAGCAGATGCTCCGAGACCGGATTGCCCCGAAGCGGCGGCCCCGGACGCGCCGTGCCCCGAAGCGGCGCCCCCGACGGCCGCATGGTCGGGCCAGGGCCCGAGCGCGGTCAGGTGCGGACGCTCCTCGGCGGGCACGTCATCCAGCCGTTCGGCGATCAGGTCGACGAGTCCGGCGACGAAGGCGGGGTGGATGCCGGGGGTCGGCACCCTGATGGCCTTGATTCCGTGCTCGGCGGCGGCTTCGGTCGCCTCGTTGTCGAGGTCCCACATGACCTCCATGTGATCGCTGACGAAGCCGAACGGCACGATCACGACGGCCTTGACCTTCGCGCCCGCCGCCAGATCGCCGATCGCGTCGTTGATGTCCGGCTCCAGCCACGGGGAACGTGGGTCACCCGACCGGGACTGGTAGACCAGCGACCGCGGCACTCCCGGCGCCGCCTCCGCGGCGATGACCTCGGCGACGGCAAGATGCTGCGCCACGTACGCGCCGCCGGCGCCGAACTCCGGGCCCGAGGCGTCGGCCGCCGCCGTCGGGATGGAGTGCGTCACGAACAGCAGATGGATGTCGCCGGGCGCGAGGGCGTCCGCACCGCTCGTCAGGCCCGCGACGGCATCCCGAACGCCCTCGACGAACGGCGTCACGAAGCCCGGGTGGTCGAAGAACTCACGCACCCGGTCGATGGTGACCGCGTGCAGGCCGGTGTCGGCAATGGCTCGTTCGAAGTCCTCACGGTACTGCCCGACCCCGGAATATGAGGTGTACGCGCTCGTGACCAGCGCAAGCAGACGGTCGTGACCGTTCTCGTGCGCCTCGCGCACGGCATCCGCGAAGTACGGAGCCCAGTTGCGGTTGCCCCAGTAGACCGGCAGGCGGATGCCACGCCGGTCGAGTTCCGCCTCCAGCGCCGCCTTCAGCTCGCGGTTCTGCCGGTTGATCGGGCTGACGCCGCCGAAGTGCCGGTAGTGCGTGGCGACTTCTTCCAGCCGCTGATCGGGGATGCCCCGGCCGCGGGTCACGTTACGCAGGAACGGGATGACGTCGTCCTGACCCTCCGGGCCGCCGAAGCTGGAAAGCAGGATGGCATCGAATGACGTCACTGCAGCACCTCGGGGATCTCGGAGGTCTCGATGCGGCGACCGGTGTAGAACGGGATCTCTTCGCGAACGTGCCTGCGGGCATCCGTCGCGCGCAGATCGCGCATCAGGTCGACGAGGTCGACGAGTTCGTCCGCTTCCATCGGCAGCAACCACTCGTAGTCTCCGAGCGCGAAGGCCGCAACCGTGTTCGCCAGCACGGTGCGGTGCCCGGCGCCCTTGCGGCCGTGCTCGCTGAGCATGCGGCTGCGCTCCTCATCGGGCAGCAGATACCATTCGTAGCTGCGCACGAACGGGTACACGGTCAGCCACTGCTTGGGCTCGACGCCGCGCAGGAATGCCGGGATGTGCGCCTTATTGAACTCCGCGCCGCGGTGCACGCCCATGGCGTTCCAGGTGGGCAGCAATGCCTTGAGCAACTGGCTGCGGCGCAACTGTCGCAGCGCCCACTGCAGGGTCTCGGGCGCCGGGCCGTGGATCCAGATCATCAGGTCGGCGTCCGACTTCAGACCGGAGACGTCATAGAAGCCGCGCAGCACGACGCCCTGCTCCTGGATCGAGGCGACGATCTCGTCGAGTTGGCGCACGGCAGGAGGCACGTCGCGGCCGTCCAGGTCGTCGGGGTTCGCCGGATCGCGGCGCAGAACGGCCCACAGGCCGAAACCGTCGGGTTGATCGCTGTTGGTGGTGGGGGATTCGGATGCTGCCTCGGCGGCAGCCGGGTTCGTCATGGTCCCAGTCTCCCCCGTGCGGCACTCCAGAGCAAAAGCGGCGGCGGCGTTCGAAACGATGTCGCGTTCCACCGGTGAATAAATCGTCGCTCGCGTGCGTTATTAAGAGCAAATGGCTGATGCAAACAACAAGACGAAGGGCGGAGCCGGCCGGCGCCGTTCCGATTCGACACGCTCGCGCGTCACCGCACAGCGCATCACCGACCCGCGCTCCCGCGTGCTCTCGGCGTTCCCCTGGGCGGCCTCGCTGAGCGAGGACGACCAGTTGCGCTTCGCGGAGGAGTTGGCGGGGCATCCTCGTGATCTGCCGAACTCCGCGCTCGAGTCGCTGATTCTGCGCTGGAAGACGCGTGCCCTCGGCGCGCGCTCCCGTCACGCCGCCTGAGGCCGCTGACTGACGTCGCGGCCAGGTGGGGCTGCGTCAGCGGCGGCGCAGTACCGCCACGGCGAACCAGGTCACGCCCGCCACGGCTCCGGCGATCGACGCGACCGCCCCCGCAAAAGCCACCGGATTGTGTCTGCGGAACTCGTCCGCGCGCCGAATGGATGCCCGCACCCTCTTGGGTACGTTCAACTTGTCTTCGATCAGGTCGAGGGTGCGCGTCAGTTCGCCGCGCGCACGAAGCACCTCGAGCGAGGGATCACCGATCATACGAGCCCATCCCCTTCACCGCTTCGACGTCTTCCTTCACGCTGTCCACCGACTCGGTCGGCATGGGGGGCATGCCCTTCTGCAGAAAACGCATGCCGAGGAACACCAGCAGTCCCGCGAGCAACAGCAGCGCGACACCGACGATGAGCGCAGCGAGCCAGGCGGGCAACGCGACGGCGATGCCCAGCACCGCGGCGGCGACCAGGACGCCCAACGCGAAGAACGCGAAACCGGCTGCGACGACGAAGAAGCCGATGCCGATGCCGGCATGCTTCGCCTTGAATGCGAGTTCCTTCTTGAACTGCGCGAGTTCCGCTCTGATCAGATTGCCGATCAGGGTGGGCAGGGCGCGCACCAAGGCGATCAGCGACCGGGTGTCTCTCGATTCGTTCGTCACGATTCTCACCGTCCCGGCGGCTACTCGCCGTCCTTCACGGTGCCCAGATCGCCGGCGGATGCCGCCGCCGCCTCGCCCGCGGTGGTTGCGGCTGCTTCTGCCGCGCTACTGCCGGAGGCGGTGAATGGCTCCGTCTTCGCGGTGCGCGACACGGCCCGGGAAGCCGACGCGGCATCCTTGCGTGCTGCGGTCACCGACGCGACGACCTTCTTGCCCGCGTCGATCAACGCACCCGGGATGTCGCCCACCGTGTCGGCGGCGAGGTCTTGCACCTGGTGGACCTGCTTTTGGATGCCGGGGCTCTGCCACACCCTGCGGGCCCCCGCGGCCATCTGCTCATAGCGCTTTCGGCCGGCGCGTGTGCCGAGCACATAACCGACGCCCAATCCCGCAACGAAGAGAAGTCTGCCCTTCATGGTGCCCCCTTGTCGTCAGTCCTTTTCGGTCAACAGTCTCCAGCGTAGACCCCGGATGCGGGCCGCCGCCTCCCTTGCGTCGGGTACGACCGACGCGATACCGGTTCCGCTCAACCAGGATCCGGTCGCCTCGAGACCAGGCATCCCCTGCAGGCTCTCCTGCACCTCGGTGATCCGCTCGCGCTGCCCGCGCACGGTGCCGGGTACCGCGTTCGTCCACCCCGTGCGGTCCCAGCCGACGAGCATGGATGCCGTCAGCGGAATGCCCAGAAGCACACTCGCGTCGGCGAGCGCCGCATCGCGCAGCGTCTCGTCGTCGAGTGCCTGGGGGTGATCGTCGCTGCCGGCACGGCCGTAGGACAGGCGCAGAACATGTCTGCCCTCGGGGAGTTGCTCCGCCAGCCATCGCCACTTCGCGCTCGCGTGCGTCAGCGCCTTCGCGCGGATGTCAGGCACGTCTTCGGCGACGAGCACTCCGGTGCCGCGCGGCGCCGAGTCGAGTCGAGGTGCGTCGACCACGAGGGTGACCAGTTCGACGCTCGTCGGCCGCGGCCAGTCGAGCGCGCGGAGCGCGGCGAGGTCGCCGGAGGCGCCGGCCAGCAGAGCGAGCGCCTGATCGGCGGGCACCGCCAGCACTACGGCGTCGGCCTGCAGCGTCTCCCCGTCGGCCAGCTCCGCCTGCCAGGCTCCGGGGGCCGCGCCCGAGGTCGCCGCAGTCTCGGAGGCAGCCGCGCGCGCTGTGTCGGGGGCCGCGGCGTCGCCTGTCGCGACATCCGAGGCGACGGCGCCGTACAGGCCGACCACCCGCGTTGCCGTGCGGACGACGCCGCCCCGGGCCGCGACATCCGCCTCGAGCGCATCGACGAGGCGCGCCATGCCACCCACCAGACCGGCGACGGCGGAACCCGGCCTGGGGCCCGCGCCCTGCGCGGCGGACGAACCGGCCCTTCCGCCGCCCGCCGCTTCGGCGCTCGAGCGCTCCTTCGCCTGCGCCAGCAGTAGGGCGACGCCACCGGAGAGCGAGCCCGCCCGGGTCAGCGCCGCGTTCAGACCCGGCGCGGCCACGGCGGTGTCGAGCAGATCGGGAGCCGCCGAGTACACGCCGCTCGTCACGGGGGTGACAAGCCAGTCGTGCACCGCCGCTCCCATCCGGCGGCGCACGAGCCGACCGAGATTGCGCTCCTGGCCGATCTTGAGCACCGGCATGAGCCTGTCGAGGTACGCGCGAAACGCGCCCCGCCAGCCGATGGCGGCGATCACGTCTTCAGCCAGCGGCACACTCGGGATTCCGAGCAGTCCACCCTTGGGCGCCGGCACGGCCCCGCGGGGCAGCTGCAGCCACGCGCCCGCCGGGTTCGGCGAGACGACCGCGTCGCCCAGACCGAGATCGTCGATGAGGGCGGCAACGTGTCCGCCTCGCGTTGCGAAGCTCTCCGCGCCGGCGTCGAGCACGATGCCGGCGACCGTGTGCCTGGCGACCGAGCCGCCCAGCTGATCGGATGCCTCCAGCACGGTCACGTCGAAGCCGGGTCGGGCGAGCTCCCGAGCGGCCACGAGCCCGCCGATACCGCCGCCGACGACCAGCACGCGGGTCGCCGGTTCTTCGAGCGCCCGCTCGGCCAGCGTGCGGGCCTCATCGTGCGGCACGCGGTTCTCGTTCCCGGCGTCCTTCCCGTGCTGCGCGGCGCCCGGCGCGGCGCCCGGCGCGGCGCCCGTCATGCCGGCTGCTCGTGCGCGAATTCAACGAGACGCGTCAGCACGTCCGGATCGGTCTCGGGCGGAACTCCGTGTCCCAGGTTGAGAACATGCGAGGGCGCGCTGCGCCCGCGGCGCAGTACGTCGAGCACATGATCCTGCAGCACCGACCATGGCGCGTCGAGCATGGCCGGATCGATGTTGCCCTGCAGCGGCACGATGTTGCCCAGCCGGCGGCTCGCTTCATCGAGCGGAACGCGGTAGTCGACACCGACGACATCGGCGCCGACATCGTGCATCGCCACGAGCAATTCGCCGGTTCCCACCCCGAAGTGCACGATGGGCACGTTTCGATCGCCTTGCGCCGTCTGATACGCGAGTCCGCGCACCGGCCCCAGCGCGCGAGTGGATGCCGGAGCCACGTGACGCACGTAGTCGTCGAGCGAGAGGGCACCCGCCCACGAGTCGAACAGCTGGGCGGCGCTGGC
Source organism: Humibacter sp. (assembly GCA_035564555.1). Lineage (GTDB taxonomy): Bacteria > Actinomycetota > Actinomycetes > Actinomycetales > Microbacteriaceae > DATMTS01. The sequence goes on from DATMTS010000106.1 coordinate 165,489, forward strand.
GCCCGCCTGCAGCTGGGCGTGCAGGAACTCGCCGGTCACGTCGGCGGCCCACTCCATCAGCGCGCTCCAGGCGTGCGGGTCGGCGTGCATCATCGTTCGCGCACGGATGTGATCCTTCGACGGCCCGCCTTCGACGAGATAGGCGGCAAGAGTGAAGGGAGCACCGGCGAAGCCGATCAGGGGCGTGTCGCCGTCGCCCAGCGCTGCAAGCGCGGCGACCGTACGACGCACGCCCTCCGCCACCGGCTGCAGCGCCGCGGCATCCAGCCGGGGCAGGGCCGCGACGTCGGCGCCGGTGCGCACCGGGCGTCCGAGCACCGGCCCTCGACCGGGGACGATGTCGACATCGACGCCCGCCAACCGCAACGGAATGACGATGTCGCTGAAGAAGATCGCAGCATCCACCCCGTGCCTGCGCACCGGCTGCAGGGTGATCTCACTCGCCAGCTCGGGATCCAGGCAGGCGTCCAGCATGCTGTTGCCGATGCGCAGTTCCCGATATTCCGGCAGCGAGCGCCCGGCCTGACGCATGAACCACACGGGCGTCACCTGCGGACGCCGGCCGCCGTAGGCCTCGATGAGCCGTGAGGATGCCGTGCGCCCTGTCTGCAAGGGATGTTGCGCGTCGAGCGCGGTGTCGAGAGTCACTCGTCGATTCTGTCAAACCTCGCCTGAACGATCGGACACGAATTGCCTCCGGTGAGTGCGGATGGGGAGGATCCCACCCGCAGCCGACCGCGGTCGTCGCTAGGAGGGTTATACGTTAGCGCTCGTCTGCGATGACGGCAACGGCTGGGCCCGGATGCGCGCGGAGTTGTTGGATGGGAGGACACGGCATGAAGGAGGGCGCGAGCATGTTGCTGCAGGGAAAGTCGGTCGTCGTCACGGGCGGGAGCAGCGGCATAGGCGAAGCCATCGTGCTCGCCGCCGCCCGGGAGGGGGCGAAGGTCGTGATCGACTACGTGGCGCACCCCGACGAGACCGAGGAGCTGATCCGCAAGATCGAGTCGGCGGGCGGTCAGGCGACCAGCGTCAAGGCCGACGTGAGCTCGGTGGCCAACGTGAAGCGCATGATCGAGACGGCGGTCGACTCGTTCGGGCGGTTGGACGTGCTCGTCAACAACGCCGGGGTGGAGACCCGCACCTCGGTGCTGGACACCACCGAGGACGACTACGACAAGGTGCTCGACATCAACCTGAAGGGCGCGTTCTTCGGAACGCAGTTCGCCGCGAAGCAGTTCATCGACCAGAACGACGGTGGCGTGGTGATCAACATCTCCTCGGTGCACGAGGACTGGCCGATGCCGGGCAACACGGCGTACTGCCTGGCCAAGGGCGGCGAGCGGATGCTGGCACGCACCGCCGGCGTCGAGCTCGGCCCGCACGGCATCCGAGTGCTGAACGTGTGCCCCGGTGCCGTCGATACGCCGATCAACGAACAGACTCTCTCCGACCCGGAGGAAGCGAAGAAGCTGACCGATGCGATCCCATTGGGTCGGGTGGCGAAGCCGGAGGAGATCGCCGACCTCGTGGTGTATCTGGCGTCCGAGCAGGGCGGCTATGTGACGGCGACCAGCGTCGTGGTCGACGGCGGCATCATGCAGGGAAGCGTCGGCCTGTGAACGCCGAGGGCATGGTGCGACCGGGCTGGATGCGTTGACCGTGACCCGCATCGAGGATTACGCGATACTCGGCGACCTGCACACGGCGGCGCTGGTCGGCACCAACGGATCGATCGACTGGCTGTGCCTGCCCAACTTCGACTCCCCGGCGTGTTTCGCCGCCCTGCTCGACTCGGCGAAGGCCGGCCGGTGGCTGATGGGGCCGGCTTCCGGCGGCCATTGCAGTTCGAGACGGTACCGCCCGGGAACGCTGATCTTGGAGAGCGAGTGGCATACCGACGACGGCTCGGTGCGCATCACCGACTTCATGCCCGCGCGGGATGAGACGGTGGACGTCGTCAGGATCGTCGAGGGTCTCAGCGGCACGGTTCCGATGCGCGCCGAGCTCGTGCTGCGCTTCGATTACGGGCACATCGTGCCCTGGGTGCGCCGCAGCGACGACCGGCTGATCGCGATCGCCGGTCCGGACTCGGTGTACGTCGATACTCCCGCTCCGCTGCACGGCGAGCACATGAAGACCGTGAGCGAGTTCAGCGTGAAGGCCGGGCAGCGCATCCCTTTCGTGCTCTCCTGGCTGCCCAGCCATCAACCGGCGCCGCAGCAGAAGGACGCCGAGTCGATGCTGAAGAGCACCGACCGGTTCTGGACCGACTGGTCTTCGCACAGCCAAGCGGCCGGGCCGTACGCCGAGGCGATCCAACGCTCGCTGATCACCCTGAAGGCGCTGACCTTCATTCCGACCGGGGGCATCACGGCGGCCGCCACGACCTCGCTGCCCGAGCAACTCGGCGGACCGCGGAACTGGGACTACCGCTACGGGTGGCTGCGCGACTCGACGCTCGCGCTGCAGTCGCTTCTGGCCGGCGGCTACACGGAAGAAGCGATGGCCTGGCGCGACTGGCTGCTGCGTGCCGCCGCCGGGGATCCCGGTGACCTGCAGATCATGTACGGACTGGACGGACGAAGGCGGCTGCCCGAGACCACGATCGATTGGCTATCCGGATACGAGGGCTCGGCGCCGGTGCGGATCGGGAACGCGGCGTCGCAGCAGTTCCAGCTCGACGTGTGGGGCGAAGTGCTCGACGGCCTCTCGCTGACCAGGAACGCCCTGCCCGAGCACGAGGAGACCCCGAACAAGGATGCCTGGTCGCTGCAGCTCGCACTGATGGACCACCTGGGGAAGGTGTGGAAGCAACCGGACAACGGCCTGTGGGAGATGCGCGGGCCCCGACGGCACTTCACCTACTCCAAGGTGATGGTGTGGGTCGGCGCCGACCGGATGATCCAGGGCGTCGAAGACTTCGGGCTGCCCGGCCCGGTCGACGCATGGCGGAGGCTGCGCGATCGCGTTCGCGCAGACATCCTGAAGAACGGCTTCAACACCAAGCTGAACAGCTTCGTGCAGTCCTACGGCAGCGAGAACCTGGATGCCAGTCTGCTGCTGATCCCCCGGGTGCGCTTCCTGCCACCCGACGACGACCGCGTGCTGGGCACCATCGACGCCGTCAAGAAGCACCTGATGCAAGACGGATTCGTGCTGCGTTACCGCGCGCAGCAGAGCGACGACGGATTGCCGGGCAGCGAAGGCGTGTTCCTCGCGTGCTCGTTCTGGCTCGTCGACGCGCTGGCCGGCGCGGGCAGGCGCGACGAGGCGGTCGAGCTCTTCGAGCGGCTGCTGACGTTGCGCAACGACGTCGGACTGCTCAGCGAGGAGTGGGACACCAAGCGCAATCGACAACTCGGCAACACGCCTCAGGCGTTCAGCCATTACTCGCTGATCACCAGCGCGTTCCAGCTGCACCACGGCCGCGCTGACAGCAGCAACAAGCCCATCCACAAGGGCGCAGACGGCAAGGACGAAAAGAGCGGTTCATGAGCGTGCCCAACGTACTCATCCTCGGCGGCGGATACGTCGGTCTCTACACCGCCTGGGCGCTCAGGCCCGCCGTACGAGCCCGCGAGGTCGGCGTCACGGTTGTCGAACCGCGCCCGTACATGACGTACAAGCCGTTGCTGCCCGAGGTGGCCGGCGGCGAGACCGCGCCGCGCAACGTCACGGTCCCGCTGCGCCGCGCACTGTCGTACTGCAAGGTCGTCTCCGGCCGGTTGGAGTCATTGGACTGCCAGGCGCGCAGTGCGCAGGTGCGCCGGCTCGACGGCACGAAAGTCGAACTGCGTTACGACCACGTCGTACTCGCGCTTGGTGCGATCACGCGCGTCATCCCGACGCCCGGACTCGAGGAGCAGGGCATCGGATTCTCCACCATCGAGGAGGCGGTGCACCTGCGCGATCACGTTCTCGATCGCATCCGCTGGGCCGCATCGACGACCGACCAGCAGGCGCGGGCGAGGGCACTCCGATTCCTCTTCGTCGGAGGCGGCTACACGGGCGTCGAGGCGATCGCCGAACTACGTGATCTGGCCGCGCACGCGACGGCGCACTATCCGGAACTGGCGGGCGTGCGGCAACGATGGGTGCTCGTCGAGGCGGAGGGGCGGATCGCGGCGGAGCTGGGCCCGGAACTGGCGCAGTGGAGCCTTCGGCATCTGCGCGGCCGCGGCATCGAAGTGCGGCTGAACACCACCATGAAGAGCTGCGAGCACGGCGAGGTCGTGCTCGACGACGGCACGGCCTTCTCGAGCGACACGATCGTCTGGACGGCGGGAGTCACGCCGAATCCGGCGGTCAGGTCCTCGAATCTGCCCCTGGGCCCCAAGGGACATGTCGCGGCGAACGCGCGTCTTCAGGTCGTGCGCGACGACGGAAGCGTCGTGCCCGGTGCCTGGGCGGCCGGCGACGACGCCCAGGTGCCCGATCTCACCTCCCGCAACCAGCCCTCCTATTACCCGCCGAACGCGCAGAACGCGATGCGCCAGGCAAGGCTGCTGGCCGGCAACATCGTTTCGAGCCTGCACGGCGAGCAACCTGCCGAGTACCGGCACGTCTCGCTCGGCACCCTCGCCAGCTACGGCGCGCACAGCGGCGCCGCCGTCGTGAAGGGCGTGCGCCTGCGCGGCCTGCCCGCGTGGCTGACCGACCGCGCGTACCACGGCCTGATGATGCCGACCCTGGGCCGCAAAGTGCGACTGTTCGGCGGGTGGGCGATCAACGCGATCACCCCGCGCGACCTCACGTCGACCTCGGCCGTGACCCATCCACGCCGGCCGTTCATCGCCGCCGCCAAAGCCGCTCTCGAACCGGACAACGCGTCAGGCAAGGGTGCCGGCAAGGAGGCGGGTGGTGGTGCGAAGCGGCACGAAACGGCCAAGACGACCTGAGCGCGACGAACGAAGACGGCTCGATTCGAACTACCGGGCTCGCGAGCGTACTCTCGAATAGTGCTCCTCTGCTTCACCTCGAGTCACCGCACCGCGCGGTTCGACCTCCTCGAACGACTGGAGCGTCATGCGCCCGCGATCGAGTCGGCGCTGCGCTACCACGACGAGGTGATCGCGGGCGCCGTCGTGCTGGCCACCTGCAACCGCTTCGAGGCCTATCTCGACCTGCGCGGGCCGTTCGCGGCCGAAGGAGCCACCGGCTCGGCATCCGTGACCGACATCATCGCCTCGGCCGCAGGGATCCCCGTCGATGAACTGCGGTCGGGCAGTCAGGTGCTGAGCGAACACGAGGTGGCCGAGCATCTCTTCGCCGTCTCCAGCGGACTCGAATCGGTCGTCGTCGGCGAGGGCGAGATCGCCGGGCAGGTGCGTAGGGCGCTGCAGCAGGCGCGCCTTGCCGGGGGCGTGAGCGCCGACCTCGAGCGCCTCTTCCAAGGCGCCTCGCGGGCGTCACGCAACGTGAAGAACGGCACGGAATTGAGCAGGGCCGGCCGCTCGATCGTGCGCCTCGCCCTCGACCTCGCCGAGAGCCGGATCACCGACTGGTCGCAGACCCGTGTGCTGCTGGTCGGCACCGGAACCTACGCGGCCGCGAGCCTTGCCGCATTGCGCCTGCGCGGCGCCGTCGACGTACGCGTGTTCTCGCGTACCGGCCGCGCGGCCGCGTTCGCCGTCAAGCACGATATCGAGGCAGTTGCGCTGCACGGGCTCGAAATCGCCATCGCGGAGTGCGACCTGATCGTCACGTGCAGCATCGCGCCGTCCGTCATCGTCGACCAGGCGATGCTCCGCCGGGCCGACGCACTGCCGGGCGCCGTGTCGCGCCGACTCGTGATCGATCTGGGGCTGCCGCGAAACGTCGACCCCGATGTCGCGCACGTTGCCGGAACCGAACTGCTCGACCTCGAGACGATCAGCCTGCACGCGCCGCTGGAGGAGTTGAACGCCGCCACGGATGCCCGCCGCCTGGTCGGCGAGGCGGCCGCGGAGTTCGCGGCGCGGACGGCGGAACGCGACGTGCAGCCTGCGCTCGTCGCGCTGCGCAAGCACGTGTACGACGTGCTCGACGCCGAGATCGAACGCTCCCGGCGCCGAGGCGATGGGGAGGCGATCGAAGCCGCGCTGCGACACCTCGCCGGGGTGCTGCTGCACACCCCGTCTGTTCGTGCGCGCGAGCTCGCCCACGACGGCGATGCGGAGCGCTTCGCGGCCGGCATCGCCGCGGTGTTCGGCATCACGCCCCAAGCGGCCGACGCGGGCCGCGCAGACGACGCCCCCGAGTTCGGCGCGCTGCCGTCGAGCGGGGCCGCCGCAGACCGACCCGACACGCGCAACAGCGGAGCGGCATCCTGACCACCGAGTACCAGCACCGAGAGCCAGCACCGAGAGGACGGAACCGACGATGACGACGGAAACGGGAACAGCGGTTCGAGCGCTGGCCGCGCTGCCATATGAGGCCTGTGAGATCGCGACCGATCGCCTGCTGCTCCGCCCGCTTAACGCGGCGGGCGCAACAGATCTGCACGGCGCCTACCAGAAGCGCAAAGACATCGTGCGCTACCTGCGCTGGGAGGTGCGCGACCACGACGAGCCGGCGAAGGTGCTGGCCAAGCGCATCGCGCTCTCACACCTGACCGAAGACGGTGACGGCCTGGTGTTCGCCGTGGAATTGCCCGAGCCCGACGGCGGGCATGGCCGCGTGATCGGCGACATGAGCGTCTTCCTGAAGAGCGCTGCCGACGCGCAGTACGAGATCGGCTGGGTGTTCCACCCAGCCGTGCACGGCCAGGGCTACGCCACGGAGGCGGCCACGGCGTTGCTCCGGCTCTGCTTCGACACGCTCGGCGCGCACCGGGTGTTCGCCGAACTGGATGCTCGTAACGAGGCATCCGCGCGGCTGTGCGGAGTGCTCGGGATGCGCCAGGAAGCGCTGCTGCGCGAGCGCGAGTTCGTCGACGGCGAGTGGCACGACATGGCGATCTACGGCATCCTCGCCAGCGAGTTCGCCACAGGGAAGCCGCTGGTCTCGATCAACACCGCGGGCTAGGCGCCCTTCAGCCGCTCGGCCAGATAGAGGTACAGCCCGTCGAGCGGCACGCGCTCCTGCTGCATGGTGTCGCGGTCGCGCACCGTGACCGCCCGGTCTTCAAGCGAGTCGAAGTCGACGGTGACGCAGAACGGCGTGCCGATCTCGTCCTGCCTGCGATAGCGCCGGCCGATCGCGCCGGAGTCGTCGAAGTCGACGTTCCAGGTCTGCCGCAACTCGTGCGCCACCTCGCGCGCCAATGGGGAGAGCCGCTCGTTGCGCGACAGCGGCAGCACCGCAGCCTTCACCGGTGCGATGCGCGGGTCGAGTCTCAGCACGGTGCGCTTGTCGGTGCCGCCCTTCGCGTTCGGCACCTCTTCTTCGTGGTACGCGTCGACCAGGAATGCCATCAGCGCGCGAGTCAAGCCGAACGCGGGCTCGATCACGTACGGCACCCAGCGTTCGTTCTTGCCCTGGTCGAAGTACGACAGGTCCTTGCCGGAATGCTTGGAATGCGTCGACAGGTCGAAATCGGTGCGGTTGGCGACGCCCATCAACTCGCCCCACTCGCCTGAGAAGCCGAACCGGTACTCGATGTCGATGGTGCGCTTCGAGTAGTGCGAGAGCTTGTCTTTCGGATGCTCGAAGCGGCGCAGGTTCGCCGGATCGATGCCGAGGTCGATGAACCAGTCCCACGAACGGTCGATCCAGTAGTCGAACCATTGCTCGTCTTCGCCGGGCTCGACGAAGTACTCGAGCTCCATCTGCTCGAACTCCCTGGTTCGGAAGATGAAATTGCCGGGCGTGATCTCGTTGCGGAAGCTCTTGCCGATCTGACCGATGCCGAACGGGGGCTTGATCCGAGCGGTCTGCAGCACGTTGGCGAAGTTGACGAAGATGCCCTGCGCCGTCTCCGGCCGCAGGTACTGCAGCCCCGACTCATCCTGAACCGGGCCGAGGTAGGTCTGCAGCATCATGTTGAAGTCGCGGGGCGGCGTCCATTTGCCACGCGTGCCGCAGTTCGGGCAGGCGATCTCGGCCATGCCGCCCTCGGGCTCACGGCCCTTCTTTGCCTGGAAGTCCTCCAGCATGTGGTCTTCGCGGTAGCGCTTGTGACAGTTCAGACATTCCACCAGGGGGTCCGAGAACACGCCGACGTGGCCGGACGCCTCCCACACCTGCTTGGGCAGGATCACGCTCGAGTCCAGTCCGACGACATCGTCGCGACTGGTCACCATGGACCGCCACCACTGCCGCTTGATGTTCTCCTTGAGTTCGACGCCGAGAGGCCCGTAGTCCCACGCCGACCGGGATCCGCCGTAGATCTCGCCGGCCTGGAAGACGAATCCGCGGTGCTGCGCGAGCGTGATCACGGAATCGAGACGCGACTGTTCTGCCAAAGGGAACTCCAAGATCGGGACAAACGTTTTGCGCCCTATCTTAGTTAGCCGGTAGTGCGCGCCCGCGCACCGTGGATGCCGCCCCGCGCACTAGCCATGCCGCGCCGCCTCCCGCCCAGCCCCTCGCCGCCCCGCGCACCGTGGATGCCGCCCGCGCGCCTGCTCCGCCCGCGCGCGGCGCGATGACACGATGGTGCGATGGCCGATCCGTTTGCGTCGAACCAGCCGACACCGCCCTCCGATCCGCGCGGCGGCCGGTCGAGCGCTGCCGCGATCACGATCGTGGTGCTCGCCGTGGTCGCCGCGCTCGCGATCGCGGGCCTGATCTGGGCACTGGTCGCCGCCAACGGCACCACCCCGACCCCGACCCCGAGCCCGGTCCCCACGGCGTCGTCGCCCGCACCCACCCAGACCAGCACCTCGTCGACGCCCACCGGTACGGCGAGCACCGGATTCGGCACCTGCGCCATCGGCGACCTGCACGTGACCCTCGGCACACCCAGCGGCGCGGCAGGCAGCACGACGATGCCCATCTACTTCACGAACACGGGCTCCGACCCGTGCGAACTGCACGGGTTTCCGGGCGTCTCTTTCGTGGGCGACGGCAACGGAACCCAGCTCGGCGCCGCGGCCGACGAGGACCAGTCGGTGCCGATCACTCGGCACATCCTCAAACCCGGGGACACTGCGCATGCCCTGCTGAAGATCGTGCAGGCTGGGAACGTGGCCGGCTGCACGACCAAGGCCGCCGACGGCCTGCGCATCTATCCGCCGCACTCCTACGACGCGGCGTTCGTCGCGGCATCCGGCCTCACCGCCTGCACGAACAAAGACGTTCACCTGCTCACCGTGCGCCCGGTCACCACCGGCTGACCCGGCACTAGCGGCCGAGCCAGTGCGACGGCCGCCCAAGCGCTACGGCGACAGCCTCCAGTTCATCGACACCCTCGCGCTGGCTCGCGGATGCTTCTACCGTTGAACCATGGCGCACACGGGAGGGCGCACTGCGTTCATCATCGGCGGCACCGGGCAGATCGGCATCGCCGCCACCCGGGCGCTCACCGATCACGGCTGGTCGGTGATGATCGCGCATCGGGGCGCGCACCACGGCAACCCGGAACTCGCTGAACGCGACGTCACGACCGTTCGACTCGACCGTTCGGATTCCGAAACGCTCCTGCCTCTCGCTCGGGGCCACGACCTGGTGGTGGACACGACGGCGTTCGATGCCCAGCACGCGGCGCAACTGGCCGAACTCGCCGGTGACGTGGGCTCCTTGGTGGTCATTTCGACCGGCTCGGTCTATGCGGCTCCGAACGGCGGCTACTTGGATGTCGCGACGGGTCCCGACGGCTTCCCGGATTTCCCGGTGCCGATCGCCGAGGATCAGCCGACCATCGACAACGCCGAGAAGACGTACTCGCCGCTGAAGGCGGAGCTGGAGCGCCGCCTCCTTGAGACCGAGGGGCTGCCGGTCAGCATCCTTCGTCCGGGAGCGGTGCACGGGCCGTACAGCAACATGCTGCGCGAGTGGTACTTCATCAAACGGGTGCTCGACAACCGGCCGCACGTCGTGCTCGCCTACGACGGAGAGAGCCGATTCTCGACGACCGCGACCGCGAATCTGGCCGAACTCATCCGGCTCTGCGGGGAACAGCCCGGGGTGCGTGTGCTGAACGCCGCGGACGAAGAGGGCCTGTCGGTGGCCGAGATCGGCAGAACCGTGTTCGCGGCGATGGACCACGCCGCCGACATCCTGACGTTCCCCGGTCCGCCGCGCGGTGCGCTCGGCGGATCGCCCTGGTCGGTGCCGAACCCCATCGTGCTCAGCATGCAACGAGCCCGTGACGAGCTCGGTTACAAGCAGCCTGTGCGGTACGCCGACGCGGTGCGCGAGGAGATCGAGTGGATGCGCGACGTGCTGGCAGGAGCGGCCCGTCGCCAGCAGAGCTGGCGCGAAGTCTTCCCCGCGCTGACGACGCGCTACGGCGCCGACGCGTGGTTCCTCTACGACGCCGAAGACGAGTTCGCGCGCGCCCGCGCCTGACCCTGGTCCGCCGACGCCCCGCGTATCCCTCCGTGTCCCCCTTCCCCGTTGCCCCGTCCCCCTTCCCTTGTTCCCCGTCCCCCTTCCCTTGTTCCCCGTATCGAAATCAGGTGAGACGCGCATCCGACTGGATAATCCAGCCGACCAGCCGCCTCACCTGATTTCGATACGGGGCGCGAAGCGGGGGCGGCGCGGGGCGCGAAGCTGGGGGCGGGCGCTGGCGCTCAGTGCGAAGAGCTGGGCGAGTGCGACGGTGGTCAGCGGTGCCGGGGCCGCAGGTGGCGACCGCGTCGAATCAGTCGGAGGATGACCGCTTCGATCCGGTCCCACTCCTGCATGACATGCCGGTACCGCAGACGCAGAATCAGGTAGTCACCGTCGATGAGCTCGATATCCCGGTCGTAGTCGCGCTCGATCTGCCCCTGCTCGTCGTGGAACCGGCTGTCGCACTCGATCACGAGCCGCTCGCCGACCAGGAGATCCACATGCCCCACGCCTCTACGGTAGAACTGCGTCTCGACCCGGATGCCGCGGCGCTGCAGCCTCAATCGCACGAGCGTTTCCGTTCCCGACTGGCATCCGCCGTCGCTGTGCCGGACGATCTCCGCGTAGCGCCGAGGCAGGCCCTCTGTCGCGCGCAGAAGCTGTGCGCGAGTGACGAACCCCTTGTTGAGGGCCGAGTCGATCATCACCAAAGCGCGCTCAGCCGATTGGCATTCGATCGCGTGCACGAGGGCCGAGACGATCGGCACGATCGCCCGCGCACCTGCAGGGCCGGTCCAATGCACGCAGACGGCGTCGGCGTCGGTCAGTGTCGATCCGGTGCCTGTTCTGCCGCGCAAACGGGACGCATTCGACTTGACCATCACGTGCAATCGGCCGTCGTCGAGGGCCCACAGCCCGTAGAGATTCGCGGCGGATGTCGCCGTCACCGTTCCGCCGACGCGAATCGCGTCCAACGCCTCGGCGGGAAGCCCGGGCAGCGCGTACCAGCCCTGCCGAACGCGCTGCACCTCGCCGCGACGCACTGCCCCTGCCAGCCTGCGCGGCGATATGCCCGACCGCATCAGAGCCCGCCGTGGTGCAACCCCGCCGAGCGACCGGAGGCCGTTCGCTACCGTTTCCATCCCGGCAGCTTGCGCCGCCGTCGTCTTGCCTCCCTGCGGAATCCGCCTGATTGGGGAGAACCCGATCAATCCGGCCCTGGGGAAAACAGGTCACGCGCGAGTCCACCCGCGTCAAAATCAGGTGTGGCGCGCATCCAACTGGATAATCCAGCCGACACCTCGCCTCACCTGATTTCGAAGCGGTAGGAGCGTCCACGAGCGCGGAGCGGAGCGCGGAGCGGAGCGCGGAGCGCGGAGCGCCTGCGCGGAGCGGCGGACGACCGCGCGGGAGGCGTCAGGCGACGCCGAGGTACGCTTCTTTGATCGCAGGGTTCGCCAGCAGTTCGCGGCCCGAGCCGCTGTGCGTGATCGCACCGGTCTCGAGCACGAAGGCGCGATGCGCCCTGCTGAGCGCCTGGTTCGCGTTCTGCTCCACCAGCAACACCGTGGTGCCCTGCGCATTGATCTCGGTGATGATGCGGAAGATCTGCTTGATGAACTGCGGCGCGAGCCCCATCGACGGCTCGTCGAGCAACAGCAGGCGCGGCCGCGACATCAGGGCCCTGCCGATCGCCAGCATCTGCTGCTCGCCGCCGGACATCGTTCCGCCGAGTTGGGTGCGGCGCTCCTGCAGACGCGGGAACAGGGAATAGACGCGCTCCAGGTCTTCGGGCACACCCGAACGGTCCTTGCGCCCGAAGGTGCCCATGTCCAGGTTCTCGGTCACCGTCATGCCGGGGAAGATGCCCCGACCCTCCGGCGCCTGCGACAGCCCGCGCACGACGCGCAGGTGCGCCTTCAGCTTGGTGATGTCGTCTCCGTCGAAGGTGATCGAGCCGGACGAGAGCCCGAGCAGCCCGGAGATCGCCTTCATGGTGGTCGTCTTGCCCGCACCGTTGGCGCCGATCAGGCTGACGATCTCGCCTTCCTCGACGGCGAACGAGATGTCGTGCAACGCCTGGATGCGACCGTAGTGCACTGAGACGTTCTTCAGTTCAAGCAGCGTCGTCATCGGGCTCTCCCAAGTAGGCGGCGATCACCTGCGGATTGTTCCGCACCTGCTCAGGCGTGCCGTCGGCGATCTTCTTTCCGAACTCGAGCACCACGATGCGGTCGGTGACACCCATCACCAGGCGCATGTCGTGCTCGATGAGCAGCACGGTGTAGCCATCGCCCCGAATGGTGCGGATGAGCTCCATCAGCTCGTCCTTCTCCGCGGGGTTGAATCCCGCGGCCGGCTCATCCAGGCAGAGCACCTTCGGGTCGGTCGCCAGCGCCCGAGCGATTTCGAGCCGGCGCTGCGAGCCGTACGGCAGATGGCGGGAGAGCTGCTGTGCGAAATCGGCGATGCCGACGAATTCGAGCAGCGCGAGCGCACGGTCGATGGCGCTGCGCTCCTCGCGGTAATGCCGGGGACTGCGCACCAGGGCGCCGGGCACGCTGGTCTTGTGCCGGGCATCAAGTCCGACGACGACGTTCTCCAGCGCGGTCATCTCACCGAACAGGCGAATGTTCTGGAAGGTGCGCGCCAACCCCATCCGCGTGATGGTGTGCTGCTTGCGCCCGACGATCGACTGCCCTTCGAGCAGGATGCGCCCCTTGGTCGGCCGGTACACGCCGGTCATCGCGTTGAACAGCGTCGTCTTGCCCGCGCCGTTCGGCCCGATCAGCCCGAGGATCTCACCGCGATCGATGTGCATCGAGATGTTGTCGAGCGCAGTGAGGCCGCCGAATTTCATGGTGAGCTGGTCGACGTCGACGATGCGCTCGCCGACCGCGACCTCGATCTCGCGTTCCGGAGCGGCCGCCTCGGCGATCTCCGCGTCGACGGGCAGCGCGTCGAAGTCGGGCTCCGCGGATGCCGTGGCGCGCGCCACGGCATCGTCGTACGCGCGCTGCGCGCTGGGCGGCAGTTGCGGGTCTTCCGTGCCGCTCATGCGCCACCTCCCTGATTCGCAGCGTCGTCGTGCGCTGTCGCAGACGCCGAAAGCGCGACATCCACTGCCGGCGGGGTCGCGGATTGCGCCGTGAGAGATCCGGTGCGCGGCGCCGGCCGGGTGGCCCTGATCCCGTCGAGCTTGCCGCTGACCAGCCGCGTGAAGGTCAGCAGATAACTCTTCGCGGCGATCAGCCCCTGCGGGCGGAAGATCATCAGCACGACCAGCGCGACACCGAAGATCAGGTACTTGTACTCGGCGATGGCGGTGAACCGCAGCGGGATGTATGCCACGATCGCGCCACCGAGGATCGCGCCGATCTTGTTGCCGGCGCCGCCGAGCACGACGGCTGCGACGAACAGCATCGAGGTCACCACGTCGAATTTCTGGTTGTTCACGAAGCCGACCTGCCCGGCGAACAGCGCGCCCGAGAGACCGCCGATGCCGGCGCCGATCGCGAACGCCCACACCTTGAAGCGGAAGGTGGGCACGCCCATGATCTCGGCGGCATCCTCGTCTTCGCGGATCGCGATCCAGGAGCGGCCCACCCGGCTGCGCTCCAGGTTGCCGACCAGGATCAGCACGATGATCAGGATGGTGACGACGAGCCAGTACCACGGAGTCCCGTTGGAGTTCGAGAAGAGCGGCTCGCCGCTGACCCCGGTTCCGGGCGGTCTGCCGATGTTCTGGAAGCCCACCTGGCCTTTGGCCGCGGGGATGATCGTGGCCAGGATTCGGATGATCTCACCGAAACCGAGGGTCACGATCGCCAGATAGTCGCCGCGCAGGCGAAGTGTCGGGATGCCGAGCACGACGCCGAACACCATTGCGATGCCGATCGCCAGCGGCAGGGTCCACAGGTAGGGGATGTGGATGAGCGATGAGTCCGGGCTTGTGAAGAACGCCGCGGTGTACGACCCGATCGCGAAGAACGCGATGTAGCCGAGGTCGAGCAGCCCGGCGAAGCCGACGACGACGTTCAGGCCGACGGCGACCAGCGCGTAGACCGACATCTGGAAGCACGCGATCGCGAAGTTGTTGCCCGGCTCCGTCGTGATCAGCCACGGATTCGCAACCGGCAGCAGGTAGGCCAGCACCGCGATGACCGCCAGCACGAGCCACTGCTGCCACCGGTGCAGATTGCGCCAGCGGCGCCGCCAGCCGTCGCCGGGCCTGCCGCGGCCGAACGACTCGCGGTCGACTCCGGTCTGCGCCGCGCGGGCGCTCGGCATGACCGTCTTGCCGTCTTGGGTGCTCATGCCTTGCTCCTTCCCAAGGACTGCCCGAGGATGCCGCTCGGCCGCACCAGCAGCACGAGCACGAGCACGATGAACGAGATGACGTCGGTCCACTGCGCGTCGCCGAGCAGCAACTGGCCGTAGTTGCCGATCAGGCCGAGCAGCAGGCCGCCGAGCAGCGCGCCGCGCACGTTGCCGATGCCGCCGAGCACGGCTGCCGCGAACGCCTTGATGCCGAGAATGAACCCGCCGTTGTAGATGACGCCGCTGGGCACCTTCATCACGTAGAACAGCGCCGCAGCGCCGGCGAGGATGCCGCCGATGATGAACGTGGTCACGATGATGCGATCGCGGTTGACGCCCATCAGGGTCGCCGTGTCGGGGTCCTGCGCCACGGCGCGGATGCCGCGCCCGGTGCGCGAGCGTCGAATGAACTGGTCGGTGATGATCATCAGCACGATCGCGGCGATCACGATCGTGATCTGCTGACTGTCGACGATGGTGCCGAAAACGTCGAACACCGGGCTCGGGATGAACATCGTCACCGCCGGCTCGGCCGTCGCTCCGAAGAAGATGTAGTACAGGTACTGGATCGAGAACGACGCGCCGATCGCTGTGATCAGGAACACCAGTCGCGGTGCGTTGCGCCGGCGGAGCGGACGGTACGCGACCCGTTCCAGGATGAACGCGATCGCGGCGGAGGCGACCATGCCGGCCACCAGCGCGAGTATCAGATTGAGGATGATCGCCCCGATGCTCAGGTTCGGAGCGGAGGGCCCGAAGCCGAGCCAGCTCAGCGTGAAGAACACCGCGTAACACCCGGTGATGAACACCTCGGAGTGCGCGAAGTTGATCAGGTTGAGCACGCCGTAGACGAGCGTGTAGCCCAGCGCGACGAGCGCATAGATGGCGCCGAAGGTGAGTCCGTCGAACGTCGCAGGCCAGAAGTTCTGCAGAAAGCTCGTTAAGTCGAAGTTGATCCAGTTGTTGTCGAGCGGTGCCGCTGAGGTCAGCAGGAGTGTTGCAAGCATGTGGTGGTCATCCGATGCCGGTTATCGCCCGACATCGTCGTCGGGTTCGCCATAAGGGTAAGCGAAGAACCGCGTCGCGGGGCATTGCCGCCCCGCGACGCGGTCATTCTC